>CAZTFF010000003.1:65932-153737 GCA_964612485.1 uncultured Caldilineaceae bacterium
GGTCTGAATTACGCATAATATGTGTAATTACAGCCAAGACCTTTGAGGTTTTTGAATCGACTATTTTTGAAGAGATTTTTTGATCCGCAAAATCAATTTCATCCAAAAATCAACCTGTAAACCTCAAAGGTCTGAATTACGCATAATGGGGTTGTACAATGTAGTACCTACGCATGATTGCATTTACATTAAAAAAATTTTATACTTTTAGTATCAATGGGAGGCAAAGCGGGAGGCAAAGCGTTTGTTCCCCTGCCAAACCCCTTGCAAGGGAATTTTAAAACGGGCCAGGCGATAACAGGTATTGCCAATCTGTCACCCCAAAGGTGAACGCTTATGGACCTCAGCGGCCAGGTGATCGGCCAATATGAGATTATAGAACAAATCGGCGAAGGGGGCATGGCCACGGTTTACAAAGCCTACCATGCCAACCTGGACCGCTTTGTTGCCGTCAAAGTATTGCCCACCAAGCTGGCGATCAAGCCCGATTTCAAAGAACGATTTGTGCGCGAGGCCCAAACCATCGCCCGGCTGGATCACCCCAACATCCTCCCCATTTACGATGCCGGCTTTGAAGGCGACCTGATCTATTTTGTGATGAAATATGTATCGGGCCACCAAACGCTGCGCAATCTGATTGTTCATCCGATGTCACTCCCTCTGGTCAGCGAGTTGATCGACCAGATTGCGGCGGCCCTGGATCACTCGCACGATAGAGGCGTGATCCACCGCGATATTAAACCCACCAACGTGTTAATTGAAGATGAATGGCTGCTGCTGGCCGATTTTGGCTTGGCCAAACTCGGCTTTGATACCCGGAACCTGACCGGCGTGGGCACGGTCATTGGCACCCCCAACTATCTCTCGCCGGAACAGGCTTTAGGCGACGCCATTGATCACCGGGCCGATATTTACTCGTTGGGCGTGGTGTTGTACGAGATGATCCTGGGCCACGTGCCATACGACTCCGAAACACCGTGGGGCATTGTTTACCAGCACATCAACGATCCCGTTCCCCGCCCCCGCCGCCTCCGGCCCGACCTGACCTCGGAAATTGAAACCATCATCCTGAAGGCGCTGGAAAAACAACCGCTCAAACGCTTTAACCGGGCCGGCGAGCTGGCCGACGCGCTCCGCACCCAGGTGCGCCCCTCCGTGCCCACCATTGTTCTCCGCGACCGGACTCTTTCGGAAGACGGCGGGGCCGTGGTCAAATCAGATACGCTGCACCCGCCGCTGCCGGAATTTGATTCCAGCCTGATAGAGGTGCTGGACGCGCCCGGCGGGGTTATCAAACTGCGGGATAACTTTTACATCGAGCGCCAGGGCGACGAACAACTGCGCCGGCAGGTGGTCAAATCCGGCACCACAACCACTATTCGCGCCTCACGGCAAACCGGCAAAAGCTCCATGCTGGTACGCGGCATCAACTACGCCCGCGAGCATCAGGCCAACATTGTTCACCTGGATTTGCAGCGGCTCGACGGCGAGCGGCTGGCCACCTCTGAGCTTTTTCTGCGCGATCTGGCCCACTTTATTGTGCGCAAATTACGCCTCGATCCGGCAGAAGTAGACAATTTCTGGAGCAGCGCGTTGGGGCCGCAGGATAAACTCACCTACCTGATGGAAGACTATATTTTGCCCCAAGCCGACACCGGCATCGTGCTGGCCCTGGACGAAGTAGACCGGCTGCTGCTCACGCCCTTTCATAATGATTTTTTTGCCCTGCTGCGCTCCTGGCACAATAGCCGCGCCCTGGACGAGCAGTGGGATAAATTAAATTTGGTGCTGGTCATCTCCACCGAACCCTACCTGCTCATTGCCGATACCAACCAATCGCCCTTTAACGTGGGGCTGAAAATCACGCTGGAAGATTTTGACGACTGGCAGGTGCGCGATCTTAATGAACGGCATGGCGCGCCGCTATCTCCGGCAGAATTCCCCCAACTGATGGAACTGCTGGGCGGCCAGCCGTATCTCACCCGCCAGGCGCTGTACGTGCTGACCGTGGGCCAATTCACCTGGGACGAACTGGTGGAAAAAGCCGCCCTCAATCATGGCCCTTTTGGCGATCACCTGCGCCACCACCGCCGGCTGCTGCAAGAGGAACCGGACTTGCGCCAGACCTTCAAAGAGATCATCAACGGCCAGCCCTGCACCGACGAAATGGCCCGCTTCCGTTTACAGCAAGCCGGCCTCATCCGGGGCAGCGGCGAAAGTTATAGCTGCCGCTGCGGCCTGTACCAACAATATTTCGGGGATCATCTGGCATGAATACAACTATTGAAGCATCCGATTTTTATGTAGCCGGCGGCACGTTGCGGGCCACGTCGCCCTCTTACGTAGAACGCCCGGCTGATGATGAACTTTTTGAACTGGCCCAGGCGGGCGAGTTTTGTTATGTCCTCACCGCCCGGCAGATGGGTAAATCCAGCCTGATGATCCGCACGGCGCGGCGGCTGGAATCGCGCGGCATCCACTCGGTTATTTTAGACCTCACTCGAATCGGCACCACCGACGTAACAGTGGAGCAGTGGTACCTGGGCCTGCTCAAGCAGCTCAGCCACCGGCTCAAATTGCGTATAAACCTGGATGAATGGTGGGCAGAGCAGGCGGTTGGCCCGGTGCAGCGTTTTACCGATTTTTTGCACGATGTGGTCTTGCAAGGAATTGAGGGCCAGGTGGTCATTTTTATGGACGAGATCGACGCCACCCTTAATTTGGGCTTTTCCGATGACTTCTTTGCCGCCATCCGGTTTGTGTACAACGCCCGCGCCACCGACCCCGCCTTTGAACGGCTTACGTTTGTCTTGCTGGGCGTGGCTACCCCCACCGACCTGATCAAAGACAACCAGCGCACGCCGTTCAACATCGGCCAGCCGATTGATCTGAGCGATTTCAGCCGGGAAGACGCCGAGCTGTTAGAAAAAGGGCTGAAAGCCGATTACCCGGATAAAGGCGATGCCATTTTTGACCGCATTTACCATTGGACCAACGGCCACCCCTACCTCACCCAAAAACTCTGTTTAAGCGCCATCGAAAGCCAGCAAAAAGAGATAGCCGGCCACAACCACACCAACGCCGAAAAACTGGTTGACGATCTGGTCCAGCGCCTTTTTTTAACCAGAGAAGCCCGCAAAGAAACCAACCTGCAATTTGTCAGAAACGGCGTTGAAAACAGCCCGCGCCGCAAAAATTTGCTGAATATCTACCGCCAGGTGTATCAGGGAAAAACTATTGTTGAAGACAAACGCTCGCCCGACCAGATACACCTGAAGCTGATCGGCCTGGTTCGAGCCGAAGACGACGCCCTGCAAACGCGCAACGAAATCTACCGGCAGGTTTTTGATCTGGAATGGATCAAAGCCAACACTCCGGTAGATTGGAGCCGCCGCTGGATGGTGATCATCACGCTGCTTATTCTCATTTTGATTGGCTTCATGGGCTATTCCATCTACCAGCAGCAGGTCCAGAGCCAGCAGCAAGCCCAAACCTATATTGACAGTTTTCGCCAAACCACCAGCCCCGATGTACGCATCACCAGCCTGGCCGGGTTGTTTGGCCTGCCCAATTACGAAGAGCAAGCCAAAAACCTGTTTTACGAACTCGCCCCGGAAGAACGGCTGGCCCTGTTTGAAGCCGCCAGCCCCCAGGATGTCGGCTTGCAGTTGATCACCGTCATCAGCAACCTGTACGTTGATCTGGAAAACAATGAGACCGATAACCAACTGCTCCACGCGATGGACAAACCCCTGCAAGAAATCGACAACCCCCGCGCCGTCCAACTGGCCACAGAAATCGAACAATGGCTGCAAGGGCGAGGCTATTACAACGAAGGCGATTACCAATTGGCCGCCGGCGTGTATACCGCCGTCATCGCCCAAAATGACCGCAACCCCGGCACCTATTTTGACCGCGCCTTGGCCTACGCTGCTATGGATGATTTTGAGGCCGCCTTGCAAGATTTTGAACAGGTGCTGCTGCTCAATAATCAAACGCGAGAAGGTCGGGTCAGGCAGGAAATCATCAGCAATGGCCCTCTTTATGATCGGGCCGCAAACAGTTCTCAATTTGTAGCCATCGCCGCGCTCATCCCCTCGCCCACCGCCACGCCAACATTCACCGCTACCCCTACGCAAACCCCCACGCCGACCCCCACCTTCACCCCGGAACCGCCCACCGCCACGCCGCGCCCCACCTCAACGCCCGTGCCGGCGATGAATGCCACCCCGGTGCCGCCCACCGACCCCCCCACGCCCCTGCCCTCCGCCACGCCAACCAACACGCCTACACCCACCCCTCGACCGGCCACAGTGATCTACGTGCAGAGCAACGGGGACACCCATAATCTGGGCCTGGTCAGTTCCGCCGGCCAACTCGTGCAGGAAAACCTGCACCCGCGAGCCGCCGCGCCGGCCTGGTCGCCCAACGGCCAGCAGATCGCGTTTTACGGCGAAGAGGGGATCAGTGAATTGGGCGGGGTTTACGCGCAGGGCGCCGGTATCTGGATATTGCCCGCGCAGGGCGGCGCGCCCACCCTGCTATTCCAGATTGACCACGTACGAAATAT
The DNA here is from genome assembly GCA_964612485.1 of uncultured Caldilineaceae bacterium. Classification (GTDB taxonomy): domain Bacteria; phylum Chloroflexota; class Anaerolineae; order 4572-78; family J111; genus JAFGNV01. The sequence continues at coordinate 70,503 of CAZTFF010000003.1, forward strand.
GGTCTGGTCGCCCAACGACCAATTTCTGGCCTTTGAGATCGGCGCGCCCTCCATCGAAATCCACTCCGTAGTTATTGTAGATACCAGGGAAGGCGCAGAAAAGGCCCGTTTTCCGGGCGAACAACCGGCCTGGCTGCCCAACAGTTCTGAACTCATTATAAAATCCTGTCTACCCGAATGTGGCTTGTGGCAGGTGGGCATCGACGGGCAGGGCGGGCGGCTGCTGACCCAACACAGCACCGACAGTTATCCTGCAGTTTCGCCGGACGGCGCCTATCTGGTTTATTCGTCTCGATTTCAGGAGGGGGATTGGGAATTGTACCGGGTCAATCTCCAAAACAAAGAGGAGGCGGTTTTGCGCCTGACCAGCCGGCCCGGCTCCGACACAACGCCGGTATTCAGCACCGATGGGCTGGAAATCTACCTGCGTACCGACGCCTTTGGCGATTGGCAGATCAATGCCATGGCCGTTGACGGCAGCAACGAGCGCACCATCAGAAACGGCATAGGCACCAGCAACGATTGGGGCCTGGCCCGCCCGGCGGTAAACTAACGCGCTCGCCGCAGTGATTTTCTGATGCGCAGCCACTGCTCTTTAATCTGCGCGGCTTTCTCATCATCAAAATCCTCACGGCTGTAGCGGGCGCGCACAAACACATCGGTCACGTGCTGGACATCGGTTTCCACCTCCGGCATGGCCTGTTCCAGGTTGGGTTCGTACTCGTAGGGTGTTTCGCTGGTTTTGCGCCCCAGTTTTCGTTTTTCGGCCCGTTTGAGGATGTTGAGGTAGTAGCGCAAAATCCGCTCCCGCGCCGATAGATTCCTGCGGCCAAACCAGCGCCACCGCCGCCCGGTCAGGGCCTCCCCATGTTTTGATACGCCGGGCAGCCTGATCCGCTCCGAAAACAGGTCCAGCCCCGCTTCGCCCCAACTTTGCAGCAAATCCCAGATGAGCTGCCCCAATTTTACCAATAAGGCAAAAGGCCGGAATTTTAGCAAAGCCGCCAACAACTCCGGGCGGTCCAGCAGATAGACTCGGAGCAAGTAGAGGACACCGGCAATCGCTACCAGCCAAAAAATCAACGAACGCAGCGCATCGAGCCAGGGAAACATGCCGGCCGGCGGTTGAGCCGGATTTTCAGGCGGCGCCAGCGGCTCCGACGCGGGATTTTCTGCGGGCAGCGCGTCAAGGCCCAACAGCCGCATCAGCCAGATAAAGGGAAGCGTGATCAGCAGCAAAAAAAGCTGGAAAATGAGCATAATACTCGACAATATCATTCCCACAATCAGGCCGGCGCTTTCTAAAAAACCCATGGTGTAATGGGTAGGCAAAAAGAAAACAATAACGCTGACCAGGCCCAGAAAAATCAACCCGTACCTGGCCCATTGCCTGACCAGGCCGGGACTTACCTCTATTTTGTGGATACGCCAACTGGTGGTGAGGCGGGCCAGATTAGCCTGACTCAGCAAGACCAGGCCCAACACAAAATAGACAAGGACATTGATGATAATGCCTTCAATGGTGGGGCGAGTAAGGTCAGACAGGGTGGAAGCGCCCAACCGCAAAATAACCTGGCTGACCCCGGAGATAAAAACCAGCAGCAGCCCGCCCCAGAAGAAACGGGCTTTGAGGCGCTCCAGCGGAACGATGGTATCGTAGCGAAAGGTGAAGGGATCGTGGAGTTTATCAAAATCGGCAATCGTTTCAGTAGCCACCAGCCAACTGAGAAACCCCAAGAGCAGAATAACGTAAAATTCCAGGTTGATGCCATCAAAGGGATTCCACCACGTGGCCCGCAAGTTTTCCCAAATAAATGATACGGGTTTGTCGGCAAAACTCAACAACTTCAACAGGATCACCAGCAAAACCCACTCGGCCACCCGGTAGCGGAACACAGAGGTATCTCTGGCCCGAACGGTATGAAGCAGCCGGTAGGAGAAAATGGCTTCTATAGTGGTGATGAACATGCCGATGAGCAAAAAGATACCGTTCCATTCTGGATTGATGATCCGCACCAGATTGACCACGGAGAGATTAAAACTCATGATCAAGATCAAAACCAGCAGCGGGCGGAAAAAATTATCGGCCCAGGGATTGCGTTTGATGGCCGGCACATCGCCGTTGGTTATACGGTGGGAGTCCATGCCTCAATATCCTTTTCCGTTTGAACCCTGAAAACAGGCACGTTTACGGCCGGCATAGGGTCTTCCCGCTTCTGCCGGTGCATCATCTGCTTGGGGTCAATGAACACCACGGCAACTCGCAGGCCGGCCTGTTTGAGCAACAGCAGTGTTTGGGCCAATTCGGTGGAAGGGGTGCTGGTGATCACGATGACGGTTGTGCCCCAGGATAATCTTACAATGCCCCGACGCACTGTCTCCAGAAAATCATCCTCTTCCCCGGCGGGCAGGATTCGGGCCAAGACATCCAGAATTTCCATCAAATGGCCGCGTCCTTTGCGGGGTGGAATATCGAACGACTGCTCGGTTTGAGCCAGGGGGTCCATGCCGGTTGTGACCAGGCCCACCGGCAAATCCTCGATATTAATCATATGGTTGGCCAGGGAAGCGGCCACGGTGATGGCCAATTCAATGGCGGTTTCAGGATGACCCCGATCCACATAATCAGGCCGGCTCAAATTTAGAAAAATGGCGTTATCGCGGGCAATGGCCGGCTCAAATTGTTTGACCAGCATCTGGCCGGTTGAGGCAGTGGCCGTCCAGTGGATGTGGCGCGGGTTATCGCCGGGGGTGTAACCGCGCACGCCAATCGGGCGGGCCGGGTCTTGAAATAAGGGCATCACAGTAGGCAGCGTCACCTGCGGGCTGTGCGTGGGCAGGGAGAGGCGGGCGATGGTGACAATTTTAGGATAAACAATCAGCGCGTTTGGTTCCAGGCGGCTCGTTAACTCGCGGCGCAGGCTCAACAAATCGCCCGTAGACAGCGACAGCGGGCCAACCTGATAGTAGCCCCGTTTCTGCGCCGATAATGTGTAGCGGAGGAGATACTCACTTTTACCGCGCATGGTAATTACTTTGCGAAAAAATGAGGGGATCGCCAAAGTGGGCGGGAAAACTTCATACAGCATCAGCCACGGGATGGGGAGGCGGCTTTGGTTTTTCAAGGTGAGCACAACTTCAATGTGATCGCCCAAAAAAGCGCGGGGCTGCATCTCACGCTTGACCCGAAGGCTTTTGAGCACGTGGCCGGACCAGAAGCGGGAGAGAATAAAAATACCAATAAATAAATAGAGGATGGTAAAAAAGAAATCCACGCGAAGCAGGGCGGCCAAAATGAATAAAATGATGATAAATACAATAAAACTGCTCATAGGCTCCTGCTGCAAGGTTGTTAAATACCCAACGGCTATTTTTGGAGGTTAGAGATTGGAGATTAAAAAAATAAAATCTCCAATCTCTAACCTCTCAATCTTATTTCATCAAACTTCACGGGCGTCGAGAACGTGATCGCCCAGATTTTCGAGCGTATCCACCAGTTGATCCTGGCTTACGCCTTGAACCTTAAGCACCAACCCCGCCAGTTCGGGCTTTTCATCAATGGGGAAGGTTCCCACACTGGCGATATTGGCATCCAGATCAAAAATTGCGGTAGAAATGGCGGCCAGCACACCTTTGGTGCTGGGAACTTCTAAGGTCAACCGCAGGCCGGGCTGCCCGCCGCCAAAGAGTTCAACCAACGTTTTAAAGATATCGCGGTCGGTGATAATACCAACCGGTTTTTTCTCTTCATCTACTACCGGCAGCCCGCCAACACCTTTCTCTACCATCAGGCTGGCGGCATTTTCAATGGGTGTGTCGGGGGTGGTGGTAACCACTTCTTTGGTCATCAACTCTTCAACCTTAATCCGAGAGAGAATGTAGGTTAATTCCCAAACGCTCAAGGTGGTAGCCGGCGAGGGCGATGCGTACAACAAATCCCGTTCCGACACAATACCAACCAGTTTTCCACTGCCATCTACCACAGGCAGCCGGCGAAAACGATTTTCCTGCATCAATTTCAGGGCGTCTTGAAAGGGCATATCCGGTGTTACCGTTACTGCGGGTGAAACCATATGATCGCGTACAAACATTGTACAGTCCTCCTGGGTTATATTGGATATTGATTGGTGTTACTTACGGGGAGCTATTCGATTTGTATACTAATTATTATGCCTCAGCATGAGGATACTGACAAGACAAAAAATTGGTTATTGTCAGTGGCGTGTTGGCTGCAGGATGGCTATTGGCAGGCCAGAGTGGCCGGCGGGCTAAAGACAGGTTTATTTGAGCAGCTTTTTTATTTTTCCCAGCAAATCTCTTACCACAAACGGTTTGACGACATAACCATCAAACATCTCAGCATAGGTTGATGTTGTGGTTTCATCTTCAAGATAATGGCGCGCGGTTAACATAATCACCGGCAAATTGGCATGGCGCTCGCTGTTCCGGATAGATTCCAGAACCTGCCAGCCGTCCATGCCTAACATCATAATATCAAGCAGTACCAGATCGATATCCTCTTTATCAAGTATCTCCAGCCCCGTTTTGCCGTTAAAGGCCGAAAATACTTTATAGCCTTCGCGTTCCAAAATTAATTTACCCAAGGCTACCATTTCGTGGTCGTCGTCTACCATCAATATGTGTTGTGCCACTCGCCGCTCCTGAGAAAAGGAATGACTTTCGCCGCAAAGTATATGGTTGAATTCAATTTAAGTATAACATAGGGCGAAGCAGTGTCAAACTTAAATTTACGTAAGTAGAAAATATTTATTTGTGACCCCTTCAATGCCATTGGCGAAACTCTTGGTTCTGAGGTAAAATCGTATCATCAATAAACTTGGGGCTATTTAAAGTTCAGCATACCAATGACAACCGTAAAAAACACCCAACAAAATCGAACTACCATCCGCCTGGCGCTGCCCAGCAAAGGCCGCATGGAGGATGAAACCCGCGCCTTTTTGCGGGAGTGCGGCTTGAGCGTGAACAAAGTCAACCCGCGCCAATATATTGCCAAAATTCCCGAAATACCAAACTTAGAAGTGTGGTTTCAACGCTCTGCCGACGTCGTCCGCAAAGTGCGCGATGGCGACATCGACCTGGGCATTGTGGGCTATGATACCGTGGCCGAATACCAGGGCAGCCAAAATAACATTGTTCTGATTCACGATGCCCTGGGCTACGGCTACTGCCGGCTCTCGCTGGCCGTGCCGGAAACGTGGACCGAAGTGAGCAGCATGGCCGACCTGACAGCGGTTGCCGGGGCGCGCGACAAACAACGCCCCCTGCGCGTGGTCAGTAAATTTCAACGCCAGACCCGCGCCTTTCTGGAAAAACATCAAATTGTACCCTATCACCTGCTGCACGCCGACGGCGCGCTGGAAGCCGCCCCGCAAATGGGTACGGCGGATCTCATTGTAGACCTGGTCAGCAGCGGCGTCACCCTACGGGAAAACCGGCTGAAGGAAATTGCCGGCGGCACGTTGTTTGAAAGTCAGGCGGTCTTCATCGGCAACCGGGCGTCTCTTTTGCAGCGGCCCGGGGTTTTAACCATTACGCGCGAAATTCTGGAACGGATCGAGGCGCACCTGCGGGCCACCGAACATTACACCGTCATCGCCAATATGCGGGGCAGTTCGGCAGAAGAAGTGGCCCAAAAGATATTTGAACAGCCCGATCTGGGCGGCTTGCAAGGCCCCACCATCAGCCGCGTTTACCTGCGCGATACCGCCGATACCGGCTGGTACGCCATCACCGTGGTGGTGCGCAAAGATCACCTGCGCCGCTCGGTGGAAGAACTCCGCGCCATTGGCGGCAGCGGCGTGCTGGTTCTGCCCACCGCTTATATTTTTGAAGAAGAACCCGTTCGCTGGCACCAACTTTTGGATAGCCTGGACATCACCGAGGAAAAAATTCAATGACCACCAATCTGTTTCCCATCTATACCGCCGGAGAAGCCCGCACCACGCTTCTCCATCGCCCGCCAGTGGGCGAGACAACCATCACGCCCACCCTGGCCCAAGGCATCGAGCGGGTGTTTGGCAAAGCTCTCAGCCCCGAAGACGCCGTCCGCCAAATTTTAGAAGATGTGCGCCGGCGGGGCGAAACGGCGGTGCTGGATTGGACCGAAAAGATTGACGGCGCGCGGCTGAAAACATTGGCGGTGACGCCGGACGAAATTGACACCGCCTACCAAAACCTGGATGCAAAAATCCGCGAAGCGCTGCATCTGGCCGCCGACCGTATCCGCGCCTTTCACGAGCGGCAGCCCGGCCAAAGCTGGCTCGATTGGCGCGCAAGCGGCGGCGCGCTGGGCCAAATTGTGCGCCCGCTGGAACGGGTGGGGGTCTACGCCCCCGGCGGCACCGCCCCCTTGCCCAGCACCTTGCTGATGTGCGCCATCACGGCCCGCGCCGCCGGGGTTGAAGAAGTAATTGTAGCCACCCCCAGCGGCCGCACCGACACCATTGACCCTACCATGCTGGCCGCGGCCAAAGTAGCCGGCGTGGATGCCGTTTACCGCATTGGCGGCGCGCAGGCGATAGCGGCGATGGCTTACGGGCTGAAGTCGCTGCCCAAGGTGGATAAAATTGTCGGGCCGGGCAATATTTTTGTGGTGCTGGCCAAACGGCAGGTCTACGGGCTGGTAGACATCGACGGGCTGCCCGGCCCCACCGAAACCCTGGTCATTGCCGATGCCGAAGCCAATCCCACCCTGGTGGCCGCCGACCTGCTGGCCCAGGCCGAACACGATGTGCTGGCCTCGGCCATTTTGGTGACACCCAGCCGGGAACTGGCCCAGGCCGTGCAGGCTGAAATTGGCCGGCAAATCGAAACCCTCAGCCGTGTCGACATCATCGCCGAGAGCCTGCCCAACCAGGGCGGCGCGGTGATTTGCGCCGATCTTCATGAAGCCGTAGAATTGAATAACCTGTATGGGCCGGAACATCTCTGCCTGCACGTGAAGGACTCCTGGACCCTGGCCGGCAAAGTTAAAAACGCCGGCGGAATTTTTTTAGGAGAACACGCCTACGAAGTATTGGGCGATTACACCGCCGGCCCAACCCACGTGATGCCCACCATGGGTACCGCCCGATTTGCCAGCCCTTTAAATGTTCGTGATTTTACCAAAGTCATCAGTGTTTTTGGATTAGATGCCAGCGAAGCCGCAGCCATTGCGCCCGCCGCCCAAATTCTGGCCGAGGCGGAAGGTCTGGACGCGCATGCGGCCTCAGTGTGGAGGAGGCATAATGAAAATTCGACAGGCAACACCCCATGACCAGAAAACCCTTCTGGAATTGATGCGAGAGTCGCACCGGGGAGAAGCGAACGCCTCGCCCCAGGAATGGGATAAAACCGAAGCCGCTATCACAGCCCTGCTGAGTGACTCGCAGGCCGGCGAAGCTCATTTTATCCTCGGCGAAAAGGGTGATCCCATTGGCTACATGATCATGTGCCGGGGCTTCAGCCTGGACTACGGCGGCTATTTTACATGGATTGAAGAGACCTATGTCCGTAAATCTGAACAGGGACGATTCCGTGACCAACGATTCTCGCCCTAAACCATTTAACCCGGTTGATCACATTCGATCCGAGGTTATCAATCTAAAACCCTACACCCCTATTTTGCCCTTTGACGTACTTTCCACGCAGTTGGGACGCCACCCGGACGACATCATCAAAATTGATGCCAATGAAAACCCCTACGGGCCATCGCCGCTGGTGGCTGAAATATTGGCCGAGGCTCCCTACCTGCACATTTATCCCGATCCCGAAAGCCGCGATTTACGCCGGGCGCTGGCCGATTACACCGGCCTGGAAACAGATTATTTATTGGCCGGCCTGGGCGCCGACGAGTTGATCGACCTCATTATGCGTCTTTTCATCCAACCCGGCGACCGCATTGTAAATTGCCCACCCACCTTTGGCATGTATGCCTTTGACGCCGACATCAACAGCGCAGAAACCCTTAATATCTGGCGCAACGAAGATTTTTCTGTCAATATTGAAAAGGTTGAGGCGCTGTTTGCCTCATCTAACGGCGGCAGCCCGCCGCCCAAACTGGTTTTTGTGGCTTCTCCCAATAACCCGGATGGATCGCTGTTAGACGACGATAGCCTCGAGCGCCTGCTGGCCCTGCCCGCGATAACGGTTTTAGATGAAGCCTATGTGGAATTCAGCGGCACCAGCCGGATCAAATGGGTAAAACATTACCCCAATCTCATTGTGCTGCGCACCTTCAGCAAATGGGCCGGGCTGGCCGGCATGCGGGTGGGTTACGGCGCTTTTCCACTGGAACTTATGCCCCACCTTTGGAAAATCAAACAACCTTACAATGTACCGGTGGCCGGCCAACTCGCCGCCCGCGTTTCTTTGGATGATCGGGAGCGGCTGCTGGCCAATGTAGCCAGAATCGTTAAAGAGCGCGATAGGTTTTTCGGCCAATTGACTCAAATCAAATGGCTCCAACCCTATCCCAGCCATACCAACTTTATTTTGTGCAAAGTGGCCGCCGGGCGGCAGGCTTTCGATATCAAACAACAACTGGACGCGCAAGGTATTTTTGTCCGGTATTATAATTCGCCCGGCTTAGCCGACCATCTTCGGTTTAGCATTGGTACGCCCTCGCAAATGAACCGGGTACTCAAAACATTGGAGCAATTATGAGCGAGACAAAACTCAGGGTTGATGCCGTAATTTTCTCAATTAATGATGTACTGGTTGATGTGAGCCGCTCTTACCGGGAAGTGGTGCGGCAAACCGTACAACTTTACCTGGAACAGGCCATCGGGCTGCCGGGCACGGACGAAAGCCTGTTAACGCCCGACGAGGTGAATTTGCTGCAAAAAGCCGGTGGTTTTGCCGATTATTGGGATTTATCAGCCGCGTTTGTCCTCTACTTTACCGGGCTGCTGCCGCCGGTTCCCGTTCCCACCTTTCCCTCCAAAGTTCACGTGCCGGCCATCATTGCCTATTTGCAAATGGCAGGCGGGGTCCGGCTGCGGATCACCATAGACCAATTGCGAGAACAAAAAAATATCCCACAAATGGCCGAACAAATTGCCGCTGCCGGGGGTGGTTTAGAAGGAGCCTACAAAGCGCTGCCCAATGAAAACCATCATCTGGCGGTGGATGTGGGCGACATCACCCGCACCAACCTGGTAGGCCGCATTTTTCAGGAACTGTATCTGGGGGCCGATCTGTTTGAAGAGATTTACGACCAGCCGCCCGTGACCGTGCAAACGGCGGGCTATATAGAAAATGAATCGCTGTTGATTGATCGTGATATTTTAACCCGGATTAGCGAAAAGATTCCGCTGGCACTCATTTCCAATCGACCGGCACTTGAGGTAAACTACACGCTGAAAACCCAGCAAATTAAAGATTATTTTCAGGCCATTGTTTCACTCGACGATATACAGGAAGCCGGGGGAAAACCAATCCCGGACCCCTGGCCGCTGCTGGAAGCGGCCCAGCGCATCTATCCCACGCCGGTTCATACGGCCTACATCGGCGCTACCGCCGGCGATATGCAGGCGGCCCGGGCCGCTAATAAAATTGTGCCGTTCACGGCCATCGCCTGTTTGGCCGGCGCCCACAACAAAGAATCGTTACGTCGGGAATTTGAAAAACACAAAGCCAACATCATTCTGGGGCATCCCAACAATTTGGGGAACCTCATTCTGGATTAGGGGATTGGGAATCGTCAACTGCCGGTCCTAACTCCCAACCCCCAAAACCTATTTTTGGAGGAGTTAGTTTTGAGCCAAGCCATTGCCCGTACCGCCACCATCAGCCGCCAAACCGGCGAAACCGATATTGAAATAACCCTCAACCTGGACGGCACCGGCCGGACCGATATTGATACCGGCGTGGGCTTTTTAAACCATATGCTCCACGCCCTGGCACGCCACGCCCGTTTTGACCTGACCGTAAAGGCCACCGGCGATTTAGACATTGACGAACACCACACCGTAGAAGATGTGGGCATTGTTCTGGGCCGCGCCCTGGCCGATGCTTTGGGCGAACGCGCGGGCATCATCCGTATGGGGCACGCCATTGTGCCTATGGATGAAGCCCTGGCTATGGTGGCTGTAGACTTTGGCGGACGCGGCTACTTTGTGTTCGACGGCAAATTTGATACCGAACGGATTGGGCAAATGGGCACCTCGCTCATTCCCCATTTTCTGGAAAGCGTTGCCCACGAAGGCCGGCTGAACCTGCACGTAAAGTTGCTGGCCGGTACCGACGACCACCACCGCGCCGAAGCTATTTTTAAGGCCCTGGCCCGGGCGCTGGATATGGCCAAAGAACCCGACCCCCGGCTCACCGGCCAGGTTCCCAGTACCAAAGGCACCTTAACGGTCTGAACCTCTACAACAGGAATAAACCAGGGACAAGGAGCAGCTATGAAAATTTTTTCAGCCATCAATTTAGACAATGGCAAGTGCGTCCGCTTGGAAAATACATCGGAAACAGATTCAATTTACAGCGAAGACCCGGCTAAAATTGCCGAAACTTGGGAAGCACTGGGCACCGACTGGCTGCACGTGGTCAATTTGAATGGCGCGTTCAGCGAAAAAGAAAAAACAGCGGCCAACATCAACGCCCTGCAATCCATTTTGGACCGTGTATCCGTCCCGGTACAATTTGGCGGCGGTTTACGCTCCCCGGATGATATTCAGGAAGCGCTCGATATGGGCGTCAGCCGGGTAGTGATTGGCTCTATCGCCGTAGATCGCCCCCGGCAGATGCTGGATATTCTAGCCCAATTTGGGCCGGAGCGGGTGGCGCTGGGCTTGGACATCAAAGAAGGAAAAGTGGCCTCTCATGGCTGGCGGCAGCTCACCGAAACCGATCCCATGAAACTGGCTCAACTAATCCACACTGCCGGATTACGCCACGTCATCTACACCGACATCACGCGGGAAGAAACCCTGGCCGGAGCTAATATCGAGGCCGCGGTTGCCCTGGCCCGGGCCGGACGCGCCGCGCCCGACGGTCAGCACCGGTTTGAAGTGATTGTATCGGGGGGTATTGCCGGCCCTCAAGACATTGAAAAACTTCGGGATGTAGAAAACGAAGGCATCGAGGGCGTGATCGTTGGCAGAGCGCTCTATACCGGCGCTATCGACCTGGCGCAAGTCACCCAATCAATCCGTCAAAAAAACTAAAAGGAGAATTGCTATATGCCTGTTACGGCAATTGTGGGCGCCCAATGGGGCGATGAAGGCAAAGGACGCATTGTTGATGCCCTGGCCGGAACTATGGCCTGGGTCATTCGATTTCAAGGCGGGGATAATGCCGGCCACACCGTGGTTAACGATTATGGCGAATTCAAACTCCACCTCGTTCCCTCCGGTATCTTTTATCCTCAGACAAAATGCCTGGTGGGCACCGGCTGCGTGGTCAACCCGGCCACCCTGTTGCAAGAACTGGACGATATCGAATCTGCCGGTGTTGATACCGGCAACCTCTTCATTTCTGAACGGGCGCAATTGTTGATGCCTTACCACCGCATGCTCGACAGCCTGCAAGAATCGGCCACAGACAACGCCATCGGCACCACCAAACGGGGAATCGGTCCCGCCTACAGCGATAAAAGCGCCCGGCGCGGTTTGCGGCTGGGCGATCTGCTGCGCGCCGACTGGCTGGAAACGCGGCTGGAACAGGCGCTGACCCACGCCAACCGGGAATTAGGCCACTTTGGCCACGAGCCGGTGGATGCCAACGAGCTGTTTGAACAATGCATGGCCTGGCGAGAAAAAATTGGTCCGCGCCTGATCGACCCGCTGCCCCTTATCCGTGAAGCTTACAAGCAAAACAGGCCAATTTTACTTGAGGGCCAACTGGCCGCCATGCGCGATCTGGATTGGGGCACCTACCCCTACGTCACCTCCTCCAACCCCACGGCGACATTTGCCCCGGTGGGGGCCGGGCTGCCACCCCAGGCCATCGACCGGGTGATTGGCGTGGTTAAAGCTTACACCACGGCGGTGGGAGGCGGCCCTGTGCCGACAGATCAGGGAGATAACGAGGTAGCTCAATGGCTACGCGAAAAAGGCAACGAGTTCGGCGCAACCACCGGACGCCCGCGCCGCTGCGGCTGGTTTGATACCGTGGCTCTGAATTATGTGGCCTATCTCAACGGCTTCACCGACATCGCCCTTACCAAGCTGGATGTACTGGACGGTATGCCCGAACTAAAAATCTGCACCGCCTATCGCCTGCCCGATGGACGCGAAATCCACACCGTACCCGATACGCCGATCTTTGAGCAGGTTGAACCCCTTTACGAAACCTGGCCCGGCTGGCCCGCCGAATCAACCCGCGCCGCCCGCGCCTGGGCGCAATTGCCCACCGCTGCCCAAAATTATCTCAAGCGGCTGGAAGAATTGATTGGCGTTTCAATCCGGTATGTTTCCGTGGGGCCGGAACGTGAAGCTATGTTTGAAGTTGACGTATAAAGTAGCAAAGGAGCAGGGTCGCAGGATAGCGCAGTGAATTTTATTGATAAATTAGCGGCGGTTATTGCCGATAGAAAACAGAATCCGCAGGAAGGCTCGTACACCAATAACTTGCTGGCCGATCCGGTTGAAGCAGCCCAAAAGGTTGGCGAAGAAGCCACCGAAGTTGTTGTGGCCGCCCTGGCCCAATCCGACGCGCGGCTGGTAGAAGAAATGGCCGATCTGGTGTATCACAGCCTGGTCCTGCTGAAAACACGAAATTTAACCTGGAATGATGTGGTGGCCGAGTTGGAAAAGCGGCACAAATAACAACCTGTTTCACTGAGCGAAATTTTAACATCAGCTTGGCAAATTTGGCAGAATTTGGTAGAATGGTAACGCTTTAACATTTTTAACATTGTTAACACATTCTCCCAAGGAAGTCCAATGAATGACCAGGCTGATATTGAACAAAAACAGGCGCTGCTCAAACAGCACCGGCGTAATCTGAATTATCTGGAGCGCCAGGCGGCCCAATATGGACCGGATACGCCGCTGGCCATCCACAACGCCCTGACGGCAGAACAGGATGCCATCATTACGATTGAACGGGAACTGGTCAGTTGGGGAATATCGCCCCAACCTGCCCCCCAATGGCAGGCCCTGTTGATAGACCCGGATCATAGCTGGCGCAAAATTATTGCCCGGCATGTGGGCCAACTGGGGGGACGCGTGCTTGAACAGCGCGCGATCCCGATTCAAAAATCAACCAAAGTTGTAAAAACCAGTACCCTGGCCATACTGGGCGTTCCCGATCATCCGGTAGAAGATACGGGAACCCAACAATGGATTGATGACGTGGTAAAGCTGGGCCAAAGTCTTCCACTGATTCTTTTGACCTGTTGGAACAGTAAAGACACGGCCATTGCCCTGCGCCAGTCAATTTGCACCGGCCCGGCCAGCAATACGACCGTGGTCACCATATTCAAAGATAGTTTTGATCCGGGCTGGTTTGCCCGCGTGGTACACCGAATATTAATTCAATGAAAGGGTTGGAATCTTGGATCGCAAAGATATCCGCGTTGCTCTCTTGGCTTTACTCTTTGTCGGTCTGACCATCATTATCAGCATGACGGCCTTTTTGCTTGGCCGTCAAAGTGGCATTATTTTTACCGAAGCGTCCACACCGGCGGCCTTTACCACGCCAACCCAGGTAGCCACCACCACGCCAACCCCGCTGATTTTTGTGACCAATACCCCCACGGTCACGCCCCGGCCCACTTCAACCGCCGGGCCAACCGCTACCCCCCGCCCCACCCAAACGCCGACGCCCACCCCAACCGATACCCCCACACCCACGCCCACCCCCATTGTGGTCATCACCCATATTAATGCCCTGGGCCGGCTGGAAACCGCCGAATTTGTGATGCAGACCGTGGTTGACCTGGAGAACGAACCCGGCAATTTTTGGGAAGAGCTTGTCGGCAGCGATAAACTTATGCTGGTGGCCGAAGGGGAAGTGGTGGCCGGATTCGATTTAAGCAAAGTCAGCAAAGATGATATTGTAGTTCAAGGAACCACCGTAAACATCACCTTGCCCGCGCCGGAGGTGCTTTACAGCCGCATCGACAACGAACGCACCTACGTGTACGGGCGGGAAACCGGCTTTCTGGTTTCCCCGGACCCCGGCCTGGAAGCCCGCGCCCGGCAAACCGCAGAACAGGCGCTCACTAATTGGGCGCTGGAACGCGGCATCATTCAAAAAGCCGAAGACTACGGCCGCATTCAGTTGGAAAACCTGCTACGGTCTCTCGGTTTTACCAATATTATTATCAATGTTGAAGAGAGCGATCTATGACCCAGGAACAACAACGCCAATACCTGTTGTGGGGCGGTATTGCCATCGTCGCGCTATTGGGCATCGGCCTGATAGCGTTTTTGATTGGCCGGTTAAGCGTAGATAGCAGCCGCACCGCCGCGCCCACCCCGCTGCCAACCGTTACCCCCACGCCGCTGCCGCCGCCCATCATCACCATCCAGGGCATCAAATCCAAAGCTGATTTGGCTACGGTGGAATTCAACACCATGGCCGAAATCTACAACGAAAAAAGCGCCGAAGGCTGGCTCGATTCGCTGCTGGGCACCAAAGAAAGCCTGTTGATGCTGGTCTATGGCGATGTGCAAGCGGGGTTTGATCTGGACAAATTATCAAAAGAAGATTTATGGGTCGAAGGCAAAAAAGCCCGGCTGATTCTGCCCGCGCCGGAAATACTCAACAGCAGCATCAATTTTGAACGCACCCACATTGTTTACTACGAAAACAACCTTCTGCTGGATGAAAACGACCCCAACCTTCAGGGCGAGGCGCTGGCCCAATCAAAAAACGCCATCGAAGAGGCCGCCGTGCAAAACGGTATCCTGGAAAAAGCCAATGAGTACGGCCAGCTCTACTTTGAGAACCTGCTCTATTCGCTGGGCTTTGAACAGGTTGAAGTGATTGTGGACGCGCAGATTTTCGAAGAATAAAAGTATCCTCTCAATATTTCGGGGGAACGAGGTCTGAGCCTGTCGAAGACCGTTGGTTTCGACAAGCTCAACCAACTCTACCCCAGATTATTGAGAAGGTACGAATAAAACACTAAAACAAATCTACGGAGTGAGCACTATGCCAATCGCACTACTATCTGTTGCCAACAAAAACGGGTTGATCGATTTTGCCCGCATCCTGGCCGATTCAGGCTGGGACTTTGTAGCCAGCGGCGGCACGGCCCGCGCCCTGACCGGCGCGGGCCTGGCCGTCACCGAGGTGGCCGACCTGACCCAGGCCCCGGAAATGCTGGGCGGGCGGGTCAAAACCCTGCACCCCAAAATTCACGGCGGTATTTTGGCCCGCGATACCGCCGCCGACCACGCAGAACTGGAGCAGCATGGCATCCGCGCCATCGATATGGTGGTTTGCAACCTGTACCCCTTCCGGCAAACCATCGCCAGGCCGGGCGTTACCCTGGAAGAAGCCATTGAAAACATCGACATTGGCGGGGTGGCCCTGCTCCGGGCGGCGGCCAAAAACTTTGCCCGCGTGGCGGTGATCTGCGATCCCGCCGATTACGCTTCTGTTGCCAATCAACTGGCCGCCGGCAACACCCTGCCGGATGAACGCCGGGCCGAACTGGCCCGCAAAGCCTTTGCCCACACCGCCCAATACGACGCGGCCATTACCGGCTACCTGGAAAAATTGGCGGGGGAACCCCTGCCGGCCACCATAGCCCTCTCTTTGACTCAAACCCAGGCCATGCGCTACGGTGAAAACCCCCACCAGGCCGCCGCCCTGTACGCCAGCGATCCCGACCTTGGACCACTGGGCGGCACGCTACTGCAAGGCAAACCCCTGAGCTACAACAACATGCTCGATCTGGACGCCGCGTGGCAGGCGGCTCAATCGTTTGAGGAGCCGTGCGTGGTGATTGTCAAACACCTGTCCCCCTGCGGCATCGCCTGCGCCGGTAATCTGGCTGCGGCTTTTCCCCAGGCCCTGGCCTCCGACCCGGTCAGCGCCTTTGGCGGCGTGATTGCCGCCAACCGCGAATTTGACGCCGAAACTGCCCTGGCGTTGGGTGATCTTTTTGTGGAAGCCATTGCGGCCCCGGCCTTCAGCGCCGAGGCGCGCGAAGTTCTGGCCGGTCGTAAAAACTGCCGTCTGGTGGAGATTCCTGAAGCCGTGCAGGCCGAGTTGGAACTCCGGGCCATTGCCGGCGGCGTATTGGTACAGCAGCGTGATTTTGGCGACCCCGCCGGCACCGAGTGGCGCGTTGTCACCGAACGGCAGCCTTCAGACGAAGAAGCGGCGGCGCTAAAATTTGTCTGGAAAGCCTGCCAGCATGTCAAGAGCAATGCCATTGTGTTTGCGGCGGGAACCGCCACCGTGGGCATTGGCGGCGGATTGCCCAGCCGGGTGGATGCGGCCCAACTGGCTGCCGCCAAAGCCGGCGAAAAAGCCCAGGGCGCCGTTCTGGCCTCCGATGCCTTCTTTCCCTTTCCCGACGGCGTTGAAGCCGCCGCCCAAGCCGGCGTTACTGCCGTGGTGCAGCCCGGCGGCTCTATTCGAGACGAACAGGTTAT
Source organism: uncultured Caldilineaceae bacterium (assembly GCA_964612485.1). Lineage (GTDB taxonomy): Bacteria > Chloroflexota > Anaerolineae > 4572-78 > J111 > JAFGNV01. The sequence continues at coordinate 87,065 of CAZTFF010000003.1, forward strand.
CGAGGCGGCTAACCGGTTAGGTCTGGCCATGGTCTTTACCGGCGCGCGTCATTTTAGGCATTGATACGTACCCGGCCAACCCCGGCAATGATCCCTTGACACCCTACTTGCTTTCAGTATAATCCCCTCCATGCAAGGTGTTGGGAAAGATCAAGAGTCCGATTTTAACAAGATTCAAATATCTCAGGCCGAATTGTCAGTGTCGATGATTGCCTTTTTATACATTGATCCTCACCCTGATTCGGTGAGGATTTTTTATGTGATCTTAAAATGATGGTACGGACTAAAGATACCGTTATTATTTTAAATTTCCAGACACCCTGGCTACAATATTTTGTAGCATCAGTGGATCCAAATTCTTCAAGCATGCAAGACCTGACAGGTTTTCAAGGTCACTATTTGGCGTTCAGAAAGCTGATAATCAAGATAGTTCGACAATTAAATCAATTTCTGAAACCTGTCAGGTCTGAAAATTGGATCTACTGAGCATAACAATCTATGGCAAGATAAACTTCTGACGCCTCAGTTTCTGGTTGAGTTCCCCTGGCTCAAACGGAACTGGGGCGAACTTATGAAGTCGAAGTTTTGTAAGCAAACAAACTAATAGGGCAAAGGAGCAAATATGAGTCTTGAAACCGATTTGCAACAAGAACAGGTCAGCCATCTTGACCTAAAAAATTTTACAAGGGTGGGCGTTGGAACTTCTGTCAAAACGACGGTTGAAAAAATGCAGGCAGAGAACCAAAACTGCGCCGTGATTGTTGACGACGAACAAGCGCTGGTAGGCATTTTTACCGACCGCGATATTTTACGGAAAGTGGTGGATAACCGCGAAGTGTGGGACCTGCCCATTGATGATGTAATGACCCTCAACCCGCTGACCGTCAACAGCAACAGCCGCGCCGATCTGGCGCTGGCCCTGATGGATTTCAAACATTTCCGCAATGTTCCGGTCATCGATGAAGCAGGTAAAGTTATTGGCAACCTGACCCACTACGCCATCATCAAATATCTCAGCGATCGTTTTCCGGAATCGGTTTACAACCTGCCGCCCAACCCGGAACAGGTAGCCAAAAAACGAGGAGGCGCATAAGAAAGGGGAAACATTATGGCCGAACAAATCAAGCATATGGATTTTGAAGACGTAGACTCGATTACAATCCGCTTTGCCGGCGACTCCGGCGACGGAATGCAGTTAACGGGCACCCAATTTACCGACACCAACGCCGTCTTTGGCAACGACATCAGCACCCTGCCCGATTTTCCCGCCGAAATCCGCGCCCCCGCCGGCACCCTGGCCGGGGTCAGCGGTTTTCAGGTTAACTTTTCCAGCGAAGATATTTTAACCCCCGGCGATGCCCCGCGTGTTTTGGTAGCCATGAATCCCGCCGCCCTTAAAGCCAATTTGGGCGATCTTCAATCCGGCGGAAAAATTATTGTCAATACCGATGCCTTTACCAAAGGCAATCTCAAAAAAGCCGATTACGAGAGCAATCCGCTGGAAGACGGCTCGTTGGACGGCTACGAAGTTCACAAATTGCCCATCACCACCCTCAACCGCCACGCCCTGGAAGACATCGAGGGCCTCAGCGCCAAAGACATCGACCGCTGCAAGAACTTCTTTGCGCTGGGCCTCACCTTTTGGATCTACGACCGTTCGCTGGACACCTCGATGAATTACATTGCCAAAAAATTTGCCAAAAAACCGGCGCTGGTCAAGGCCAATCAAACCGCGCTGCGGGCCGGGTACAGCGTGGGCCACAACACCGAAGCGTTCCAGACCCGTTACCGCATCCGGCGCGCGCACCTGACACCGGGCGTTTACCGCAAAATTACCGGCAACGAAGCCATAGCCCTGGGCCTGGTCACCGCCGCCCACAAAGCGGGCAAACCTCTGTTTTACGGCTCTTACCCCATCACGCCGGCCAGCGATATTTTGCACGCTTTGGCCGGGTTGAAACATTTTGATGTGCGGACCTTCCAGGCAGAAGACGAGATCGCCGCGATGGGATCGGTGATTGGGGCGGCCTTTGGCGGGGCTTTTGCCGTAACCGGCACCAGCGGCCCCGGGGTTGCCCTTAAAAGCGAAGCCATCAACCTGGCCCTGATGCTGGAATTGCCGATGGTGATTGTCAATGTGCAACGCGGCGGCCCCAGCACCGGCCTGCCCACCAAAACCGAGCAGTCTGACTTGCTGCAAGCCATGTACGGGCGCAACGGAGAAAGCCCCATCCCGGTGCTCACGCCCAGCTCGCCCGCCGACTGTTTTGATACGGCCATTGAAGCCTTTCGTCTGGCCGTACGCATCAGCAGCCCGGTTTTCATCCTGAGCGACGGCTATCTGGGCAACAGTTCCGAACCGTGGCTGATTCCAAATCCAGACGACATCCCGCCCATCGAGGTCAAACATCCTACGGCTGCCGGCGGAAATGGCGCAAGCAGCGACAGATTCAAGCCCTACAAACGGGACCCCAAAACCATGGGCCGCCCGTGGGCTATTCCCGGCACGCCCGGCCTGGAGCATCGCCTGGGCGGCTTGGCCAAACAGCCCGAAACCGGCAATGTCTCCTACGTGCCGGATGAAAACGAGCAGATGATCCACGACCGGGCCGAAAAAGTGGCCCGCCTGGCCGACATCATCCCTAACCAGTACGTTTCAGGCTCCCAGGAAGGCGATCTATTGGTGGTCAGTTGGGGCAGCACCTACGGCGCGGTACGCTCGGCGGTACACCGGGCGCAAAAACGCGGCCTGCCCGTATCTCACGCCCATATTCGCCACATCAACCCCTTCCCCCGCGATCTGGGCGATATTCTCAGCCGCTTCGACCGCATTCTGGTTCCGGAAATGAACAAAGGCCAATTGATTATTTTGTTGAGGGGAACATACGGCACGCACAACTTTATCCCCTTCTCCAAGGTTCAGGGCCGGCCGTTTGCCATCAAAGAAATTGAACTCAAAATAGAATCGCTGCTGGCGTAGAAGGAGATAACCATGAGCGAAGCAACTATAGAACTGACCCGAAAAGATTTTGTATCCGATCAAACGGTCCGCTGGTGTCCCGGCTGCGGCGATTACGCCATTCTGGCCCAAATGCAAAAAGTGCTGCCGGATTTGGGCATCCCCAGAGAGAATTTTGTTTTTATCTCGGGCATTGGCTGCTCCAGCCGATTTCCCTACTATATGAATACTTACGGCATCCACAGCATTCACGGGCGCGCGCCAACCCTGGCTACCGGCCTGAAACTGGCCAATCCTGATCTCAGCGTGTGGATTATTACCGGCGACGGCGATGGTTTGTCGATTGGCGGGAACCACCTGCTACACGTGCTGCGCCGCAATGTGGATGTCAACATCATTCTGTTCAACAACCGGATTTACGGGCTGACCAAAGGGCAATATTCGCCCACCTCGCTGCGGGGGCACAAAACCAAATCCTCGCCGATGGGGTCGGTGGAGCACTCCTTTAACCCGCTGTCGGTGGCCATTGGCGCGGAAGCCACTTTTATTGCCCGCACGGTAGACACCAATGTGAAACATATGGCCGAAATCTTCCGGCGGGCCGCCGAACATAAAGGCACTTCATTTGTAGAAATTTACCAGAATTGCGTTATCTTTAACGATGGCGCCTGGTCTTACGCCACCGACCGGGAAACCAAAGACGAGTATCTTCTTTACCTGGAAGAAGGCCAGCCGATGATCTTTGGCAAAGACAAAGACAAGGGCATTACGTTGAAAGGCTGTTTGGAACCGCAAATTGTCTCCTTAGAGAACTTCCCGGAAGAGGATTTGCTGGTTCACAGCGAAAAAGCGCCTTCCAGCCTGGCTTATATGCTCAGCCGGATGCGGCAGCCGGATTATCCCGAACCGATTGGCGTTTTCCACGCCACCGACGAGCTGGTTTACGAAACCGGGGTAATCGATCAGATAAATGATGCGGTCAAAGCCAAAGGCCGAGGCGATTTACACCAGCTTTATCACGCCGCCGATACCTGGGAAGTTTCTGCCGATACGGAGCAGGGTAACGGCCACAAAAACGGGCACAGCGTGAACGAAGACGCGCCCCGCCCCAGCGAGTTTGACGAGGAATACACCGGCGTTGTTTTCCATGAAGAAGGGGAAGGCTCAACCGAAAAGCCCTCACTCATCACCGGCACGTTGAACGACCTGCAACCCAAAAAGCCGCTCATCGGCCATGTGGATCTCTCGCTGGCCGAAGCCATCGCCACCATGAAAAAACTCAATGTGGGCCTGATGGTGCTGATTGACAACGACGAAAAACTGGCGGGCGTATTTACCGAAGCCGATGTCTTTAAAAAGGTGGCCTGCAAGGTGGAAAACCTGGAAGAAGAAAAGGTGAAGGATTACATGAGCAGTAAAGTGACCACGCTCACCTGCGACGACACCATTGCTTACGCCCTCCACTTGATGTCGATGCATGGGTTCCGCCACATCCCCATTGTTGACGAAGAAGGCAAGCCCGACAGCGTGATCTCGTTCCGCTCGGTGGTCCGGTATCTGGGAGAGAATTTCCCATCCGGGAATGGGCGATAGAAATATCATTTTAGAAGCTGCAATAGAAAACGGCCCCTGTGCTTAAAAGCAGGGGCTGTTTTTTTGCGGCAGGTGGAATCGGTGTATATTTACCCAAAATTCAATGTCATTAACACTAAGCCAACGCATCAAAGAAAAAGCATATGAACTGGGATTCGATCTGATTGGCCTTGCACCCGCCAGCCGCGCGCCCCACGCCGAGGCGTACCGCCGCTGGCTGAATCAAGGTTACGCTGCCAGCATGCAGTGGCTGGCACGGCAGCCGAAGCGCCGGGAAGACCCTCGCCGGGTGGTGGCCGGCGCTCAATCGGTAGTTGTGGTGGGGCTGTCCTATTTTGTAATCGATCCGCCGGCTGAGTTGTGGAACGATCGTTCGCGGGGACGCATCGCCCGGTACGCCTGGGGGCTGGATTACCATAACATCATGCTGCCCCGCCTGCGAGAATTGGGCGCGTTTGTCGAGACCGAAACGGGCCGTTCTCTCAGCCAGCGATCCTACGTGGACACCGGCCCCGTTCTGGAACGGGAGTTTGCGGCCCAAGCCGGGCTGGGCTTTGTGGGTAAAAATACGCTGCTCATCAACCCCGGCATGGGGTCTTACCTGTTTTTGGGCGAGATTCTGGTTGATCTGGAATTGGATTACGATAATCCCGCCTCGGAAAGCGGCGCCACCTGCGCCGGCAGTAAGCCGGGCGAATCAAAACGTATCGGCACCTGCGGCAACTGTACCCGCTGCCTGGAGATCTGCCCGACTCACGCCTTTCCGGCGGCCTATGTTTTGGACAGCAACCGTTGTATCTCTTACCTGACTATCGAGCATAAAGAAGATATTCCGGTTGAATTGCGTCCCTTGCTGGGAAATTGGATTTACGGCTGCGACGAATGCCAGGAAATTTGCCCCTGGGTGCGGCGCTACAGCCGGCCCACGCGAGAAACATTTTTGCAGTATGACCCCGATCGGGCAGCGCCCAAATTGCTGGACCTGATGGCGCTGGATGAAGCCGCCTTTCAGCAGCGTTTTAAAGGCAGCCCCATCAAACGGGCCAAACGGCGCGGCCTGCTGCGTAATGTGGCGGTGGCCCTGGGTAATTGGGGTAATCCAGAAGCGCTGCCGGCCTTAAAAATAGCTGCCGCGGACCCGGAACCGCTCATTCGAACCCACGCAGCGTGGGCGATCAAGCAAATCGAATCAAAATAAACCAAACAGGAACAACAGAAGCCGCTGCGCTTCCAAGCTGAACGGAGGTTTCACAGAGTTACCCATGGCTATGAGTGAGATTTTTATCTGTGCTATCGCATTTACTTTTATTGCATTGGCCTCAAACCAGATTGGACAGTTCTTCACCAAAATCAACCTGCCGCTCATCAGCGGGTTTTTGTTTGCCGGGATCATTGCCGGCCCGTACATGCTTGGTCTCATTTCCGTACAGGCGGTGGAACAGCTCCGGTTTGTGGATGAAGTGTCGCTGGCTGTGATTGCCTTTGCCGCCGGCAGCGAGCTTTATTTGCGAGAATTGCAAAACCGGCTCAAGAGCATTGTGCGGGTTACGGTGGGGAACGTCATCATCATCCCTATTTTGGGAGCCACCACCGTATTTCTGCTGGCCGATTTTATCCCTTTTATGCAAGAGATGACGCCCAATGTCCGCCTGGGCATTGCCGCGTTGGCCGGAGCTATTCTGGTCGCGCGGTCGCCATCTTCAGCTATTGCCATTGTGAATGAACTGCGGGCCAGGGGGCCATTTACGCAAACTGTGCTGGGTGTCACCATGATTTCTGATGTTTTGGTGATTTTTCTTTTTGCCCTTGCTTCGTCGCTGGCCGATATTTTGATCACCACGAGCGGTGGATTTGATACCGGCCTGCTGATATTACTGGTGGTTGAACTGCCTATTTCGTTGGCGATGGGCTTTTTACTGGGGCGCGCGCTGCAATTTGTGCTGGCCTCCCGAATCCACAACGGCTTAAAGATCAGCTATGTTTTATTGCTGGGCTACGGCATTTTTGTTATTTCAGACCTCATTCGACATTCTACCCACAACAATCTTTCGTTTGAGATTTTTTTGGAACCGTTGCTGGCCTGCATGATCGGCGGTTTTGTAGTGACCAACTACAGCCAATACCGCAGCGATTTTCTAAAAATTCTCCGCCAGATCGCGCCGCCCATTTACATCGCCTTTTTTACGCTTACCGGCGCGGCGCTGCAACTGGATATTCTGGGCGACATCTGGCCGATTGCCCTGGCGCTCTTTGTGGTTCGATTGATGGGCATTTTTCTGGGCTCCTTTGGGGGCGGGGTGGCTGCCCGCGATCCGATGAAACATAATCGCTTGAGTTGGCTGGCCTATGTGACCCAGGCGGGCATCGGGCTGGGATTGGCCAAAGAAGTGGCCGTTGAATTCTCTGAATGGGGCGCAGCATTTGCCACCATGATCATCGCGGTGATCGTCATCAACCAGATTGTGGGGCCGCCGCTGTTCAAATGGGCTATCTACCTGGTTAAAGAAGCCCACACCCGGGCCAAAACACCTGAATTCGACGGGCAGCGGGACGCCATCATCTTTGGCCTGGAAGGCCAATCGTTTGCCCTGGCGCACCAGTTGCGGGAGCATGGCTGGGAAGTGAAAATTGCCACCCGCAAAGCCAATTACATCGAAGAGGTTGCCGGGGAAAATTTTGACATCCATCCCATCACAGAGATAAATTTTGAAACGCTGCAACAACTGGAAACCAAAAAAACCGAGGCAATTATCACCTTGCTCTCTGACGAGGAAAATTATCAAATCTGCGAACTGGCTTATGAGCATTTCGGCACCGATAACCTGGTCGTGCGGTTGAATGACCGACGCAACTTTGATAAGTTTCACAAATTGGGGGCCTTAATTGTTGATCCCAGTACCGCGATTGTCAGCTTGCTGGATCACCTGGTCCGCTCGCCAACAGCCGCTTCCCTGCTGTTGGGAATGGAGGCGGGGCAAGACATTATCGACCTGGAAGTGTGCAACCCAAACCTGCACGGCACGGCCCTGCGAGACCTCCGGCTGCCGCTGGATACGCTGATTTTATCCGTGCATCGCGGCGGGCGGCTGTTGATCTCCCATGGTTATACCCAGCTAAAAATAGGCGACCGCGTGACCATTGTTGGCTCCGAAAAGAGCCTCAACGAGGTGATGCTGCGCTTTTCCCCGGTTAATGGGCAAACAATCAGGCCATAAATTGTGGACGCCAGACTTTTTTGACGCGCCACAGCAGATCCTCACGAGTTAATAATAATTCAAAGCGGGTTGTATCGACGGCCTGGGCCATGACGTGCCGGCCTTCTTCATCAAGCCATTGGCGTCCCCCGGTTACCAGGGGGTAAGATTGGCCCTGCCAGGTGATGCTTTGCAATGTCACCTGGCCTTCTTTATCCATCGTGCCCACCACATCAATCGGATCATCAAAAAATTCGGTGTTCATCAAACTCTCCCATTCAATGATGCAACAAAATAACGTCAACTGCGTATGGTTTTAAAGCACCATACATTTTACCAACCCCGGGCGCAACAGGCAACAGGCCGTTGCCCCAACCGGCAACCTCTGATATAATCTTATGTCTGACATCGGAGGTATATTTTGAACAAGAGTCTTTTGAAGAAGTTTGCCATCGGCCTGGGCATTGGTTTTGTTGTTTTTGTGGCGCTGCTGCTGTACGGCGATATTCAAGCCGTGAGCCGCCAGTTACAGAGTTTTCAATGGAGCCTCATTCCGTTTATTCTGGGGCTGACCATGGTCAACTACCTGCTGCGCGGCGCGCGATTTCACTACTATCTGCAACAAATCGGCATCCACAACATCTCTTTTTGGACCAGCCTGCGCGTTTTTATCGGCGGATTTGCGCTCACGCTGACCCCCGGCAAAGTGGGCGAACTCATCCGGGTGGTATGGCTCAAAAACCTTACCGGGGCGGAGCCGGCCCAAAGCGCGCCGTCAACCATTATCGACCGGATTGCCGACGCCCTGGCTATGGCCATTCTGGCCCTGCTGGGCGCGCTGGTTTACCCCGCCTACCGGGCGGCGGTACTGTCTATTCTGGGCGTCATTGTAGTGGCGGTCATCATCAGCCAGATTCGGCCCCTGGTCTTAGGATGTCTGGACATCGGCGAAAGGTTGCCGGTGATTTCCAAATTTATGCACCATCTGCGATCCCTATATGAAAGCACGTACCGGCTCCTTCGGCTGAAAAATCTGCTGGTGGGCGTAGGGGTGGGGCTGGTTTCCTGGACGGCGGAAGGACTGGCGTTTTTCCTGGTGCTGATCGGGCTGGGTATCCCCGCCTCGATAGAACTGGCGCTCATTGCCATTTTTATCCTGGCCCTCGGCTCGATTTTAGGCGGCGCGTCGAGCATGCCTGGCGGTTTGGGCGCAGCCGAGATCACCATGACCGGCTTGCTGCAAGCGCAGGTGGGCCTGCCGGAAACCGTGGCGGTTACGGCCACCCTGTTGATCCGTTTCTTTACGCTGTGGTTTGGGGTGTCACTGGGAATAGTTACCCTGATTATCTGGCGCAAGATGCTTTTCGGCAGCACACAGTTTGATCTGGACACTGCCGCGCCGACACATTTTGAGGCTGAAACAAGCTCATTTGAGGCATAAACGGGGCAATCATTAACCGGATTTAACACACGCTTGACATTGGCTTTACACAGATAAGATATACTATGGATCCAACCGATATTCGCTTAGACGATATTGTACGCATGCGCAAACCCCATCCGTGCGGCGGCACCGATTGGCGGGTGGTCAGATTAGGAACTGATATTGGAATCGTGTGTTTAAACTGTAAACGTAAAGTCTTGCTGCCGCGCAGCAAATTTATCAAACAAGTGAAAAAATTTTTAGAACGGGGTAATAAAATACCCCCTTTACCCACCTGATAGAGGGAGAGCATGGTTACAATGATGAAGGAGCGAGGAAATTTTCTACCCATACACGAGGATGATCCCAAACGCATCCTTATTTTGATGTCGAATACCGGCGGAGGCCATCGGGCCGCTGCCGAAGCCATCAAAGAAGCGTTGGAATATTTGTACGGGGCGGGAGTAACCGTATCGATTGTGGACGCCTGGGAAAACCACGTGGCCTGGCCGGTTTCAAAAATCGGTAAGAGTTACGGCTGGATCGTTAACGAGGCGGTCTGGATGTGGAAAGCCTTCTGGCTGCTCGACAACAAACCGCGTCTGGTTGACACCTTTCTGGCCTCGGTTTACCCGCTCATCGCGCCCGGCCTGTTGAAACTCTTTCGACGTTACCGGCCCGATGTCATTGTCTCCGTTCACCCGCTGATTACGCAATTTCCGTTGATGGTTTTACGGCACGCACGCCTCAAAATTCCGTTCATTACCGTTGTCACCGATATGGTTAAAGGATACCATACCTGGTACAACCCGCGCACCACCCTCTGTTTGGTTCCCACCGAGCCGGCGCGTAAGCAGGCTCTGGAAAACGGTGTGCCGGTTAACCGGGTAGAGGTGGTGGGCCAGCCCGTGGCCCTAAAATTTGCCCACGGCATTTCTGAAGAAAAAAACGCGCTGCGGCAAAAATTAGGGCTTGACCCCCACCGCCCGGCCATCTTGCTGGTTGGCGGCGGCGAGGGCTTTGGCCCGATGATGGATATTGCCCGCCAGACGGCCCAAACCGTCTCCCAGGCGCAGTTGATGATTGTGGCCGGGCGCAATCAATCGCTCAAGAAAAAGCTGGAAGCGGTTGATTGGGAAATCCCCACCACGATCTTTGGCTTTGTTGACAATATGCCGGAGTTGATGGGCGCAGCCGATGTGTTCATCAGCAAGGCCGGCCCTGGCTGCATCAGCGAGGCTTTTGTGGCCGAACTGCCGCTTATTTTATTTGACTACATCCCCGGACAGGAAGAAGGCAACGTAGAATACGTACTCAAGCACAAGGCCGGCGCGTATGTTACCGAAGCGCAAGAAATTGCGGCTCTGCTGTCAGAATGGCTGACCCCTAACAATCCCTCACTGATGGAAATGACTCAAAACGCGGCTCGATTGGCCCGGCCCGAGGCCGCCCTGACCATTGCCGAACGGATTTACGAGCAGGCCCATCTTTACCAGAGTTCTCCAACCTACACTGAAGAGAAACAAACCCGGTTACGCGCCGTGCCCAAACGCATTCCCGGTCTGGTTCGAGAACAAAGCGCGCGGGTGCGAAGCTACTTACGGAGCCGCATTATTTTATAAAATTATTGATTTAACACCTTTTGCATAAATTGATGGGTCAATTGACCCACCGCCTCCAATTCTTGATCCAGGATGACCGTATGACCGGAATGTTCCATCCAGTGCAACGCCTTCATCGTAGAGCCAATCGTCTGATAAAGTAGTTCAACACCCCGTAGATCAATATCCCTGTCAAGCCGTCCCTGTACCAGCAGCAGCGGCTGGCGAATCCGGGGCAGTTCCCGGCGCACAACCCGCTGCAAGATCAACAGCTGCACCAGGGCGCTCACCGGATTGACCATGTACCCTTGCCATAAATCGGGCGTGCCAAGTGTTCCTTTTTTGACGTAAGGCACAAAGCGGTGGAGTAGCGGGGCCAGAAACCTGACACGGGGCGCCACCTGCAAAGCCGGCGCGTAAATCAGCAGCCCGGCCACCTCCGCATGCCGGGTGGCGGTATGGAGAGCCAACAACGCCCCCATCGATTCGCCACCCACAAAAACCCGCTCGCATTGATCGGCCAGCCGGCGATAGAGCGCGTCCACTGCCCCGGCCCAATCTTGCCAGACACAACGGTTCATCTCCGCCGGTGTTGTCAGATGGCCCGGCAAGAGCGGTCCGGCCACCGTATAGCCCTCCGCGTGCAGCAACCGCGCCAGGGGGCGCACCTCGGCGCTGGAGGCGGTATAGCCGTGTGATAGCAGCACGCCCACCGACCCGCCTTGCCACATAAATGTCTCACCGTCCAGATGTGGATTGTGAATCATTCCTTCTTTAAACATTGAACCTCCCGTTTAACTGGATAGAGGATAGTTTTATTATAAATGCGGCAGAAAGAGACGTCCACTATCAATCCGATTATTTACAACTTTGCATTTCTCGTTTCGCATGTATAATTTTTACAAATAGTTTTATAAAAAAGGAGGCCAACTTGTCCAATCAACTTGCGCAAGAAACCAGCCCGTATCTTTTACAGCACGCCAACAACCCGGTTGACTGGTATCCATGGAACGAAACAGCCCTGAATAAAGCCAAAGCTGAGAACAAACCGATATTTTTGAGCATCGGCTATTCGGCCTGCCATTGGTGCCACGTGATGGAACACGAAAGCTTTGAAAATGAACAAACCGCCGCCATCATGAACGAAAATTTTGTAAACATCAAAGTTGACCGCGAAGAACGCCCCGACCTGGACGCCATTTACATGGAATCCGTCGTGGCCCTGACCGGCCATGGCGGCTGGCCCATGAGCGTTTTTCTGACCCCGGAGGGCAAACCGTTTTATGGCGGCACCTATTTTCCGCCCACCCCGCGCCAGGGAATGCCCAGTTTTGAGCAGGTGCTGAACAGTATCGCTCGCGCCTACCGTCATCAACGAGATGATATTGAGAAGAATGCCGATACCCTGCTCAATCATATTCAACGCATCATTCCCCTGGAAACAGAAACCGCTTTGGAACCCAACGTGCCGGAAATGGCCCTGGAAGTTCTGGCGCGGAATTTGGATTGGACCAACGGCGGGTTAAGCGGCGCGCCAAAATTTCCCCAACCCATGACTTACGATTTTTTATTGCGAGCCTACCATCACACGCAGCAACCCAAACTACTTGAATTTGTAGAACTCACCCTGCAAAAAATGGCGCGAGGCGGCATGTACGATCAATTGGGTGGCGGATTTCATCGCTATTCCGTGGATCATGTCTGGCTGGTGCCCCATTTTGAAAAGATGTTGTACGACAACGCTCTGCTGGCCCGGCTTTATCTTCACGCCTACCAGCTTACCGGCACATCGTTTTATCGCCGTATTGTTGAGGAAACACTGGATTACGTCATCCGGGAAATGCGGCATCCCGATGGAGGATTCTACTCAACCCAAGATGCCGACAGCGAGGGCGAAGAGGGAAAGTTCTTTTTATGGACGCCGGACGAAGTAAAAACTATTTTGGGAGAAGAAGCGGGGGAACTTTTCTGCAAAGCGTACGATGTAACGCCGGGGGGCAATTTCGAGGGAAAATCAATTTTGAACATCCCGGTGCCGCTGGACCAACTGGCCCCGGAACTCAAACACTCCCCCCAAGAATTAACCGATCAACTGGCGCAGGCACGAACCAAACTCTTTGCCGCCCGCGAAAAACGGATCAAACCGGCCCGCGACGAAAAGATCATCACCGCCTGGAACGGTCTGATGCTGGCCGCCTTTGCCGAAGCCGGGCGGGTTCTGGATCGAGACGATTACACCGACATCGCCATTAAAAATGCTGAATTTGTGCTGTCAACTTTGCAAAAGGATGGCCGTCTCTTCCGCACCTGGAAATCCGGCGCCGGCCAGGCCAGGCTGATGGGCTATCTGGAAGATTATGCTTTTTATGCCGATGGCTTACTGGCGTTGTACCAAACCACCTTCGATCCCCGCTGGTTTCAAAAGGCCAAGGTGTTGACGGATGTGGTTTTAGAGCATTTTCAAGATGAACAAGGCGGCTTTTTTGATACCGCCGATGACCACGAAGCATTGGTGGTGCGGCCTAAAGATTTGCAGGATAACGCCACCCCATGCGGCAACAGCATGGCCGTCCGCACGCTGCTCATGCTGGCGGCATACACGGGCCAAACCCGGTATGAGCGGCCCGCCATCCAGGCCCTGTCAGCTTTGCAAGCGCCGATGAGCCAGCATCCGGCTGCTTTTGCTCACTGGCTGGGCGCGCTGGAATTTGCCCTGGCCCCGCCCCAAGAAATTGCCGTCATCGAGCCAGAAAATCAAACAGACTCAACTGAGCTGTTGAACACACTCCAAAAACCCTACCGTCCCCACCAGGTGATAGCTCTGGCCCAAGAAAACAAGCTGGCCGAACACCCCGATTTAGTTGACGGGCGTTCCTCCATCGAGGATAAACCAACGGTATATGTATGCAAAAATTTCACGTGTCTGCAACCTGTTACCACAGCTGCCGCACTGGAAAACATGCTAACACCATAGCGCGCGAGTTTTATCAAAAGACAAAAAGAAAGCGCCCCGATGGGGCGCTTTTTGATTACTGAATAATAATACAGCTATAAAATAAATAATCTGTTGCCGTGATACTTTAGGAAAGGTTGCCAACAATGTTGCTGAAGACGTTACCAACGATCGGGCCAAGCAGGAGCAGAATAGCAATAACCACGATAGCTACCAGAACCAGGATAAGCGCGTATTCTACGAGACCTTGACCTTCTTCACGCGGAAGGAATAACATGTGCTTTATCTCCTTTCTTTCAAAATTTACGGACTAACCGCATTGTCTATACTATGCCATGATACACTGATTTTGTCAATACTTCCGTAAATTTAGCGTAAAGATTCGGTTACAAGTTATTAATTTTCTGACGACAATTGCGCCAGCTTTTCAACAGCCTGGTTGATCCGCTCCAGGCAGCGCGCCTGTCCAATTACCAGCAAGGTATCAAACAAAGGCGGCGCGGCTTTCTGGCCGCAAACAGCCACACGAATAGGTTGAAACATCTGCCCGGCTTTTAATTCCAGCGTCTCCGCATCGGCTCGCAAGGCGGTTTCAAGCTGATCGTGGGTAAATTCAATACTGCTCAAGGTTTGCGCTGCTTGCTGTAACGCCGCCAGTGCCATGGCGGCATCCCCTTTTTTGGGAATAAGCTCGGCGGCATCATAATCCGGCAGGGTCTCCACAAAGAAAAACGGGAACGCCGTGGTTGCCTCGCTCAAAACTTTTATACGTTCTTGAATGAGGGGCGCAATCTGCTCCATTTTTTCTCTATCGACATCGTAACCCGCTGCCGCTACATAGGGCAAAAGGCGGTCGGCCAATTCCGTAGGCGAAAGATTGCGGATGTACTGGCCATTGATATGATCCAGTTTCTCGTAATTCCAGGTGGCCGGCGAGGCATTCACCCGATCCAGGCTGAAACGTTCAACCAGTTCTTCCCGGCTCATAATCTCGGTCTTGTCATCATAGCTCCACCCCAGCAGGGCCAGGTAATTGACCATAGCTTCCGGCAAATAGCCCAATTCCTGAAAAGTCCGCACAAAAACGGGTTGTATTTGCCCATCGGGGGCGCGGCCTTCGCGTTTGCTCATTTTGCCTTTACCGGTGGGGTTCAAAATGAGGGGCAAATGGGCCATTTTTGGCGGGTCCCAGCCAAACGCCCGGTACAGGTGGATATGCAGGGGCAAACTGTTCACCCACTCATCGCCGCGCAGCACGTGGCTGATTTTCATCAAATGGTCATCAACCACCACCGCCAGGTGATAGGTGGGGATGCCGTCCGATTTCATAATAACCGTATCTTGCAGATTGGCATTTTGAAAGGTGATCTCACCCCGAATTATATCGTGAACTGTGATCTCGCCATCCAGCGGTAATTTGGCGCGAATCGTATGGCTTTCGCCATTGGCGACTCGCTGCGCCGCTTCGTTGGGGGCAATGTTGCGGCAGTGCCGGTCGTACCCGCTCAACCCCTGTTTTTGCCGTTCTTTGCGAACTGCGTCCAGCCGTTCGGCAGTGCAAAAACATGGATAGGCATGCGCTTCATCAACCAATTGTTGGCAATATTTCTGGTAAATCTCCAATCGCTCGGTTTGGGTGTAGGGGCCGTAATCACCGCCCACTTCCGGCCCTTCATCCCAATCAAGCTCCAAATAGCGCAGCCCATTCAGCAGCCATTGCACGGCCTGGGGGTTGTACCGCTTCTGGTCGGTGTCTTCAATACGCAGAATAAAACGGCCCTGGTGGTGCCGGGCAAAGAGATAATTAAAAAGCACGGTCCGCGCGCTGCCTACATGAAAATCGCCGGTGGGGCTGGGCGCATAGCGAACGCGTACGGGGTTAATGGTTGTTGTCATGAGTGGATATATCCTCGTTGGTATGTTTTTCTGATAAGGAAGCGAATATGGCTTTAACCTGCGACAAATTGAGATACCACCAGGGTAGCACAAACGCCGCTCCGTACTGAATGGCATTTATGGTTTTGGCCTGGGAGAGATTCTGGTTCAGCGAGAAAACAGGAATAAACAAGGCAATCAAATTAGAAATCGCCCAAAAGGAAACAATCCACAGAAACAAAAGGCGCCCCCAGCTCAACCGCCTGAACAGCCCATACGCGCTGGCCCCAAACCCCAACAGAAAAAACAGGTTGAGGGCAAAGACAACCCACACCATCTCCTGGTTAAGTTGATTTTCCCGGCTCAACTGAACAATTTGGGTCAATACCAGCAAGTTTGCCAGTGATAAAAAGGCTAAAACAAAGGCCCAGAGAGCCATAATGGCAATGCCCCAGTAGGTTAGACGATTGATGATGACCTCGCTTGCGGCCTCAAACTTGCTCAAAGTCCAGGGCTTTGCGCCGCATCAGAACGCTTTGCACCAGGCCAATGGCAATTAAAAAGGCAAGTAACGAACTGCCCCCATAACTCACAAAAGGAAGCGGCGTGCCGGTAACCGGTAAAAGCCCTACATTCACCCCCAGATTCACAAAAGATTGGAAAAAAATCAGGGCCGCCACGCCAATGCAAATATGCCGGCCAAAGTTATCGCCGGTTAAATCGGCGGCCCGCATAATACGCCAGACCAGAGCCACAATCAGCACAAAGAGCAGCAAACCGCCCAGCAGCCCCAATTCTTCCCCAATAACCGAAAAAATAAAATCGGTGTGGCGCACCCGCAAAAAGTGCAATTGGTTTTGGGTGCCAATGCCAAACCCTTTGCCCACAATGCCGCCGGAGCCAATACTGATCAACGCCTGCTGAATATTATAATAGGCATCGGGATTACTTTGCGGGTCTAAAAAAAGCAGTACGCGCTGCCGCTGGTAATCGGCCAGCGTCAGCCAGACAATCGGACTGATCAGAATAGAAAACACCGCCAGCAGGCCGATATGAAACAGGTGCGCGCCGGCCATCAACACCATTACCAGCCAGACAACGCCAATGATAATCGTGGTCCCCAGATCGGGCTGAAGATAGATGAGCGCCATCGGCGGGACCACCAGCAGCAACGAAAACAACAAATTATGCAATTTGTTCATTGTGTCGTTACGATCGGCCAGAAATTTAGCGGTGACGATGATCACCACTATTTTGGCAATTTCGCTGGGCTGAACCGGGAAGAGCTGCAAATCGAACCAGCGCAGCGTGCCAGCGGTAAGTTCAGCGGCAATAAACAGTACCGCCAATAATACCACCATCACAATGTAAAGAAATTTGTAGACGGTGGCATAATAGCGGTAATCAATGGCTGCCACCAACCCCAGCAACACCAAGCCGATTGCGGCCCGCGTTAGTTGAACCCGCCACAAATCTCTCAGGTCTTCCTGAGTTTGGTTGGCGCTGTAGATCATAATCACGCCGTATAAAATTAATAAAGCGACAATGCCGACTAAAATCCAGTCAAATTGCCGCCAAATTCTACGATCCATAGCTTACGACAATCACAAATAATCAATACTATTTCTGACGAGAACCAATCACGGGAATATTCGCGGTCAAACTCTGCTGACGCCCGTTACCGGTCAGGGAAATCTCAATCCCTTCCTGGTCTATTTCAACGTATTTAGATATGACCTGAATTAAATCATCTTTCAATTGATTCATTTTGCCCGCCGGTAAATTCACCCGATCTTGAACCAACACCAATTGCAGCCGATTTTTTGCCACTTTGCTGCTGGTTTCTTTACGCCCAAGCAATCGCTGAAGTGCGTTCATCAGATTTCACCTTCTCGTCATTTAAACAGTTTCGAAACCCATTTTCTGAGGGCACCACTCTCATCCAACTCCATAAATGGGACAGGCTGGCCCATTAATCGTTGAGCAATATTCTTAAAGGCCTGTCCGGCGTGAGAGTTATTTTCCATCACTGCCGGACGCCCGGTATTGGTTGAGGTAATGATCGCTTCATCTTCCGGCACCACGCCGATAAGGTTGATGGCCAGCACATCGATCACATCATCGGTGCCCAGCATGTCGCCGCGCTTCACCATATCAAGCCGCAGCCGGTTAACGATCAAATCGCCCGGCCCTTTCTCTTCGGCTTCTATCATGCCGATAATCCGGTCCGCATCCCGCACGGCGGATACTTCGGGCGTGGTGACAATCAGCACCCGGTCTGCCGGGGCCACAGCGTTTTTGAAGCCTTGTTCAATACCGGCAGGCGAATCGACCAAAATGTAATCAAACTCTTCCCGAAGTTGGTTGGCCAGTTCGATCATATCGCCGGGGGTTACGGCTGTTTTTTCGCGGGATTGGGCGGCGGGGATAAGGTAAAGTTCCGGCATACGCTTGTCGCGGATCATCGCCTGGCGCAGCCGGCAGACGCCCTCGACCACATCCACCAGATCATACACAATGCGGTTTTCCAGGCCCATCACCACATCAAGATTACGGAGGCCAATATCCGCGTCAATAGCCACCACTTTTTTCCCATGGGTTGCCAGCGCCGCGCCCAAATTAGCGGTGGTGGTGGTTTTGCCCACCCCGCCTTTGCCAGACGTGATTGTAATTACCGTTGCACTCATGATCAACTCTCGATTTAATGTTCAGTTTATTTCCACGGTTCAGCCACAATCTGGTCATCCTGAACCGAGGCCATTTCCGGGCCAATTTCCTGATCCGTCTCACCAGGGGAACGCGTGATCTGCCCCCCAATACGCAACAAAACCGGCGTCAGATGCAGCGCGCAGACAACGGCCTTTTCTCCCAGGCCATTATCGCCAAAGCCGGCGTGAACCGTTCCCCGCAGCCGCCCCCAGACCACCACGCTGCCCCCGGCTTTGATCTCCGCGCCGGGATTGACATCGCCGATGACCACCACGTGCCCCGGATGGTAAATGACCTGGCCGGATCGAAGCGTCCGCTGTACCACAATGGAATTCTCGCCCACCGGCAGCGGCTCGGAAACCTCCGCCGGCGTTTTGTGGGAGACTAAATCCGTTTCCAGGCCCAATTGCTCGGCGGCCTGCCGTGTGCCGGGCGAATCGCTTTCTACGGCCCATAAACTGATCTTGTGCCGGTTGAGCACATGGCCCACCGACTCCAATTGCAAACGCGTTAGCTGGCGCGGGCCAACCCGCAGGGCCACCCGGCCGCCCTTAAAAAAAGAGGCTTTTTGCCCCAAATGATGGTCCAATTCATCCACCAGCCCCGGCCACGCGCCAGCACCGATGGTAATCATCAAACCTTCACTGGTTCCCTTAATGACAATTCGTTCGTTGGGCATGCTTATTGATTCGATGCTGCCGATGATGTGTCATCGGCGGATGATGTGTCATCCGGCACAACTGCCTGCGCTCTAAATTCTACCAGATAACGCAGCCCCTCCGCAACTTCCAGAATGAGGTTTTGGGTGGTGGGATAATCGGGCAAACGCAACTGTAATTCCGATACCAACGTAGGGTCTATCCCATTATAATCAAATTGACCGTTTGAGCCAGAAACAACCCGGGCAATAACCTCCGCGCCTGCCGTTTCGGTATTGGTGATGGTTTCGGTCCCGGTCACAACCGGAGTCGCGCCATCTTCAACCGCAGGTTGCGGGCCGGCAAGCAGTTCGACCGTCACCTCGGCGATGCCTGTTCCATTTTCATCAAAAATGTGGCCGGAAATACCGGCGCCGGCTTGATCCGAGGTATCGGTAGCCAGCAAACGGCCGGTAAAGGCATAGTCTGCCGGAACAGGCGACGGCTCTTCGATTTCTTCACTCTCTTCGGTTTCTTCGTCCGTTTCATCTGGAATATTGAAATAATAACGTAAAATCTTGTTGGTCACCGGTATCGCCACTTTAGAGCCTTCGCCACCGCCATAGACAAAAACCACCGTGGCAATTTCCGGGTTGTAAGCCGGGGCGTAGGCTGTAAACCAGGCATGGCTGGTTTTGACCCGGCCATCCGCATCCAGACATTGGGGATATTCGTCGCAGAACTCGGCGGTTCCGGTTTTGCCGGCAGCCACCACGCCGGGTACATCAAAATCCTCATGGGCTGTGCCCTGGTCCCAATCAATCACCGCGCGCAGGCCCTGCTGAATAAGCTGGATAAACTGCGGGTCAACATCAAGCCGGCGGGTCACTTCCGGTTCGGTAATTTCAACCACATTGTCGTCCGCGTCCAGAATTTCTTTGACCAGGTAGGGACGGTAGAGCGTGCCGCCGTTGCCAATAGCCGCGGTGGCATTCAACATTTGCAGCGGCGTGGCCAGCACAAACCCCTGACCAATTGACATATTGTAAGTATCACCCGTGAGCCAGGTTTCGGCGTAATTCAACCGCTTCCATTTTTTGTTGGGAACCAAGCCGGCCACCTCGCCGGGCAGATCGATGCCGGTTGGCTGCCCCAGGCCAAACATTTCGGCGTAGCGGGCCATATTTTCCAGCCCCAGGCCCTCGTATTCGGTCGGTTCGTAGCCGCCGCCTACCTGATAGAAGTAAACGTCGCACGAGTAGGCCAGCCCGGCCACCATATTGACCTCGCCGTGGCCGGTTCGTAGCCAGCAGTAGAATGGCTGGGCCAGTTCCAGATTATCCGGCTCAAACTTATTGGGCAGGTAAAGAATACCTTCATCAAAAAAGGTCATTTCAGGCGTAACGGTGCGTTCCTGAAGCGCGCCGGCAGCGGGGATGATTTTGAAGATGGAGCCGGGCGGGTACAGCCCGGCAATAGCGTGATTCACCAGCGGGTTTTGCGGATTTTCATTCAACAGCGACAATTCTCGCGGGGTAATCCCCTGGGAAAAGGCGTTGTTATCAAAACTGGGCAGCGACACCAGCGACAGGATTTCGCCGGTTTGCGGATTCATGGTGATAGCCACGCCCTGTTTGGAGCCAACTTCATCCATTTCTTCCTGCAAAGCTTGGGCCGTGGCTTCCTGCAAGCCAACATCGATGGTCAGACGCAGGTTGTGGCCCGGACGGGCTGCTATGCTTTGGCTGACGGTGCGCACTTTCCGACCCGTAACATCAACTTCAATACTCTCCAGGCCTTTGATGCCGCGCAGCCACGATTCGTACTCCGCCTCCAGCCCGGCCAGTCCCACTTCATCGGTGAGACCATAGCCTTTGGTCCCATAAAAATCTTCGAATTGTTCGGCGGGGATGGGGCCGGTGTAGCCCAACATGTGGCTGGTGAACGGCCCGTACAGGTAATCGCGCGACGGTTCAACTTCAATGATCACGCCGGGCAGGTCAATTCGTTCTTCTTCGATTTTGGCAACCGTCACCGGATCAACATCCGTGGCAATCGTCACCGGCAAAAACGGCGCGTAGGGGTTCTTGTAGGCCGCATCTCGAATACCCAACGGCGCGCGCGCATACTGCCGGCTCCGGGGATTGACAATCTGCCGCTGCAATTGACGATTGTACTGGTGATGGGTAATGGCCTGAAAATAGCCGTTATTATAGCCGGCAGCCGGCTCCACCTGCGTGGTGATTGGCAAATCGAGCAACTCAGATAACCGGGCGAATATTCCGGCTTCCGCCGTGGCATCCTCCGGTAGATAGGCGGGGATAACGACCACGTTGTAGACGGGCCGATTCTGCACCAGCAGTTCGCCATGGCGATCATACATTACACCCCGCGACGCCGGCACCTGGATCAGCCGGAAGCGGTTGGCGTCGGCTAATTCGCTATACTGCTCCCCCTGCACTACCTGGAGATTCCAGAGCTGGGTAGCCAACACAACAAACACCAGCAAAACGCCTATCCGAAATATATGGCTGCGAATACGAATTTGAAAATCAGTCATAAACAGCAATTATACAATCAGACGCCGGAAATGTGAAATATCACCGCAACAGCAGAGGAACGCATCAATCAATCGACAACAGCACCCACACCGGAAAATGATCGCTGGCCTGGGTGTGAGGCCAGGCTGCGGTTTCCAGGGCGGTCATACCTCTGGCAAAAATGTGGTCGGAGATGAGGTCCATATCGCCACCGGTGAAGGTGACACCGGCATTAGACGACATCCGCTTCAACTGAGCCTGGGCTAAACGTTCTTCTAAAATTTCGATGCTGCCGGCGGTAAGGGTGTTAAAATCTCCACCCACGATCACAGTGTCATAACGGTCATCCATATCCGCGGCCAGAGCATCAAACTGAGCGTATCGCTTGGCCGGTTCCAACCAGAATGTTTCGGTGTGAACGCTGTAGATCAATATTTCCTGACGGCCCACCGCAGCCACCGCCCGCGCGGCAATCCGAATTTGATCGTTTTTGGGATTTTTGTGCGGCAAAATGAGCTTGGCGGGATGGGAGAGGGGCCATTTGGACAGGATGGCGTTGCCAAAATTTCGGTGATGGTGCGTATGCACCGAGGCCGGAAAATAGACGTAGTTGTACTGCAAGGTTTGGGCCAGCTTCTCAACGCCACCTTCGTCCATCTCTTGCAGCAGGATAAAATCGGCCTCTTGAAGGGTCTCGACCTCAGTCAATTCGGTAATGGCCGTATCTATATTCTCGCCAAATTTGATATTCCAGGTGATCACGCGAACCGCGCCGGAAAATCCGGGCGGAGTATCGGCATAAACGCCGGTAAACAACGGCCCGTCCGGCGCGGTATAATTGGTTATGGACTGGCAAGCGGTCAGCAACAGGCCGGTTGTTAACCCAAAAAGCGTTAATCCAACGATAAATAATCTGTTCATCAGCGAAAATTCATCAAGACGACAGACTACGGACGACCGACCACCAGTCGCTTAATCATCGCGGTGGTCGGTCGCCGGTTGTCAGTGGTCGGTACTCCATCGGATGTCTTTTTTCTTGCGGCCCACAATGGCCACATAATCGACCCCGGTGCCATCCGTCAGCACCCGATGCCGGTAGGGGTGTTCCGCTTTAATCTCGAACCAGCCTTTTTCCACCATCTGCCGCAAAGACACCGCAAAACCAACGTCGTCCGTGTCCGCTTGCAAATGATCGGCTTTGAGGTTAAAGGCGGCCCACCCGCCGTTGGAGATCAGGTTAAAGGCGTGGGCAAAGGCTTCGGGCAAAATATGCCCTGCATCCATAGCCGAGACGCAGATCAAACTATTGACTCCTGTCCTGTCTAGTGTGGCCCGCGTTTGCGGGCTGAGATGAACGATGTCTTCGACATAGTAGTGCTGATAAACATGAGGATGATCCCGTTCGGCGGCTTCTTTGGCTTCCGGGATGATGTCCAGGCCAATAATTGTTTTGACCCCATGTTTGGCCAGGGCCGCGCCCACCAGGCCAATGCCGGCTCCAAAATCCAGCACGCGGAGCGAGGCGGGATCGTCGCCATGTTTGGCTGCGGTTTCTACCAACAAATCGGCCACCACCACCGGCGACACACAGCGCAGCATATGCGAAACAACCGTTTCGTAGAGACCGGGAATTTTGTACACCGTTTCATAATCGTGAATGCGAATCTTCTGATCTTCACCATCTTGAACCAGGAAAAAATATTCGGTGTAGGGAGAGGCGTTTTCAATATCCTCCGGCAGTCGAACTTCGTACTCTGATTGCATCATAATTCTATTCCTCCAATAATGAGTTACTATTGAAGATAGCATGACAAGCCGGAACGGCCAAATGGTCAAAAAATGCGGCTCAGTTTTTTAGCAAATTTTGAGTAAAGAGTGGGAATGACTTACAACGTTAAATTAGCCAATTGAAGATGGTGGCGCGTATAACGCTCTAAGGCCTGCACCTGCGCCGGGGTCAAAATATCGCAGGCCCAGTTCCAGTGGACGGAAATCCAATCACCCACCTGCGCTTTGTGAGTGAAACTTTTATCATCAACCTGGCGCAGAACCCGCCGGGAGGCGGCGGAGTCCAGGGCCAATTTACCTTCTTGCAAGATCAAGGAAGGCGAATCAATTACAAAATGGGTGGCGCCCACCGCCATAATTTGGCCCCAACTGATCCGGCAGTTTTCCATCACTTCCAGGCTGTGGGTTAACTCTCCCACCCGGCTGTGGACGTCAAAGACGTGGAAACTGTGGTGGGGCCGCGCGCCCTGGGGAATTTTTTGAGTTACGTAATCGCGCAATTTACCCTGCAACTGGCTGCCAAATCGTCCCACCAGCGTTTCAAAAAAGTGGCGCATCTCCACGTTTTCCAACAATTGGTTACCTACCCAATAGGCTTCAACCACCCGCCGATCAAACGGATCATGTAATTTATTACTATGCGCAATCAGTTTCAGATAAGGCAACGCGCCGGTAAAGCTTTCCAGCAGGTGGGCCAGGCCGGGGTCGGCTTCATCCGCAACCCAGTA
The DNA here is from genome assembly GCA_964612485.1 of uncultured Caldilineaceae bacterium. GTDB lineage: Bacteria > Chloroflexota > Anaerolineae > 4572-78 > J111 > JAFGNV01. The sequence continues at coordinate 111,066 of CAZTFF010000003.1, forward strand.
ATCGTACAGCGCGCCGGTATCGTCGGCCCCACAGTATTCCAGGCGATTGGGCATAAAGGCGTACTGAACAAACAGCAGCATGCCCTCACGTGAGGCGGTTTCCGGCGCGGGTAGATTGATGGGCAAGCCGGGCAGGCCGCGCATGCTCATGCCGGCTCTCCCTCGTCTAAATCCAGAGCCATCAATTCTCGAAACAGGGTCAGGCTGGCTTCGGCCTCCTCCTCATCCAGAATCCGGGCAATTGAGCCCACGCTGACCAGCACATAATCGCCCACTTTTACTTCGGGCATGAGCAAAGTGCTGGCCTGGCGGTACGTGCCGAGGGTATCCAGTTCGGCTTGATTGCCATCGATGGCTATCACTCGGCTGGGAATAGAGATACACATTAGCAACATCCTTTCTGACTACAAACCTTACACAGCCACAGCTACTTCAACCGGTTCCGTTTCCGGCTGCCGCAGCCAGGCCAAAATCGCGCGCAAGAGTGGGCGCGTGATTTCCGAGCCGTAACCGGCGTGGCAGTCGGGGTCCAGCGTGCCGGCCAGGAGTCTACCCGAAAATGTTTTTTCGTCCAGGAACAGCAGCACGCCGCCGCGCTGATCGTCGAGTAAAATATCGACATTCGGATAGGTCGCATACGTGCCGTGCGAATGCCAACGCACTTGATGGGGCCGAAGTTGAGCCACCAGTGGATGGTTGGCTATGCGAATTTGCTCCAAGTTGGCCGGGCGCTGCGACCATTGGCCAGCCGGCAGCCATGGTTGGGAAATTTCATCAAAACAAATCAGCGTACCGCCCGCGTGCAGATAATTTACCAATTTTTTTCGATTTTTTAGCAGCTCATTTTGATTGCTCTCGCGCGGAATCCATAGGGCCGAAAAATCGTAAAGATTAACGCTCGCCAGTTCCCACCCCGGCAGTATGGCGAAATGGGGGCCAAACTCGGCATCCTGATAAAACATCTTTTGAAAATGCACGCCGGAATACAGCCCGGCAATTTTTTTGATTTGCTGCCCGCGACGGTTTTTAATTTCAGTCGCTTCGTCCTGCGCCCAGGTAATCATTCTTTCCAACAGAATTTTGGCGATTTCGTGGCCGTGATAAGTATGGGTGTCGGGGTCCAGATTTGAGGAAGCCAAAATCACGCCGTTGGTGGTGGCCCGGTCGATATAAAGCCAGGCGTCGCCGCGGGCGTTTTGCACCAGCACTTCTACGCCCGGCGGCGCTTGCAAATGGCCGTGGCAGCACCAACGTTCGTTGACGGGGTGCCAGTGCAGCGCCCGCGCCGAAAATCCGGCCAGCAGCGGGTTATCGCCCACAATTACCGGTTCCTGAATATCGGCGGCGCATTCGGCCTGCCAATTGCAGCCGGGAAACCAGTTGGCCCACAGTTCGCCAAAGGCCAGCAAAACACCCCCCTGATCCAGATAGCGGGCAAATTGGTAACGGCGGGCGCGCAAAATATCGCCATCGGTGGAGCGCGGTACCAGTACCACACCGTAAACATTGAGATCAATGCGGGCCAGGTCGGCCAGATCAAGCACTTCAAAATCAGCCAGTGGTTGGCCCGGTTGGGTGAGATACTGGTGATAAATTACGCCGCTGGAAATTATAGCCTGTCGGATCATAAACATTCTTTCAACAAATACAATTGCTAAAACTCATCATCCATCATTTCGTGCCACGATTCGTAAATGGTCACATAGCCTTTCTTGGTAGCTTCGTAGCGCCGCTGCCATTCGTCGGGATGATTGGCCCGGTTTCTGACCATGTTGGGGATGCAGTTGAGAATATCCAACTCTGGCCGGGGCTGCCACTCCAGCTTTTGATGGGTGCGGGTGGCATCAATATTGAGCTGCAAATCAATATACTCCCCCATCCAGCGCCGCTCAAACGGCATCTGGCCCGTGATACGGCCTAAATATTCGCGCATAATGATACCCAGCCAGGCCAGGGGTTTGGGCACGTAAATGGGCGTCCGAGGATGACCATAATAACGATGCGTGGCCTCCTTAAATAGATCAAGATGGGTGGTGCAGCCATTGGGACAGCCCTGCAACACCGTGAGCGGCTGTACCGCATCACATTTAGCCACCACGTGCAGGCAAAACTGAACCAAATCGCGCACGTGCAGGTAAGGGATAGCCCACTGCCCCCGCCCGCCCAAAATGCGCGAGTTCCAGCCGCTCAATCCACCAGAGAACCAAGTTTCCAAAAAATTATAAAGCGGTTCGTACTCACACCAGTTGCTAAAGATGGCGGCCAGCCGCAAGATGCAGCCGGGGATGCGATCACTGTACTCGTACAACATCTCCTCGCCGGCCCGTTTGGAGCGGGAGTAGGGCGGCGGCGCAGTGGGCGGCGTATCTTCGGTCACGGCCTCGCCGGGCGGCGGAAACGGGCAGGCGGCCACGGAACTGGTGAAAAACAGCCGATTCAAGTTAAGCGGCACCGCTAACTCCAGCACATTGCGCGTACCGATGATGTTAGTGCGCTGATATTCGGGATGTTCTTCGCCGGTAAAATCGTAGTAACCGGCCAGGTGCAGCATAATTTTGGCTCCACCCAGTTCACGAATGCGGTAAAAAACCTCGCGTAGCGGCTCAAAATTGCCAATATCTACCTGAAACCAATGGATATGTTCCCCATTGAGCGCACCAATTTCTTTGGGCGATTTGCGGCCAATGGCAAAAATTTCATACCGGGGCGAGAGTTCCTGAATCAAGCGCCCGCCCAAAAAACCGGTCGCCCCGGTAATGATCAAACCGGGTCTATCATCGCTCATCGCGTTTCCTCAACTTGCTGTAATCTGGCGTAGATGTCGTGATTGACCTGATCGTGCAGCCCTTCAAAAAAGAGAGGGTGTTTGGGAAATGTGGTCAAAATTGACACATCAGTTTGCGCGCCTGACGGCGATAGCAAAAAGCTGTGGTAGCCGCCCGCCCCCACCCCCGATACCAGATCGTAAATAATATATTGAGGACTGACCGCAGTTTTGAGCTTCATTTTGACGATGGGAACGAGTTTGTACCAGCGATAGGCAAACCACTCCTCGCCCCCCCTGTCGATGGTGGTACAGGCGAAAAACCCGGAAGGCGGCCACAAGGTCCAGGCGCGAAACAGATCAAAAATCTGTTCCGCGGGAAGCGGGCTGGGCCACGTATGCAAATTATTCTCGGTGCAGTTTGATAGATCACAGCCCGCCCGGTGCAACATCTTCCGCGCCGCGGCTACGCTCTCCTCAGACACCACCCGGCTGGGCGGCGGCGCGGTCAATGCTCCCACCATAAATCGTTTCAGATCGTAAAAGGGGCCAAGCAGAAAATTGGCGGTTGTTTCAGTATTCAAGATGCGCTTCACTATAAAAATATTGCACAGAGATTCGCAGAGAATTCAAAGAGACACTCGGAAATTTTTTAAATTTCTCTGTGAAACCCTGAGCCTTCTCTGAGTCTTCTCAGCGTAACTCCGTGTTCCAGAGTTCACGTCCGCGATCAAACTTTCTCTTTCCGATGTTCAACTGACACGTCCCAGCGTTCCAGTTCGGCCACTACTTGCTCCACCAAAGGATCAACCAGCGCAGCCAGGGTGGGCGAAAGATCGAGACTCGGTTCCAAACTTTCCGGCTGTACGCCCAACAGCACAATTTTCTCCGGGTAGAGATCGCGCAGTTTGGCCGCAAACAGCATATCAGGCACGCCCATCTGGTGCGGCGACATTTTGGTGGACAACTGCGAAGGCACGTCGTCACCCTCCAGCCGGATGACCGTGCCCGGCGCATCACCGGTTTCCACCGCATCGACAATCAGTAAGCAGCGCGTACCTTCCAGATAGTAGAGCAAATCCATACCCAGTGTGCCGCCATCGAGCGCCTGCACGGTTTCCGGCAGCTCATACACCTCTTGCAGCCGTTCAATCACCCGGATGCCCGCACCTTCATCGGCCAAAAGAAGGTTGCCAACACCCAAAATCAGGGTGTCGGCTTTTTCACTTTTTTCTACAGGGAACATGAATTGTTGGTCCCGTTGAACACCACCCGGCTAATCTCGCGGCCCCGCACATCCAGCACGTGGACGCCGCAGGCCATGCAGGGATCGAAGGAATGAATGGTGCGCAGCACTTCCAGCGGCTGTTCGGCATCGGCCACGGGGGTACCAATGAGCGACGCCTCGTACGGCCCCATTTGCCCCTGCGCGTCGCGGGGAGAACAGTTCCAGGTGCTGGGCACCACGCACTGGTAATTTTCAATCTTCTGATCTTTGATGCGAATCCAGTGCCCCAGCGCGCCGCGCGGCGCTTCGTGGCGGCCAAAGCCCTGAGCCTCGGCGGGCCAGTTGGCGGGGTTCCACATGCTGCCTTCGTGGATCGACAGGTCGCCGGTGGCGATGTTGTCGGCCAATTCCTGCAGCCAGCCGTCCAGTTGGTTGACCAGCACAGCGGTTTCGGCAGCGCGGGCAGCAATACGGCCCAGCGTGGAGAACAGCACTTCGGGACCAACGTCCAGAGTTTCCAGAATGGAATTGACCGTGGTCTGCACGGCCTCGTTACCAGAGGCGTAAGCGATCAACATCCGCGACAGCGGGCCAACTTCCATGGCGCGGCCGTCGTAGCGCGGCGCTTTCATCCAACTGTATTTGTCGTCGGCGCCGGTGTTGAGGAACTCGTAGGGCGGCTGCGGGCCGGTGTAGTTGGGGCTGGTCTCGCCATCCCAGGGATGCTTGCCGTTTTGTTCGTCGTCGTAACTATACCAGGAGTTGTAGACGTGTTCGGTGATCTTTTGCTGATCCATCGGATGGACGGTGCTCAAATCGCGATCCAAAATGACGCCATCGGGCAGGAAGTAGCTGCCGTCAGCATCGGGAAACTCGCCGTAGGAGAGGAAGTTGCCGATGCCTTCGCCATAGCCGGCCCAATCCAGATAGAAGGGGGCCACAGCCAGCACATCGGGCACGTAGACCTGGCTGACAAATTGCTTGGCCTTGGCGATCATGCCTTTGATGGCAGCGATTTTATCGGCGTTGATGGCGGCCTGACTGCTGGGGTCGATGGGGCTGGCCATACCGCCCACCAGATACGTTTGCAGGTGGGGATTTTTAGCGCCCAAAATGGCGTGGGCCTTGATGAATTCACGCTGGAAGTCAAGCGCTTCCAGGTAGTGGGCTACAGCCATCAGGTTGGCTTCGGGCGGCAGCTGGTAGGCCGGGTGGCCCCAGTAGGCGTTGGCAAACGGCCCCAGTTGGCCGCTGTCCACAAAAGTGGCTACCCTGTTTTGCACGGCCGTAAAATAGGTGGTACTGGAGAGCGGCCAGTCGGAAATAGACTGGGCCAGTTTGGCCGTTTCGGCGGGGTCGGCGGACAGGGCGTTGACAATGTCTACCCAATCGAGCGCGTGCAGGTGGTAAAAATGGATGACGTGATCCTGCACGTACTGGATACCGGCAATCAAATTACGCAACATTCGGGCGTTGGACGGAATTTGCACGCCCAGAGCATCTTCTACTGCTCGCACGGAGCAGACGGCATGAACCGTCGTTCAAACGCCGCAGATGCGTTGGGTCATCAACCACGCCCCCCGCGGGTCCCTGCCTTTCAAAATGGTTTCGATGCCTCGAAACATGGTGCTTGAGGCCCAGGCATCGGAAATGGCGCCATCATTAACCTCCACCTCCATACGCAGGTGGCCTTCAATGCGAGTGACGGGATCAATTGCAATTTTTGCCATTATTTTTTCTCCTTTGAAATTATCGTAGGTCACGTTAAAAACGTGACGGTTTTGGATACAAACAATGTCACGCTGAAAAGCGTGACCTACTTCAATGTGTATCGTCCCAATGCTGGTCGAGTACGGCGAAATTTTTGGCGGTGAACATATAGATCAGCACGCCCAGCGAAACCAGACCGATGGTAACGGCATATTCGATCCAACTGGGGGCGTAAAACGCGCCTTTTTGGCCAAAAAAGGCCACATTGAAGCGGTTGAGAACCACGCCAAATACCACCAACGCCGCGCTCCAAAACAGCCCCCACCGGCTTTGCCGGATGGCCGGGATGAACAACAGGATAAGCGGCACAATCACCCCGCCCACAATCTCCAGCAGGTAGAGGGTGCCGGCCACACTGCCTTCAAACATAAACGGCAGCTTGCCGCTGAACAGTTGAATGCCCAGGTTTAGCGCCAGATAAACCACCATCACCCACGGAATCCAGGAGCCGATCTCGCTGAGCAGGTGGGTTTCTACGGTACGGTTGAAGGCTTTGGCGCTCAAGATCGATTCCACGATCACCATCGCCAACCCTACCATAATGGCCGAAATATAAAACAGCACCGGCAGCCACATCGTGTGCCACAACGGATGCAGCCGGCCCGGCACAATTACAAACAGCCCGCCTAACGAAGACTGGTGCATAGTCGAAATGATGATGCCCAGGATTACAATCGGAATAAGCAGTTTACGGAGAATTGTGAGTAGCCGTTTGAGTTTGAAGCGTTCCAGCACCAGGGCGCTGTTTTCGATGGTCAAAATGGTCAGGTAGGTGAGCACGCTCCAGGCAATTTCAAACATCACCGAATGGATATTCCAGTAGATGAAAGGATGCCAGAAGCGTTCCGGGCGGCCCAGATCAAACAAAATGGAGCCGGCGGCCAGGATGTAGCCAATCCAGGCGGTGAGCAACGTGGGACGCATGAGCGGGTAAAAGCGTTTGAGCCGGAAGATGTAAACCACTGCCGCCAGCGTGAAACCGCCTGCGGCCAGGGCCACCCCCGCCATCACATCAAACGCAATCCACAACCCCCAGGGAGTGGTATCGCTCAAGTTGGTGGCTGCGCCCAGCCCCTGGGTATAGCGAATGATCGCTGCCCAGAAACCGATCAGCACCAAGAAAACCAGAATGACTGTACCCACCGGAAAAGAAGAACGTTTTTCGTCTAAAGTTGCGGTTGAAGTGGTCATGCTTCCTCTCCTTCCGATTCTTGGCGCTTGTTGCGGGTGCGGAAGCCGTACACCGCCGCCATCAACCCGCCAATGCCAATGAAGATGCCGGGCACCGACCAGTTGAGGGCTGAGGTCAAACCGGGCAGCGGGGTGGGGTCAAGTTTAGGCAGGCCCAGTTTTTCAAACGGCAGGTGGGATAAAATCAGTTGCAGGGCGCCGCCGGCCTCGTGTTCGCCATAGACTCGATCCTGGTGATATTTGCCGGGTTCGGCCTCGGTGCGGGCGTGGGCTTCGGCCAAAACTTCCTCTCTTGGCCCCCACAGCAGCGCGCCGGTGGGGCAGGCTTCCACACAATTTGGCCCCATACCCTGGGCCAGCCGGTTTTTCTCGTGGATAGTGCCGTCTCGCTGCACGTAGCCGGAACAGAAGGTGCATTTTTGCACCAGCGGCGTGGTGGTATCCCACTGGTAGCGCGGCACGTGGTAGGGGCAGGCCACCATACAGTAACGGCAGCCGAAACAGCGGTCAATATCGTACACTACCGGCCCTTCCGCCGATTTTTGCAGCGCGCCCACCGTGCAGGCCGACACGCAGGCCGGCTCCAGGCAATGCATGCAGTTGAGTTTGATGAACGACCAGTTGGCCCGGTCATTGGGATCGGCGGCGGTTTCATTTTTGTAGAGCTGGATCAGGGTCCAGGTATCGCCCGAAAGATCATCGGGCATATCATAGTAGCCGCCTAGCCCTAATTCATCGGCGGTTTCGTTCCACTCGCGGCAGGCGGTCTGACAGGCGCGACACCCTACGCAGAGCGTGGTGTCGTACAGCATCGTCGGCTGGTTTTTGGCTTCCTCTGCTGTTTCCGCCGTGTTCCCAGCCGCTGCTTCTTCAGCTGGAGAGGAGAGGGCCGCGGTTCCGGCCCCCACGCCGAGTAACTTCAAAAAATCTCTTCGATTGACAGCCATCGTCTTCCTCCCTTCTAGCTCTCGGCTTCACCGGAGTCTGACGTGCCGGATGTTTCCGAGGGCGGTGATTCAACGGCTGCGGGCGTTTCGGCATTTTCTTTGGCTTTCTTTTTCCTGTCGGACAAAGCAGCGGTAGCTGCCAGCGCGCCTACCGCGCCAACAATCAGGCCGCCGACCGTGCCCACCGTGGTTGCTGCCGCACCGGTGATGGAGGGGTTTTCAGCTTCCACCGCCGGCTCCGCCACCGGGTAGAAATCGGGCGGGTTGGCTTCTTGCAGGTCAACCGGCTCGTAAATGGGGCGCTCAAAGAAATCGGGCGCGGCGCAGGCAATGCAGCCGTGTCCGGCCCCTACCGGCCAGTTGGTGCCGTCGTTCCAGCGCACGGTGGGGCAGTTGAAAGTAGCCACCGGCCCCTTGCAGCCCATCTGGTACAAACACCAGCCGTTGCGGTGGCCCTCGTCGCCCCATTCCCGCACAAAGCGACCGGCGTTGAAATGACCGCGCCGCTCGCAATTCTCGTGGATAATTTTGCCGTGGGCAAAGAGGGGACGCAGCAGTTTATCGACTTCCGGGAACTCGCCAAAAGTCAGATAATGAACCACAGTGGCGGTCAGATTGACCACGTTCATGGGGCAGCCGGAAAGATTGATGACCGGAATATGGTCAACCAAATCCATCACGCCAACCGCGCCGGTGGGATTGGGCGATACTTTGGGTAAACCGCCAAAGGTGGCGCAACTACCTACGGCAATCACGGCGGCGGCATTGGCTGTGGATTCCTCCAAAATATCGATGGCGGTGCGGCCGCCAATGCAACAGTAAATGCCGTTATTCTTGAGCGGGATGGAGCCTTCCACAATGACAATGTGGCCGCCGGCGTCGGTGGTTTGCTTGCGGGCGGCTTCAGCCTGGTGCCCCGCCGCCGCCATAATGGTTTCGTGGTAATCCACCGAAAGCACATCCAGAATAACCTCTTCCACCGTAGGCCGCGAGGCCCGCAGCAGCGATTCGGTATCGCCGGCGCAATCCTGAAACTCCAGCCACACGATGGGGGGACGTTGGGCTGTCTGCTCCAGCGCCCTGGCTATTTTGGGCGCCATGCTGTTAGAGAGGGCCAGCGTACCGGCCATCACCGAGCAGAATTTAAAGAAGTCCCGGCGGGAGACCCCTTTTTGGGTCAATTCCTCAATAAAAGTTTTTTGTTTGGCACCTTGCATGTGGCTGCTCCTTTCCGGTGATTGGCTGATTACTTGGCGCAAAATTTTGCATCTTTTTTCACAATAAAAACAAATTCGCCGCCGGATGGCGGCGATCAATAGTAGTAGCGGTCGAAAGATGAACAATGAACTGCAATTCGGTAAGCCCCCCTTGGCATACTTTCAAAACGGATCCGCGGATTCAGTTAGCAGAATAATTGAGGCGGCAGCACAAGACGCGGTTCAAATAGGTGAAAAGAAGAGTATTTTAGTTGAAACAAGAACTCTAAGGATTATGACAAATCACGCTTGTAAGAAGTATAACATATCTAAGGCCGAAGGGGTATCGGAACAACTTAGACAATTTTGGGGAATTTGTAAGAATTTTTCTTACAAATCGCTGGCGGACTCCGTCAAAATACCCAAACGCAAAGCCAGGTCAACTAATTGGGCGCGATTTTCGAGAGCCAGTTTGTCCATCGCGCGAGAGCGGTAGGTGTAGACGGTTTTAACGCTGAGGTGATACTGTTCGGCAATTTCTTCGCTGGTGTACCCCAGTACAATGCCCCGGATGACCTGCTGCTCGCGGGCGCTGAGGGTGCGCCAGCGTTGGCTGTCGGCATTGGTTTCAGCAGGGGATGGGGGTAGCACATCGCCCAACAAAGATTTGGTCATAGCAGAATGCACGTAAATTTCACCCCGGATAATGGCCCGGATGGCCAGCAGCAGTTCAGTATCGGCGGCTTTTTTGAGCACGTAACCGGAGGCCCCGGCTTGCAGGGCCTGGCGCAGGTAAGCCTGATCTTCATGCATGGTCAGCACCAGAATGTGCGCCTGCGGCAGAATTTCTTTGAGCTGGGGCAGCGCGGCCAGGCCATCCAAGCCAGGCATCGCCAGATCGAGCAAAATGACGTCAGGCCGAAGAAGTGCCACTTGATCTAAAACCTCCCGCCCATCGTTGGCTTCACCGATCACTTCCAGATCAGGCTCCGCATCCAGTAACATTTTGAGGCCGGCCCGTAGCACGGCGTGGTCATCAGCAATCAAAATCCGGGTTGGCAGCGTATCAGGCATCGTTTTCCCTTACCGGTATGGTGATGACGATAGTGGTGCCCATCTTGGGCTGGGACTCAATGTGTAAGGTTCCACCAACCAACGTGGCACGTTCTTCCATGCCATACAGTCCCAACTTCCGCTCCGACCGGGGCTGGTGAGGATCAAATCCCCGGCCGTTATCCTCCACAATGGCTCGCAATTGATGATCTCGCCGCTCCAAAAGCAGGCTGGCCTGGGTAGCACCGGAATGGCGGGCCACATTGGTCAACGCTTCCTGCACGATGCGATAAATAGCAGTTTCCATCGTGGGGGTCAGACGGTGGCAATCAATGCCCACAGCCCGAAACTCAATCTGTATTTCAAAGCGATGTTGGTATTCGGCGGTGTAACGCTCAAGCGCGGCCACTAACCCCATATCGTCTAAAACACTGGGGCGCAGTTCCAAGGCCAGATCATGCACAGTTTCCAGCGTTTGGGCCACAATATGGCGCAAACCGGCCACGTGCTGCTCAATTTCAGCCTGGGAACGCAGCCCGGACAAAACTTTCAGGCCGACCATCAACGAGGTGAGCGCCTGACTGGTATCATCGTGCAACTCGCGGGCAATGCGCTTGCGTTCCGCCTCCTGAACGGTGATGAGTTTTTCCAGCAACTGGGTTCGGGCGGCCTCTTTGTGATGAACTTCGGCCCACAGCCGCGCATTTTCCACGGCCAGGCCCAACTGCCGCCCGATGACACCCATAAAGTTAAGATCGTCCTCGGAAATGCAATCGGTGTCGATGCAGGCAATATTGAGCGTGCCCAAAACTTGTGATTTTGAGACCAGCGGTATCGCCAGATGCCCATTGACAATGCCCCCGTTCTTCAATCGGAGTTGGTACAACGGGCAGGTGTGAATCAGCTCAGACACCAACATGGGGCGTCGATCCTCAACTACCTGGCTGCACTGGCAATTCAAAAAGCCAACCTCCGCTTCCAGCCGCGCCACGTGTTCCGGGATGCCAATGGCGCAGGCCAGATGGGAGTCGATGCCGTTGGTATCCATCAAAACAATCCAACCGGCCTGCCGCTCCACCAAATCCAGCACGCTCTGCAGCGCGGTTTTGAGCATCTCGTCAAGCTGCTGCTGGCGGCTGGCCAGCCAGATCACCTCGTTGAGCGCGGCCAGTTTTTGGTTGCGGCGTAGCAGTTCAGTTTGATCTAACCGGTCTTTGGTTTGCGCCTGGGGTTGTTTCGTATCAATATCCATGCTGAAATCCACTCCAATGTAAATGATACCTAACAACAGCAAAACTGCAAGTCACAAAGGAATCAACGGCCAAACCTTAAAAAACCTTAAGAAGGGTTGACACTCCTCCAAAACTGTGTTATTCTGGCTTTTGTCCAATCTTGATTTTCACAAAAAATCCTTGCGAAAGGAGTGCAGACATGCAATATATCAATATCGCAACCGTGTACGTTCGTATGCTCATCGCATCTAGCGATGGCTTTGTTGCGCCTAATCGTAGTGTGTCTGCTGACTCCGGGGTTTGACCTGATTTAACCCGCCAACCACCGAGCCGCAGACACCCATCTGCGGCTCTTTTGTTTTCCCAACCCAAGATTTACGTTGAGGATCCCAGCCGTAGATGACCCATCTGCGGCTTTTTGTTTTGCACAACCAACACGATTAAAAATCGTAAGAAAGGCAGGAGGTGCCCTTATGAATGATCAGATAACGATGTTGTATAAGCTCTGGTAGCGGTTATCACCGTCACAAACACGCTGATTTTTTCATATCAATGATATGGGGCAGAGTTGGTTGAGCTTGTCGAAACCAATGGTCTTCGACAGGCTCAGACCTCGTCCCCCCCAAATATTGAGAAGGTACATAAAGAAGAGGAAAAAATGTATTTCACTGAAACACATACGCAGGTAATTCACGAGAAGTATCAAGACCGGCTCCGGGAGATTGAGCGCCAACGATTGGTGCGGCTTGTTGAGGGGCCGGATGTCAAATCAAAATTATATCAAACAAGCGTCCGTTGGCTGGGCATCCAACTGGTAGCGTGGGGCACAAAATTGCAGCAATACGCGCAGCCCTCGCAAATCCTGACAGAAGGTGTCAAGAAGCGTCGTTTAAAATATTCATAACTTTTGTCGGCGGACACCGCAGCGATAATCCTGTCGATGCGCTTCACCCGATAGCCGGTCGCTGACTTTACTGACGGAGGAGACGATACTATGTATCCGCATGAAGTTTATTTAACCGTTTATACAGAATACCAACAGAAAAACCTTGAACAAAAACTAAAAGAACAGGCTCGGGATTTGGCCCTTGCCCCGGCCCGGCCACAGAATAAAATGGGCCGCAAACTGGCCGGCCGGCTGGGTGCAATGCTGGTCAGGTGGGGGAGCAAATTACAAAATTTCGATACGACCGCGCCCTCTTACGTTACAAATACACAACTGAGCCGGTAACATCACGAGGGGATGACACGGGCAAAACGTCATCCCCTCACCAACCTAAAAAACCAAAGGGGTTTGATCATGCAAAACCCAATTTATCCATCGTTAGACCTGAAGAAAACTTTATCCTCCAAACGAATATTTGGCATGTGGCGCTTGCTGGGCGGCTTTCATTGGCTGTACCTGGCCGCCATCATCAGCCTGGCCCTGGCTACGTCAGCCAGAAGCGGTCAATACTTGCTGTTGCAATATTTTGTTGACGACCTGCTGATCCAGCAAACCGGCGAGGTGCCGTTCTATGTGGTTGCCCTGGCTTTTGTGGGCCTGGCCGCGGTGATGGGCGGCTTTACCTACATCAGTGGCCGGCTGGCCGCGCGGTCGGCGGAAGGCGCGATTTTACGGCTGCGCAATTACCTGTTCGACCACCTCCAGCGGCTGAACTTCACCTATCACGACCACATGCCAACCGGCGAACTGGTACAGCGATGCAGTTCCGACGTAGATACCATCCGCCGCCTCTTTGCCGAGCAGTTGATCGGCGTGGGCCGGATTGCCCTGCTGTTTGGGGTGAACCTGGCCGCCTTGCTCAGCTTGAATGTGAAACTGGGCATGCTGTCGGTTTTGTCGATGCCGGTGGTACTGACCATCTCCATCTACTTTTTCTCTAAAATTCACCAGGCGTACGAGGCTCACCAGGAACAGGAAGGAATTTTGTCCACCACCTTGCAGGAGAATCTGAGCGGGGTACGGGTGGTCAAAGCCTTTGCCCGGCAGCACTTCGAAAACAACAAATTTGAAAACGTCAATCAAGAACAGTACCGGCGGGGCCGCCGGCTGCTGTTGTGGCACGCTTTCTACTGGCCCATCACCGAGATCATCTCCGGCTCACAAATGTTGTTTGTGTTCTTTATGGGCGCGATCATGACCATCAACGGCGAGATCACCATCGGCACCTACCTGGCCGCCTCCGGGCTGGTTATCTGGATCATCTGGCCGATGCAAAATATGGGCCGGCTGATCGTGCAAACTTCGATGGGACTGGTGAGTTATCAGCGCATCAGCGAAATCCTGGAGCAAAACCGGGAAGCGCTGGACAAGGGCAAGATCAAGCTGGACCGCCCCCTCAAAGGCAAGATCGAATTTCGCGACGTGTCGTTTGAGTACGATGAAACATCGCCCGTACTGCACAACATCTCGTTCAGCGTGGCGCCGGGTGAAACCGTAGCCCTGTTGGGCGCAACCGGTTCGGGCAAGAGCAGCCTGGTCAACCTGCTGCCTCGCTTTTACGATTACACCGGCAGTATTCTGGTAGACGGCGTGGAACTGACCGACTACGCCCGGCGCGAACTGCGGCAGCAAATTGGCATTGTGGAACAGGAACCGTTCCTGTTCTCCCGCACCATCCGCGACAACATTGCTTATGGCGTGCAGCGCCAGGTAACAGATGAAGAAGTGGAAATCGCGGCCAAAGCCGCCGCCGTGCATGATGTCATCATGACCTTCCCCGAAGGGTACAACACCCTGGTAGGCGAAAAAGGCGTCACGTTGTCGGGCGGGCAGAAGCAGCGGGTGACGATTGCCCGCACCCTGCTGAAAGACCCGCGCATCCTGATCTTTGATGATGCGGTTTCGGCGGTGGATACGGAAACCGAGGCTCACATCCACGCCGCGTTGGAACGGCTGGCCAAAGGCCGGACCACGTTCATCATCGCTCACCGCATTCAGACGGTGATGCAGGCCGATAAAATTCTGGTACTGGATAAAGGCCACATCATCCAGCAAGGCAACCACCAACACCTGATGATCCAGGACGGCATCTACCGGAAAATCTACGACCTGCAAGCCCGGGTAGAAGGCGATGTTGGCGAAAAAGTCATCTCGGCCAATGGTAAAGGCCGGGCCAAAGAGCCGGTGTTGAACTAAAACTAAACCCATCAAGCCCTGTCGGGTTAGCTATAGTGGCGAAATAGTCCGACAGGGCTGACGGAGACAAATCATGTCCGATTATTACTTTGAGGAAGAAGAATTTACAACTGAATTCAACGGGCAAACGATCAAACGGATTGCCCAACAGGCCAAACCCTACCGGCTGTGGGTGGCAGGCTTTTTGCTGCTCATCACCCTGGTTTCGTTTCAAGACTCGGTGTTCACCTACATCAGCAAGCTCATCATCGACGAGGGCATTGTGCCGGGCGATATGGAACGGTTGACCCAACTGTTCATCATCTACGCCAGCCTGACGCTGGTGCAGGCCGTCGCCGTATTTGGCTTTATCGTGCTGGCCGGTATTTTGGGTCAGCGCATTCAATACGACCTGCGCGGCCAGATCTTTCAGCACCTGCAAAATCTGTCGCTCTCTTACTACAGCAAAACGCCGGTGGGCTGGATCATGTCGCGCGTCACCTCCGACTCCAGCCGCATTGCCGAATTGATCACTTGGGGCATGATCGACATTACCTGGTCGATCATCAACATCATCACGGCGCTGTCGTTTATGATCTTTATCAACTGGCAGTTGGGGCTGGTGATGGTGTTGATCATCCCGATTTTGGTAATCGTCGCCTCGGTGTTCAAAAAGAAGATTTTGTTTGAATACCGCCGCTCCCGCAAAATGAACTCCAAACTGACCGGCGTGTACAACGAGAATATCAGCGGCGTGCGCGTGGTTAAAGCCCTGACGCGGGAAGAGAAAAATCTGGAAGAGTTTGACGGCCAGGCCACCGAACTGTACCGGGCCGCTTATCGGGCGGCGTGGCTCTCGGCGCTGTTCATGCCTACGGTGCAAATTGTGGGCGCGGCGGGGCTGGGCGCGATCATCTGGCTGGGCGGCTACCAGATTCAGATGGGCAGTATGACGGTGGGCAGCATGCAGGCCTTTATCGGCTACTTGACCTTTATGCTGTGGCCCATTTTGGAACTGGCCCGGGTGTACGCCGAAATGCAAAACTCGGTAGCCTCGGCGGAGCGGGTGTTCTCGCTGATCGATGCCGAACCGGAGATTGTAGACCGGCCCAACGCCTTTGATCCCGGCACCCTGCGCGGCGACATCGAGTTTGACCACGTTGACTTCTACTACGAAGCCGACAAGCCGGTACTGAAAGATTTTCATCTGCGCGTCAACCAGGGCGAGACCCTTGCCTTGGTGGGGCCTACCGGCGGCGGCAAATCGACCATTGTTAATCTGATCTGTCGTTTCTATGAACCAAAAGGCGGCGCGATCAAGATCGGCGGTACTGACTACACGCAATTCACGCTGCACAGTATCCAGTCGCGCATTGGCGTGGTGCTGCAAACGCCGCACCTGTTTTCCGGCAGCATTCGGGATAACATTCGTTACGGCCGGCTGGACGCGACGGATGAAGAGGTAGAAATCGCGGCCAAACTGGCCCACGCACACGAGTTCATTGTGGAGATGGACAAAGGATACGATGAAGAAGTGGGTGAGGGCGGCAACCTGCTCTCGACCGGGCAAAAGCAGCTCATCAGCCTGGCCCGCGCGATGCTGTCTAAACCGGAAATCTTTGTGATGGACGAAGCGACCAGTTCGGTGGACACGCTGACCGAGGCGCTGATCCAGCAAGGTATGGAACAGTTGATGGAAGGCCGCACCAGCTTCATCATCGCCCACCGGCTGTCAACCATCAAAAAAGCCGACCGCATCCTGGTGATTCAAGACGGCCGCATCACCGAGATGGGCAGCCACGAGGAGTTGATCCGGGCCGGAGGCCACTACCACTCGCTGTACACCAGGCAGTTCCAGCGAGAGGAAGAAGGCAGTTACGAAGAACTGTATGAGAAAGCGGTGGCGGTTTAAAAACAAGGCTGTTGTTTCAGAAGAGATGTGAGATTAGAGATTGGAAATTTCAGGTTAATAATTTCTCAATCTCTAATCTCCAGTTTTTCACCCGGCTACCAACTTTTGGGCGGTTTGCTTCAACACCTGCAACGCCTCATCTACATCAGCCAAATGGGTGCGGAAACTGAGAATGGCGGCGCGCAGCACCAGCTTGCCCTCAATGCGGGTGGAACTGATGAAGAGCCGTCCCTCATTTTGCACGGCCCGCATCAGCCGGTGATTGAAGGCGTCGGCATCGCCGCCGGGGGGAAGATAGCGGTACGTAACCACCGAGAGATCAGGATATGGCCCCACTTCAAAGCCCTCAAACGTCTTGATCTGCTCGTAAAAATGGCGGGCCAGGTAAATCTTTTCCGACAAGGCGGCCCGGAACGGGGCCACGCCCAGCAACTTCAACGGCAGCCACAGGCGCAGCCCACGGAAGTGTTTGGTCAACTCCGGCGACAGGTCGGCGGGGGATAATTCATCTACATCATCCAGCAACTCTTCAATGTAATCGGCGTCCGCACTGAAGGCATCGAAGAGTTTTTGCCGATCTTTGACCAGCACCGCGCCGGTGCCGTAGGGCAAAAACAACGCTTTATGCGGGTCAAGCACCAGGGAATCGGATTTATCCATGCCCTGCAGCACACGCCGCCCCTCCGGGCATAAGGCCAAAAAGCCGCCATAGGCCCCATCCACGTGAAACCACAAGCCGTGTTGGGCGGCAATATCGCCAATTGCGTCCAGCGGGTCTACCGCTCCGGTGTTGGTCGTTCCCGCCGAGGCGATCACCAGCCACGGGGTTAGCCCGGCTTTTTTATCGGCTACAATGGCTTGCGCCAACGCATCAGAATCCATCCGGTAATTCGCGTCTACCTTGATCTGTCGCATCACGCACCGGCCCAAGCCGGCCACGCGCAGCGCCTTGCCAATGCAATGGTGAACGTGGCGGGTAACATAAACCACAGCTTTATCAACCGCCTCCCCGGAAATTTCAAAGCCATCGCGGGCGGCGACAATGGCCGTCAGATTTGCCAGGCTGCCGCCCGACGCCAGGTTTCCGGCGGCGGTGTCGGGATAGCCCACTTCTTTCGCCATCCAGCGGAGCAGCATATTTTCGATACGTACCGCGCCGGGGCTGGCAAAAAAGACTCCCGCGTAACGGTTAGCGACCGCGGCCAGGAAATCGCCCAAGGCGGCGTGGAACAATCCTCCACCGGGAATGTAACCCAAATACCGCCCGGAAGTGACATTGATCCCGGCTTCATCAACATTTTCGCGCAGCAGAGCCAAAATCTCCTCAATATCAAGGCCGGCCTCACCGATGGGCGAATCGAGCAGCGCCCGCGCGTTATCGGGCTGAGTGACGTAGGTTGAAGCGGTAGAGATTCCATCTAAATAGCGGTTGGCATAGTCCAGCACGTGGCTGAGCAACCGGTTGCGTTCGACGGCATCGGGTTCCAGCAAACGGGCTGTGTTTTTCAGAATTTGGATTTTGTCGGTCATTGGGGTTTCCTGATAGACTATTTTTACCGTCAGAAACGGGCACCCTTCGATACATTACACTTCCTTCCGTTACTCAGGCTGTGTTCTGAGCCTGTTGAAGGAATGCCTGTTTCTGGCACCGGTATACTTCAAAAACTATTCCAACTCCATCGACATCACGCCCAGGTCTTCGCGGGGGGTCCAGCCAATGCTCTGCCAGAATTGAATGCCATCCACATTATCGAGCATAATGAACAGGTGACATTTTTTGATGCCGATGTCTTCCAGCGCATCCAGGCAGGTGTCTGCCAGTTCGGCGCCAATTCCCTGGCCGCGATAGGCTTCGTGGACGGCCAGATGGTGGATATAACCGCGCCGGCCATCGTGGCCGCACAAAATAGCGCCGACCAGGCTATTGTTGTCGGTGGCGACAAAACTCATGCCGGGATTTCGCTGCAAATAAGATTGGATGCTTTCGCGGGAGTCGGCGCTGCTCAGGCCAACGCCTTCCGCTTCTAACCAGAGGTCCATCACCGCTTCGTAATGATCAATGGTAAAAGGAGAAATTGTGATCGTCATGCGGTTCCTTTCGGTTTTCGGTATTTTGTTACCGGGGTGATCTGGCTACATAACCCACTTTTTTGTCTTTGCTGAAGCCAACGCTTTCATACAGCCCGTGGGCCGCCTGTCGATGCGCGCCCGACAGCAGCATCACTTTATAGCAATTTTCTGCCCACGCAAATTTTAACACGTGTTGCAGCAGCAGTTTAGCCAGACCCCGGCCCCGGTAATCGGCGCGCGTGACCACATTTTCAATCAGGCCGTAGGGCCTGGCTCCTCGCGTGAGGTTGGGGATGATGGCGATGGTACACGTTGACACAATTTTGCCGTCCGCCTCAACGCCAAGATAATGGAGCAGCGGGTTGTTGATGATGTCGCGCCACAGGCATTCCACGTCCGCGCGCGGAGGCAGCGGCGCGTCCGGGGTTGAAAACAGGTGGTGGGCGTACAGGTCGAGCAAATCATCCAATTCGTCTTGCCGGATGGCCCGCGCGGTAAATGGCTGGTTCATAAAGTTCTCCACAAGATTTTGCCAAAGGTTATAGGGCTACAAAACTTCATCCCGCAAAATGGAAAACCATTCCATATCCAGGTGCTGCCCCTTGATTAAAACAGCCCGGCGAGCAATGCCTTCGGATTTGAATCCACATTTTTCGGCCACCCGTTTTGAGGCGGCATTGCCAACAACAACGGTCAGGTGCAGCCGTTGGATGGTTTTGTTTTCAAACAAAAAACGCACCAGCAACGCCAACGCCTCAGACATCAAGCCCTGGCCCCGCCGGTCAACATCAAACAGAATATAGCCAATTTCAAGGGCGTTAAAATAGGGCACAGATTTGAAATAAAAAATCATCCCTAAAATGGCATCATCCTTTTTATCCACAATGAGGAGCCGGCCAGAGTCATCGGTCCAGAAGCCGGTTTGTTTGAATTCATCGTAAAACTTGGGTTCGGACGTCAGCGAGACGGGAAAGTAATCGCCCCGGTTTTGAATATCAGACCAGTGCTCAAACACCACCGGTAAATCTTTTTCTCGTATCACCCGCAGGTTGATCTGTTGGCCTCGGATCATTAAGCTTTGCCTCCTTCCGGCGTCAGGGCAGCCAGGTTTTGCAGCGGCGGACCGGCTCCGTTGTTATGGGCCGGCGCTGCGGTAAGTTGGCGTTGTATTTGCCATTGTTTGGCGTCAATAATCATGGCCACTTCATCGCAGGCGTGGAAAATGGGGCAGAAAACGCAATCGCGGCGCACTTTGGCCGGTAATTTTTCCAGGCGGGTGAGTTGGAACCCTAACCTCAAAAAGAAGTTGGGTTTGCGGGTGAGCGCAAAAATCCGTGGGATTTCCAGATCAACCGCCTCGTTCAGCAATAGCTCAACAAGTTTTCGGCCCAGGCCCTGCCCCTGGTAATCGGGGTAAATTACCAGGGAACGCACTTCGGCCAGGTCTTTAGAAATAATCGCCAGCGCCCCGACCCCCACAATGCGGGTATTTTCGGCCTCGGCCACCGCCCAGCCCCGCACCGAATTATAGACATCGTCTTGGGTACGGGGCAAAATTTCGCCCTGTTGCGAATACAAGTTCAATAGAGGCATCATCCGCGGCACGTCGGCAGGCCGCGCCCTGCGGAATTCAAAGGTTTGTTGTTTTATCATCATTAATTATTCCTTGTGAGAAGTGAGACATGTTGAGTGCCCCGTGACTTCACGCATCACTCTACTATCCCATCGATTCCAGGGTGGCGTAAAGTCTTTCCAGGAGCATATCAATTTCCTGTTCGGTGATGATGAGCGGCGGCAAAAGGCGTACAATCTTTTCTCCCGCCACCAGAACGATGAGGCCGTGGCTGCGGGCTTCAACCATAATTTCGGCGGCGGGAATTGTTGAGAGCAAGCCCCACATCAGGCCTTTGCCGCGAATGCCATTGATCAGCGGGCTTTTGGCCGTTAGCTCGGCAAGTTCAGCGGCCAGATAGCCGCTTCTGATCTTTACGGCCATCAAAAAATCCGGGTGGCTGACCTGGCTAAAAACAGCGCGGGCTACGTTGGCTACCAGCGGGCCGCCGGCAAAAGTGCTGGCATGGTCGCCCGGCTGGAGTACATCGGCCACAGGTTGGGCAAGTAAAATCGCGCCCATCGGCAGGCCGCCGGCCAGCGCCTTGGCCAGGGTCATCATATCCGGGATCACGTTGTAATTTTGGTAGGCCCACAGCGCGCCGGTCCGGCCCAGGCCGCACTGCACCTCGTCAAAAATCAATAACGCGCCTACCTCATCACAAATCTTACGTAAACCGGACAGAAATTCGGGGGCTGCCGGGGTTACGCCCCCCTCACCTTGTATCGGCTCAACAATCACGGCGCAGGTGCGGCTGGAAATCGTTTGGCGAGCGCTGTCCAGATTGTTGAATTGGGCAAAGGCCACATCGCCCATCAGGGGTTCAAAGGGTACGCGGTATTTTTCGGTGGCGGTGCAAGCCAGCGCGCCCATGGTGCGCCCGTGGAAGGAGCCGGTAAAGGCCACCACCTGGGTTTTATCAGGCTGGCTGTTGGCCCTGGCAAATTTACGGGCAAATTTGAGGGCGCCCTCGTTGGCCTCGGTGCCGGAGTTGCAGAAAAAAACTTTGTCGGCAAACGAGGCTTCACACAAATCGCGGGCCAGCAATGCCTGGGGCGCGGTGTGATACAAATTTGAGACGTGCAGCAGCCCTTCGGTGCTTTCCCGGATGGCGGCCACCACGGTTTCGTTGCGGTAGCCCAGCGCGTTCACGGCAATGCCGCTGCCGGCATCGAGATAGGTTTTGCCTTCAGAATCATACAGCCACACGCCCTCGCCGTGTTCAAAAACAAAATTCGGGCGGATGTAGGTAGGGGCCACGTACTGTTTTTCCAGATTGATGATGTCTTGGGTGGTGGTCATAAAATTTTTCCTCCAAAATTAAAGTTATGCCTTTACAATTGTTGTGCCGGTTCCCGATTTCAGCCCGTCTAAATTGGTGATACGGACCGCCGGTACGCCGCCCATCACCGCGGCCAGGGCGGAACGGGTTTTAGGGACCATACCATTCACAATCACTTTATCGGCAATGAGCTGCTCTACTTCATCGGCGGTCAAATGGGGGATAACGCTGCCGTCTTTCATCACGCCCGGCACATTGGAGACAAACACCAGCGTCTCGGCCTGGACGGCCACGGCAATGGCCATGGCCACGTGATCGGCATTCACGTTGAACATCGCGCCGTCCGGCCCGTAACAGATGGGCGAAACCACGGGGGTTACGTTATCATCCAAAAAACGAGTAAATACCTCGGTGCGGACCTCGACCACGCGGCCTACCCAGCCCAGATCGCCGCCGGGATGTTCCAGTTTTTCAGCCTTGACCGCGCCCCGGTCCACGCCCGACATGCCAAAGGCATCGACTCCGGCCACCGACAGCGACGAAACCACCCGCTTGTTCACCCGGCCAATGAGCACCATTTGCACAATATCCAGCGATTGCTCATCGGTAATACGCAGGCCGTCGATGTATTGCGGCTCTACGCCCAAACGGGTCTGCAACTCGCGGATCTCTTTGCCGCCGCCGTGAACCAGCACCGGCGAAACCTCCAGCGTGGCAATGGTCCGGCCCAATTTTCTAACAAAATCCTTATCGTCAATTTCCTGCCCGCCAACTTTTAGCACCAACATAAACCAACCTCCTCCTCATTATTGGGTGGGTTTTAAACCTCACCGGCCAACCCCATAGTTTCATCCAGGCCAAACATCACGTTGAAGTTTTGAACAGCCCCGCCCGACGCGCCCTTGAGCAGGTTATCAATGGAAGAACAGATAATGAACAGGCGCGGATTCACTTCTGTGATGGAAACAGCGCAGCGATTGGTGCGCTGCGTATGGGCCATCGCAGCCAATTGGCCCGGCGGCAGCAGCCACATGAACGGTTCGCCGGCATAGATATCGGCATAAAGTTGATGGATTGTCTCAATAGACGAGTTTTGAGCCAGGGTGACGTAGAGGGTGGATAACATCCCCCGGCTGAGGGGCACCAGGTGGGGAGAGAAGATGATGTTATCGCCGGGGCCGCCCAATTTGGTGATCTCTTGCACCATTTCGGCGGTGTGGCGATGCGCCTGCCCCAAGTTGTAGGGCGATAGATTCTCGTTGGTTTCGACAAAATGGGTTTTGAGCGTGGCTTTACGGCCTGCGCCGCTTACGCCGCTTTTGCTGTCGGAGATGATGGGGGCGGTAGAGTCCAGCAGCCCGGCTTTGAGCAGCGGATACAGGCCCAGCAAAACGCTGGTGGGGTAACAGCCGGGCACCGCCGTCAGGTTGGTTTGGGCAATCTGCGACCGGTAAATTTCCGGGATGCCGTATACGGCTTCGGCCAAAAGTTCCTGGGCAGTATGAGGCACATTGTAGAATTTTTCATACACGGCCACGTCGTCCAGTCGAAAATCGGCGGAGAGATCGATCACGCGGACTCCGGCCTGCCGCGCCGCCGCTACGGTGGGCTGGCTGGCCGCGTGAGGCAGGCAGCAAAATACCGCGTCTACCTGATCGAGCGGCGCATCCGCGCTGGCTACCAGGGGAATGGCCCACGGCACGGGATAAATATCGCTGAAATTTTGCCCCGCCGAAGCCTCGGAGGTGGCAAAAACCAGCTTAACCGAAGGATGGCGGCGCATCATCTGGATGATTTCGTAACCGGTATAACCGCTGGCGCCAAAAACACCTACGTTGATCATTATTTTACCTCGCGCAAGTTGAATTAGGTTGAAGCGTTCAAACAAAAAACCGGCCCCTGACATATGTCTGGAGCCGGTATGGTTTACCGATGGACGTGATGCCAAAGCCCACTATCCAGACATTAGTCTGGCTGGATACGCGGGCTCCTGAGAGAAATGTTCAAATCCGTCATGGTTCATCGCTGCCAATAAAGTAGAGGCGAGTTTAACACAGTTGCGAGATACTGTCAAATGAATTTGATGCATCAAATAAATTTGATACGTCAAACGGGTTTGACCACAGCGTATTTATCCACCACCCGGCGATAAACGGCGCGGGTCAGGCGGGCAATTCTGGCCCAATTATACAGCTCTTCTACAGTTTGATAGGCGCTTTGGGCATACGCGCGGGCGCGAGCCGGATCGGAGAGGATGTGCATGACGCCCCAGGCCACCGAGTCGGTATTATCGGGATAAACGGTGACACCGTTTTGATCGTGCTCAATAATTTCACCCAGGCCGCCTACATCGCTGACCACCACGGGACACCCCAACGCCATCGCTTCCAGGGCCACAATGCCAAAGGGTTCGTACAAGCTGGGAAAAACGGCGCAACAGGCGGTTTGGTAATAGCGGTTTCGCTCTTTATCCGAAACAAAGCCGGCAAATTCAACATGCTCGGCCACGCCCAATTGGCGCGCTCTTTGTTTCAAATGCCTGGCTTCGGGACCTTTGCCGGCAATAACAATACGGGTTTGGGGAAATTTGGCCAGAATGCGGGGGACTGCTTCTACCAGATGATGCATCCCTTTTTCATAAACCAGCCGGGCGATGGCAAAAACCACATACTCGCCCCGATGCGGACAGCGCTCTCGCATGGCCAGCAGGTCGTCTTTTGTAAATCCATTACGAAGATCATCGGTATTAACGCCATTGAAAACAACATCTAACCGGGAACCCGCCGTATGGAAAAAAGATTGAACCTCGTGCAGCATATAACGGCTGCACACAATCACATGGTCGGCATGCTCAATCAACATCTGATCCGCGCTGTCGATGGCGCGTTCCAGATCATTATGAATGTAGCCGCGTCCCCGGCCTCGTTCTGTGGCGTGAACGGTGACAACCAATGGACGTTCCAGGCTTTTCTGCAAAGCGACTCCGGCAAAACCTGTCAACCAATCGTGGGCGTGAATAATATCAAACGGTTGGTTGAGTTGGTAGACGTAGGCTTCCAGCAGCCGGTTCACCTGCCGCGCTTTTTCATAAATATCGGCCTCGCCGGCCAGTTCCGGGGCAAATATCCGGTGAACCACCACGCCGTCTTCAATGGTAACAGGCGCGGTAATCTGTTTGGCCGTTGGCGTAACAACGTGTACCTGGATATGCTGCGCGGCCAGCGCCGGTGCCAGTTCGGCCACGTGACGGCCTAGCCCGCCGACCAGGTTGGGAGGATACTCCCAGGAAAGCATTAAAACACGCATACTCTTACTCCTCGGGGGCTACCAACACCCCCGGATAGCGTCCCTCCCCGGAAATCTTGTAAACCCAAACGGGCGCGCCAACTCGCCGCCCCCGATCATCAAACCTGATGACTCCGCTCAAGCCTTCGTGTTCAACCCCGCTCAACGCCTGGCTGACCTGGGCGCGGGGTGGGGGGCGTGGTGTTTCGTCCATTGCCAGCGCAATCGCCTCCAGCAGCACATTGGCGGCATCGTAAGCCAGCGCGGCGCGCGGTCCCGGGGGAAATCCGGCCAGCGTTTGATACGCCTGAATAAAATCGCCGGCGCCAACCAGATCAGCCGGATCGGGACCGGGCGAAACAAAGTGCAAGCCCTGCGCCGCATCTTCGGCTACCTGAACTACTTGCGGGCTGCCAACATCGACACGGCCCCACCGCGGCAGCGAAACCCCGGCTTCGTCTAAATTACGCAAAATTTCACCGGCTGTAACTGCCTCGGTGTCCAGCACAACCACCTGAGCATCCGGCGGGATCGGTTGGTGGGAAGTGCCGGATACAGTAACTACCTGATTATAACCCTGTTCCCGGCTGAGAGTTTCAAGGCGGGCGGCAGTTTCGGTTGACAGCGCGGCGATATTCACCATGCGGCCACGGGCATCGAAGGGCGCTGTTGTCCACGGGATAACCATAGCCAATTGGGCCTGATCATAAACCGGCATCGCCGCCTGCGTGGCCTCCGATGAAAAATGGCCGATAACGCCCACCACCGCAGGGTCGGCCACCAACGCCCCGGCCTGAATTTTGGCCTCCTGCGGGTTGTCAAAATCATTCAAGGCGACCAGTTGAAGTTGGTACCCATGGATGCCGCCGCGATTGTTTTGCTCTTGCAGGGCCAGTTTCACCGCAAACAAAGCCTCGTAGCCCAACGGACGATGCAGCCCTTCAAAGGGCGCGGCCAAGCCAATTTTAAGAGTTGGCGGCGCCCCGCTCCATCCCGACGCCCCCGTACAGGCCGATAGAAGCAACAAAACCACCCCTATGCTATAGATTTTTAAGGTAATCGGAACAAGATCGCATTGCTTCATCTTACCTGTTCCTGACCGATGGCTCAGAAAACCGCAGGCAATTCAACGGGTTCTGTTTAAAGTATAACATAAGCAGGTCCGGTTTAATATAGGAAATTACGGTTGAGTCATCCAACTTGAAATATTATCCGAAAACTATTAGACTAAGGTTAAGAGAAAACCCCGTTCCATAACAAAATAGCTCATTTGTTCTTGTTTACATTCTCTCAAATTTTACTATAAAGCCATCATTTTCACCAACCAGGGCGCATCCAGAATTTTAAGCATGAACTGCGTAACTCCCATTTAAGAGATACAATTGCAAAGGAATCAATGTCAGCCTTAACCCTGCTTGCCATTCTGATCGGCTTGGCCCTCATCTTTGATTTTCTCAACGGATTTCATGACAGCGCCAATGTGGTTGCCACCATGATCTCCTCGCGCGCGATGACGGCGCGGGCGGCGCTTACGCTGGCGGCTCTGGCCAATTTTGCCGGCCCTTTTCTGTTTGGCGTAGCGGTAGCCAAAACCATTGGCAACGAGGTGGCTCCGGCCAATTTTTTGACTATTGCCGTGGTCATTGCCGCCCTGCTCAGCGCCAGCCTGTGGAACATCATCACCTGGTATTTTGGCATTCCGTCCAGTTCATCGCACGCGCTCATTGGCGGTATTCTGGGCGCGGTTGCCGTGGGATCGGGCTGGGACGTGATCCGGCTGGAAGGGCTGGAGAAAGTAGCCATCGCCCTCTTCGTTTCTCCCTTGATTGGCTTCCTGGCCGGGATCATCATCATGCGACTGACCATGTGGACCGCTCGAGGCGCAACCCCCAAAGCCAACACCTTTTTCAAACAGATACAAATTCCAACCGCCACCATTCTGGCCCTGAGCCACGGCACCAACGATGCCCAAAAGACTATGGGCATCATCACCATGGGGCTGGTGGCCCTGGGCTTCCAGCAAAATTTTGCAGTGCCATGGTGGGTCATCCTGATCAGCGCGGGCGCGATTGGGGCCGGCACGGCCATGGGCGGCTGGCGCATTATCCATACGCTGGGCGGGAAATTCTACCGCATTCGGCCTATTCACAGCTTCACTTCCCAATTGACGTCCGGCGCGGTCATTCTCGCGGCCTCGCTGCTGGGCGGGCCGGTGAGCACCACCCAAGTGGTCAGCTCATCGATTTTGGGGGTGGGCGCGGCCGAACGCCGGTCGAAGGTGCGCTGGGGCGTGATGAGCGACATCATTCTGGCCTGGGTTTTAACCGTTCCGGTCACGGCCCTGATGGCCGCGCTGCTCTACTTCCCCATCAGTTTTTTAGTTGAATAAAGGTAAATTATGGGCTTTTCAAACTTTTTTAAAGACAAAAAGCAGAACGTTTTTATTTCATTGTTGATCCGGCAGGCTGAAATAACGGTAGAAGGAATCAAGCTACTGCAAACGTGTATCCAAAATCCTGATGAGGAAGCCATCGAAACAATGCGCGCCAAAGAATACGAGGCCGATGAAATTCGACGGATTCTGATCGATGAGCTGCACAACACCTTTATCACGCCCATCGACCGGGAAGACATTTTTAACCTCTCTCTCAATATCGACGAGATGATTGATTACGCGCTGACCACTATCCAAGAAATGAATCTGCTGGGCGTGGACGCCGATGAGCACCTGGAAGAAATGGTCAATCTGGTCCGGCAGGAAGCGGAAGAGTTAGCCATGGCCATGCATCGATTGGAAAGTAATCCTCGCGTGGCCGGAGACCACGCCCAGCGCGCCAAAAAAATCGAAAATGAAGTAGAGCATATTTATCGCCTGGCTATTGCCGATTTATTCACCAAAGCCAAAGATTTCAAACCCCTGATGGCCATGCTCCGCCGCCGCGAAGTGTACCGGCACGTAGCCAATATGTCAGACAGGGCCGACGACGCGGCCAATGTGGTGGGGATGGTGGTAATGAAATTAACCTGACGCGCCGCGCCGCCCTTGAAAAAAATTTCCGGCGCATTGACTCTCTCACCCTTCCTTTGTTATACTCAATTTAACATTATTTGCCTCTCACCTCACCCGACCAAATAACAGAAATTGAAACAATAGATCATTATTCGGAAGCGCGGATACAAATCAGGAGGAATCTCATGGCTCCCAAAAATGTAGCCCTAGATATTGACGATGCGGTTTATCAAACAGCCTTGCAGCGCGCTCAAAGCGAAGGCAAATCTATCGAAGAAATTTTGGCCGGCCTGGTGTTAGGCTACACCCGCAGCGGCAGCACCGGCGGCTATCTCATCTACACGGTTCAACGGGGCGATACCCTGGCCGGGATTGCGCGGCGGTTCTATAACGATCCCCACCAATATCCCTACCTGCAAAAAATCAACCAGCTAGATAGCGCGGGGCAGATTTGGGTGGGACAAAATCTGGTCATCCCGGTGATGGCCGGTGTCACTCCCATCGCTGCGGGCACAGCCCCTGCCCCGGCAACCCCCGCTCCCGCGCCGGTACCCGAAACACCTTCGGCCCCGGCTCCCACCCCCCAACCCGTAACGCCGCAAATTGATCCTTGCAGCCCCATTCCCAACGAAAGCTACGGCACCCTGCCGATTGCCGGCCCGCCCACCGACCGGCCCGCCGCCCAACATGGCGACATCAATCTGGCCCTGCGCGGCTACACGCCCACTACCGCCCGGCTGGCCTTAATAGATATGGCCGGCGCCACCGATCCTCGCGCGCCGCAACTGGCCGGCCTTTTTGCCGACCGGCGCGTTCCCACCTTTAGTAGCGCTCACCAGGCGCACCAGTGGGATTGGAGCCGCAATGCCCGGGGTAGCGTGGTCACCGACTATGAGGTGACGGTCTTGGGCTGCGCGGTCAGCGTGGGCGAAACCATTCACGTGCCCTCCGCCGGCTACACCATTGGCCAGGGATACGCGGTGCTGGTGCTTTATGCCGACCAGGCCCGGCTCACCCTCAAATATACCGGCGAGGACAGCGTGGTATCGGGCTACACCCTTCATCTGGAAGACGTCTGCCCGGAACCCTCCCTGCTGGCCCTGTACGAGCGCATGAACAACAGCGGCCGCCGGCAGTTACCGGCCCTGCGAGCGTATCAAGCTTTAGGCCGCGCCCGAGAGCAGGAAATCCGCGTAGCCATCCGCGATACCGGCCGCTTTATGGACCCTCGCGTACGTAAGGACTGGTGGAGCGGGTAGACAAAAAGAAACTGGCGACTTTTTCGGTCGCCAGTTATAGGAGGGAGGGATAGAACTCTCGAAAGAGTTCTAACTTAATGTCATGATAACAATTTACGATGAAAAATGCAAATGCTGACTGTATTATGTCACGCCTCCTACTTTTTCTGTTTGCGCGAAACGTGCAATACTGCTATAATCCAGCGCCAACACATCCGAGAATAGCAAAATACTGTTTGGTAAATCACTCAAAATAGCTTTGCTATACTTGGCAAAAATTTTTCCGAGGTTCCAGCACCTCGCTAGGCATCCCAAGATGGATTCCTTGAAATATAGAAAAGAATAAGGCCGTAGAAGTAAGGATATTATTGCGGCAAAGGCGTATGGCTCGCTCACCGCAATAATAATCCTCCGATTGTTTTCCACGGCAGCAGGTTCGAAATCAACCGGCGGCGAGAGGGCCTGAAACAGGCAGGCCCCCTGATCATTATTTCCCCTTGAAGTTTCGCGCCTGGGCCAAAATTAATCATCCTCTCTACAGTTTTGCCTCCAATGTTGCAGGCACAAAAAAAGAGGGTTTTACCACACCTATCCGGCCTGTTGCCACGGTCAGATTGGGTTGCAGACCACTATATTGTGTTGAAAAGTAAGTATAAAACTTACTTGCTATTAAAATATTAAAAAGGAGAAAAGGTTTTACGATGAGCAAAAAAGTATTTACTCTGTTTATTTTGCTTGTGTTGGTAGTAGCTCTGGTTCCGGCCACGGTAGCCGCCCAGGGTGAAGGTTCAACCTATACGGTTCAAGCGGATGACTGGCTGTCGAAACTGGCCGAAAAACAGTACGGCAACGTGCTGGCTTACCCGGCGATTGTGTACTACACAAATGCCCAGGTCGATGAGAACGACAACCTGACCGTCATCGAAGATCCCAACGCCATTGAAGTAGGCGATGTGCTCTACCTGCCATCGGCAGAAGAAGCCTCTGCTTACCTGGCCGGGGAACGCATTGGGCCGGCCAGCGGCGATGCCGCCCCCGAAGATGAATGGGACGTGGTAGAGATCGCCCCCGGCGAACCGATCCGCCTGGGCTTTGCCGCTGCGCTGAGTGGCGCCGGCGTTGATATTTTGGGGATCGACGAACGGCGCGGGGCGGAACTGGCCGTGGCCGATCGCCCCTCGATTGCCGGCCATGATATTGAGCTGGTTGTTGAAGACTCCCTCTGCTCCGGCGAAGGCGGTACCGCTGTAGCCAACAAATTTGTGGCCGATCCCTCGATTGTAGCGGTGGTGGGCCATATGTGCTCCGGCTCCTCCATTCCGGCCTCAGATATTTATGAAAAAGAGCACTATACTATGGTCTCCCCCAGCAGCACGGCGGTTGCCTTTACCGCCCGTGGCTTGGCCGCGGCCAACCGCGTTTGCTGGAGCGACGCCATCCAAGGGCCGGCAGCGGCTAACTTTGCCTATAACACGCTGGGCGCCCGCACCATGGCCACCATCCACGATGGCAGCCCCTACGGCGAAGGTCTGGTCAACGAAACAGCCAAGGCCTTTGAGTCGTTGGGCGGAACCGTGGTTATTCAAGAAGCCGTAGCCGTAGGCGATACCGATATGCGCCCGGTGCTGACCAAAATCGGCGCGGAAAACCCCGATATGATCTACTTTGGCGGCTTTGTGGCTGAAGGCGCCTTCCTGGCCACCCAGCGTTTTGATGTTGGTCTAGATGACGTCATCTTCATGGGCGCCGACGGTATCAAAGCTGAAGACTTTGTCTCGGCTGCCGGCGCTGCCGCCGAAGGCACCTACGCCAGCGCCGCCGACCTGGGCGCAGCCGGCCCCGGCCTGGACGATTTCTTTGTGCAGTACGAACTGGTCTATGGCGAAGAGCCGCCGGCCCCGTTCCACGCCCATACTTACGACGCGGTTAACGTGATCATGGACGCCATCTACGCTTCCGCCGTAGAAGGCCCCGACGGCACCCTGTGGGTAGGCCGCAAGGCGCTGAACGAAGCGGTCCGCGCCACCACCGGCTACCAGGGACTCTCCGGCGTTATCTCTTGCGATGACAAAGGCGACTGCGGTACCGGTACCGTGGCCATCTCCAAGGTTGAAAACGGCGAGTTCGTTACCGTCGAATAACCAGTGCTTTCATAGAGGGCAGAAGTGTCTACCTTCATAGACATGGTCTGCCCTCTTTTAAGGTTTAGGTTTGCGGTTGGCAAATGTGCCAACTGGCAAATGTCTAATACACCTTGGTTGTTCAGATGAGGCGGGCGAGTCAGTTGCCGGCCTCATCTTACGTACCCACCAGCTAAACCTGACAGGTTTCAGTACAGCAAAACCTGTCAGGTTTAGAACTTTATTTAAGGACAATGATATGGCAGTATCAAGTAAATCACGCGCACGCGCTTCAACAAGATCCAAAATCTCAGGCTACACCATCACCCTGTGGGTTATTGCCATTTTGGTGATCGCCTTTATCGGCTGGCGTTTAACCATCACTATCTCCGAAGGCAAATACGGGCCGGAAGTCTGGATTTTACAGACGGTTAACGGGTCGGTGCAGGGGGCCATGTACGCGCTCATTGCGCTGGGCTACACCATGGTCTACGGTATTCTCTTTCTGATCAATTTTGCCCACGGTGAAATCTTTATGATCGGGGCCATGGCCGGCTATTTTACCATGATCGGTTTTGATGAAATGGGGATGCTGCAATCCAACCCCATTCTGGCGATACTCATCACCTTTGCGGTGGGGATGATCACGCCGCTTGTTTCCGGGATTTTCCTGGAACGGCTGGCTTACCGGCATATCCGGCGCGCGCCCCGGCTGGTGGCGCTCATCACGGCGATTGGCGCCTCTTTCTTTTTGCAACAGGCTGCCCGCTTGCTCTTTGGTATCCGCCTGAAAGTTTACCCCAGCGTGCCGCTTTTATCGGGCGCGTGGGTGTTTGATATCGGAGACAAGACCGTGCGGATTCAGCATCTGGGCATTATCATCATTATTGTAACCACGCTGATGATGATCGGATTGTACATTCTGGTACAGCGCACCAAAATCGGCAAAGCAATGCGGGCCGTCGCCGAAGATAGAGATACCGCCGCTCTGATGGGGGTTGACGTCAACTACATTATCATGATGACCTTTGCCATCGGATCGGCTCTAGCTGGTGCAGCGGGCGTAATGTGGGGATTATGGTACAAACAGGTGACACACACCGTTGGCTTTATCCCCGGCCTGAAGGCGTTTACCGCCGCCGTATTGGGCGGCATCGGCAACATTCCCGGCGCGATGCTGGGCGGATTTTTCCTGGGATTGGTGGAAGCGATTGCGCCGACCGCGCTGGGCATCAACACCCAGCTCAAAGATGTGATCGCCTTTGGCTTGCTGGTAATTGTACTCATCTTCAGGCCATCCGGCCTGCTGGGTGAAGTATTATCTGAGAAGAAAGCGTAGGGATAGGCCAATGACATCAACTTCACCGTTCCGTATCGGTCTTCGCACTGGTTTGATCGCCAGCGTGATCTCTATTTTTGTGGCCCTCATCGGCATGTTCCAGGCCTTTGCCAATCGCGCTCTGATTGGCGATGTAACCCTGACCACCGCCATCATCATCTTGCTGGGCGTGTTCACCGGCTATTTTGCCATACGCCAACTCGAAGAAAGCTCCGTCGGCCAGAGAATAGTGACCGGGATGCTTGCCGGGGGCATCAATGGCGCCATGCTGGCAATACTTGTCTTTATTGTCAGCGCGGTTGATATGCGCGGTATTCTGGTTAACGCAACGCCGGATCTGGTCGAGATACTGACATTCGGGTGGGGCCTCACCTGGGGCAGCATGCTGCTGGTTGGCATTTTTGCCGCCCTGGGCGTCATCGTTGTGGTTCTGGAACTTCTGCCGGCCCGATTGCGCCACGCCCTGCTCTGGGCAATTGCCATTGTAGCGGTGTTTGGACTATTCTGGGAAATGCTAATCGGATTGGCCGTTACCCGCCTGGCGCTAGACTGGACCGGGCTGGAATTAGGCCGAACGCTCTCGTGGACTACGGGCATTGTCATCTTTTTGATCGCCGCTGTATTTAATTATTTCCGGCCCACGATTGACCAGACAACCGGCCAGCAATACGCCCGCCTGCCCTCTACCGGCCAACAATCGCTCCGCTGGACGGGCTTTGGCGTGCTGGCTGTGGTTCTGATCCTGCTGCCCACCGCTGTGGGCCAATTCTGGTCGCAAACGCTGACCACCATCGGGCTGTTTACCCTGGCCGGGTTGGGCCTGAACATTGTGGTGGGGCTGGCCGGCCTGCTCGACCTGGGTTACGTGGCCTTTTACGCCATTGGCGCGTACACCATGGCCCTGCTCACCTCTCCGGCCTCATCCTTTGGCACAGAGTGGTCGTTCTGGGTAGCCTTGCCCGTGGCGTTGGTGGTGGCCGCTTTCTCCGGTATTTTGCTGGGTATTCCGGTGCTGCGCCTGCGCGGCGATTATCTGGCCATTGTCACGCTCGGTTTTGGCGAGATCATCCGCATCCTGGCGATGTCGGATTTGTTAAAACCCATCATCGGCGGGCCGCAAGGCGTCTTGGAAATTCCGGCCCCGGAATTCTTAGGCATCAACCTGAAAGACCCGCGCCTGCTCTACTACCTGATCGTGGCCGCCTGTATGCTGGGGATATTTGTTTCCATCCGCTTAAACTTCTCCCGCATTGGTCGGGCCTGGATTGCCATGCGCGAAGACGAAGATGTGGCCCAGGCCATGGGCATCAACCTGGTGGGGGCCAAATTGATGGCCTTCTCCATTGGCGCGGCGCTGGCCGGGATTGGCGGGGCTATTTTTGCCTCGCGCCAAGGCGCTATTTTCCCCGCCGATTTCACGCTCTTCATTTCCATCAATGTGTTATGTCTCATCATTATCGGCGGTATCGGCAGTATTCCCGGTACCATTGTGGGCGCGCTCTTCCTGGTGGGTCTGCCCGAAGTGCTGCGTGAGGTTGACGAGTTCCGCATTCTGGCCTACGGGGTGGGATTGATCGTGATGACCATCTTCAAACCTGAAGGCTTGCTGCCGTCTGCGCGCCGCAAAATGGAACTGCACGAACATGAAGAGGATGCTGATTTTGATGAAAAACTACCTCACGAGGCAACCTCAGTCACCCAAGCAGGAGGTCAAGCATGACAACCATCCTCGAATGCAAAGGCGTAACCAAACGATTTGGGGGATTGGTAGCCGTAAATACAATTGATTTTGTGCTGGAAAGCGGCATGATCGCCAGCATCATTGGCCCGAATGGGGCCGGGAAAACCACCTTCTTTAACTGCATTACCGGCTTTTACAAACCCGAAGAAGGCGACATCATCTTCAACAGCCAACCTATTTTGGGCCGCCGCACCGATCAGATTACCGGGATGGGCATTACCCGCACCTACCAGAATATTCGCCTGTTCAACAGCATGACGGCCCTGGAAAATATTCTGGTGGGGATGCACAGTCGGCTAAAAACCGGTATTCCGGGCGCCATTTTCCACGATCCGCGCACCATGGCCGAAGAAAAAGCGGCGGTCAAAAAGGCCAGCCAATTGTTAGAACTGGTCGAACTGCAAAACAGAGGCGATGAGTTGGCCCGCAACCTGCCCTACGGCGCGCAGCGCCGCCTGGAAATTGCCCGCGCGCTGGCCAGCGATCCAAAACTGCTGCTGCTGGACGAACCGACCGCCGGCATGAACCCCAGTGAAACCGACGCGCTGACCCGCTTTATCAACCGCATCCGCACCGAACTGGAGCTGACCATCTTATTGATCGAGCACGATATGCGGGTGGTGATGAGCATTTCAGATCAGGTAAGCGTGCTGGACTACGGCATGAAAATTGCCGAAGGCTCTCCCGAAGATGTACAAAATAATCCCAGAGTAATTGAAGCTTATCTTGGCCGGGGAGGTGACGCCAATGCCCATGCTTGAAGTTAACGACATCCACACCTATTATGGCAATATCCACGCCCTGAAAGGGTTAACCATTTCGGTGGAAAAAGGGGAAATTGTGACCCTGATTGGGGCCAACGGTGCCGGCAAAAGTACCACGCTCAACACCATTTCCGGCCTGCTGGCTCCTCGCCAGGGCGAGATACACCTGCAAGGGGAAAAACTCAACGAGCTGCCGCCCCACGCGGTGGTAGCGCGGGGTATTTCTCAATCGCCGGAAGGGCGGAAGATTTTTGCCCGCCTGTCGGTGATGGAAAACCTGGAAATGGGCGCGTTTGCCCGTAAAGACAAACAGGCAATCAAGAACGATTTTGAACGGGTGTTTGAACTATTTCCCCGCCTTAAAGAACGCATCAAGCAGGTTGGCGGCACCCTTTCCGGCGGCGAGCAGCAAATGCTGGCCATGGGCCGCGCGATGATGGCCCGCCCCAAAGTGTTGCTGCTGGATGAGCCATCGATGGGCCTGGCCCCCATTCTGGTAGAAGAAATCTTCAAAATCATTGAAGACATCAACGAGCAAGGCACCACCATCTTATTAGTAGAGCAAAACGCCAATATGGCCCTGCAAATTGCCAGGCGGGGCTACGTGCTGGAAACCGGCACCATCGCCCTGGAAGGCTCTGCCCAAGAACTACGCGAAGACCCCCGTGTGAAGGCTATTTATCTTGGCGAAGAGGAATAAACAAACAAGCCAAACCATCTTTGAATCAAAAAGCCGAACCATTGATGGGTTCGGCTTTTTGATTTTTTCATACCCCACAACCAGATGGTGTATTATTACTGCAACTGAAAATTTTCCAGATGGACAATGTTCAACTCCGTCTGCCCCACATCGCCCTCTTCATTCTCTAATCGGATAAAAACGGTGATAGCGTCAGCCTGAGCCGTTACTTTTAGCGACGGATATCGCCATTCATTGTCTTTGCCGTCACGCTCGCCCCAAACCACATTCGGGCTGTCCCACTGCATGCCGCCGGAGGGATCAATGCCCAGGGTTTTGAAAATTTTACCATCGGCCCGCTCGCCGCTGGCGCCTTTGTAAAACGAAACGATACTGCCGTTGAACGTGTAGGTTTTCCCCGGCTGCGCGGCCACCGTCTGCCTGAAAACAACATCAAACCCGTATCGAGACGTGATAACCTGAGAGTGCCGCCCGTGGATGTGATAATCGCGCCCGCCGCCGCCAAAATATTTTTGGGTGAATTGGCCAAAAGTGCCGCTGTCCATCACGTGGATACGCGATTTTTTTTCATCAATCACGTCCAGATGCCAATGCTTGCCAAACTGCTCCGGGAAGCGTGGTTCCTTCCAAACTTTGGCCTGACCATCCCTAACATAGGGCTGGTAATCATCAAAACTGCCGTTCAACAAGCTGGGGTTAACCGTACCGCCCGGCTGCGGAACGGGTGATGGTTCCGGTGTTGATGGCGCGGGCGTTGGCGTTGGCTGTGCCGGCGCGCTGCCGGGCCGGACAAATTGCTTCCACGGCCCAAAAATATCAGAGATACGAGCCGCCAAGTTCAAATCTCCCCCTATTTTAACCCGGCCTTGCCGGTAAGCCTGGGTGGGATTCAAATTTCCCTGGGCCAACTTGATAAAATCAGCGCCACTCATACCAACCCCCACCGACGGCAGGGGCGTTCCTCCCTCCGCCACCGAACAGGAGCCATTGGCCACGTAAACGGTCCAGGTCCCCCCGCCGCTGCCGGACAACTGAAATTGATAGGTGGCCTGCAAACTTCCGGCCCGGTCGGCGCGGAATCCTTTGGGCATCGCGTTAACGTAATCGGCCAGGGTTGGCTCCGCTGTGGGAGCCGGTTCCGGCGCAGGTTCGGGGGTGGACGGCTGTGGCGACACCGGCGCGGGTGCCGGGGAAGGTGTTGGTTCCGGCTGGGCCGGGACCGGCGGCGAGGTTGAACCGGTTTCGGTAACCTGGGGGATAAGCAGCACCTGCCCCACAAAAATTTTACCCGATTTATCAATCTGATTGGCATTCTGAATCACCGGGTATTTGTAGGGATCGCCATATACCTGGCGCGCAATCTGAGCCAGCGTATCGCCTCTTTGCACGGTGTAAGTAGTGAATCCGGCCGTTTGACCGGCAACATAAGCTTCCAGCAAATCTTCCAACACCTGATCGACGCGCTTTCCTTCCGACTGCGCCCGGTCAACCAGCGATTCGTAAGTAGCATCATCAACATTCAATTCAAATTTTCTGACAGCCATCGTTGAAATCTCCTCTAAAAATCGGCGTGATGGGTTAATAAAACCATTGTAACCTATCTACAAGCATTTGCAAGTCAAAAGAGTAAAATCGTATTGGGCGCAACCGGCTTCTGTGTTATAATCCCTCTTCAACTACTAGATTTTTATGTCAGGGAAAAAATGACCGAAAAACTTACGTCCAATAATAACGCAACTTTGAACCCCGAACGCCAGCAGAAAGCTAAAGAATACGCCCGTATCAGCCGCCGGCTATTTGTAGTAGACCTGATCCTGGGCGCCGCCTATGTGGTTTTCTGGATCGTCAGTGGCCTTTCCCCCTGGCTGCGCGATCAGGTGCATACTTTTACGCAAGCCACCTGGCTCAGTGTGCCGTTGTTTGTCCTGGGCTTTGGCCTGCCCTACGCCATTCTCACCGTGCCACTCGATTATTACAGTGGTTTTGTGCTGCCCCACAAATACAAACAATCAACTCAAAGCTTGAAAGACTGGCTCATCGATAAATTCAAAGGCATTCTCATCAGCGGTATTTTGGGTTTGATCGTGCTGGAAATTATCTATTGGCTGCTGGCCGCCGCGCCGCAAACCTGGTGGCTGTGGACCGCGCTGGTCATGCTGATGTTGACCGTTGTATTAGGAAATCTGGCCCCTGTTCTTATTTTTCCGCTATTTTACAAATACCAGCCTCTGGAGAATCAAGAATTGGTTGATCGGTTGACCCGGCTGGCGGAGAAAGCCGGCACAAAGGTCAAAGGAGTTTATGAGTTTGATATGAGCAGCAAAACCGTGGCGGCCAACGCCGCGCTGATGGGATTGGGCAATACCCGCCGGATTGTATTGGGCGACACCCTGACCCAGAATTTCACCATCGATGAAATTGAAACCATTTTGGCCCACGAGCTGGGGCATCACGTTCACAGAGACCTGCCGCTGGGCATCCTGGTGCAATCGACCCTGACGCTGGTGGGGTTCTGGTTGGCCGATGGGGTGATGCGGTGGGGTATTGACATATTTGGTTACACCGGCCTCACCGATCCGGCCACGCTGCCCCTGCTCCTAATTGCCTTGAGTGTATTTGGCTTAGTTACGATGCCCCTGAGCAACGCCTGGTCTCGCTGGCGCGAGGTGATGGCCGATACCTACGCTCTGGAAACTACCCAAAAACCGCAAGCCTTCATCAACGCCATGACCCGGCTGGCCAACCAAAATCTGTCCGATGCCGAGCCGCCGGCCTGGGTAGAGTTTTTGCTGCACAGCCATCCTTCTATTCATAAGCGGGTGGCAAGGGCTGAGAATTATATCTTTACCTAATTTTGTTACTTTCGTGCCGATTACTATCACCCTCATTCAGTACCCGACAAAATATTTAAGGTAAGCGAAATTGGTAAATTTTTGACAGGATTTACAAGATTTTTTTAACTAGAAAATAACAAATCCTGTTAATCCTGTCTAATCTTTAGCCTTGCCTAAACGGTTTGTCGGGTAACAAATTGGCTGCTAATTACATAATCGGTTCGTATCATCTCAATCTTTTGGGGGAACGAGGTCTGAGCTTGTCGAAGACCGTTGGTTTCGACAAGCTCAACCAACTCTGGCCCAGATTATTGAAAAGGTACATCGGTTCTTATATTCTTTGCTCCCGTCTTGGCACTAACGCGCCGGCCAACATTAACGGCAGTAAAACCATAGACAGGGAACAGAGGCCGCCGCCGGACGCCGCTTCTTCAGTTGCCGGGATGGGCGCAGCGGTGTCTGACAACTCGGTGGCCGCCGGCGCTTCTTCTTCAGGCTGAACCGCTTCAGCCTCGGGTACAGTCTCGACAGGGGCTTCCGGTTCTAAGCTTGTTTCGTCTACCTCGGCTTGCTCAGCCTCGCTGCTTTCTTCCGCCAGCCAAATCTCTTCCGCGGCCAGACCAATGTCATCAAACCAGACAACGCCCCGGTTTGACTCACTATCGGCCCAGAAATTGATACCCAGGCCGGTCATGTGGGTGAGGTCCATTTCGGCCAGGCCACTCGAATCGGCCCAATGCGCTCGCTCAAACATCGACCAGGGCAATCTCACCTCGGCCCAATTGCCAACGCTCTCCGCCGGAATCTCCACAATGGTCTCAAAGGGGGTGGGGGCGTCCGGCGTACCGGAGAAGAGCATCAAGGTGGCCGGCCCCTCTTTTTCCGCATACATCCACAACGATAATCCGTAGCCGCGGCTCCAATCTTGAGCCGCCGCAAAATGATGGCCGCAATCCGCCCAGCCATCGGGCTTGACATGGTAGGCAATTTGCAGCGCACCATCCGCTTGATGGCCCATTCCCGCGTCTACCTCACAGGCAA
Organism: uncultured Caldilineaceae bacterium; assembly: GCA_964612485.1. Lineage (GTDB taxonomy): Bacteria > Chloroflexota > Anaerolineae > 4572-78 > J111 > JAFGNV01. Next base: position 150,516 of record CAZTFF010000003.1, read on the forward strand.
TGGTCGAACCTTGCTCGTCAACGCTGGCCGACCAATCTTCCTCTGCCGACGAAAATTGCTGGATCATCCCCTCGATCAAGGCAGGTTCCGCCACAGATGGCGCGTCTTCTGCCGGCGGGCTATCTTCTTCGTTATCCCCTTCGTCCACGGCTTCTTCAGCCGCAGTTTCTTCAGCCGCGGCTTCTTCATCAGCCGCAGCATCCACTGCCGGCGCTTCTTCGACAGTTTCAGGCGGTGCCGGGGCAGTGGAATGCCAACGGTTGTAATAAAAATTAAGCAGGGACACAAATTCGGCGGTTGCTTTTTGGTTGCCCGCCGGGGTGGGGTGGCTGTCGCCGTCGGGGTAGGCGGCCATGTGATAGTCTACAGTTTGGAGGTGCTGCACCGCGCCGTTCCAGATGCGGTGGTGGTTGCCGGTATCCGCGCCGGCATCGTGCGTGTGAATATCACCGCGATTGCTGGTCAGCACGTTATAAAAATCAAACACGGCCACGTTATTCTCAGGATAACCGGCCAGCCAATCGTTGACCAGCCAGTTGTTGAAGGCGCGGGCATTGGCCGCGCGCGCCGGGTCGGTTTCACCTTCCATTTGGGGTGGGGCGGTCACGGTAATGAATAACTTATCCGGGCGGGCGGCAAAATAGTCCAGCAGTTCGGTGTAAATTCCTTTGGCATTGGCTACGGTATGAGCTTCGGACCAGCTTTCCTGGCCATACAGGGGATTGCTGCCGGCGGCGGCAGGCGCAGCGGTGGGGCTGCCGTCCAGGTAAGAATTGGGGTAACAGCTTTTGAACATAATGATCTGATTCTCTCCGCCGGGGTCTTGGGGCCGGCGGCTGTAGTAATCGCCAAAGCGGTCGCTTTCAGTGTAAAGCGCCTGTAAATAGGTATCCCGATTGGGGCCGAGAAACCAATCATACCAGTGGCCAATATCGGTGCGATCCCCAATGCTGTCCGGCCCCCAACCATAGTTGGTATCGCTGACAAAGTAGTTGTTGTCCCGCAGTGCCAGCCCCAGATTACCGTGCCCGTCGGTCAGCCAGTTCTCACCGCAGGAGTGATGGATGAAGATCAGTTTGACCGGCTCAGCCGGGGGACTCGTATTTACGGGTTGGGCAGGTTCGCCGGCCAAAGCGGCCCGCGTGGTTATACCGGGCCGATCATCTGAGTTGACTGCGCCAAAAACGATCGAAAAAACAACAAATACTACGATAAATACTCGATAAGTTTTCATGTGAATCTCCCTTTGCTGATCATTAAAATTTTTAGTAGTAACTCGTTACAGCGACAGTTACTATTCTTTTCCGGCAGGAGGTTTTTCGCGCAGATCGCCCCACTGGGGCCAATGATCCGGCAGCCAGGTCCAAACCTGCATTTTATCATATTCGCGGTCATCCATCGGCTTGGGATCGTGTTTTCCCGTGGGATCGAGCAGAAGGGTATACCCCTGGTCGCCAATTCCATACAGAAACGCGATCTGATCGCCCCGCGGATTCCAGGCCACGATCCAGGGGTCCATATCCGGCTCAAGTTCAAAAATCACGCGGGTATCCGAGCCATCTTCATTGATGACCCATACTTCGTCCGGTTGGGCCGGGTTATCCGTCGTATTCAAAAAGGCCAGGCGTTCCCCATCCTCCGCCCAGCCAATGGCCGAGACGCAGAAGTTTTCAGCGCCTTCCCGCAGCATGGTGGCTTCCGAGCCGTCGGGATGAATCAGCCACAGGCCGCAATTGCGATGGAACGCGATCCATTTTTTATTTGGCGACCAGACGGGGATGACGTCGCTGATTTCCGAATTGCCGGTAAGCTGGGTCAGGTTTGAACCATCGGCATTAATGAGATAAAGATCGTGTTCTTCATCTTCATAGCCGGCATCAAACACAACCTGTTTACCATCCGGCGACCAGGCCATGCCGTAGATGGATTCGAACGTCAGATCATCGGTAAGTTTGAATACCTCCTCGGTTTCGGGGTTGCGAAGGCAAAGCTGGGGCGGATCCGCGTTATCGCAATGTTCAACAAACCTGGCTTTTTGGGGAAATTGCGCCAATTCAGGCTCAGGGGCATCGCCCCCTACAACAGCAGGAGCCTTATCTTTCCCCCATTGAGGCGTGGTCATACCGGTCCAGTGATAGGGAAAGTCTCTAATGCCGGTTCCCCGGCCACCTGCTATGTTTACCAGGTGCGCCTGGCACCGGTTGTCAATATAGGCAACCTGGCTGCCGTCCGGGCTAAAGGCCACGATTGTATTATAACATTCGGCGTCTTCATGAACTATTGTGACCAGGGGAAAACTATCTTCTTCAGACAGAACCCACACTTCCCGCTCAAGCGGGTAGTCCATATCTTCATTCTGAAATTTTACCTGAGAAAAGACCAGCCTGCGGCTGTCGGGCGCCCATTGGGCCGATTCAACACACCACCCCTCTTCGCGTTCCCAAATGATTTCCGGGGCAGAGCCGTCGGGATGGATGAGGGCCAGATCACAGCCGCTATGAAACGCCAGCCACTCTCCACTCGGGCTCCAGGCCGGGTTGATGTCGTTGCTGATCCGGGGCAGTTGGGTCAGGCCGGTTCCATCCGCGTTAACAATGTAGATTGTTGTTTCCGAATCTGGATCACCCCCCGGTTCCAGAGCGGAAAAGGCGATCTGCCGGCCATCCGGGCTCCACGTGGTATGGCCGATAATTTCCAGATCAGTATCGGTCAGAATTTTACCGGCAGGTTGCCGGCGAGGCGGTTCATAAATACACAGGCCGGCGCCAAGACCGTCCCATTCACAAGGGCGCACCTCCTGTTCAGAAGAATCCTCACCGCTGATGGCGCTGCCGGCCGGAACTGCCGGCTCGCCGGATCGGTCTCTTTCATCAGGCGCGTCTTCTCCGGTGACAGCGCCGCTTACCGCCTCAGCCGGCGCCTCGCTGAAGCCTGTTTCATCACCCAACAGGGACAGGCTCAAAAAGGCCGCGCCCGCCAGCAAGGCCAACACAACAACCCCGATGGCGGCCCACGCCCACCCCGGCATCCGCCGCCGGGGTTTGGCCGGAACTGCCGCCGGTTCGCCGGTTCCGTGCAGTACTGTGGCCGATTCTACTTCAGGCGAAGTAACGTCGATGGGAGATTCCGCGGCCAGGGTTGCATCCTCAACCACCGGGGCCGCAGCCGGGGACTGGGCCGCAGCCAGAGGCTGGGCCGCGGCGCGGGCAAAGGCCGCCGCCA
>CAZTFF010000003.1:153837-222522 GCA_964612485.1 uncultured Caldilineaceae bacterium
GTGCTCATCAGCGGACCGGACACAACTGTGGGGTCAATGCCCAGGCGCTGCACAACCAGCGGCAATACCGAGCCGGCGCTGGTAGACCAGACCACAATACAGAGAATGGAAACAGCCACCGCCACCGCCAATTGAACATCTTGCACCCACACCGCCGCCAAAATCAGGGCCACCAGCGCCATCCCCAGGCCCAGCACTAATCCCACGCCTATTTCGTGCCGCAAAACGCGCCAGCCGTCGTGCCATTCTATATCGCCCACGGCCATGGCTCGAATAATGGTGGTGGTGGTCTGCGAACCGGCATTGCCGCCGGTGCCGATAAGCAGGGGGATAAAAATGGTCAAGGCCACCACGGCCTCCAACGCTCCCTGGAACATGGCCATTACCCCGCCGGTTAGAGTGGCGGTCAGCAGCAAGATCAACAGCCAGCCGATGCGCTTGCGGGTAATCGCCAAAACGCCGGTATCCAGATAAGCCCGGTCGAGCGGTTCGGCGCCGCCCAGGCGCTGAATATCCTCCGAGGCCTCGAGTTGCAGCACGTCAACCAGATCGTCGATGGTGATAACGCCCAGTATATATTTATTATCCGGGTCTACCACCGGCAGGGCCAGGAGATCGTAACGCATCATCAAATCGGCGCAATCTTCCTGGTCGGTGTCGGGTGTTACGTAAACCACATCGGGGTCCATCAACTCTCTAATGGTGGTTTTGGGATTGGCCACAATAAGCTGGCGCAGGTTGATGACGCCCACCAATCGTTGCAGGCGATCCGTCACAAACAGATAATAGATTGTTTCCTCATCGGGATGCCAGGCGCGAATGGCGGCGATGCTCTGCTGGGCGGTCCAGCGGCGTTGCAGCGCAATATAAGCCGACGTCATCAACCCGCCGGCGGTGTCGTCGGGATAATCGATCAGGGGTTTAACCTGGTGGGCGGCCTCCAGGCGCGCCAGAACGGCCCGGGCCTGGGCCGGTTTCATATCATCCAGCAAGTCGGCGGCTTCATCCGGCTCCATCTCATCCACAATACGAACCAGCGTTTTGAGGGGCAGTTGCACGGCTAATTCCGCCGCTTCTTCATCATAAAGTTCTTCTATGATGTCAGCGGCATCGGCCGGATTGATTTGGGGCAGGAGAATATTTTGCTGCTCGTCGTCTAAATCTGAAAAGACTTCGGCCTGGTCAGCCGGGCGCAGGGCCTCGATCACAGATGAGGCGGTTGCGAGGTCATTTTCTTCCAGCGCAGCGCGAACTTGCGCGAGTACATCATCGAGGATTAGCTGCTCCATGATTCACCTCCGGTTTATGATCCCGGAGGCAATCCTCAAGCAGCGTGCCCACCGGGGATTATGTATGAGTGCTCAAAATAAAAACAGTGAACCGGGGCCTTGGCCCCAAAGTACTACAAGAGCTATCGTCCACAACAACTTCCTTTTGAGAAATAATTCCAAGTGCCATCATTTCAAAATGCATTGTAGAGGAGGCCAGAAACTTTGTCAAAGCAGGCCAACCGCTTTTAACAAATTTGATTATCTGGAGGAAACAGTATATAAAGAGTAAAAGCCTAATGTAAGGATACCGGAATCGAATGAAATTTCAAAGTTACGAGATTGTACGACAAGCGTTTATTGACCACTGGAACGAAACCCAGCGCGCCGACACCCAGACCACCGCCTACGACATCACGATTAAACAACCCCCGGTGGATGAAGGCCAAAAATTTTGGGCTTGTATTGGCGCTTATCACCTGACGCCTGCCGAAAACCAGGGAAAACATAATTTGTTTCTGGAAGCTATGGATGAAAACAACAACCGGATTTTTGGCGCGGTGTTCAAATGGGGCTGGCGGGGCCAGGGGCCGGATGAGCCTTCGCCTGATCTGGTTGATGACAAACCGCCCGACGAACTGGCTAATCTGGTCGTCTGGGCCAATCAAATCATTTGGGCCGGGGTGAGAGACACGCTACCCTCCGGCGAGGTTCACAACGTCAGAACAACCCACCCGGATGAAGATTCGGGCAACACCTGGGGACACCACAGTTTTTATGCGGCCTTCAAACGAGTTCGGGCCGGTGACGATAACGGCAACGGTCCCGGCCCGGAACCACCTCCCGACTGTGGCGAGATGGTTGAATTGGCCGGGACCGCCTTAAAACGCATTGAAAAAGCCGAGGCTGAATTAAGCGCGGCCAAAAAAGCGTTGAACAAAATTCTGGAGCAGGGCGAAGATACGTAACCTTAATAGACAGGATCAACAGGATTTTTACCTGTTTTTGTCCTGTTAATTTTGTAAATCCTGTCAGTAAAATATGCCTGCTGAGCCGTTTTCTCTTTAGAACTGAACGGCCCTGACTTACCACCAAACAAAGAGCATCGAGATCATTGGTAGTAACCTGTTTTCTCGATGCTTTTTTTGGTTGACGGGCAAGACCATTTCTGGTATCCTTTCTCAAGATTTTGCACCCATTTTGTCAAGGAGAATCAGCAGCTTTTCTGATACAGAAACAAAAACGTGCCCACAAATTTAAGCCGGTTAAAGTATCTGCTTCTGGAGGAGCGTGACAAATGTCTGAAGTAAAGACACGGGGCAATACGCCTACCGAAAGCATTGATAATTTAAAGTCACTGCTGGAACAATATCTGGAGGAGTTAGAAGCCAGTGAAAGCCGTCTCCATAGCATTATTGAAAAAAATGCAGATGGTATCCTCATCGTCGATCAAAATGGAAGAGTTTGCTTCTCAAACCCTGCTGCCAAAGTTCTCTTGCAGCGTGACGCGAAAGAACTGGCAGCCATGATATTTGGCTATCCGGTGGTGGCCGGTGAAACAACAGAAATCGACATTATCCGGCAGGGCCACCCCATTGCCACCGCCGAAATGCGGGTGGTGGATATGGTCTGGGAAAAAGAAAGTGCCTACCTGGCCTCGCTGCGCGATATTACCGCCCGAAAACAGGCTGAAAATCAAATCGCGTTTCAGGTCCAACTGCTGAATACTGTGGAACAAGGTGTTATTGCTACAGACCTTAATGGCGCCATCATATACTCAAACCGCTTTGCCGAAACACTCTATCGCTGCCCCACCGGCGCAGCGCTCACCTGCAATATTTTAGACCTCATTCCTCCCGGCACCAAACCGCAGGTGCTCGAAATTCTGGAAACGATCAAAACCGGCGCGGGTTGGTCGGGAGAAATAATCCTCCGGCGGCGTGATGACACCACCTTTCCGGCCATGATGACCATCTCCCCGGTATTTGATAGCGAAGGATTGTTGGTGGGCAGCGTGGGCATTACCGTGGATATTACCGAACGAAAGAAAGCCGAACAGTCGCTGTTCCAACGAAACCGGGAACTGACCCTGCTAAACGGCGCCAGCCAGGCGTTCATCTCCAGCCTGGACTTAGACCAGGTACTGACCACGGTCCTGGAAGCGGTTCGGTATATTTTGGACGTAACGGCCTGTTCAATATGGCTCATCGACCCCGACACCGGCGAACTGGTTTGCCGGCAGGCCACCGACCCCCACAGCCATCTGGTGCGCCATTGGCGGCTATCGCCGGGCCACGGGGTGGTGGGGCAAACGGTTCGTTCTGGCCGGAGCATGCTCATTGTAGACGCAACCAAAGATCAGCGCCACTATAAAGGCGTGGATCAAACAACCGGCCTGGAAACTCGATCTCTCTTGAGTGTTCCCCTGATATTTAAGAATACGGTGATCGGCGTCATTCAGGTGATTGATGAGCAGGCCGGACGATTTGATCAAACCGATTTAAATTTACTGGAATCGTTGGCAGCGCCGGCGGCCATCGCCATAGAAAATGCCCAATTTTACAGCCAGGCCTTGCAAGATAGTGAAACCAAGGCTATTTTGCTAAATGAAGTCAACCATCGGGTTAAAAATAACCTGGCTGCGATCATTGGCCTATTGTATGCCGAGCAACGTCGTGATAAGATAGATACAGAAACCGCCTACCGGACTACGATCAAAAATCTTATCAATCGTATCCAGGGGTTGGCCACGGTTCACGATATGCTTTCGGCGGTGGAGTGGCGCTCGTTGCCGCTGGACGAATTAACCAACCAGATCGTCCACGCCTCGCTTCAATCGCTGCCGCCCGACAAACACATATCCGTCAACATTAAGCCGGATAAGGTGGAGGTTACACCCAAGCAGGCCAATTGCATGGCCCTGGTGATCAATGAACTGGCCACAAATACGGTAAAATACGCGCTTTCAGAACAGGATAAGTGTCAAATCAACATTGATATTGTCCAATCCGGCCATCAAGTAACCTTTAAATTCAAGGACAACGGGCCGGGTTATCCGGCAACGGTTCTTGATTTAGACGAAAAAAACATTGGCCTCTATTTGATAGAAAACGTGGTCAGGAATGACTTGCAAGGGAAACTGGAACTGGATAATGAAAACGGCGCTGTCACCAAAATACAATTCAATACCTTAAGTGAAAGGTGAAGAATTATGATACAACAGAATGTCCGGGTATTGATTGTTGAGGATGACTCTCTGGTCAGCGAAATGATTCAAGGATTAGTGGAAGATATACCCTACACCGTAGCCGGCAGAGCGGTGGATGGCGAACAAGCCATTGAGATGGTGCAGGACTTGAAGCCTGATGTAGTACTAATGGATATTGAGATGCCCCGGATGAATGGCCTGGAAGCGGCCCGCCAAGTTTTCGATTGTTGCCCTACGCCCATTGTCATTCTGACCGCTTACGAGACGCCGCAACTGCTTCAGGAAGCCAGCGAAACCGGGGCCGGGGCGTATCTGGTCAAACCGCCCAATATGCGCCAGGTAGAACGAGCCATTACTATTGCCATGGCCCGTTTCAAAGATATGACCGAACTTCGCCGCTTGAACACAGAACTGCAAGCCCGCAACCAGGAATTGGAGGCCGCCATGGCCAGGATCAAAACCTTGAGCGGGCTGTTACCCATTTGCAGCAGTTGCAAAAAAATCCGCAACGATGAGGGCTACTGGCAGCAAGTTGAAATTTATATTTCCGAACACTCCGACGCGGATTTTAGCCACGGACTCTGCCCCGATTGTATGAAAGAACTTTACCCCGACAGCTACCAAAAATCGATAGAAAGACGCCAGGACGTGCTGGACGCGCTCAAAACATTAGGGCCGGCGGATGTAGCCACCATTGCCCGTCAGGTGGGCCTGCCGGAAAGCAACACTTTGAACCGGCTGGAAAGCATGCTCAACGATAACCAGATAAAGCGTTTGTACATAGACGGAAAAACGTTTTACAAATTGCCCGAACCATAGGAGCGGCGTACAATAGAGGTCTATGTTTAATTTCGGCCAATCGTAATTCTCAACATTCGATACGCCAAAAACTCGCCGGAATCGCCAATGACCGTTACGCCCAAATTTTCGCTCAAAAATCTAACGTTATCCCTCTCTAATACATCCCCCATTCTAAAAGATATTTCCCTGGAGATTGCCCCGGGCCGGGTCACAACCGTGATTGGGCCCAGCGGTAGCGGTAAATCGAGCCTGTTACGCTGCCTCAACCGACTGTGGGAGCCTCCGGTTAACAGCGTCTTTTTGGAAGGCGTCGATATTACCACCATGGATGTTCTATCCCTGCGTCGGCGCGTGGGGATGTTATTCCAGACCGCCGCCCTGTTTGAAGGCACCATCGCCGACAATGTTTGTTACGGCCCCAGGCTGCACGGAGAAACTCTATCCACATCTCGGATCAATGAATTGATGGAGATGGCCAGCCTGGAACCCTCGCTCCTTCAAAAACCTGCCGATGAATTATCCGGCGGGCAGGCCCAGCGGGTGGCCCTGGCCCGCGCCCTGGCCAACAACCCCGAGGTCCTGCTGCTGGATGAACCCACCAGCGCGCTGGACCCCGCCGCCACCCAGCGGGTTGAAGAAACCATCCTCCGGCTGCGCGATACATTGGAACTCACCGTGGTCTGGGTTTCGCACAGCATTGAACAAGTGAAACGAGTGGCCGACGAACTGGTGCTGCTGGTTGAAGGCGCCATTGCCGAAACCGGTTCGCCCGACCACCTGTTGTCCGGCCCCCACCGCCACCTGGTAGACGATTTTGCGGAAGGGAAATTATAATCATGATCGATCTTGTTGAATCGCTCAACTGGCTGCCCCGGATCGCCGGCTCGCTGCTGCTGGTAGGTATGGCGCTGGGCATCTCTCGCTGGCAAAAACTGGATATGGAAAAAGATGTGCTGATTGCCATTGTGCGGGCCTTCATCCAATTGATCGCCATTGGCTACGCCCTGCAACTGATCTTCAACTCGGAAAGCCCCTTCTGGACGCTGCTGGTGATTGTAGTGATGGTGAGCGTAGCGGGGTACACCGCCGGACAGCGCGGTAAAAAAGTGCCCCACAGCCTGGGCGTGGCCACGCTATCGGTGGTAACGGGCACCACGCTGACGTTGGGGCTGCTCATTCTGCTCAACGTATTTCCCTTTGAACCGCGCTTTATTATCCCTATTGCCGGCATGATCGTGGGCAACACCATGACCGTCACCGGGCTGGTCATGCTGCGCCTGCGCGACGACATCAAACTGCAACGGGCCGAAATTGAAGCGGCGCTGGCCCTGGGCGCTACCCAACGCCAGGCCGTGGCCCTGCAAATGAAACGCGCCCTCACCACCGGAATGGCGCCCCTGGTAGACCGCACCAAAACCGTGGGGCTTATTTCGCTGCCCGGCGCCATGACCGGAATGATTTTGGCCGGCGCTTCGCCGCTGGAAGCGGTACAACTCCAGGTAATTGTGATGTATATGTTGATAGGCGCGGTCGCCTTTAGCGGCCTGGCCGCCACCATGCTCACCTATCGCCAATTTTTTACCCATGCCCACCAACTTGTGCTGCACGATGAATCAGGCTCAAGCAAAACGCAAGTTTGACACCCGCCCCGGCCTGAGTTAAACTGGCCGCCATGATCACTTTTTATCTCACCCGACTGCTGCCTGGTGTCGGACTCATTTTCTTTTTGCTGGGATGTACAGCGCCCACCCCGCCGGCGTCGCCAACACCGCCGGCATCACCAATGCCACCGGCCACGCTCACGCCGGTTCCGGCCCAGGCTGTTGATCCCTCGCCCCAGCCCACGTTAACCCCAACCCGCCGCCCGCGTCCCACAGCCATGCCGGGGGCCACTACCATCACTGTTTGGACGAATTTACCCACCGCCCAAACCGAGTTTCTGGCCCGAACCGTTGAAAGTTTTCAGACAGACTTTCCACAATACACGGTTTTGCTTCAACATTACAACACGCCGGAACAATTTATGGGCTTGCTGGCCACGGAAGAGGCCCGTTTTGACGTGGCGCTGGTATCGCCGGGGCTGCTGGCCGACTTGTGGGCGAGTGAAAAAATCGCGCCGATGTCTGATTTTTTCCCGGCCAGTTTTATCAACGATTTCATCAGCGTGACCCTGGTGGGCGCCAGCCGGGATCAGGAGTTGTGGGGATTGGCGGACACCGCCGGATTTCACCTGCTGCTGTTTTTCAATCGAGATATAGTTGACACCCCGCCCGCCACCACCGAAGAATTGGCGGAATTGGCTCAGTCTTTAACCGGCGGCGAAAGTTCGCCCGATTCAACGCAGTGGGGATTAGCGGTCAACAGTTACGACCCGCTCTGGGTGGTGCCCTGGCTGGCGCCTTACGGCGGCTGGCTTACGGACGAGGCAGGGACCCCCACCCTGAACACCCCGGCCATGGAAGCGGCGCTCACCCTATTTTTGGGCTGGCAAGGGCGCTTGACCGGCATCGCGCCCGTGGCCGCTTACCAGGAAAACCGGGAACGATTTCTGAACGGCGATATTGCCATGTTCATCGACGGGGAATGGACCATTGGCGAACTGGCCCGAACGGATAAAATAAATTGGGGCGTGACCCAGTTGCCCCAGGTTGGCAAACCCGGCGAAAGCCAACCGGCAGCCCCGCTAATTCTGGCTCGCTACTGGGTGATCGGACGGGACGCCGCCGGAGATCGGGCATTGGCGTCTGCCACATTTTTGGAGTATATTACGCATCCCAAACAACAACTGGCCCGAACCGTGGCGTTTGGGCTGCTGCCCACCCGGGTGAGCGCGCTGGATGATATGGTGATTGTCAACGACTCGGCCCTGCGCGCCAGCATCAACCAGATGCAAGCCGGGCGCGCCCTGCCGTTGGGCGTCAATGCCAACGCCCTGCTCGATGCGATGCGTGAGCCTTTCCAAAAAATGATAGCTGGCGAATTAACACCGCAAGAAGCCGCCGAACAAATGGAATTAAACATGGAGGATAAGTAGATTGACGAGTCAAGATCAGTTGCTTGATTGGAATACAAACCCAATTGATACCCTCTGGAGCCTGGCCATGCTGCCCAAATTCACCTGCAATCATTGCGGTTACGAAATTGATCCTGATTGGGAGAAATTAAGCGTGGATGAGATCCGGCTTCGGGCGCAAACCACCTATGCCGCGCTGGGCAACGAAGTGCCGTTTGACATTGCCGAAGCAGAGTATATTCGCTACACGAAGGGCGCGATCAAAAAAACACCGCTGGCCAACCGCATCTCCAATGTGATCAAAGCCATGCGGCGAGAGGCCAATTACCTGGATGAATCCGCGCCTTGCCCCCACTGCCGTTCAACCGAACGCACCCGCATTTCACCGGAGCGGTAGTATAACCTCACCCAAATTCTCAAAACCGGCCTCCGTGGAACGATAGACCACAATTTGCACCGCATCAGGTTCAACCCCTGCCGGCAGCGCCAGTCCGTAAACATCCCGCACAATTTCGCCCGGCTGCCAACGGCTGGTAGGATAAATGTTCCACACCGGTTGGTGATCTTGAATGGCCGGTTCCCCTTCAACAAAAATCATTTGTCCCCCGGCCAACGGGCGCACCGACATCGTATAATCCGCGGTGAGCGGGGATTCTGCCTGCCAGTACAGCGCGATTTGCCAGGTTGGGGCGGGAGCGAGCCATTCCCAACCGGCCAGTGTCAGACTATCGCCTGAGCTTTCTCCGGCGGGAAGGGTAAGGTGGGATGGCGTGGCCGTGTCCGGTAGTTTCTGGTGCGGCGCGGCGGAGAGTTCAATAAGCTGCATGCCCCATGCCTGGGGATGCCTTCCGATCACAGTATCGGGGGCTGCCGTAACCGCCTGTCGAGAGATGTAGATATTGGCCTCAGGTGCGCTGGGCGGCAGGCGCACCGATCCTGCATCGACAGGATAAAAATCCCCAACTTTCCAAACTGTGGTGAGATATTGCAGCGCCACTCTCTCCTGAAAATCGCCCGAAATCACGGCGGGGGGGCGGGGATGATCGGCCAAAAGCCGCCGGCCCGGCTCCAGCCCGGTATCGACGGCCAGGTTGGATTGATCGGCCCGCGCAAAATTGGTCGCCAGCCGGTAGATCACCAGCCCGATGAGACACATTAGTACCAGCGCCAGCGCAGATCGATACCGGCGTGTCTGCGCTCCACCAAGCCGTGGGCCGATGACGTCAAGCAGTTGGCTCAACCCCGCGCCAAAACCGATCACAAAGATGGGATAGGCCGGAATGATCACCTGGAACCAGTTGCCAAAACGGTAGCCCCATGAAAAAATAAAATAGATCACCAGAGTGCTGTACAAAAATATCGCCCGGCGGCGGCCCAGAAAAGCCAGCCCCACCAGTCCCCCGGCAAACACCAGCCAGGTCAATTCCTGCCACATCAACCAGGGGAATTCAGCGGTAAAAAAGTTATTGAGGGTTAAACCCGGCGCCAATTCGTCGCGCCCTTGTTGAATGGTCAGAAATTGCACAAACCAGGCCCACGCGCTGGGCCATTCGCCCTCGCCGCGCCATTCGGGGCGCTGCGCCCCGCGAAGATAAATATAGGCATAACTAAGCAAGGGGAGCAGAGCCAATCCAACGGCGGCCAGCGCCAGTTTAACTTGTTTAAGATAGGTCAACAAAAAAATCTGCCGCCTGTCTGAATCCCAACGGAAAAAGATGAACCACAACAAGGGCGGCAGGATGAACAGGGTGGTCAACATGTTGGCCAGCATGGTGCCGCTCACCAGGGCCATCGCCAACAGCCAGGCGGGGCGGGGGTGTTCGTCCCACCGAAAGGCCAGCCAGATCAGCAGCAAGGTTTGGAATACCGCGCTGGTATATTGCTCGGTGGTCACACTGTAATACCAGAAAAAGTAAGTGACGGCGTAAAACAAGGACAGCAAAAATGCCAGCGGCCAGCGCGGATGGGTTACCCGGAGCAAAATCAGATACAATATCCCCAAGGAGGCCACCGCCCACAGGGTCGAATAAAGGGAGAGGATTTGGATGGGGTTGAAGGCCCAGCCCAACACCGCCCGCCCCACCCGAAACCAAAGCCAGCCGCCCATGGTATAGAGCGGATAGCCCGGCGCATTGCTGGGGCGCGCTTCAACCTGGGCATATTGGTGGGTAATTAAATCGCCGCCGGTCAGTTCATCGGGGCGCAGGCCGTTGTCGAGCGTGGCCAGGTATAACACCAGGGCAGCAATCAACACGACAATCCCGGCCCAGGTACGTAAATTCAAAGGTTTGTGGATACTCATCGTCAGGTAACTCACAGCGCAAAGTCGTGTATTTAATCCAAAGCAGAGTTGGTTGAGTTTGTCGAAACCAACGGTCTTCGACAGGCTCAGACCTCGTTCCCCCAAAATATCGGGAAGATACCAAGATTCCGCAAAACGCAGGCTACTATAACAAAGAGCGCATGCTTTGTCAACAAACGATTCACCTGGCTTTAAGGGAGTTGCAGGAAAATAGGCGCAAAAGGTCGAGTTCTCGACAAGTTTTCCGGCGATTTTGACAGATTTATCAGTCCCGGATACCATAGGCTAGAATAATTATGAATTGTGGATTACAAACACCATTAGTATTCACAATCAACAATTTTCCCAAGTGAGTTTAGTGTGAGCAATTATTCAGAAACACCCGAAATCCAATCCGCACCATCATTTCAGACCAAATTGTGGCAAATCGTTGGGCTGCTTCTGATCGCCGGCGGCCTGCTGGTGATGGCCTGGGGCGGCTGGATGTTTTACCGGCAACAAGCGGAACTCTACAACCCACCCGCCCCAATTGTTGATTCGTCTGCCGTTGAGGTAGCGGAGGTTATCAATTCGCCCTCCCCCCAACCCCAGCCGTCGCCTACGGAACCGGCAGCCGGGGCGGCAAGTACCAATGATCCTGCTGATATTTCCACGCCAACCCCCGGCCCGATCAATCAGACCGAAACGGCTGAGCCAACACCGCCGCCTGAGCCGTCTATCGACGCGGAAGCGGTGGCAGGTGAAGAAGAGACCGCGCTCCAACCGACCAATTTTAATACGGACGATGTTCCCTCCCTGGCCGATAATCCGCTGCTGGTGGTTGAAGATGTGGACGAGCAGATAGAAGTTCCGGCCCTGGAATCGGAACCCGTTCCAGAGGCGGCAGTCTCGCCCCCTACCCGGATTGTGGCCGAAAGCATCAATTTGGATACTGAGGTTGTTGAAACCGGCTGGCAAACCCGCGAGCAGGACGGCGTGCTGCAAAACGTCTGGGTGGTGGCCGATTATGCGGCGGGCTGGCACAAAAACTCGGCGCTGCCGGGCCAAGGCGGGAACGTGGTGCTTTCCGGGCATCACAATATCAAGGGCGAGGTCTTCCGGTATATTGTTGACTTAGAAGTTGGCGACACCATCACCCTATTTGCCGGCGATCAGAGCTACGAGTACGTTGTCAATGATAAATTCATTGTCAAAGACAAAGGCGAACCGGATTCGGTGCGGCAGGCCAACGCCCGCTGGATTGGCCCCTTCAACGAAGAACGCCTGACCCTGGTTACATGCTGGCCCTATAACAGCAATACCCACCGGGTCATTGTGATAGCCAGACCGCTGTAATCTTCCCACGACCCTGCGATGTTGCGCAAAATTCCCAACCGGCATATCATGGCCCCTATGGCAGCCAACACTTCGCACCACTTTAAAACCCAAAACTTTATCGGGGCAGACAATGCGTTTCAGACCCTGTATTGATCTGCGAAACGGCCGGGTCGTCCAAATCGTCGGCAGCTCCTTAAAAGATGGCGATCATTCGGACGCCGTAACCAACTTTGAAACCGAACGTTCCCCGGCAGATTACGCCCGCATGTACCAGGCCGACCGGCTGACCGGCGGGCATGTAATTGCCCTGGGGCCGGGTAATCAGCAGGCGGCCCTCACCGCCCTTGCTGCTTACCCCGGCGGGCTGCAAATGGGCGGCGGCATTACGCCCGATAACGCCCGGCACTATCTGGAGGCCGGAGCCAGCCACATCATTGTCACTTCCTACGTTTTTCGGGATGGGGCGGTGGACCTGGAACGGCTGAAAGAGCTGGCAGCCATCGTGGGGAAAGAGCGGCTGGTATTAGACCTGAGCTGCCGGCGGCGAAACAACGATTTTTGGGTCGTCACCAATCGCTGGCAGCAATTTACCGAGGTGCGAATCAGCCCGCAAACGCTGGCCTGGCTGTCGGACTATTGTGCTGAATTTCTGGTACACGGTGTTGATGTGGAAGGCACGCGCGTAGGGATTGATGAAACATTGGTGAAAAATCTGGGCGAATGGGCACCCATTCCCGTTACCTACGCCGGCGGCGCAAAAACATTGGCCGATCTCGACCGGGTAGAAGCCCTGGGCCGGGGAAAGGTTGATTTGACCATCGGCAGCGCCCTGGATATTTTTGGCGGCGAGGTCAAGTACCGGGATGTGGTTGCCTGGCAGCGGCAGCAGAAATCAGAAAATTTGTAAACATTTTACCGAATCGAACCGGTGAATTATTAGTTTTTGGAGGATACCTATGCTTAACTTACCCCGTGTAACCATCTGGAACGAGTTTCGGCACGAAAAGAACAATCCCAAAGTAGCCGAAATTTACCCCGACGGCATCCACCAGGCCCTGGCCCAACACCTGCAAGAAAAAGGATTTACCACCCAAACCGCCACCTTACACCAACCCGAACACGGCCTGACCGAAGCCGTGCTGGCCCAAACCGATGTGCTCATCTGGTGGGGCCATATGGCCCACAACGAGGTTGATGATGAGATTGTTGGCCGGGTCCATAAAAAAATTCTGGAAGACGGGCTGGGGTTGATTGTGCTGCATTCCGGCCACGTTTCCAAAATTTTCCGCCGCTTGATGGGCACCTCCTGCAATCTCAAATGGCGCGAAGCCAACGAAAAAGAACGTATCTGGGTGGTTGAACCGGGCCATCCGATTGCCGCCGACCTGGATGAGTATTTTGAAATCCCCCAGGCCGAAATGTACGGCGAACATTTTGATATTCCCGCTCCAGATGCGCTGGTGCTGGTCAGTTGGTTTCAGGGCGGCGAGATTTTCCGCAGCGGCTGTTGTTACCACCGTGGGCGCGGGAAAATCTTCTACTTCCGGCCCGGCCACGAAACCTATCCCATCTTCCACCAGCCCGAAGTGATCCAGGTGATTGCCAATGCGGCCAAATGGGCCGCGCCGGTTGAGGGGCCACAAGTAAAGTTTGGCAATTATCCCACGCCCCTGGAAAAGCTGGATTGAACGCATCTTCTCAATATTTCGGGGGAACGAGGTCTGAACCTGCCAAAGATCGTTGGTTTCGACAAGCTCAACCAACTCTGCCCCAGTTTATTGAGACGGTACGATGAAACCTCATAAAAACCCAATTTACAGCCAAAGATTTGTAATCACATTGTAACCCGGCAAACACCAATTCCGTGATAAACTTATCATGAACAAATTGTCCGTCTACCTGTACCGGCTATCGACAACTCACGGAGGCAGGTCCCGTGTTAGCTAATTCATTTTCCTTACCAAACCAGGTCTTTGTTCCCTTAGGACTCACGGTTTTATACATTATTCTTTTTCTTTATCCCCTTTTACGCCGCAAATTATATGATACGGCCGGTGTTCTGTTTGCCGGTTTTTTGTTTACCGGCATTCTGTGGCACATCAATTTGATTGCCGCCGCAGCGCGCGTCCCCATCCTGACTCCGGCGCTCACGTGGGTTCATTTCTCCTCCTACGGGCTAATAATTTTAGCCACGCTCTATTGGGCGTTTACGTACGCCTTCCTGAAAAAAGAATGGACACCGCTTTGGGGCTGGGGCACCGGCCTGATCGGATTGGTGTTGGTGGTTGTGCTGGATATAGGCTGGCTGTACCTGCCGCCGGCAGTCTTGGCCTGGAGCGGTGGTTGGATCACCGCCAATAATTTCACGTTCATTCTCAGCGGCGCGGTCTGGGCGGCCTTGATGATTTTTACCTTTATCATCGCCCAGCTTCAATTTTTTGGCACGCGCAACCCCTCTCACAAAAACCGGCTGCAATATCTGATCATCTCGCTGCTGATGCTGGCCGGCGGTTTTGGCCTGTACCTGACCATGCGAGACCCCTTCTGGACCATCGGATTGATCACCGCCGGCCTGGGCGGCATGCTGGCTACCTACCTGGTGACGGTAGAAAACCTGGTAAACCTGGCGACCGGCGCGCGGTATGCCACTCGAAACATCATCATTGCCCTGATCACCATTTCGGTCTACGTGGCCGGCATCTATGTGGTCAACATTTTTTTGGGCGATTTTTTGGAGGCCACCATTGCTAACCGTTTTCTGGACCGCACCCTGCTGCTGGCAACCATCACCGCCATCTTGCTGACCATCGTTTACGCGCCCATCCGCCGCATCAGCCTGGCTGTGGCCAACCGGCTGCTATTTGGACAAACCTACAATTTCCAGACGGTGATCCAAAATTACACCCAAATCATCAACAACATTCTTTACCTGAACGAACTGGCGGCGGCCATTTTGAACCAACTTGACCAGGCCCCCGGAGTCAACAAAGCCGCGCTGTTTATGGTTGACACCGAAACAGAACAGCAGTTCAACTTCCGTTCGGTGATGCCCAAAGGCAACAACGGGCTGCCCAGGGAGATGGCCCTGGGAAAAAACACGCCCATCACCCGGCGGCTGGTTGAGCAGCGCCAGCAGCTTACCCAATACACGCTTGATATATCGCCGCAATTCAAAGACGTGCCGCAAAAAGACCGGGAAACGCTGAAATCGCTAAACTTCGAACGCTTCATTCCCATCTTGAAAAAAGAGGAGCTGATTGGTCTGTTGGCCATCGGCGCAAAAAAGACAAATGGCGCTTACAGCGCGCAAGATGTTCGATTACTCAGCACTTTGGCCGATCAAACGGCCATGGCCCTGGAAAATGCCGCCCTCTTCGACCGGCTGCAGCGCAATCTATCGCAAACCACCCGCATCAAAAACCTGATGGACGGCGTATTCGACAGCATCGACAACGGGGTCATCACCACCGACATCGACGGAAATGTGACCCTGCTTAATCGCGCCGCCGAATCGATCCTGGCTTTATCCGCCGAGCAGTGTATTGGCCTCCCCTACCTCCAGGCCTTCCCGCCGCTGGCCGACACGGTGCTGCCCAATCTCATCCAAAACGTTACCCGGCGAGAAAGCCGCTACAACGATTACGAAATTGTCTCCAACATTCCGCAGCGCGGCCTGATCAACCTCAGCCTGAGCCTGGGACCGCTGAAAGATGCCAAAAATCAAACCCAGGGCGTGGCCATTGTGGTTGATGACCTGACCGAAACCAAACGGCTGCGGGCGGTACACGATATGTTTCGCTGCTACGTATCGCCGGCGGTGGTCGACCGGCTGCCCGCCGACCCCTCGGAACTGAAATTGGGCGGCAACCGGCAGATGGTGACAATTTTATTTGCCGACATCCGGGGCTTCACCTCATTCAGCGAGAGATTGCCCTCCGAAGAGCTGGTGGAAATCCTCAACCAATACCTGTCCATTGCGGCGCGCTCTATTTTGATGTACGAAGGCACGTTGGATAAATTTATGGGCGATGCGGTGATGGGTATCTTCAACGCGCCCCTGCCCCAGCCGGATCATTGCTTGCGCGCCGTGCGGGCTGCCGCCGCCATGCAGCGCGCTGTATGTGATTACCACCACAGCATCGGCCAGGAACGGGGCTTAACTTTTGGCGTGGGCCTGCATTTGGGCGAAGCCGTGGTTGGCAACGTGGGCATGTCGGATCGAATGGATTATACCGCTATTGGCGATACGGTGAATGTGGCTAAACGCATTCAAGAAAACAGCCCCGGCGGCACCATTTTGATGAGCGAGGCGGTGTACCAGGCCACCAAAGACTCCATCAACGCCTCATTTTACCAGGATTTGCAGGCCAAAGGCCGCGAGCAGCCGGTTGCTACCTATCAATTGCATATGTAAGATTAGAAATTGAACAACTTCCGCATCTAGAAAATTGGAGATTAGGTCTAATCCAGGGATTAGAGATTGGGAGATTTTTAGCCTGAAATCTCTAATCTCCATTCTCTAATATCCTGAAAAATTGGGGAAGTTAATTAATCCTCATTCCTAAAAATTCTCCAAATTCTTTGTCCTTCCCTCAAAAAAATGCTATCATAATTAGCAGCAAACCTTGATGATACCAACTCAAAACACAAAGGAGTGTTAAAATGCCCGATAAATTAGCCTGGATCAACGATGCCCTGGACGAACTGCGGGAGAAAAAACTATACAACACCATCCGCACCATCAACTCGCCGCAGGGGGCGTGGCTTAACGTAGACGGAGAGCAAACCCTCAATTTTTGCTCCAACAATTACCTGGGCCTGGCTAACGATCCCCGGCTGGCCCAGGCAGCCATCGACGCGGTTGAACGGCTGGGGATTGGGCCGGGGGCCGTTCGCACCATTGCCGGAACCATGAGCCTGCACACGGAATTGGAACATCGCCTGGCGGAATTCAAAGAAGCGGACGCCGCCATTTCGTTTCAATCCGGCTTTACCGCCAACCTGGCCGTCATTCCGGCCCTGGTTGGCCGGGGGGATGCGGTTTTTTCCGATGAACTCAATCACGCCAGCATCATCGACGGCTGCCGCTTGAGCCGGGCCGACATTGTCCGCTACAACCACGCCAATGCCGAAAATCTTCGCCAGGTTTTAACCGAAAAACGAACGCAATACAACCGCGCCATCATCATCACCGATGGCGTTTTCAGCATGGACGGCGATATTGCGCCGCTTCCGGCCCTGGCCGATCTGGCCGATGAATTCAACTGCATGCTCATGGTTGACGACGCCCACGGCGAAGGCGTGATGGGGCACGGCGGGCGGGGCATTGTTCACCACTTTGGGCTGCAAGGCCGGGTAGATGTGGAAGTGGGCACGATGTCGAAGGCGTTTGGCGCGGTGGGCGGTTACGTGGCCGGGAAATCGGCCATTGTCGAGTGGCTGCGCCAGCGGGGCCGTCCGTTCCTCTTCTCCTCAGCCATGACCGTGCCGGATACCGCCGCCTGCCTGGCCGCCGTGAACATTCTGGAAGAAAGCACGGCGTTGGTAGATAAACTGTGGGACAACACCCGCTACTTCAAAGAGAAAATGCAGGCTGCGGGATTTGATATCGGGCAGAGTGTCACGCCCATCACCCCCGTGATGCTCAAGGAAGAAGAGTTGACCCAAACCTTCAGCCACCGCCTGTTTGAGGAAAATGTATTTGCCATGGCCATTGCCTTTCCCACGGTTCCATTAGGTAAAGCCCGTATCCGGGTGATGATCTCGGCGGTTCACAGCCGGAGCGATCTGGATCAGGGGCTGGCTGTGTTTACCCGCGTGGGGCAAGAGTTGAACGTACTTGGCTAAGGCCCGTTATTCATAGATTCGATTGTCCGTCCAGCGGGCAACATTGGCCAGAACGGCAGACGGATCGACATAAGCTTCTCGTAGAAGTTTGTGATAAACGCTTTCCTCATGGCTCCTGAGATGATACTTCTTATGCGCCGCCCGGTACGATGGGGCGGCGTTTTGGGGCATAAAATAATGGCCCATACCGGCCAGAACATCGGCGGTGCCGCTGCCTTCGTCAAACTGCTCCTTTGTTCGCCAGACAATCTCGGCGGGCAGCAAATCTTCAAATGCTTTTCGTAGTATCCACTTCTCTACCGGCATTTCATTCTGAAATTGCCGAATTTTCAAACCGGCGGGAATGCGCTGCCCCAACTCGATCATTTCCATATCGAGAAACGGCACCCGGCCTTCCAGCGAATGGGCCATCGTAAGTCGATCAACGCGCTGCAAGTTGATGTTATGGAGGGAAGCCACGCTGCGGTAGAGTTCCTCATGCAGCGGCATATCCGGGTCAAAATCTTTGTAATAGGTGTAGCCGCCAAACAGCTCGTCCGCGCCTTCCCCGGTGAGGATCACTTTGACGTGTTGCGCTGCCAGCCGCGATACAAAGTAGGAGGGCACGGCGCTTCGCACCAAATCCTGATCAAAAGATTCCAGATAGAAAATGACCTCCGGCAAAAAGCGCTGGACATCGTCCGGGGTAAAGAGATATTCGTGATGGATGCTGCCGATGTGCTGCGCCACCAGCCGCGCGGCCTGCACATCCTGGCTGCCCTCAAGGCCAACAGAGAAGGTATGCAGTTCTTTCATATGCTTGCGGGCCACTGCCGCGATGATACTGCTGTCCAAACCGCCGGAGAGAAACGCACCCAATGGAACATCGCTCATTAACCGTTTAGCAATGGCCCGCTCCAGTGTTTCCCGGAGCAGCCGGCACCACTGCTCAACCGGCAAATCTTCCGGTTCGGCCCGTGGCAGATCGCGATATTTATGGAAGCCTGTTTGCGAATGAAAATAACTGCCGGGGGGAAACTCCTCAACATCTGTGGCGCGGCCGGAGAGGGCTTTCAGTTCCGAGGCAAATAACATTCTTTGCCCATCGCGTCCAAAATACAAAGGTTTGATGCCCACCGGGTCTCGCGCCGCAAACAGTTCGTGGCCGTCTGTCAGGATAAAGGCGTACATTCCATCAAGATTTTTGGCCATATCACAGCCCAGGTCTTCATAAAGATGCAAGGGCACCTCACTATCGCTCGATGTTTTAAATTGGTGCGTGGCGGATAGGGCTTCTTTGAAAGACTCGAAATTGTAGATCTCGCCGTTAGCCACAATCCCAAGGGTTTTATCCTCGCTAAAGAGCGGCTGCTGCCCCCCTGCCGGGTCCATAATCGACAGCCGGCGATGCCCCAACGTGGCTTGCGGCCAGGATGCCAGCCCGCTCGCATCGGGGCCACGATGTTGCAGGCTTTTCATAAGTTGGCGGGTCCGTTCGGGATTATGCTCTCCCCAAATAGCTGTAACTCCACACATTCTAAGTTTGTTCCTTTCCGTTTCTGTTAATTTTTTTCTTATCGCGTCGCGCGCTCCAACCGGGGTAATCATAATGAACAGGCCCGCATGAGTCAACCCTTTGCAAGAATCTCAACTGCTCTAAGAGCGTGTTTCTTAAATGTCATTAGTATGAGAAAAACGTGGTAATATAAAAGGGCAGGACACGGTAGATCGATTGTCATTTGGTCTTGAGACCGTCTCGGAGCTGAGATCGCCGTGTCCTCTGAGGAGTGAAGGAAGCGCAGCGGCTGAAGCGACGAAGAATCTTCGCTAACGGGCTTGGAAAGCTATCAACCCGAAGACTCTTTGCTCCCGTTGGTCGCTCAGAGTGACATGGCAGGCCAATTTTACCGCCAGTTTCGATTTAAAAAGCCTAACCCAGATATTCGGCCAGCAGGCGGGCGGTATTGACAACGGCCTCAAGGTGGGTACGCTCGTAGGCGTGGGAGCTATCCACACCCGGCCCCAGCAGGCCAACGCGCACATCAAAACCGGCCCGCAGCGCCACGCTGCCGTCGGAGGCGTAGTTCACATACACATCCAGGTTGTAGGGGATGTCCGCGGCCTGGGCCAGTTCCACCAATTGACGCCGTACCTGCAAATCGTACGGCCCGGTCATATCCTTCACGGCAATGCTCACCCCAAATTCATCCGAGGTCTGGCCTTCGCCCACCGCGCCCATATCAACCACCAGCAGTTCCTGTGTATCTGTCGGAATTCCCACCGCCCCGCCGTGGCCTACCTCTTCATAGGTGCTGAAGTAGAGATAGGCTGGCCGGGCGGGTAGAATTCCGGCCCGCCCCATCATCTCCGCCGCCCCCAGGGCAGCCGCCACCCCGGCTTTGTCATCCAGATGGCGCGATTTGATGAAACCGGCTTCGGTGTAGACAGCGCGAGGGTCCCAGGCCACAAAATCACCCACCGCGATCCCCAGCGCTTCCGTTTCTTCTTTTGACGATGTCCGCGCATCCAGGCGGACTTCCAGGTGATCCATAGAATCGCCCAATTGGTGAATTTGATCTCTGGGATGGATATGCACCGATTGTTTGGTCAACAGAACCGTGCCGGGGATGAGGGCACCGTTGGCTGTTTCAACCAGGCAATACTCGCCCACCACGGTTGAGGGCAAATATCCGCCCAGCGGCGTCAATTTCAAGCGTCCATTTTTTTTGATCTCCTTGACCATCGCGCCCAGGGTATCCACATGGGTGGCAATGGTGCATGGCAATGTATCCTCATCACCCAGCGATATATCCTCATCGCCCGACGACATATTTTCCTCGCCCGGCGGCGCCGATTCGTCGCCCGCTGCCGTCGGGAGAATTGCCACCAGGCTCCCTTTGACCGTGCGGTAGGTGCGCAGGTTCAGTTGGCCGCATATTTCTTCAATCAAGGCAATAGCGGCCCCGGTATTCCCGCTGGGGCTGGGGGTCTTCAGCAAACGCAGCAAAACATCAAGCATAAACTCTGAATCAGGTTGAACATTGAGTGGCATAAGGTTACTCCAATTATTACAATTCTAATATTCTTACATATTTTTAGATAGATAGAGAGCAATGGTAACACCATTCCCCAAATTATAGAAATATCTTCAAAAATAGCTCACCTGGGCGATAAAACTGCGCCGAAAACGCCAAAAGAGTTATAAAAAATTAGCTCAATCCCAGCCAAGAAATCACCCGGATTGGTGTAGATAAGCCTTTCGCAAACATCTATAATAGTTTCATACACCGAAATTTCAAGAAAAAAGGAGACGGGTCAATGCCAACTCAACAAACAGAACAAATCATAAATTATGGTCAGATGGGGCTGGGTATTTTGATTGTGCTGTTCCTGGGGCTGCTGCTCTACATTTTTGTACGCCGGGGAATCAACGCCTTGCATCAAAATAATTATATTTCCGAATCGTTGCGGGCCGTTTTTCAGATCATTTTACGTTGGACGGTGGTCATTCTCATCATCCTGCTCGTTTTACAGCAAATCGGCGTGCAATTGACCAGTGTCTGGACGGCTCTGTCGGCGTTTGTTGTTTTTGTGGGGGTTGGATTGGTAGCTGTGTGGAGTATCTTGAGCAATATCCTCTCTTCGATTTTACTGTTGATGTTCCAACCCTTTAGCGTTGGCGATAAGATAGAAATCACGGAAGCAACCGGTGGGGCCGGACTCCGAGGTAAAGTAGTCAACCTGAATATGTTGTACACCTTTATCGTCGAAGAAAACGACAGCCAAAACGGTACGGAAGAAAACAGGGCGCAGGGGCCGGCCATCACCCAGGTGCCAAATAATATGTTCTTCCAAAAAACAATCCGGCGCTGGCGGGGCCTCAACACCCGGCAGTTGGAAGACATCATTTTTAGAGACGACAAACAGAGCATCAAAGAAAACGCGGCATTGTAAGATTAATGCCAAAACCCCAAAGGTTTGTAAAGCCTTTGGGGTCTGAACTATCGAAACAACTCACAAAACTGAGCCGGGGGTTTGTTTTTTTTTAAGAAATAACGCATCATAAGTATATAATGAACCCTATTTCGGCGTTTTTTGTACGCAACATCATTATTGTCTTTTTCTTTTACGGGCTGGCTTTTTTTACCATGGGGCTGGCCCTAGCTCTGGCCTACCGCAAAACATCAGAATTTAAATTTGCCCAGGCCATTGTGCCGCTGGCAGCGTTTGGCCTGCTGCACGGCTTCCACGAATGGATCGAAATGTATCAAAAAATCGCCGTCCTGGTCAGCGGCCATACGCCCACGATGGTGGAAGAATCGCTCCGGCTGGCGGTATTGATTGGGTCATTCTTGATGTTGATTGCCTTTGGTACAACCTTACTAAACCCAAAACAACTTTCCCCCTGGCAGCGATATCGTCCCCTGATGGGGATGATGGGGCTATGGGCATTGGGGCTGTTGATTGTTACCGCCGTTATGAAACCGGCAGCAGAAGAGTTTGTGGCCCTGGCCGATGTGCTGGCCCGCTACAGTTTAGGCATATCGGGCGCTTTACTGGGCACCTGGGCTTTAATGGCCCAACAGCGCACTTTCCGCGAGCACGGCATGCCCCAATTTGGCCGCGATCTGGTCTGGTGCGCCATGGCGATGTTTCTTTACGGGGTTGTGGGCCAAATTTTTGTACGGCAAACGGCCCTGATCCCGTCAAACCTCATCAATAGCACCCTCTTTTTGCAGTGGTTTGGCATTCCCGTTCAGCTCTTTCGGGGAGTGATGGCCGGAATCCTGGCTTTTTACATGGTTCGCGCCCTGAACGCCTTTGAATGGGAAAGCCAGCGCCGTTTGGAACAGGCCAACCAGTCCAAACTGGAAGTGCAGGCGGCAGCCCTGGAAGCAGAACGCCGGGCCGGTCAGAAAATGGAACGTCTGAATGAAGAGTTGCGCTTGACCGCCCGCGAGCTATCATTATTGTTAGACCTTGCCAACCTGCTGGCCGGGCCGCTGAGCCTGCAAAATCGACTGCACAATCTCCTCGAAAAGATCATCCAAAGCCTGGAGTTCCCAGAAGCGGGAACCATTGTGCTGGCCAAACAAGAAACCGAAATGCTGCCAATAGAGGTGTCTGTAGGTTTTCCCGCTGCAAACAGCCAAGCCGAACCACAATCCCATGCGGCGGTCGTCCACGAACTTGGCAAAAAATGCACGGCCCATGGCCTAGCCATATGCAGGCATCTGGATGGCCGGGAAATCGAGTTTTTGTTGGATGACGCCTTGACCAAACAGAAGTGCCGAGATTATGAAAGCCCCATGATTATGATCGGCCTGCCGTTGACCACCCGGCAGCGGATTATCGGGAGCATTATATTATCCCGCCTGCGCCAAGAGGCCAGAGCGCTGACATTCGACGAACTTAAATTGATGGTCGGTGTCGCCCGGCAATTGGGGTTATCAATTGAAAACGCCCATCTTTACCAGGAAGCTCAAAACCGGGAAAAAATGTTGGGACGCCTGCTGCAACAAGTGGTAGGCGCGCAAGAAGCGGAACGGCGGCGCATTGCCCGCGAACTGCACGACGCTACCGGCCAATCGCTCACGGCCATTGCCCTGGGCCTGCGGGGTATCGAAGGCATGGTGGCCCAAAAAAAATCGGTCAATATTGACCAGATCAGGGAATTGAAACAGTATGGTACGGACGCCCTGGGCGAATTACGCCAACTCATCGCCGACCTGCGCCCGCCCCAATTGGACGACCTGGGGTTGGTGGCCGCCCTCCAGTGGTACATTGGCGAGTTTGAAAAACGATTCGGCGTCCAGACCGATTTTGAGGTTTCCGGCGAAAAAGTTCGTTTGCCCAATGAATATGAAACCGTTTTGTTTCGCATTACTCAGGAGGCGCTCACTAACATTGGCAAGCATGCCCAGGCCTCCCACGCGGCGATAATGCTGGTGCTGTCCAGCCGGGAGATTCGGTTGACAATCACTGATGACGGCGTGGGCTTTGACCCGGAAAAAGTGCTGAACAAAGACACCCGGCGCGCCGGCTGGGGACTGTTGGGTATCCAGGAAAGAACGCTGCTGCTGGGCGGCCAGTACCGGATTGATGCGGCTCCCGGACAAGGGATGAAAATTTCTGTGACAATTCCACTTACCAAGGAGGTGGCCGATGTCGAAAATAAGCCTGCTGCTGGTTGATGACCATGAAATTGTACGGGCCGGACTGCGCCTGATGTTTATGGCGGAAGAAAATATGGAAATTGTAGGCGAGGTAAACAGCGGCGAAGAAGCGATTCAAGCCGTAAAAGACCTTAAACCGGATGTGGTGTTGATGGATGTGGCCATGCCCGGCATGGGCGGCATCGAAGCCACGCGCCGGATCAAAGAGATCAACCCCGATACCGCCGTGCTGGCCCTCACCATGCACGAAGACGAACAATACTTTTTTGAGATGCTGAACGCCGGCGCCTCGGGCTATATTCCTAAACGGGCCGCCCCCGACGATCTGGTTTCGGCCATTCGGGTGGTGAACCAGGGGAACGTGTTTCTCTACCCTACGATGGCTAAACTGTTGGTCAAAGATTTTCTGGATCGGGCCGACTCCGGCATCACGCCTGTCACCGAAGAATTGACCCCTCGGGAGCAAGAAGTGCTCACCTATATTGCCGAAGGCTACACCAACCGGGAAATTGCCGAAGACCTGGTCATCAGCGTCAAAACCGTCGACCGTCACCGCGAAAACATTATGCACAAACTCAATTTGCATAACCGGGTAGAATTAGTTAAATATGCAATTGAAAAAGGCCTGATCTCGGTGGGCTGATAGATTGGGGCACATTCCCCACACTTAAAATGGGGGGATTACCCAATAGACTCTCCTGACAGGGCGTGATAGACTGAAAGCATAAGAAACTAAACTAGAAGGAGAGCAACCATGGACGGGCTATTAGAAATTGCGGTTATTATTGGAATGTTTGTCTTGCGCCTGGGGGTACCCCTGTTGATCACGCTGTTGGTGGGGGTCTGGCTCCGCCGCCTGGACGACAAATGGCAGGCTGAAGCCGAGGCCTATCAAGAAGCAGAAAGCGAAGCAGCCCAACAAAAACAGGTTCCTGTGGCTAAAACCGTAAATTCCTCTTGACGAGAGGTTTTGCGCCAATTAGAACCGAATAGGTTACTTATGTCTAAATTTACGTTGTCTAAAATGAGGCCCTACAGCCATTGGTTGGTTTTTACGGTCTCATTTTTGATTCTGGCAACCACCATCTCGCTCACGCTGTTATGGCCGCCGGGAAGCGTGGCCCTGGATCAACAAACTACGTTAGACCAGACCGGTTCGAGGTGGGGCAATTACCAAAGCCCCCAACATTGCCGCGAGTGCCATCAGGAAGAATTCCAGGCGTGGTCCAATACTACCCACGCCAAAGCCTCATTTGACCCCATTTTTCAGACCTATTTGGAACAGGTCGAACAACCGGGCGAATGTTTTACCTGCCACGCCACCGGCTACGATACCAACACCGGCCAGTTTGTTCTGGCCGGCGTCACCTGCGAAGCGTGCCACGGCCCTTACCGGGCTGAACACCCCAGAGAAAGTATGATGATTGCCGCCTCTGCCGACCTGTGCGGCAATTGCCACGCCAGCACCCTGGTTGAATGGCAATCAAGCCGCCATGGAAGCGTGGGCGTCAACTGCATCGATTGCCACGAAGTTCACACCCAGCAAACGAGGGCGGCGGCGGCCACCAACGCCCCCTGCGCCACCTGCCATGAAAAACAAATTCAAGACCAAACCCACGCGCAGCACAGCCAGGCCGATGTCCATTGCATCGACTGCCATCTGGCCCGCCCCGACAACAACGGCAGCCGGGCTGTCAGCGGCCACGCGATCACCGGCCACTCCTTTGCCGTATTTGTAAAAACCTGCACGGCGTGCCACGATAATTCGCTCATTTCCGAATAAGGTGGTAGGGGCCGGCCGGAAAAAGACCTCAAAGGTTTTCACGGCGTGAATTTTTGGCTAAATCGGCTTGATAATCAAGGGAACTGGGCCATAGAAAGTGCGGTCAGAAACCTTTGAGGTCTGATAGTTCGCTTTATGCCGCCAGCTTCAGTACCGCCGCCACAATTTGCGTGGCAATGCCCACCGCCGCCGGCGTCACGGCGGCCAGGTTCTCCGCCGCTTTCTTCAGACCTTCACCGGTGATCTCCAGCATGGGTTTATTGGGATCTTCCTCGGTGGCCGTCTGCACCAGGTTTTCGGCGGTCTTGGCCACCGCTTCGGCTTCTTTGGCTTTGTCCTGGGGCACCTGGGCCAGAGCCTGGTTAAGTTGTTCCATCAGTTGACTCAACTGTTCTTTCAGATCCGGTTCGGCCCCGGATTCGTTGAGCATATCCCGCACATTGGCAATATTGATTTGAGTTTGCACGTGTTGGCCACGTTGATCAAATACGGTCATAATTATACTCCTATTCTCTATTCACAATTAATATTCTGATCCCAGAGATTCCGAGACCAGAGTTTTCAGAGGGCAGAGGGGAGCGAGATGGGGGAGACCACCACCCGAATACCGAAGTAGTCGTCCCTGCTGATCGGGTTGAGCCCGTCACGGGAGGCGCAGCGGGCGAGCCTCCGACTGCCATTGAAGGAGCCGCCACGCAACACGCGGAGAACGTTATCGCCTGCCTCCACATTCTCCCGCCCATCGGTAGGATCGTAGGGATAGCCAAACTCTAATATCGC
Source organism: uncultured Caldilineaceae bacterium (assembly GCA_964612485.1). Lineage (GTDB taxonomy): Bacteria > Chloroflexota > Anaerolineae > 4572-78 > J111 > JAFGNV01. Next base: position 180,312 of record CAZTFF010000003.1, read on the forward strand.
CTTGTTATCCTTCCACGGACCCCACAAACTTAGCGTCCATTCAAATACATTACCCGCCATATCCAGGCAGCCGTAAGGGCTGGCTCCGTCTGGAAAGATGCCCACCGGCGTGGTTCCACGCAGGTCCAATTCACCGGTATTGCATTTTTTTTCATCCCAGTTGTTACCCCAGGGGTAAATTTCGCCACCCGTCCCCCGCGCCGCTTTTTCCCACTCGGCTTCAGTGGACAGGCGCACTTGCTCATTTGCCGCAATTTTACCTTCGTCTCGCCATATTTCCGTAAGCCAAACACAGTAAGCCCGCGCGTCGTGCCAGGTCACGTTCACTACCGGACAGGTTGCTTTCTCCGGCCCTGGTTCATCACTGGCGCCGGCCTGTCCCCCTGGTGCATTTCAAAAGCCAGCAGCGATAACCACTGCCGCTGTTTATCGGGCGGCCCGCCGGCGGTGACCACGCCGCGCCGCGCCCCGGCATCATCCTCCCGGCCCGTATACTCGCTGTTAAGCACCACGTCCACACAGGCGTCATACAACTTAGCCCGCTCGCGGGGCAATTCGCGGCGGCTGTATTTCACGCTCACCACCATCGTCACCAGCAGCGGGGTGGTAATCAGCGGCGGCTGGCCGCGGCGGGAGCGATCTTTATTCAAATTGGTAATGGCCTGGTCGAGTTCACTACAAGCGGCTTCGCAGTCGGCGGGTTGGGTGTAAATCTGCGCACACTAGGCGTTCACCAACGTAGCAATCTGATCTTCATCCATCGGCTGCACGTCGCAGCGCACAAAGTCGCTGCCAAAGGGGGCGTCACGATACCCGGCCTCACGAGCCGATACCAAACAACGATTATCGGGATATTGGCTGTCTAACAAACGCCCCACTTCATCGCGCACGGTGCGGCGCTCCTCTACGCTCACCACCTCGTCCAGCCCGTCCAGTAAAATCAGGCAGCCCTGGCCACCGCGCAGCAACCGGTCAAAAAAGTCGCCCACCGCTTCAAAATTTTTGTAGCATGACCGGAGAAACCAGAGTAAAAATGCGCCCAAAGAGCCTTCGTTGGGGCCGTGAGTAATACGCAGGCCGGGCACTTTGGCGCACTCATCCCGGTAAACCTGCCAGAAGCGCAGAGGGGCCAGCAGCGGCACCGGCAGCGCCGTGCCTTCAGCCGGCGGCTTCAAACGCACGTCTAATGTTTCGTCTCGTAAGGCGATGGCCAACGAAGCGGCAACAAAAGAAAGATAGGTGGTTTTTCCCGACCCGGCCCCACCTACAATCGCCACGCGCTCGCCCAAGGTGAGCAAGTCGGCCATATCAATCATCCGTTTTTCATCGGCCAGCGCCATTCTATCCTTGGGTGTGTGGCCCAATCGCCAGGGTCCCCCCCCCTCACCGCCCGGCGGCACGGCGGGACGCTGATACACGGCCAATGAAGTATAAACCTGAGCCAGGGGCTTATTCAGCGGCCCGGTATCTTGCAACGTTTGCAGGCCGTGCAGCCGGGAAAAGCCGTACTCTCGCTGCACCCAGTCCAAATAATTGGCCAACGCCTTTTTAAATTCGCTCTCATTCAGCTGCGCTCGTCCCGGCGAATTCTCATAAACCTGATAGAGATGGGCAATGTTGACCTGGGTATTGACCTGTTGGGTTTGCTGGTCAAAGGTTGGCGCGGATGTGTCATCTTGCAAGGTGGCCAATCGCGTTTCTATCGCTTCCGGTTGCGCCTGAATTTGGGCTTGCATCTCGGCCACAGCCGGCAGATCCAGTCCATCCAGCCCGGCCAGGCTATGGTGTAATTTGTCTCGTTGAGCTTCCAATTCGGCGCGGCTCGATTCGCTCATTATCAATTCTCCACAACAGGATGCGACTCGATTTTCTGCGATTATACCATAACTATTCGATTTTGTCCCTCACACCGGGCAGCCATTCATCGGGAAGGGTGCGCAGCCCCTTCCCGGTTGAACTAAGACTCTACCGGATCATCCGGGTGTTCTTCGTTCCAACGGGCCATCAACTCATCACTGCTTTTGCCGATGTTTTCGGCATTGGTAATATGCCCCCGAAATTTACCGTCGGTGTTGAGCGCGCCCAACACCCGTTTGTCCACTTTCACCTTTACTTCTAACGAGCCATCCAGGTCGATGCTGGGGGTATAAATGGCAATACCGGTATGCACGGGACGCCCTTCCAGCAGCAGGCCGATCAGGGTTTCCACCTCGCTTTCCTGCACATTTTTAACCACGCCTGCTGAAAGCGTGGTACGTTGGGTAATCAATTCCATATACCGCTCCTCTCCGGCGGCATCACTCAATTGAATACGCGGACAATAGGTGGTAATTGCTTTGATCTTTGAAGCCATTGTTTCTGTTCCTTTCCTTTCATTGATTGGGTTGAATTTATGATTCCAGACCCGTTCTGCGCCCCGGGCCTGTTATCCACCAATTTGATTTCCCTTGAAGCAAATTCAAATTCCCTTCAAGCAAAATTGGATTCCCTTGAAGCAAATTCAAATTCCCTTCAAGCAAATTCGGATTCTCTTGAAGGGAATTTTGTAATTCAGACCTTTCGGTAGAAGCGACCGGCGGGTTGTCCCTGCGGCAGAAGCGTATCGATTTGTAATTTTATTCGTTGGACGGTGTGGTGGGTGGAACCGGCCACCTGAACCAGCAGCCGGAAGGGGTATTACCTTGCGCCATGCAGCATGGCGCAAGGTAAAGATGGTCATCAGTAGGGGCAACCGGCCGGTCGCCCCTACAGCATACGGGGCCGGGATCAACCCCGTAACAGGCAATAACAAAACAGGTACAAAAACGATTGACCGCAAAAACCCAGCCAATCGCCTTAAGAAAAGTTTACAACGCATGGGTACTCCCTCACTCCTGGTTTTATTTTTTGGGCAGCTAGCAGGCTGTCGGAGAAAGCGAACTATCAGACCTCAAAGGTTTCTGACCACACTTTCTGCGGCCCGGTTCCCTTGATTATCAAGCCGATTTAGCAAAAAATCCACGCCGTGAAAACCTTTGAGGTCTTTTTCCGACAAACTGTTAGAATTGGAATAACTACGCTGCCATTATACCATACTCATCAAAATTCGATAATTCACCGAACACAGGTTACGAATGTAACCCTCGGCAACTTTTTTTGGGCGCCGCACGCCCTGCGATTTCCGCTTACAGGGCGTGTAAATCAAATTGCAGGGCGTCAAAATGAAATTACACGCCGTATAATTTCATTTCAACGACGTGCAATTCCGATAACGCTGCTATCCTAAATCTTGTTTTCTGTCTATTCTGCCTCTTCCCCCTCTTTCGGAAAGACCGGCAGGTATTTGGCGGCCAGGGCAAAGGCAATTACGCCAAAACTGGTCAAGGTGATGGTGACGACGATTTCCATCCAGGAGGGCACGTAGATATTGCCCGTGTAAGGCAGCAGGCCGGTGATATTCACGTTCAAGCGGTTCAGCACAATGCCAAACAGCACCACCATCGCGGCCCCGCTGAACAGCACGGCGGGTTTGTACCGCAGCGGTCGAATGGCAAAAAGTATGGCCGGGATAATGATGCCCAGCCCCATCTCGGCCCAGAACGCGGCGGCTTGCAAGGTGGGTTCAAAGGCCAGGGACCACGCGCCGCGCAGGTAAAGATCAACACCTCTGGCAACGAAGTAGACGGCCAACACCACCACCGCCGCTTTGGCCAGATCGGCCAGCAGGCTCAATTCCAGGCCGCGTTTGAAGGCTTTGGAACTGAGCGTCGACTCCACAATGGTCATGGTCAGCGCGGCAGCCACCGCCGAAAGCCAGAAAAACACCGGCAGGTACAGCGAATACCACAGCGGCGACAGCTTGGTGGGAGCCAGCACCCACAGCGACCCTAACGACGATTGGTGCAGCGTGGAGAGAACCACCCCCAAGATAATAAATACAATCGAAATTTTCTTGAGCCAATGGTAAAGCGGCACTGTAGGTAACTTCCGGGTAACGGCTTTGTAGCTGTTGACCTTTTCCAGGATCACCGGCAAAAACTCGATGAACAATACCGTGGTGTAAGTGGCTACACAGATGCCCACTTCCCACATCACCGAGTGATGCTGCCAGTGGATCAGAGGCCGCCAGACATTGTAGGGCCGGCCCAGATCAACCATCAATCCGGCAATCGCCAGCAGGTAGCCGATAAAGCCGGTCAGGATCGCGGGCCGCAGGAGCGGTTCAAAGCGTTTTAGCCCAAAAATATGGACCGCTGCGGCCAGCACAAACGCGCCGGCAGCCAGAGCCACGCCGCCCATCACGTCGAACCCAATCCACAACCCCCACGGAAACTGGTCGCTCAGATTGGTGACAGCGCCAATGCCATAGACGTACCGCAGCAGCATAATGCCGGTTCCCGTACCCAGCACCACCAGCAGCAGGGCGGTTCTGAATACCTGCCAGCGTGAGGCAAAGCGCGGCAGGGGCACGGAAAACGTTTCAGCGGCAGAGGCCACGTGGGTTTCGGGCCGCCCGGCCAGCCGGTAGGCTACATACCGCGCGCCGGCAAGGAACAGGACCGGAATAGCGATGCTCAAGGCTAAAATAATCCACAAAAGGGGCGATGCGAGTATCATGGTTAATCCTCCTGACCGTCGGGGTCTTCATTTTTCATCTCAGAGGCTTTGGGCGAGTTTCGATGGGTAAAGACGGCTGCGCCGGCCATTAACACCGTTACGCCGCCAATGACAGCCGGTAATTGGCTCATGATCTTTTCGGTTTCTTCGGGCGGCGCGGTGTGCGGCAGGTTGGCGGGGAAGCCCAACTCGGCAAAGGGAATATCAGACAGGTACAACATCGAGGTGCCGCCCACTTCAAACTCGCCAAAAATATGGTCGATGTAGCGGCCCGGGTTCGAGGCAATTTGGGCATGAGCCTGGGCCAGCAGTTGGTCGCGCCGGCCAAAGCGGATCGCGCCGGTGGGGCAGGCGTCGGCGCAGGCCGGACGCTCGCCCTCCTGCAACCGCTCGTAGCACAGCCAGCATTTGCTGATGACGGGCGTGAGGCCGTTTTCCCACTCAAAAGCCGGCACGCCAAACGGGCAGCCAATTTGACAATAGCGACAGCCCAGGCATCGCTCGGCCCGATAAACAATGGGACCTTCCTTGCTCTTGTACATGGCTGCCGCCGGGCAGGCCGATACGCAGGCCGGGTCCAGACAATGCATGCACTGCCGTTTAATATTTCGCTCCACTATTTGACCTTCGGTGGTGACGGCCTGTTGGGTGTCAACAAAGGAGTAAGCGGTGCTGTTAAGCCCAGTCGGGGGCGCAAGTTCGCTGCCGGGCAAGTTATTGGCCTCCCGGCAGGCCAGGGCGCACGAGTTACAGCCGGTGCAGCGGGTGAGGTCGATCAACATGCCGGGCGTTTTGCTGCTGACTTGCTCGGCGGCCAGCAACGGAGACGCAAGCATGTGCGCGGCAGCCATTGCTGCGGCTCCCGCCCCCATCCGTTTGAGAAACTCGCGTCGAGAAACTTTGGGTGTAGGTTGATTACTCATTAGTCCTCCTCTGGTTAATGTAACCAATCACTAACATAAAGGCGATACCCAGCACGCCGCCGATGCCTAGCCCAATGCCCAACGCAACCGGGGCCATAATTTGCAGCGTCTGGTTACTCTGCCGGGTTTTTTCCAATTCAGCCGTCAGTTCCGGCACTTGTTCGGCCATATCCAACACCTGGGCGTTCACCACCTGATCGGAGGCCGGGAGCAGGGTATGGACATCGGGGCCGTGACAGGTAATACAATCTTCCGAGGCAACGTGGGTGAAATCGTGGCTGGGCGCGCGCATCGCCTGGCTCACGCTCAGACCGGCCGTCTCGGTATCCACCGGGGAAAGGGAAGAAACGTGGCAGTCGGTGCAGCCCACATTGGCAATATCGTGGGCGGTGTGAGAGAAATCTTGCAGCCGCTCCCGGTGGCAGGAACCGCACAGGGATTCATCGGTCAACCGGAATTCCTGGGAGTGGGATAGATGGCAGCCAATACACTGCACCCCGGCATCGGCGTGAACAGTGCCCTGCCACTGGGCAAAGGTATCGCTATGGCACTCCTCACACACCGATGAATCAACCGCCAGGCGCATCACCCCTTCACCGGGGTGGCTTTCTACATAAGCGCCGTGGCAGCCTTCGCAGGTGGCACCGTGTTCATCACCGGCGCCGGCGTGTGGCGAATCTTGCCAGGCCGTTGTTTCTTCCTGATGGCATTCGGCGCAAGATTCCGCGCCGGAAGGGGCAGGCGGCGCGGCCACGGCATCCAAAGGAAGAACAAAGCCCAGCCATACAAAAAGGCAGGCGATCAGCAGCCACCGGCTGATCTTGCCTGCACCAAAGATATTGGAACCAAGTTTTTTCATAATGAACCTCCGGTGACAAGTGTATTTAATGGACAGCAGGGAGATAATATTTGACGTTTTTCCCTTGTCAATGAATCAGTACAACCCTAACGCGAACGGAGCCGCAACCAAAAAGGTTCCCGGAACAGAAATTCCGGCTCGAAGAACGAGCCTTTCATTTGGTTAGGCCCTATTCTTAGCCTAACACAAAGGAAGGTGTAATTCCATATGGGATTACACCCATTTTTGAGGCTGTAATTTTATTGGATAGGGAAATAAATTCGGGGAAAAATATGGGGGATTCACCCCACAAAAAAAGTCCCTTCAGATTTTTTTATCTGAAGGGACTGGATTTCTTTTACGATTTATTCATATAGGGCTTGCCAGGTTGAACGAAAGCGAAGAGGCTCCGTTTCCAGCCCAAATTGGATATTCTTTACTCGTTCCTCGCTCAGAATGACACCATCGGCGTCATCTTATTCGATACCCAACGTTTCAGGAATATCGTCCTCATCGACAATAACCCCCTGATTGGCCTCAATTTCATACGGCAGCAGATCATCCTTGGTCAGAAAGAGGTCGGCGTTGCCGTGGCAATTGTCGCAGGATTCTGTGCGAGGCGTCATCCGCTGAATGCTGTGCGGAGTGGCATACACCCAGGTCGGCAGCGCGTCAAAATTAGGTAGCAGGTCGTCGCCATAGTAGGCAAAGGTGTCCGGGTCGATGGGGACGTGACGCAGCGTGACCCATTTCCAGGGGCGTTCGTCGCTCTGGCGGGGGTTATAGCCAATTTTTACATCCATCACCGATGGCTCAATTTTGAAGTAAGGCGTACCTTCTTCGCTCTTTTGCACGTGGCAGCTATAGCAGTTCTTGTACTCGGCCACGTGACACACCTGGCAGGACAGGTTACTGAGGTGGGTATTGGAGTGCTGCCGAATGTCGCTTTCGGCTACATCTTCATGGCATTCGGTGCAGGCAGGCATTTGCGGGCCGTCGTACCGGTGTTTGGGTTCAAAATCCAGGTTGCCGTGCATTTCGTCGGCGGTATGGCAGGCAAAGCAGGGCATGCCCACCCGGTTCCAGTGAACGTCGCCGGGAATACCTTCGTTTCTGCCTTTGTATTCCATTTCTACTCGGCTGCCGTGGCATCCGGTGCAGGTCAGGTTCATGGGCGGCACCGCTTTGAACTCGTGCCCGGCGGTCAGCCCGCCACCCAAATTAGTGGGACGGCTAACGTGGCACTGGCCGCAACTGGTATGGCAGCTTTCGCAGTGATTGCCAAAGGCTTCTTCAACGTGCGGCCAGGTTTCTTCGCTGGTGCGCTGCTGGAGAATGGTGTAGTAGCCGGTCAGATTGGAGTGCAAGCTGTTTTTGCTGTTGTGCGTATCGGTATGGCACTGGTCGCAGGCTTCTGCCGCAATCGGCTCGCGGCGCATATCCACGTGCGCGGCTTCTTTATCCTCGGCCAGGCCATCGCCGCCGTGGCAGGCAATGCAACCCATTTCGCCGTGGATGGTTTCGGCAAATTCCTGGTTGCTGATGAGCACTTTTTCCCAGCCCTCCAACGGAGGGACAGAGCCGCCTCAGCCTTCGCCTTCGGAGAGTTCCTCCACCACCTCTTCCTCGTCGGCGGTGGCAATAAGCTGCTCTTGATCGGTATGGCAGCTCACGCAGCCATCATCCGGGGCTGCTAACTCTGGGACCGGCGTAGGAGAGGGCGCGGTGGTGGGTGTGGGCGGCGGTACCACAGCCACCTCACCCGGTTCTGCTGTAGCCGGCGGCGTGGGAATTGGGGCGGTGGGGCCGCAGGCCATCACCAACCCGGCCACGGCCAAAATGAGGGCCATCAAACCGCCCCATCTTAAATAAAGTGTGGGTGTTGGGCGCATAAAACCTCCATAAAAGAGATAACTACCAACTTGATACTTTTTGCCGTACCGACCAGCGCTATTAGGCCTAACCGGTGAGATTCTTGTTTTTTGTGCAAGAATTTCTATTCCGGGAACCTTTTTGGTTGCGGTTCCGTTCGCGTTAGGGAACGGGTCAGGTCAGGCCGGTCGCAGGCTGGTGGTTAATAGCGCCGGTCGACGCGCCAAAAAGTAAGTGGGCGGAGAGAGCAGGAGGGACGACTCTCTCCACCCTTCAAAAAGGAAAAGGATTTGGATGACTATACGTTATTTATTGCGGCGCAGAGCGTATATACCGCCCCCCAGCAAGCCACTGCCCAAGAACAGGTACAGCCAGGTAAAGCCCAGGATACCGCCAGATTCGGGCAAGGTTTGCGGGGCTTCTTCCGTGGTTTCTTCAGCAGCTTCTTCTTCAGCCGCGGCTTCTTCTTCAGCTTCGGCTTCGGCTTCTTCTTCAGCTTCTGCCATTGGAGCCATATCGGCCATTGAACCTTCCAGGCGATAATCGACCTGCGTGGCCGGATCAAAAATAGAGGTAGCCACTACATCAGTATCTTTGCTCCAGTTCATCATGCCCCACTTCAGGTTCACGGCATCATACCCCAAAACGTTCAACAGGGTGGTGGCCACCTGGCCGGTATGGCCGGTGTAGCAGTAAACCACAATCTGCTTGTCGGGTGGCAATTTAGCCAGGTTATCCGCATCGCCCAACTGGGTCCAGGGAATGTTGATCGCGCCGGGAATATGGCCGATTTCATAATGCTCCGGGCTGCGAACACTCAGCACCACCGGATCGTTGCTTTCATCGCCATCGTTCAGGTTTTCAAACAATACGCTCGGAGACGTGACCGGGGCTTTGTCGGAGCTGAGATAATTGTCAATGGCGGTGCGGATGATCTCATCGTCGCCGCTCGCGCCGGTATCCAGGGCCGGGAAGTCGTAGGTTTCGGTGGCTTCATTCGGCTCGGTTTCCACGCGATAATCGGCCACGGCGTCGGGGTCAAAACGGGTGGTCGCCAGAACGTCATCATTCTTGGTCCAGGCCATCATGCCCCATTTCATATTGAGCGTATCGTAACCTAACAGGTTCAACGCGGTCATCACCACCTGGCCGATGTGACCGGTGTAGCAATAATCCACAATCGGCTGGCCGGCGGGCAATTGCTCCAGGCTTTCGGGCTTGGCAATTTGCTTCCAGGGAATATTTTCCGCGCCCGGCACGTGGCCCAATTCGTAATGTTCGGGGCTGCGGACACTCAAAATATAGGGATTGTTACTTTCATCGCCATCGTTCAGGTTTTCGAATACGGCGTCAGCGTCAACCGTGATTACAGGCTTGGGACCTGACGCCAGCCAATCTTCAATAGCAGAGCGAACCACTTCAAAATCTTCGGTGGGTTCTTGCGCCAGCGCAGCACCGGGCAAAAGCACGCTCAACAGCATTACTACAGCAATCAGAATTGATACTTTTTTAAACATTCTTTATCCTCCACAAGCTAATTAAATTGGTAAATAAATGTTACAGACAGCACTGTCAATATTTCCACTCGTTGGTTAACGAGTTTCAAACAATAGTGTTACTCGCTCTCTTCAGCCGGCTCCAGCGAGAACCCTTCGGCCTGCTCGCCATAGCCCAACCCGGTGAAATCAAAATCTGACTCCGGGCCGTGGCAGGAAGCGCAGGTGCGGTCGGAACGCATGACGCCGTGGCTGGGTACAGTTTCCAATTCGGTTTCTTCGATTTGGCCTTCCACTTCGCCAGTTTGGGCAAAGGCTGCCGGATCAAAATCGCGCGGCGCGTTGATGGTAATCGGCATCACCGGCACAATTTCGGCTCCTTCTGTGTCGATGGAGGCCGGTTCGCCGCCGGCGAACCAATCAAAACGGGGTTCAATTTCTTCAACCGTGACCGCCGGCTCAACGAAACCGGTCACCGAAGACGGAGCCGACTCTTCGGCATCAACCTCAAGCGCGATACCTCTACTAACGTGGCACGTCCGGCAGTCGAGCCGCTGGTGGTTGCTGTTCAGCAGCGCGTTTTGGTGGGGAAATTCGGCGTGGCACTGCGTGCAGTTCACTTCGGTTTGAATCTGGTGGTTGGTGGAGGTGTGGCAACTCACGCAGGCCAGGCCCACCCCGCTATGCACATCCTCTTCCGGGTGGTTGCTGTGGCAGCGAGTGCAGGTTTCTCCTCCCGCCGGGCCGATGGTCTGGGCGGAAGCAAGCAAATTGTCGGGCTGATACGCCTGGGCGTGACACACCAGGCAATCCGGTGTGGCCGTATCGGCGGTGGCAGCCTCAGGGTCAACCAATTTCGCCAGCCAGGGATTGGGACCGGCGGCAGCGATACGCTGGCTGTGCGCCGACTCGGTGGCTGTTTCCAGGGGATACGCCGTGTGGCAGCCGGAGGCCGCGCAACTGGTCGGATCGGTATATTCTTCCAGGGTGGCGTGAACCGTGCTGCCGGCAGGCAATTGGATGGGTTGGAAGGCGCTGTCCTCCGCTGGAGTTTCGTCGCTGGAGGCAAAAGCTTCCGACGGAGCGGTATCCTCAAACGTGGCAAAAATGTACAATCCATAAAATATGGCCAGGGTGATCACCACGGCAATGGGCACAAAAATTCGGGCGCGCTGGCTCTCTCCGGGCGCGGGTTTTCGCGCCGTGCCGGCTTCAATTTGTTCCAACTCCATGGCGTGTTCGTGGGCCATTTCTTCTTCGCTGAGTTTGCCGCTAAACATACTGCGGTTGAAATAGCGCACGTGTACCCAATAAAAATGCCACACGATCACGGCCAGCACCGCCAGCAGGGCCTCGCCGCCGTGGGCGGCTTTGGCCGCGGGAATAAAAGAGCCGGGCATCATTTTGGCGGTAGCAATCGGATTCCATAGCATAAAGCCGGTAATGGCCATCAGCACAGTGCCCCACACAAAGGCCCAATATTCCATTTTTTCGGCGTAGTTGTAGCGCGGCATTTTGGGGCGGTCTTTTCTGAAACCTAAATTATAGGCCAGCACCCCCACCAGATCATTAAAATCTTTGAGGCCGGGCAGCATGCTCACGCCTACCCGCTGCACAAAAATCTGATAAGAGGCCACCAGCAGGTGCGAGGTTGATACCACCAGCAGCAGAATGGCGGCCCAGCGATGAATAATGCGAATCTGTTCGATACCACCAAAGGCGGCAATCATGCTCTCGGCCCAGGCCAGGCCCACATATTTTTGGGGAATACCCGTAATCGCCAACAAGGTAAAGGAGAAAAACATCACCCAGTGTTCAACGCGCTGCGCAACACTGAAACGCTGGTAATATTTCTGTTTCTGGCTCATGCAGATTCCTCCTCGTCGCCTGACGGCTGGGTATCGGGTGTGTCCGGCGCTTCAGGCGGATGTTTTTTCCCCCGGTTGATTATCGCCCGCCCGGCATCGGTGGCGACAACCAGCAGCATAAATCCAATGGTGCCGGGGATGAGCAGCAAATAGAATAAATTGATACTGGCCACCAACGGTTGTTTCTCAAAAGTAGGCGGGAAATGGCTGGTCCAGCTATCGGGGAAATTGGTGGTGGCGTCCGGGTGGCACTTTTGGCAAGATTCCAGCAGATTCTCTTTACTGGCCGCAATACCGGCGGGATCATCCATCGAGCGGATCGCGTGAGCGCCGTGGCAATCGTAACAGACCGCTTTGTTAGAGGGCGCATCGGGCGATTGTTTTTCAAACAAAGTAACGGTTGTGCCGTGAAAATCGGCCACATAGGTCTGAAAAACTTCTGTAGAGATGTCGTACTTGCCCATTAATTCTTCATCGGCGTGACAACTGCCGCACAGTTCCGGTGATTTGAGGCGAAATTCGGTGGTGTTGGGCGACTCAATAGTGTGGACACCGTGACAATCGACGCAGGTTGGTACATCCTGATTATTTTCCTCGCGCAGCGCCTCGCCGTGGATACTGACATAATACTCATCGTAAATAGTGGAGTGGCACTGGCGGCAGGAGACAGCAATCTCTACCCGCGCCTCGTGCAGCGAGATGGTATCGTGCGCGCCGTGGCAATCCACACAGACGGCGGCTTCCTCATTGCCTTCGGCCAGCGCCTGGGCGTGCATGCTGTCTTGCACCAAATCGCCCTGATCGGGGTGGCAGTCCAGGCAAATTTCATTTTGACTCAACGTATAGGCCCGGCTGTTTTCCGCCGCTACTTCAGGATGGGGATAAACCTCATGACCGGGGTGACAGCCGCCGCACGTCATCTCCTGCTGGCCGTGAACCGAGTTATGATACCGGGTGCCGCTTACATACCCGGAGATGGCATCACCACCGGGGAGTTCAACAACCATATCGGGATTGCTGTGGCAGGTGAGGCATTGTTGATTCTCTTCCGGGCCTTGCGCGCCGGCACCTGCACTTCCGGCCACCCACAATAAGCACAAAAGTAAGGTGACAACAATAAATCTCACCTTTTTTAACATGGGCTGTCCTCGATTTTGCTGCTGAATAATTTGTGACATAATTCACACCCCATAGCACAATATTGATTGTAACATTTTTTTTTATAAATATCAAGTCTGATTATAAGCAATATTTATAAAACTTATTTATCGACCAATATAAATTTTTCTTATAAAGATGGCTCTCTTGCCTATTGTTTTTTGAGATTAACTATGTTACACTATTCACAAGTTTTTTTCAAAAAAGCGCCGATGGGTTTGTCCAAAATTCCCACTCAATAATCTGGGGCAGAGTTGGTTGAGCCTGTCGAAACCAACGATCTTCGTCAGGCTCAGACCTCGTTCCCCCGAAATATTGAGTAGATACAAAATTCTGGATAAACCTGGGGGGATTCCTCCCGTGTCCCCTGTCTGTCCTGGAATCTTGGACAGCCCCAGCGCCAATGTGTTCAATTACAAATTCAAGTTCACAGGAATAATAACAATGCTGGACGTTTACGAACTCAATATCTTTCTTACGGCTGCTGAAACAGAAAATTTTTCGCAAGCCGCGCGCCAACTCAGCCTGACACAGCCCGCCGTCAGCATGCAGGTTCAGTCTCTGGAGAAAAAGTTAGGGGTTACATTGTTTCACCGGGTGGGACGTACCTTAAGCCTGACCGAACAGGGCAAAGCCTTGATCCCCCTGGCGCGGGATATGGTCAACCGGGCCATTCACATCGAAGAAGAGATCGAATCGCTCAAGGGTGAGGTGGTGGGCCACCTGAAAATTGGGTGCAGTACCACCACCGGCAAATATTTTTTGCCCCACCTGGCCGCCCGTTTCCGGCAGCGCCATCCCCGCGTGCAAATGACCATTTTTAATCACAGCCGCGATCGGGTGCTGGATGAACTGTGTGAGGGAGCGGTGCAACTGGCCGTGATCAGTTCCAAGCCGGCCAGCCGCGACAGCGAATTTCGCCATTTTCTGACCGACCACGTTGTTTTCATTGTTCCGGCAGAACATCCCTGGTCGCAGCGGGATGTAATTGCGCCTGAAGAATTGACCCAGGTTGATTTTATTCTGCGCGATCCCGAATCCGGCACCCGCCAGCAAACCGAAGTTATCCTCAGAGAAGCAGGATTGAGTATTGATGATCTCAACATCGTGCTGGAACTGGGCAACTCGGAAGCCATCAGCATGGCGGTCGAAGAAGGGATGGGCGTGGCTTTTATCTCGCGGCTGGTGGCCCAACGGGGAATAGAGTTGGGCAAAATCAAAGAAGTTCGCGTGGCCGGGCTGAATTTTGAGCGGGAAGTTTACATCGTCCACAGCCACCGCCACCCGGCCACCCGCGCCCAGGCAGAATTTTGGAATTTTATTCAGGAACCGCGAAACGAGACACTGCTAAAAGCAGCATAAAAATCCTGTAAATTGCGTATTGCGTCGAATTGGCTTTACGAAACACGATACGCTGACATTAAAACGTCTCAACCTGAACGCTCATAGCCCCGGCTGTGGGCGTTTTTTGTTTGGGCCGGAAAATGTTATAATGAAGGCCACCTGCCTGGGGAGATGTGCCGTGGCTCAAAAACTCAATTCGATGCGCTTGCTGGATCAACATAAAATTTCGTACACCGTCCACGAATTTCCGGATTCTATTCACTCGGCGGTGGGCGTGGCCGAGTACGTGGGTTGTCCGCCGGAGCGAGTCTATAAAACCCTGGTGATTTTGCCCGTCCAAGGCAAAGCGATGCTAGTCATCATTGCCGGAGATCGGGAACTGGATTTAAAGAAAGTGGCCCGCGCCACCGGCCAAAAAAAGGTGCAGATGGCGCCGCACCAGGAGTCCGAGCGATTGACCGGCCTCAAAACCGGCGGGATTTCGGCCCTGGCGCTGCTGCATAAAAATTTTCCGGTTTATATCGACCGGCCTGCCCTGCATTTGGACACCCTTTTGGTCAGCGCCGGCCAGCGGGGCGTCAACCTGGAAGTGCGGGTGCAAGATTTGATCGAACTGACCCGGGCCAAAATTATCGAGGCAACCTAAACGCAGCCTATGACAACGCCTGTCCGCAAACAATACCTGTCCATCAAAAAACAATATCCCGACGCCATTCTCTTTTTCCGTTTGGGCGATTTTTACGAAACCTTTGACGAGGACGCCAAAACCGTGGCCCAGGTGCTGGACATTGTGCTAACCTCGCGCAATGTTTCCAAAGGTCAGCGGGTGCCACTGGCCGGCATTCCCTACCACGCCGCCGAGAGCTATATTGCCCGGCTGATCAAAGCCGGTTACAAAGTTGCCATCTGCGAGCAGGTGGGCGAGCCGATCAAAGGATTGATGCCGCGCGAGGTACAGCGGGTGGTAACGCCGGGCACGGTGGTGGAATCGCCGCTGCTGGATGATAAAGAAAACAACTATCTGGCCGCCCTGGTCACTGATGGCGAACGAGCCGGCGTGGCCTACGTAGACATCACCACCGGCGAATTTGCCGCCACCGAATTGCAAGGCCGGGATATTCAACGGCTGGTTTACAACGAGATCACCCGCCTCAAACCCGCCGAAATCATTGTGCCCACGCCCAATGCCGCCGAGCCGGTCCAATCGCTCACCATCCCGTGCTCGTTTTACGATGAATGGCGCTTTGAAAGCGACCACAGCCGCCAGGTGCTGCAAGACCATTTTAAGATAGCCACCCTGGCCGGTTTCGGATTGGGCGGCAAGCCGCTGGCCGTGCGGGCCGCCGGGGCCATCATTCAATACGTCACCGACACTCAAAAACAGGCGCTGGCCCACATTAACAATCTGAACGTCTACACCACCGACACATTTATGACCCTGGACGCTGCCACCCGCCGCAACCTGGAACTGACCGAAACCATTCGCAGCGGCACGGCAGAAGGTTCGCTGTTGGGGGTGCTGGATAAAACCATCACCGCGATGGGCGGGCGGTTGCTGCGGGTCTGGCTGCACCAACCCCTGCTGGATGTTGCGGCCCTGAACAACCGCCTGGATGCGGTGGAAGCATTTTTCCACCAGACCATGGCCCGGGGCGATTTGCGCAACCGGCTCAAAGCAGTGGCCGATCTGGAACGGCTGACCAATCGTGTCCGGCAGGGCCTGGCCCAACCCCGCGATCTACTGGCGATGCACCACAGCCTGGAAACGATTCCCGAAATTCAACGCATCCTTCAAGATTTGGATGAATCCGCCCTGCCCAACCTATCGCTGGACCCCTGCGCCGACATCGCCACCCTCATCGGCGAGGCCATTGTAGATGATCCGCCGGCGGTGGTTTCCAAAGGCGGTTTCATCCGGGCCGGTTTTTCTGCTGAACTGGATAGCATTATGGAAGGATCGCGCGAGGCCCGCGAATGGGTAGCCAATCTGGAAAGCGTGGAGCGGAAACAAACCGGCATCAAATCGCTCAAGGTGGGTTTCAACAAAGTGTTTGGCTACTATCTGGAGGTAACGCACGCCCACAAAGACCAGGTGCCGCCGGCCTACATTCGCAAGCAAACGCTGGTGAATGCCGAGCGGTACATTACGCCCGAACTCAAAGAGTATGAAAGCCTGATCCTCAACGCCGAAGAACGCCAGCTTGAAGTTGAGACCCGACTTTTCAAAGAAATTTGCCGCCACATCGGCGGGATGGCCGAAAAATTGCTGCAAACGTCCCGCTCGCTGGCCTATCTGGATGTGGTGGCGGCGCTGGCGGAAGTGGCGCTGCAAAACAACTATGTCCGCCCGGCATTAAGCGATGATGACACCCTGGCAATCACCAACGGGCGTCACCCGGTGGTAGAAACCATGCCGCTGCTGGACGCGGACGGCCTGGCGACCTCTTTTGTGCCTAATGATGTTGAGATGTCGAATGAATCGCTCATCCACCTCATCACCGGGCCGAATATGTCGGGCAAATCCACCTATCTGCGGCAGGTGGCGTTATGCGTATTGATGGCCCAAATCGGGAGCTTTGTGCCCGCCGATTCGGCCCAGATTGGCCTGGTAGACCGTATTTTTACCCGTATTGGCGCGCAAGACGAAATTCACGCCGGCCAGAGTACGTTTATGGTAGAGATGGTGGAAACGGCCATTATTCTCTCGCAAAGTACCCCCCGCAGCCTGTTGATTTTAGATGAAGTGGGGCGCGGCACCAGCACCTACGATGGCCTGGCTATTGCCCGCGCTGTGGTGGAGTATATTCACAACAACCCCAAAATTCGGGCCAAAACCCTGTTTGCCACCCATTACCACGAACTGACTGCTATGGCCCAAACCCTGCCTCACATTTGCAATTACAACGTGGCCGTCACCGAGGAAGGCGGCAAGGTGATTTTTCTGCACAAGATTATCCCCGGCGCGGCGGATCGCTCTTACGGCATCCACGTGGCCCAGATTGCGGGCATTCCCAAAGCGGTGGTGGACCGGGCCAACGAGATTTTGGAAACGCTGGAAGGCAACGCCGATTTCAGGAAACGGCAAGATCAAACCCGCCAGGCAATGGGCGGGGTTCAGCTTTCATTGTTTGGGCCGGAAACCCATCCCTTGATTGACGAGATCAAAGCCATGGATGTGGACTCGATTTCGCCACTGGAAGCATTGAATAAATTGTATGAGTTGAAACAGCGGGCCAACAAATAACCTGCGGCGGCCCCTGATCAAAAAAAACTTGACGTACCTCCAACGCAAGGTACACTTGAAATACAAACTTGAAAATCCCCTGAAACAGAGGAACCCATGCCAACTGATCTAATCCATATCAAAGATTTGCTGTTACGCACCATCATCGGCATCAACAAAGACGAACGGCGCAACAAACAGGATGTTCTCATCAACATCACCCTGCACGCCAACCATTCCGCCGCGGCTTCGGATGATATTGAGGATACGGTCAATTATCGCACCATTACCAAAGAGACGATCAAACTGGTTGAGGAATCGCAATTTTTTCTGGTAGAGAAAATGGCGCTGGAGATCGTCAAGATCTGTCTGGCCAACCCGCACGTTGCCCGCGCCGTGGTCACGGTAGAAAAACCGGGCGCGGTTCGATTTGCCCGCTCGGTTGGCGTTACGGTTGATCGCCAGCAGGGCGACCCTATTTGAGTCAACAAAACAGCGCCGTGCCGCGCGCCAAAAAGGCACCGATGCCTAACACAGCTTATTTATCTCTTGGCTCCAATATTGAGCCGGAAGACAATATGATCGCCGCCGTTGCAATGCTGGCCGAGTTGACCAAACTGGCGGCACTATCGCCGGTATGGGAAACAAAACCGGTGGGGCTGACGAACCAACCCAACTTTCTCAACGCCGCCGCCGTAGTAGAGACCAACCGGAACGCGCCGCAACTGGTGCAGGAGGTGGCGCACTATATTGAAGACTGTTTAGGGCGGGTGCGGGGCGCCAATAAAAACGCGCCGCGCACCATCGATATTGATCTGATCCTGTTCAACCGGCAGGTTTTTGATCTGGATCAGCGCCACATTCCCAGCCCGGACCTGCTGGAACGCCCGTTTGTGGCAATTCCCCTGGCGCATATCGCCCCCGGCTATCGCCACCCCGAAACCGGCCAGACGCTGCGCGAGATTGCCGATAGGTTTACAATAGCGCCGGACGATATGCAGCTTCGCCGGCGGATCACGCAAAAAATTGCGGCGCTGGCCGCATCTATGAAAAGAGTGAGGTAATATCATGGACGAGAGATCGTGGGAATCAGTGGAAGACATATTTGAAACAGACCCCGACATCCACCCCGTAGCTATTGACCCGCACAAAGAAGCCATTGCCGCCGCTGTCCGAGAAATATTGATCCATGTGGGAGAAGACCCGGATCGTCAGGGCTTGCGGCGCACGCCGCTGCGCATTGCCAATATGTACGATGAACTGCTGGCCGGGTACCACATTGATCCGGTCAAACTCATCAACGAGGCGCTCTTTGATGTGGATTACACCGAAATGGTGATTGTTAAAGATATTGATTTTTACAGCCTGTGCGAGCACCACATGCTGCCCTTTTTTGGCCGGGCGCACGTGGCCTATATTCCCAAAGGCAAAGTGCTGGGTTTGAGCAAACTGCCGCGCATTGTAGAAATGTTTGCCCGCCGTTTGCAGGTGCAGGAACGTATGACCCAGCAAATTGCCGGCTTTATCAATAAAGCCCTGCATCCGCTGGGGGTGGCCGTTGTGGTTGAGGGCGCGCATATGTGCAGCATGATGCGCGGCGTTAAAAAAGCCAACGCCACCATGGTTACCAGCGCCATTTCCGGGGCATTTGAAAAGAACCCTAAAACTCGGGCCGAATTTATGGAACTCATTGGTCGGCGGCGATTTGATGATTAATTTCAACATTCCGCAAGTTCATTCCGTATTTTTCGCAGTCGGGGAAGTATAGAATCCGCGAAGTAACGCGAAGATACGTTAAAATTTTTTCCTACGCGTAACTTCGCGGCCCTTTACGGATTGCAGAACTCGGAATGGATTTTTGCATCGAATAATCCACGAGGGTGAGAACGTCTATGCCGGATACACTCAGAGGCGTTAGCATTGTGGGCATCGGCCAGATTCCGGTACAAAAAGAAACTGAACAATCGCTCAAACAAATGGGCGCGGAAGTGGTGCGCCTGGCCATGGAAGATGCCGGCGTAGACCGGGTGGACGGCCTGTTTGCCGGCAACATGCTGGCCGACGAACTGCAAAATCAAAAACATATTGCCACCCTCATTGCCAGCGAAGCGGGATTGCGCGGCATCGATGCCTTGCAGGTTAGAGCAGCCACCGCGACCGGCGCGGCCGCCCTGCGGATGGCCTATTTTGCCGTCGCCAGCGGCGAAGCGCGGTTAGCTGTGGCAGTGGGGGTTGAAAAAATGAGCAGCGGCCTGGCCACACCGGCCCTGGCCAAAGCTCTGGACGCCAAAACCGAAACCTCGGTGGGGGCCACGCTGCTCAGCCAAAACGCCCGGCTGATGCAGCTTTATATGGATCGATACAATGTATCGGTGGATAACTTTAACAATTTTTCGCTGAACGCCCATCACAATGCCCGCAGCAATCCCTACGCCCTGTTCAAAGACAAAAAGGTGAACGACCGCGCCATTCGCACCTCAACCGTTATCGCGCCGCCGCTGCGCTTGTTTGATGCCTCGCCTGTTTGTGATGGCGCCGCCGCCGTGATTTTGACCCGCACCGACGAAGCCCGCGCCTACACCGATCACCCGGTAAAAATTCTCAGTTCCAGCGTGGCTACCGACTGGTTTCGGCTGCAAGATCGGGATGATCCGCTGGACCTGTTTGCCGCCGCGCATTCCGCCCACGAAGCGTTTCGCAAGGCCAACGTGCATCGCAATGATGTTGATTTTTTTGAATATCACGATGCCTTCAGCATTATGGCCTGCCTGCTGCTGGAAGCTGTTGGTTTTGCCGAACCGGGCCAGGGCTGGCGGCTGGCCGCCGAAAACAAAATAAAATTGCGCGGGCCGCTGCCCGTGGCTACTTTTGGCGGATTGAAAGCCCGCGGCCATCCCATCGGCGCCACCGCCCTGTACCAGACCTGCGAAATTGTACTGCAATTGACGGAACGCGCCGGCAAAAATCAGGTAAAAAACGCCGAAATCGGCCTGCTGCAAAGTGTGGGAGGCGCAGCCAGTACCGTTTTGACTCACATTTTTGGGCTATAAACGTATCTTCTCAATATTTCGGGAGAACGAGGTCTGAGCCTGTCGAAGACCGTTGGTTTCGACAAGCTCAACCAACTCTGCCCCAGTTTGTTGAGAAGGGACCTATAAACCTTATTCTACGGAGAGTTATTTTGTCTAACAGACCCCGTCCCAAAGGCATATCGTGGATTTTTATTGGCCTCTGGTCGATTTTGATTACCAGTTTTGGCTACGTTTTTTGGAAAGTGTTTGGTTACGGCCAGCGGTTATTTCGACAACCCCGCCTGATTCCCCGCCACCTGGCCGAGTCGTCCAACCATCAGAGTTTTCAGATCAAGGCGCTGCGTATTGCCTCATCCAACTTGTTTGCCGGGATCGAAAAACGCCTGCTGCCCAATGGTCAGGAGAAGTTTGTTCTCTGCGCCGGCGTTCGCAACTTCAGAGAACCGTGGGCGCGCGATTTTGGCTTTGCCAGCTTTGGCTTGATTGAAATGAACGAACTGCAAACCACGCGGGAATGTTTGGAAGTTTTCTTCATCAATCAGCGGTCCAGCGGCCAATTCCCGGTAAAAGTTCACTCAACCAACATCATCGACCGGTATTTACACTCGTTGTTCAAGCGAGAACAGCCTATCACCGCGCCGATCAAACCCAAATACATCACCGCCCACAACACTATCTCTTTAGATGGCAATGCCCTCCTCATCATTGCTACCTTGAACTACGCGCAGCGATCCGGCAACCATGAATTTGCCCAATCTCGCTGGAACGCCCTAAAGCAAGCTGTCAATTGGCTGGAGAAACACGCCCTGGAAGCCGACGGGCTGCTGCATCAAAAAGCCTTTGCTGATTGGGCCGACAGCATCGCCCGCGAGGGCCGCATTTTATATACCAATGTTTTGTACTGGAAAGCGCTTGATGATCTGGCCGAGGCGGCTCAACGCTACGGATTCCCTGAAGATCATCACTATTTTTCGGCCAAAGCAGGCTATCTCAAAAAATCGATCAACGAATATTTTTGGCGCGAAGACCTGGGATATTTTGTCACCAGCCAGATGTTTGATAATTTAAGCAGCAGCGGCAATCTATTGGCCATCGCCTGGGATATGACCCGACCGGAGCAGGCTCATTCCATCCTGGACAACATGAACGAATTTAATATGGCTAACCCGGTGCCAACGCAGGTGGTGCACCGTCCCTACCCCAGTCAATTCATCGCCCTTGAAAATCGATTGGGTGGAATTCCCCATTATCACACGCACGCCGCCTGGTTGTGGTTAGGCGCGTGGCACGTGATTGCCCTGGCCCGCATGCAGCGGATGGCCGAAGCGGAAATTGTGCTCCATCGTATTTGCAAGGTTATTGTCCGGGACGGAACGGTCCACGAGGTGTATGCGCCCACCGGGCGGTATCTATCCACGTTCTGGTACACGTCTGAAGCGCCGCTGACGTGGAGCGCCGGCATGGTGGTCCATGCCTACCATGTTTACCACCGGGCGCTGGGGCGGGTCAGAGAAAGAGGGGGTTGATAAATGCCGATTTTGAACCTGCTGTCCATCGATACTTTAAAAGCCGGCATCAAATCGAATTACCGCCGGGCCGATCAATTGAGTAGAGGCAGTTTAGGCATTTTGGTGTATGCGGTTCGATCTTTCACCGAAGCGAATGCGGCCCAGGCCGCCGCGAGCATCGCCTATTATGCCCTGTTCTCGCTTTTTCCCCTGTTGATCTTTCTGGTTACTATTGCCAGCTCTTTTTTACAGGGCGAACAGGTCATCCAGCAAATTTTAGGATTTGTAGCCACCACGCTGCCCCCCGCCGAAGAACTGATTGCCCAAAACATTGAAAGAATTCTGACCCAACGCGGCACCATGAACCTGATCGCCGGGGTGGGCTTGCTCTGGGCGGCAACCGGCGTCTTTGCCGGGTTAACCCGCAACATCAACAAAGCCTGGCATACCGCCAGGCCAAGTAATTTTTTACGCAGCCGGCTGGTAGGGCTGATCATCGTGGCTCTTTTGTTTGTTATGTTGATGTTGTCCCTGTTATCAACCACGCTCTTTAACCTGCTGCCCTCGGTAGATGTAACCGGTTCGCTTTGGGATCAAATATCACTATACGAAACCTTCACCTGGCAACTGGCATCCAGGCTGGTGCCGTGGTTTTTTACTTTTGTGCTGTGTTTAGGGGTGTATCGGTGGATTCCCACCATCAAAGTGGGCTGGCTGGAGGTAAGCATTGGCGCTGCCCTGGTTGCCACCGCCGGAGAAATTACCAAGGCCGGTTTTACGTGGTATGTCAGCAGCGGGCTGGCCCAATATGATCTGGTGTACGGTTCATTGGGAACCATTATTGTGGTGATGCTATCAATTTATATTGGCAGCATCATCCTGCTGTTTGGCGCGCATTTGAGCGCGGCAATCAGTTATTATCGCCGGCAAAAAAGATAGCCGGTATAGGCTATCTTTCAAATCTGTGTGCATCTGTGGACTTCAACAAAACCTGCTGAAAAACCTGCTGAATAGATACAAACTTTTTGATCTTTGCGCCCTGGTGGGGTGGCGTCTTTGCGTTAATCTTTGATGCAAGTCTTGTTATTGGTGAACGCTACAATATCTGGCCGTCCTTGGCCTTGACAAAGTAACCCTCACAGGCCTCCTGGATCAACGCCGGGGTCATATGCAGCGGCTCACCGGCATATTCGCACAAAACCTTCACCGCTTTCAAAATATCCCTGGGATGAACCGATTGCAGCGGCTTGCCCGTATTACGATACCATTCGTTGAGTAAATACAAGAATGAGTCCCGGTCCACACTGGGAAAACCCAACAGATCGGCCTGAATTTTGAATATCTGGAAAAACATCTTCTCATCGGGGCCAAAAACACCTACTTTGATCTGAATCCGGCGCAAGAACGCCCCGTCCACCAGATCATCGGGGTCCAGGTTGGTGCTAAACACCAGTAGCTGTTTAAAAGGAATTTCAAAGGTCTGGCCGGAGGTCAGCCGCATAAAGTCGATTTCTGTTTCCAGCGGCACGATCCAGCGGTTGAGCAGTTCGGTGGGGCTGATCATCTGGCGGCCAAAGTCGTCGATCAGGAACATACCGGTGTTGGCCTTCATTTGCAGCGGCGCTTCGTAAAATTTGGCTACAGGCTCGTACCGCAAATCCAGGTGTTCCATGGTCAATTCGCCGCCCACCATCACCGCCGGGCGCTGAAAAAGTCCCCACCGTTTATCGGCGCTGCCTCTATCGGCATTACTCAGTTTATGGATCAGGCTATCGTACAATTGAATGATGGCGCCGCCGACCGTCACCGCGTAGGGAATCCAGACCGGATCAACGCCTCCCAGCATTTCGGCAATGGCTTCGGCGATGGTGGTTTTACCGTTACCGGGCGGTCCGTATAAGAAAATAGAGGTTCCGGCATTGACCGCCGGGCCAATTTTACGGTCAAAGTCTTTGGGTAAAATCAAATGGTTGAGCGCTCTTTGCACTTCGCCTCGCGTTAATTTTTGCTGCGTGGCCTGAGCCAGCACCGATTTGGTATACTTTTCCAGGGGAACCGGCGCCGGCCCCACATACTGCGTCCGCTCAAACGCGTCTTTGGCCCGCGCGCGGCCACTATCGGTCAGATTATACACATAGCCCCGCCGCCCCAAACTACCCACGGCTTTGGATACTTCCAGTAGATGCTCCTGCTGCATCCATCCTAATAAATCATCAATGAGACGATAGGGCAATTTAACCACTTCTTCAGCGTGCGTTGCGCCTACTTCCCCCTCGTTGTAGGCCAACCGCAACAGAATATCAATGACGGTACCCTGGTTAATATCCAAATCTTCTAATCCGGACGGCGGCGTTATCAGGTCGGCAATCCCTTCAAATTTCTGGATAGCAGGGACTTCCATATTCAACAAGCCGGTGGTATTGGGAGACGGACCTGTTTTCATCTGCTGCAAAGTTCCGGTTGTAGCCATAACCACTACTCCAGTTGTGTCATTTTACAACGCTTAAATATCAATGATAGATTTTTTTGAATATTACAATTCATTACAGAAACAATTATACTAAAACCCGCCTGAATTGTCGAGATGGTTTGTTAAGGCAATAAGTACTATTCCCAATTCCATGCAAAAAGACGGAAAGATTTTACCCATCCGTCTTTTTTGATCACAGTTTAAAGTCAGGCAGTTTCTAACGCGGCTTCTTGGGTTGACTCTTCCGGCGCGGGTTCAGGCAATTTATCCAGTTCGATCAACTCTTCGCAATCCAAACATTGCGCCCAATTTTTGTTCTTTTGCACCAACATCCCGCCACAGGTGGGGCATGGAACCGGCAAGGGCTTTTTCCAACTACTCCACTCGCATTCCGGGTAATTGGCGCAGCCGTAAAAGACGCGGCCTTTTTTGGTGCGACGTTCAACCAACTCGCCACCATCGTTGGGGCAGGGAATACCCAGTTTGACCAGATGGGGTTTGGCATTTCGACATTCCGGGAAATTAGAACAGGCTTCGAACTTGCCGTAACGGCCAAATTTTATCACCATCGGATGGCCGCATTTTTCGCACATTTCGCCGGTCGGCTGGTCGGCAATATCCACTTCGGGCATGTGGTCTTCGGCGTGGGCCACATCTTTGGAAAACGGTGTGTAGAATTCGCTGACCACCGGCACCCAATCCAGATCACCCCGGGCAATGCGGTCCAGATCATCTTCCATTTGCGAGGTGAATTCCACGTTGATAATATCCGGGAAATACTCCACCAATAAGTCATTTACGATCTCGCCTAATTCAGTGGGATAGAGTCGTTTTTCATATTTTTCAACGTAACCCCGATTCTGAATAGTAGAAATGATGGGCGCGTAAGTGCTGGGGCGGCCAATGCCGTGTTCTTCCAGAGCCTTCACCAGGCTGGCTTCCGTAAACCGGGGCGGCGGCTGGGTGAAATGCTGCTCCGGCAGCAACTGCAACAAATCAACCGATTCTCCTGCGGTCAGCTCAGGAAGAATAACGCCTTCGCTGGTGTCGGGCACCAGGTCTTCATCCGGGCTTTCTTCATAGACCGTCAAAAAGCCTTTGAAGCGCAGCCGGGAACCGCTGGCCCGCAGCCGGTACGACCACGGTTCTCCTTCAGCCGGCGCTTTTAGTCCGGCGCCCACAGCCACCGAGATGGTATCGTACAGCGCATTGGCCATCTGGCTGGAAACAAAACGCTGCCAGATCAAGGTATACAACCGGGCCTGATCCCGGCTGAGGAACGATTTCATTTTATGCGGCTCGCGCGTTACCCCGGTGGGGCGGACAGCTTCGTGGGCCTCCTGCGCGCTTTTGCTCTTGGTTTTGTAAACCGGCGGCTCCGGCGGCAGCATCTCTTCGCCGTACCGCTCGGCAATAAAATCTCGCGTCTCGGCCTGAGCCTGCTTGGAAACAGTGGTGCTGTCGGTACGCATATAGGTGATCAACCCCACGGTTCCCTCGCTGCCAATTTCGATGCCTTCGTAAAGCTGCTGGGCAATGCTCATTGTTTTGCGAGCGCTAAAGCCCAACCGGCGCGAGGCTTCTTGTTGCAGCGTGCTGGTGGTGAAGGGCGCGGCGGGTCGGCGGCGGCGTTCCCCTTTTTTGACATCTTCCACCACGTAGATTGACTTTTCCAGTTCGTCGACAATGGCCTGTGCCTGCGACTCGCTGCTCAATTCAGCCTTTTCACCCTGAATTCGGGTTAACCTGGCCCGAAATTGTCGATCTTCCAACTCTAATTTTGGCGCAGCCTGGGCGGTTTTGGCTAAATCGGCCTCTAAAGACCAGTACTCGACCGGGTTGAAGTTATCGATTTCCTGTTCCCGTTCAACCACCAGGCGCAAGGCCACGCTCTGCACCCGGCCCGCACTGGTTCGGCTGCGAACCTTGCGCCACAACAGCGGGCTTAACTGGTAGCCCACCAGCCGGTCCACAATGCGGCGGGCCTGCTGGGCATCCACCCGCTTGGCGTCAATCTCCCGGGGATGGGCAAATGCCTCGGCCACCGCATCGTTGGTGATCTCGTGGAACACCACCCGTTTGGTACGGTCTTCGTCCATTTCGGCGGCCTCGGTTAAATGCCAGGCAATGGCCTCGCCTTCGCGGTCGGGGTCGGTGGCCAGGTAGATTTCTTCAGCCGTGGCCGCGGCCTGTTTCAGTTCTTTGACTACCGGACGTTTCTCGTTGGGCACGCGGTATTTGGGGGTAAAACCATTCTCCACATCCACCGACAACTGCGAGCGCAGCAGGTCGCGCACGTGGCCCACCGAGGCTTTCACCGTATAGCCTTTGCCCAAAAATTTCCCCACGGTCCGGGCCTTGGCCGGCGATTCAACTATGACCAGTTTGCCTTTTCGTTTTTTGGTTTTGGCCGCTTTCTTGCGGCGTGTCAAGGTTTCCGGATCGGGTGGCGGCACGTTCTCGTGCGCAGGCGTGCGGCCCATTTTGAACATTTTGGTGCCGCACACGCTGCACACGCCTTTGGTGCCCGGCGTGCCGCTGGCGGTATAGACCGCCTCGGGTTGATCCATCTCCCGTTTTTCTCTACATTTTACACAGTAAGCTATCACTGATTCTGTACTCATTCATAAACCCCTAACATATCAAAGTGCAGTGGCTCCAATTTGAACAAAAGGTGACAGTTTTGATTAGCTTTCATTTCAATAACTGTCACCTCGCAAATTTGGACCACCAAGATCAGAGCAATTCGGTTCGTCCGTTTTCGTCTAACCAATTTACAATCTGTTTTATATCCTGTACTTTATTTTTATCACACACTAACAGCGCGTCATCCGTATCGATGATAACTACATCTTCCAGGCCAATGGTAGCCACAAAGCGTTTGTTGCCCTGGATCAACGAGCCGGTGGTGTCAAACCCCAGATGTTCCGCATTTAAAACCACGTTGTCGTTTTCATCGGTATCGTTGATCTCGTGGATGGCGGCCCAACTGCCCACATCGTTCCAGCCGAAATCTACCGGGATCACAGCCACTTTTTCGGCCCGTTCCATAATTCCCTGGTCGATGCTTTCCGGTGTAATTTTTTCCCAAATGGTATCAATAGCCTCACCGGCGGCAAGGGCCTGCTCTAACTGGCCCAGGTGGTCATAAAATTCAGGCATGTGGCGGCTAAAAGCCTCGAACAGGATAGACACCTGCCAGATAAAAATGCCGCTGTTCCAATAGTAGCCGCCGCTTTCTACAAATTTCTCGGCGGTGGCCAGGTCCGGTTTTTCCAGGAATCGTTCAACCTGGTACACATCGTGATCGTTATAAACGCCCAGCTTTTCCGCGCGCTGAACATAGCCATAGCCGGTTTCCGGTTTATCGGGCGTGATACCCAACGTTACCAGGTAGCCCTCGCGCGCCACCGCTTCGGCGGCCAGCAGCGCCTGTCGAAAGCCTTCTTCGTTGGCAATAAAATGGTCGGCGTGCAACGAGGCCATCACCACATCGGGATCAACCTGCCGCATATGAGCGGCGGCCAGCCCAATGCCGGGCGCGGTATTTTTTCCGCTCGGCTCTTGCACAATATTTTGCCGGGGAATGGCCGGGATTTGCTCGCTGATCATCGGGCCGTACTCGTTATTGGTGGCCACAAAAATATGCTCATGCGGCACAATGGGTAAGACCCGGTTCACGGTTGCCTTCATCATAGAATTATCGCCCCGCAATAAAGGCAGTAACTGCTTGGGCATAGCGGTACGGCTCAAAGGCCACAAACGGGTGCCTGTTCCGCCGGCCAGGATTAAGATAAACATGGTTCCTCCGTTGTAGATTATTCCACTATGTATTTAACACTGCTTTCACGGGCAACAACATAGTTCATGCCCTCCACCTGTCGAACCATTCCTTTTAATTCCATCATGGTCAACGTGCTGGACACATCCGAGGCGGAAAGCCCGGTAGATTCGCCTAAATCATCAACATGCACCGGCTCCGCAGAAAGGTGTTCCAGTAAAACGGCTTCCACCTCGTTATCGGGGATGATTGCCCGGGCCTCGGTCTGTTGGGCAATCATGGTCAGGTTCAATTCTTCCAAAATATCATTCACGTGGCCTACCAGCTTAGCCCCGTTTTGAATCAAATAGTTTGGCCCGGAACTACTTTTGCGTAAAATTGTGCCCGGCACGGCAAATACATCGCGCCCCTGCTCCAGCGCGTAATCGGCGGTAATGCGGGCGCCGCTCTGAATAGCGCCCTCCACCACCAGCACGCCCAGACTCAATCCGCTGATAATGCGATTTCGGCGGGGGAAGTTGCCGCTTTCCGGTTTGGTTCCCAACGGATATTCCGAAATAATCGCCCCATTTTCAATGATCGATTGGGCGAGTTTTCGATTTTCGGCAGGATAGAGCACGTCTACTCCACTGCCCAGCACGGCCAGCGTGCGCCCGCCGGAACCGACCGCCACGCGATGCGCTTCGGTATCAATACCATACGCCAACCCGCTGATTACTGTAACCCCGCTTTCCACCAGCCCGCCAACCAGCATGCGGGTACATTCTCTGCCGTAAGCTGTGGCGCGGCGCGTGCCAACCACCGCCACCGCCCACTCATCTTCCGGTTTGAGCCGACCCCGCAGGTACAGAATCGGCGGCGGGTTTTCGATATTATTTAACAGGGTGGGGTAGTGGGGACTCTCCCAGGTAAGCACCGAAACATTTAATTTGTCCAATTTTTCAAGTTCAACATCAAGATCAAGCGTGTTTCTGACTTTGAACAAGTTTTGCACCGAGCGTTTGTCCAGGCCCATAGCCCGCCACTCGCCGGGATCGGCCAGCCACGCTTGTTCAATATCGCCGTAGTAGTCAAGCAATGCTCGCAAACGGGCCGGGCCAATCCCCGGTACTTTGCTGAACCCCACCCAATAACGCAGATTATCTGTCACGGTTCCCTCCAATGGTGGCAACTGGCGGCATCAAACAAACAATGACTAACATACCACAACGGGAATAGAATTGTCAATACCATCTCTAACCAAAAGGAACGCCCGGAGGCGTTCCTGACCATCAAAATATACTGAATGTGCGTTTGATGTCAAATTAGCGCAAGGTTAAATCAATCCTTCCATTACCTCAACCACCATGCGGGCCTGTTCTAAATCGATGGTTTTGATGACGTCGTTGATGGCCGGCAGCAGTATCTCCCGGCCCTGGTTGTCAACCACGTAAACATCGTTGGCGCCGGTTTCCAGCACATCAACCAGCACGCCCAACCGCTGTCCTTCAACGGTAAAAACTTCCAGCCCCAACAACTGGAAAATATACACCTCACCGTCAGGCAGCGGCATTGCCTCGGCCAGTGGTATCTGTACCAGTTGGCCTTTGAGGGGTTCGGCATCCGTCCGGTTGGTGATCCCGGCAAACGTCAGCAAAACATGGCCTTTATGCCAGCGATGGTGGGTAATTTGATACGGGACGGCTTCAAACGAGTCTCCCACATAAACCTGTCTGGTTATTTCAAACCGCTCCGGGAACTCGGTTAGCACGGCTACAGAGACTTCGCCTTTGAGGCCGTGAACGCGCGTGATCTTACCAATAGCTAAATAGCGAAGTTCAGGCTGATGTAAACCTGAACTCCGGTTGGCTTGCTGATCTTTTTCTTTCGATGGACCGCCGGGTCCGGGCATACTACACAATCTCCAGCGTAACGCGCTTACCTTCCTTCACCGCGGCAACACGTAAGAGTGTGCGCATTGCATTGGCTACGCGCCCCTGCTTGCCAATCACGCGCCCCATATCGTCGGGTTTGACGCTCAACTCAAAAATTGTTGCGCTGGAACCCTCAATTTCACGGACGATTACGGAGTCTGGATCGTTTACAACTGCTTTGGCCATATACTCGACAAGTTCTTTCATAGAAGACATTTAGGACACCTCCTTAATGATGTGCAATTAGAGTTTGAAATAGAGGAATAAGAACCAGACGTAGGGGTTCTAAAAAATCATATCGCCAAATGCCGATGTAATTCGTTTTCATTTACCCCTTCGATACATCCTCGTCCGTTCGGGGTCCTCCTCCCGTAAGGCTTACGCCTCTTCGGACGAAACTTCTTCCGTTTCTTCGACGACGTCTTCTTCGGATGCTGCCTCAACCGAGGTTGAGGCCTCAACCTCGGTTGAGGCTTCAGCTGAGGCTTTCTTCTGCGTTACTTTTTCTTTTGCGGCGGCTTCAGCCTGGGCTTTGGCAACTTCGACGTTCTTTTCAGCCGATGTCGCAGCCCTGGCTGTGGCTTCGGCTTCGGACAGCAACGCTTCTAAATCTGCGCCTTCTTTGTAACGCGCAAACCGCTCAAGGGTGCCCAGATTTTTGAAGAGCCGTTCCACCGTATCGGTCATCTGCGCCCCAACCGATAGCCAATGCAACGCGCGGTCTTCTTGAATTTTAACCGTGGCCGGTTCGGTACGAGGGTTATAATGCCCGATGATTTCAATAAAGCGGCCATCACGCGGAGATCGCTGATCGGCCACTACAACCCGGTAGCTCGGCTGCTTTTTTGCACCTGTACGTCGTAAACGAATTCTAACCATTATTACTTAAATGTTTCCTTCCTTGATTAAATAGAATTATAACACATTATGTTTTTATTTGCACACAAAAATGCCAAGTTTTTTATCAAAAGCCGTTTTTTAGCGAAAACCACTCAGCATATTCATCAAATTTTGGCGGGCGCGGGGGTTGCGCAGCTGTTTCATCATTTTTTGCATCTGTTTAAATTGCGACAACAACTGGTTCACATCCTGAACAGTGGTACCGCTGCCCCTGGCGATCCGCTTTTTGCGGCTGCCTTTAAGTAGTTTGGCGTTACGCCGCTCTTCAAGCGTCATAGAATTGATGATGGCCTGGGTCTGTTTCAACTGCTTTTCCATATCTTCCTGGGGAATTTCTTTGGAAATTTCACCCATGCCGGGAATCATATCCATCACTTTATTTAAAGGTCCCAGTTTTTTCACCTGCTGTAGCTGCTCTAAAAAATCTTCCAGGGTGAAATTCCCTTCCATCAACTTTTTAGCGCCCCGTTCGGCCACATCCTGATCGATATTTTCTTCCGCCTGCTCAATCAGGGTCAGCACATCGCCCATCCCCAAAATACGCGAGGCCAAACGGTCAGGATGAAAAACTTCCAGATCGTTCGATTTTTCACCGGTACCCAGGAACTTGATCGGCACGCCGGTCACAGAGCGGATGGAAATCGCCGCCCCGCCCCTGGCATCGCCGTCAATTTTGGTCAGGATCAGGCCGGTCAGGTCAACCTGATTATGAAAGCCTTCCGCCACCCGCACCGCTTCCTGGCCGGTCATCGCGTCAGCCACCAGCAGAATTTCCTGAGGACGGGTTTTGGCCTTGATCTGGCTCAATTCATCCATCAAGGCTTCGTCAATTTGCAGCCGTCCGGCGGTATCCAGGATGACAATATTATTGGCCCCGGATTTGGCGGTTTTGATGGCGTTGGCGCAAATCTGGGGAGGCGGCACCGACGGATCTTCGGCATAAACGGAAATATCCAACTCTCGCCCCAGCACTTTCAACTGCTCAATCGCTGCCGGGCGGCGGGTGTCGGCGGCCACCATCAACGGGTTGTGTTTTGATTTTCGCAGGTGCAGGGCCAGTTTGGCCGCCATGGTGGTTTTACCGGACCCTTGAAGCCCCACCAGCATCACAATATGGGGCGAACCGCCGCCCAGGTCCAGCGAGGCCGATTCGCCCAGGGTGGTCAGCAATTCTTCATGAACAATTTTGATAACCTGCTGGCCGGGCGTGATGGATTTGGTCACTTCCGCGCCCACCGCCCGCTCGCGCACGCGCTTGAGAAAAGATTTGACAACTTTGAAGTTCACATCGGCTTCGAGCAGGGCCAGACGCACCTCGCGTAGCGCTTTTTCCACATCGGCTTCAGATAAGCGCCCGCGCCGGTTCAATTGATCAAATACGCCCTGGAGTCTCTCTTGCAGGTTTTCAAACATAATGTAACGGTTCTATACAAAATTTTTCCCTTCGGTTCACCTTCGAAGGGAAAGAAATGGCTTAATTTTTACCTTTAACAGCAAAACAACATTTTATCCCAGCAAGGTTAATTCGTCAAATTACTGTACCGGCAAAAGTTAGCCACAAGTTCTGTATCTCTCAATAATAGATGGCAGAGTTGGTTGAGCTTGCCGAAACCAACGGTCTTCGACAGGCTCAGATCTCGTTCCCCCAAAATATTGAGAAGATACAAAGTTCTCTTGCTTTGCGCAGGATTTTATGTCATAATTCTTAAATAATAGTTGCAGGATAACAGGATAAAAACTTTTGTCTGATCAGGAAACAACGGCCTTACAACTGAGCGAACGCGAACTGGAAGTGGTGCGGCTGCTAGCCACCGGTGCCAGCAACCAACAGGTTGCCCTAGAGTTAGTCATTAGCGTTAACACCGTCAAAGTTCATCTGCGTAAAATATACGAAAAACTGGGCGTTCAATCGCGTACGGAAGCGGTAATGGTGGCTATTCAAGAGGGATGGGTGTCCGTGTCGGATGACGACGACTCAGACCCCGGCGAATCTACCGCCAAAACCTTTCTTGTGACCGAGCCGCAGCCGGCACTGAAACCGTGGCAGCAGTTTTATTTGGGCGCGGCTGTTGTTTTGGCCCTGGTCACGCTTATCGTTCCCTTGCTCCAAAAAAACACATCTGCCGCGTCAATTCCCTATTTGCCGGTCATTGAAGTTAGCGAGGATAAGCTGTACGAACAGCGGCCCACCGCCACGCCTCCCGCAGCCGCCACAGGCCGCAAAAATCGGTGGGAGTCTTTAAAAACCATGCCCGCCCCCCGGGCAGGATTGGGAGTGATCGCTTATCAGGAAAAAATCTATGCCATTGGCGGTGTTCGCAACAATAACCGGGCCACGCGGCTGGTTGAAATTTACGATCCCAAAACAGATACCTGGGATGAAGGCGCGGCCAAACCCACCGCCGCCACCAATATCGGGGGGGCGATACTCAACGATAAAATCTATGTGCCCGGCGGCTGCACCAACGACGGCCAGGCCATTGACTCCCTGGAAATTTACGATCCCCAGCGTGACCGGTGGGACACGGCGCGCGCGTTACCGGCGGCGCGCTGCGGCTACGGGCTGGTGGGGCTGGAAGAGCGGCTCTATTTATTGGGGGGGTGGGATGGCGAGCGCTTTACGGCGTCGATTTTTGTCTACTCACCGGCGGACGATCAATGGCAGGTGCTGGATGCTGCGCTGCCGGAACCCAAAGGCTATATGGGCGCGGCCGTGCTGGACAATAAAATCTATGTGGCCGGCGGGTATGACGGTCAGAAAGAATTCAATGAAACCTACCGGTTTGATGCCCAAACTCACAAATGGACAGAACTGGCTCCAATGAATGAAGACCGAGGTGGATTGGGGTTGATGAGCGCAGTTGGGAATCTATACGCGATTGGCGGCGGCTGGAAACAGGCAGTAACCGTGAGCGAGAAATATGATGCGGCGAACGACACCTGGACAACGTTTGAATCCCCCTTTACAGACCGGTGGCGCAACGCAGGTTTCACCGCCATCGACACCAAACTGTACGCCATTGGCGGCTGGAATGATTCCGAAGCAGCCTATATGGACTCGGTGGTGGCCTACCCGGTTTTATACCAGCTCTTTATCCCTATCTCCAGCTTTGATAAATAATAATGACAAACTTAAAAATCGGACCCCAGACATTTGAGTGGGGCAGCCAAACCTATCTGATGGGCATCATCAACGTAACCCCCGATAGTTTTTCGGGCGATGGTTTGTTGCAAACCCAGGCGTGGGTTGATGCGGCGATAGCGCAAGGCGTACGCTTTATGGAAGAAGGCGCGCATATTCTGGATGTTGGGGGCGAGAGCACCCGCCCCGGCGCGGAGCCGGTAGCGGCTGATGAAGAAATACAGCGCGTGGTACCGGTGATTGAAGGCCTGGCGCGCCGCCGGCTGGCAGCGGCCATCTCGATTGACACCTACAAGGCCGAGGTGGCAGAAGCGGCCCTGGCTGCCGGGGCGCAGATGGTCAACGATGTGTGGGGGCTAAAAATGGACTCCGGCATGGCCACGGTGTGTGCCCAACACTACGTGCCGGTAGTGGTGATGCACAACCGCGGCCATGCCCGCAACGCGGTTCAAGAAGCGCGATTGGGAGGGCGATACCTGGACACGGATCATGATGATTTACTGGCCGATGTGGCCGGCGAGTTACAACAAAGCATTGACATCGCCAAAACCGCCGGCATCCCCGATAGCCATATCATTATCGATCCCGGCATTGGCTTTGGAAAAACTGTTGAACAGAATCTCCAACTGCTCAACCAGCTGGATACCTTTAAAACGTTAGGGTATCCGATTTTGTTGGGCACGTCTAATAAATCAATGATTGGCTACACATTGGATTTGCCCCCCACCGAGCGAATGGAAGGCACCGCCGCCACGGTAGCCATTGGCATTGATCGCGGCGCCGATATTGTTCGCGTTCACCAGGTCAAAGAGATGAGCCGGGTGGCGCGAATGACGGATGCGATAGTGCGGGCAGATCGCCAAAACCCAGAGTGAGTTTACGAAGCGTCCGGCTGCCACTCAATCGCCCGTAAAATACCGTTGTCTGGGGGTAAGGCGTTGAGTATTTCGGCGATAGTCTGCCGGGAAACAGGATGGATCATCCCGGCGGCAATATCGGCCAGCGGGCGCAGCACGAAACCTCGTTCCCCCAGGTGGGGATGGGGAATCTTCAAATCGGGCGTATCAACCACCCAATCGTCATAAAAAATAATATCCAGATCGATGAGGCGCGGGCCATAGCGCCGGCCCCGCTCCCGGCCCATTTCGGCTTCAATACGTTTCAAATAGCGCAGCAAATCGTGCGGGGAAAGGGTTGTTTGAGCCTCTACCGCCATGTTCAAAAATGGAGGTTGGTCCAGCACATAGACGGGCGCTGTTTCGTATACACGCGAAATTTTTTTGAGGATCACGCCGGGCGGCAGTTGGCCCAGGGCAGTTTGAAGATTTTGCCGGCGTTGGCCCAAATTTGTTCCCAACGCCAGGTAAATCAAATGCGGCTCAACCATTTTCTGACCTCGCTACTTGCCCGCCATTGTCAGACATTTGAATTGCTCCGGTTTTTGGGGGTGGCCGGTATGTTTTGCTCAATTTCAATCCAATGGTAGCGGCTCATCACATCGGGCAAAGTTTTGGTAAATTGGGGGCTTTTATGAATTCCAAAGCGGTAGAGCAGATACTTGACCATGGTCCAAACCGTGGCCAAGCCATAAACCGTGCTGCGTCTAAAGTTGATAGATGAGGCTTCCTTAAAATAGCGGGTGGGAACGGCAATCTCACCAATTTTAAAATTAAAGGCGGCGGCCTGGGCCAGAACCTCGCTGTCGAAAACAAAATCATCGGAATTGAGCAAAAAGGGAATCGTGATAAGAAATTTCCGGCTGTAGGCTCGAAAACCGGAATGGTACTCGCTTAAATTCTGGCCCAAGATCAGGTTCTCCAGCCAGGTCAGAAAACGGTTGCCGATAAATTTGTAATACGGCATGCCCCCCTGGAGCGTATCTTTTCCCAAAAAACGAGACCCGATCATCATATCAACCTGACCCTGCCGGATAGGTTCGATGAGGTCCGGGATGCGGGTGGCGTCGTATTGGTTATCGGGATGGAGCATGATTACAATATCAGCGCCACTTTTGAGCGCTTCCAAATAACTGGTTTTTTGATTTCCGCCATAGCCCTTGTTTTGCACGTGGATCATTGTTTTCAGGCCCAATTCACGGGCAATATCAACCGTTTCATCCTGGCTGACGTCGTCGGTCAGGATGATCCGGTCAACACATTCTTTGGGGATACTGTCATACGTTATTTTGAGGGTTTTGGCTGCATTGTAGGCCGGCATAATCACTACAACTGACATTTCACCTCCAAAGCAAATTGAGCTAGACCGTGATTCTGGTAGAGCATACTTTATTTTTCAGGCAATGCAAATTTTTCTTCAATCCTTAAAGCGGAAGAGACGGGTAACGAGATTTTAAGCGTGACAACATACAAAAAACCCTATGTAAAGGCTAACATAGGGTTTTTTGCGGAAGGCCGTCCACTTAAGAAACTGCCTAAAATCAATTAAAAATTGCTAAGAAATAATGGTTTAAAATAAACTTGTCTAAATAACAAAACGCCTTTAAGGACCAATTTTAACAATCATTCCAGAATGAATGACATATAATGTTACTAAATACATTACCAACTGCCGGACCAAGTAATAACAAGATGGCAATCACAACAATTGCCACCAGGACCAGGATCAAGGCGTACTCAACCAATCCCTGTCCTTCTTCATGTTGCGGTAAAAATAACATTAAGAATCACTCCTTTCTAAAAATTTGTGCGGCAGGCCAAAAGATAGACTACTCGCATTTTCTATTGTACCTCAATACCTACCGCTAACAGCTATAGGCTAAAGGTACTGTTTAAAAAAATTTAATGTACCCTTCTATTATAAACGAAATCATACCATCGGGTCAACCCCATAAATAAACGGAGCGGACACCTGCAAAATCATTCAACTTCATTGCAAGAATTTCGGTTTTGTGATAAGGTGAAGCCGTTTCTTTGCCGCAGGTAAGATCAACCGCCAATTTAGGGAGATTCTAAACCGGTGAAAAATAAAGCGCATTGGCAAAAGATCCTCGAATTTATGATCTCCGCCGGTCTTTTAGCATTGATCACCCTGGGCTTTTTCTGGCGAATCCTGTTCACCGAGGCCTGGATGCCCGCCGGCGGCGGCGATCTGGCTCCCCTTCTCTACCCCAACTACCGCTTTGCCGCCGATAGTTTGCGTCAGGGCGCGCTGCCTTTGTGGAACCCTCACCTCTACAGCGGCACACCCTTTGCCGCCGACATCCAATCCGGGCTGTTTTACCCCATCAACCTGATCGTTTTTCTGCTGGTACCCAACTTTACCTACGAATGGCTGGAGTATCTGGCCATCTTCCACATCTGGCTGGCCGGGGTTACGATGTATGCCTGTTTGCGGTTGCTATTGCCCCGTCAGCCTATCACCCCTTTGGCCGCCGTTGCCGGCGCGCTGGCCTTTCAATTCAGCGATTTGTTCATTGTTCACTTTGGCAACCTCAATATGATTGCTGTGGCCGCCTGGCTGCCATTGATTTTTCTGCTGTTTCACCACAGTCTCCAGAAATCGAGCTATGGGCTGGCTGCTGCCGGGGGCATCTTTCTGGCTATCGCCACGCTCGCCGGACACATCCAGATCACCTTGTTTATTTTGCTGACCCTGGGCTTCTACACGCTGTGGCACATCGGTACACTCTGGCAGAAACGAAATACAAAATACAAAATACGAATCCTGCTAAAACCATTTATTCCGCTAACACTTATCCTGATCACCACCGTCGGCCTGTCCGCGCTTCTGCTTTTGCCGGCTTACGAGATGAGCCAATACACGCCTCGCGCCGGCCTGTCTTACGATGAAGCGGCCCAATATTCGCTACATCCGGCGCAGATGGTTGGGCTGTTGATCCCCAACTATTTTGGCCGCGATCCGGCGCTGCATTGGGGGCCGTGGGATCGGGTAGAAACCGGCTACATCGGCCTGATCACGCTAATGCTGGCCCTGATAGGCGCTTTCATCTATCCGCACCGCCTCAAATTCGTTTTTGTCGGTCTGGGCCTGATCGCCCTGCTGCTGGCGATGGGCGGAACCTCGCTGCTGCACGGCTGGCTCTACGCGCTGATGCCCGGTTTTAACCAACTCCGCGCCCCGGCCCGCTTTATCTTGCTGCTCGATTTCAGCCTGGCGATCCTGGCCGCGTTTGGCCTGCACCGGCTGATGCAGCCCCTGGATGAACAAGCCCGGGCCACCTACCAAAAATTACTCAAAGTTTTGACCTGGAGCCTGGGCGGCCTGATTGTGGTGGCCGCCCCGCTCAGTTATTTTGCGCTGCTGGTGACGCAGGATCGCAACCCGGCCATCTTCAACCGGGCCATTGGCGCGGCCACCGGTGTAGCAACTTTTGCGATCTTTGCCGTTGCTGCGCTGGTAATTCTGCATCTTATTAATAGTCAATGGCTACGCGAAAAACAAGCCGCCATCGCCATCATCCTTTTGCTTGTTCTCGATCTCTTCACGCTGGGAGCCAACGTGGACGTAGGCCATCAGAATCCTACTGCCGGTTTTGATCACCCGCAGGCGTTGGAATTTTTGCGCAGCGACCCCGGCCTGTACCGCATCGAAGTGACCACCGATATCTGGCATCTGTGGCAGCCTAACATAGCCCTGCTGCACGGCCTGTACGATGCCTGGGGCCTGTATAATCCCCTGGCCCTGGCCGACACCCAACTTTTTTGGGAAGGTGCCCCGCCGCGCGATTCAGGCCGTTACAACTTTCTGGGTATCAAATACGTCATCGCCAGCAAAGCCGGCGCGCCCGCCGACGGCAACATCATTCCTGTTTTCAACCAGGACCCCAACATCAATATTTATCTGAATCAAGACGCCCTGCCCCGCATTTTGTTTATCGGCCAAACCAATGTTGTACCCAATCACGATGCCGCCTGGCAGGCCGTCCGCGCCGATAATTTTGATCCCGCCAGCATCGTCGTGCTGGAAGGCGGGCAATCGCTCAACACCAACCCTGTGGTGAGCGATTTGGCGATTTTAGCGTACGATCTCAACCGCGTTACCATCAGCCTCACCACCGACCAGCCCGGCTACCTGGTGCTATCCGACACCTACTACCCCGGCTGGCAGGCCGCGGTTGATGGTAAACCCGCCACCATCGAACGGGCCAATTACGCTTTTCGAGCCGTATACGTGCCGGAGGGCACGCACGTGGTTCAATTTGTATTTGCCCCGTGGATCTGGCGCATCGGACTGATCATCAGCGGGGGTACGCTGCTAATCTTGCTGGTCTGGGCGGGGCTGTATGGATGGCGCAGAAATCGCTCAACAATTCGCTCAATTGTGGTATAATTTCAATCCAATCATAACAACTAACTACGGAGAAGCACAATGTTACGCCATCACCAACCGCGAAACAGCTTTCACCATTATGGAATGCTGTTACTGATTATTTTGATGCCGATGCTGGCAAATTGTAATGCCAATCCGTGGCTGGCTCAACCTGCCGAAAGCTACTCGCCCCCGGCGTTGACCGCCAGCCCGCCTACGCCTACACCTCCAGCCACCAATTTGACCGCCTTGATCGATGAGGCCGGGCTGGATTTTGCCGAAAAGCGCGTGGTCGAAGTGTACCGGCAGGTATCCCCGGCGGTGGTCAACATCACCACCCAGGTGCTGCGCCGCAATTTCTTCTTTGAGGCCGTGCCCGCCGAAGGCGCGGGGTCCGGCTTTGTCATCGACAAGCAGGGCCATATTCTCACCAACTATCACGTCATCCGGGGCGCGCGGCAGATTGAAGTGACCTTTTTGGATGAAACCGCCGCGCCGGCCGTCATTGTGGGGGCCGACCCCGGCAACGATATTGCCGTGCTTAAAGTGGATGTTCCGCCGGAACAGCTCCAGCCGGTGCAATTGGGCCAATCCGACAACCTGCAAGTGGGCCAGCGGGCCATTGCCATCGGCAACCCCTTTGGCCAATTTGGCGGAACCCTGACCACCGGCGTGATCAGCGCCCTGGATCGAACCATGCAAAGCCCCGATGGCCGCGAGGTTAGCGGCATTATCCAGACCGATGCGGCCATCAACAGCGGTAATTCCGGCGGCCCGCTGCTGGACAGCGCGGGCCGGGTCATCGGTATCAACACGGCCATTTTCAGCCCCAGCGGTACCAACGCGGGGGTTGGCTTTGCCGTGCCGGTCAACACCATCAAACGCGTGCTGCCCGATTTACTGACCCTGGGCCGCTACCGGCATCCGTGGCTGGGAATCCGGTACGCCTACCGGCTTACGCCCGCGCTGGCCGAGGCGCTTGATCTGCCGGTTCAGCAAGGGCTGCTACTGGTAGAACTTTTCAGGAACGGGCCGCTGGCCCAACAGGGCGCGCGCGGCGCTCAACGGGAGGTTGTGTTAGGCAACCAACGGATTTTCATGGGCGGCGATATTTTAATCGCCATTGATGGAGCGCCGGTTGCCAGTATGGACGGCTTACAAATACTGCTGGAAACCCGGTATCAAGTGGGGGATACCGTGCAGGCCACCTTAATCCGCAATGGCGAGGAACAGGTTGTCGCCGTAGAATTGGCCGAAGAACCAGCGCGATAAGAACTCGATTCGTCATCTGAATAGTTTTGGTTAAAATATCCATGAAAAACGGTACCGTCTCAATAATCTGGGGCAGAGTTGGTTGAGCTTGTCGAAACCAACAGTCTTCGACAAGCTCAGACCTCGTTCCCCCGAAATATTGAGAAGATACGAAAAACGTTTGAGGAGGACTCCAATTTTATGAGTAACGTCCCGGCCCGCTTACAGGAAATTGTAGAAGAGTTTGGCTGGCTCGAAGGGCAGGAAAAGCTGCAACTGTTGTTGGAATATTCTGAAAAAATGTCCCCACTGCCGGATGGCATCACCCAAGAAACCAACATGGAACAAATCCACGAATGCATGACCCCGGTGTTTGTCCACGCCGAGATGAAAGATGGGGGGATGAATTTTTACTTCGATGTGCCGCCGCAATCGCCCACGGTGCGCGGCTATGCGGCTATTTTGGGAGAGGGGCTGGCCGGCGCTTCTCCTCAAAGCGTGGTCGATCTACCCCACACATTTTATCGAGAAATGGGGCTGCACGAGGTGCTCACCGCCCAGC
The DNA here is from genome assembly GCA_964612485.1 of uncultured Caldilineaceae bacterium. Lineage (GTDB taxonomy): Bacteria > Chloroflexota > Anaerolineae > 4572-78 > J111 > JAFGNV01. The sequence continues at coordinate 221,478 of CAZTFF010000003.1, forward strand.
GGCTAAACGGCATCGGGGCCATCTTGGCCCATTTGAAGCGACTGGCCAAAGTAAATCTGGCCGATTAGAGCGTCATTCATCAAGCAAAGCAAATTCTACAATCCGGTTCAATTGAAAATCATGCGTTTGAAGGTAATACTGCACCACGTTCTCCAGTGTCCCCAACGGCATGGTGCCAATCAACTCCGTGCCGGCAATCGTGACGCCGTACCGGGCCGCCTCGGTGCGGATCGCCTCCAGCACGCGCGGCAGGGGCGTTTGGGTGTAATTGGTTAAATTCATCGAAACCTGTACCAAGCCCTGCGCCTTCAGCTCCAGCCCCAGAGCCTTCACATACCGGAACCCACCACTGCTGTAGCGAACCGCCCCGGCAATCCGCCGGGCAATCTCAATATCGCTGGTGTTCAGATTGACGTTAAAGGCAATCAACGGGAAGCGCGCGCCGGTAACGGTGGCGCCAGACTTGGGGTTGAAGAGGGCCGGGCCTTCGTCCGGCTGCCAGGCCGGATCGATCAATTTATCGGCCAGCCCCTCGTATTGGCCCCGCCGGATATCGGCCAGATTGGCGCGGGCCGGAACGACGGCGGCCTCCTCGTAATAATATACCGGCACTTGCTGCCGCCCCATAAAGCCGCCAAATTGCCGGGCGATGTTAACGGCCTCCTGCGTGGTTACGTTTCTCACCGGCACAAAGGGCACCACATCAACCGCGCCCAGCCGGGGATGAACCCCCTGGTGGCGGGCCATATCAATCAGGTCCAACGCCCGCAGCGCCATTGCCTGGGTGGCGGCCAGCACTGCTTCCGGTTCTCCCAGATAGGTAAGTACGGAACGATTATGATCCGGGTCGGATGAATAATTGAGCAATTTCACGCCAGGAGTCTCTCGCACCGGATCAACAATCTGTTCCACCGCCGACAGATTGCGGCCTTCGCTAATATTGGGAACACACAACAACGTTTTCAACGGCCTGCCTCGCTCACTATAAAGTTTTGGGGGAACGAAGTCTGAGCCTGTCGAAACCAACGGTCTTCGACAGGCTCAA
>CAZTFF010000004.1:0-34638 GCA_964612485.1 uncultured Caldilineaceae bacterium
AATTAACCGCTGCGTGCTGCAATTTTTTTGTCTGACGCGGGCTGAGGATAACCAGATTAAACAAGCCTCGAAGAACATTGGCATGCCTTCGAGGCTTATTTTTTTTACTCTTTGACCCGCTTGATTTTTGCCCCTAATTCCAGTAGTTTCCCTTCGATATTTTCATATCCCCGGTCGATTTGAGCTATGTTGCGGATCACGGTCTGGCCATCGGCACAGAGAGCCGCAATCAGCAGGGCAATCCCGGCCCGGATGTCGGGGCTGGAGATGCCTTGCCGGTCGCCGCGCAGGGTGCTGGGGCCTTGCACCACGGCCCGGTGCGGATCGCACAAGATGATGCGCGCACCCATCGAGATCAAGCGGTCTACAAAATAGAGCCGGCTCTCGTACATCTTTTCGTGAAAAAGAACCGTGCCCGTGGCCTGGGTAGCGGCCACCAAAGTCACGCTCATCATATCGGCGGGGAAGGCGGGCCAGGGCGCGTCGTCTATTTTGGGGATGGCGTCGCCAATGTCGGGCAGCACCACCATCAGGTGGTTGTCGGGCAGAAACAGGTCGTTGCCTCGAATTTCCGGCTCGATGCCCAGCCGTTTGTAAACCATCAGCGTCATCCGCAGGTGTTCCGGCACCGCGTTTTTGATCAATATTTCCCCCTCGGTAATCGCGGACAGGGCGATAAAACTGCCGATTTCCAGATAATCGGACCCCAGCGTAAATTCGGTGCCGCGCAGCGATTTGACCCCATTGATGTTGAGGGTGTTAGAGCCGATGCCGGAGATTTTTGCGCCCATCTGGTTGAGCATGAGGCATAAATCCTGCACGTGAGGCTCTGAGGCAGCGTTGCGTAAAATGGTAGTGCCTTCGGCCAGAACGGCCGCCAAAATGACATTTTCGGTGGCGGTTACGCTGGCCTCTTCCAGCAAAATGTCCTGGCCGCGCAGTCTATCGGCCTTCAAAATAAAATCGCCGTTGTATTCAAAGCTGGCGCCCAGGGCTTGCAGGGCCATAATGTGGGTGTCTACCCGCCGCCGGCCAATCTGGTCGCCGCCCGGCTGGCACAGCCGAACTTCGCCTTCGCGGGCCAACATCGACCCCATCAACACCAGCGCGCCTCGCATTTTGGCAAAGCGTTTGGGATCGGGCGTGGTGGATCGCAATTTTCCGGCCCGGAGGGTGGCGCTGTGGTTGTTATGATGGGTCACTTCCACGCCCAAATTTTCCATAATGTGTAACATCGTACGGACATCACCGATGTTGGGCAGGTTGTGCAAAATAACCGGCTGATCGGTCAGCAAAGCCGCCGATATAAGCGGAAAGGCGGCGTTTTTGTTTCCGCTGGGGATCACAACTCCCTGTAGAGGGGTGTTTCCTTCGATAACGAATGATTCCATAGGTCTGTTTGTATTCAAGCTATTGATGATGGATGAGTTTGACCATGTCGCCCACTTTTACGCCCAGGGCCAGCGCGGCGTTGCCGTTACGCAGCGCGATTTCGATATGATCTCGCTGGCTGCCCACATAAGCCAGCAATTCTCCTTCATTTACATCGGCAAAGGTGCGGCACAGCGAGCGGACGGTTTCCGGCCCAACTTTAAAAGCCACCTGCTCCGGGTTTTTGATATCCTTGGGGGTCAAGTTCAGGATCAAATTACCAAAACGATCCACGTGGATCACCTGGCATTCACCATTTTGTTGATTAGCACTAAAATCCAGTCGAACCAAATTAATGGCCGACGGCCCTAATTTGCTCAAGGGAACACCACAGGCGATATGGGCTGCCGCAGGCGCAAAAATATCCCGTCCGTGAAAGGTGGCGCTGACATTGGATAGTTGGTAATCCGGGTTGGTCAACGTCACCGCCTCAAGAATGTTAAGGCTTGGCGTGGACAGAACCAGGCTGAGCACGCCGTTATCGGGGCAGACAAAGGTGCCGTGGTCGGTGTGTACGGCTATCGCCCGGCGCTTGCTGCCAACCCCGGGGTCTACCACTACGCAATGGATCGCGTGGGGCGGATAATAGGCAAATGCTTGATACAAAACAAAGGCCGCCGTCTGAATATCCTGCGGCGGAATCTGGTGCGATAGGTTGGTGAGTACCGCCGAGGGGCAAATGCCCAAAATGACGCCACACATGGTGCCCACATAGCCGTCTTTTTCCCCAAAGTCGGTAGTGAGCGTGATAATGGGTGAATGGTTTGGTTGTGATGTGTTCATAAGCAGTTAATCTCCAACGATCTATTTTACGTCAGCAGCCCAAGAGCGTCAAAATATTGCAAACTGCTTGAAACACATGGTGATTATACCTGTTGGGGCCGCTTTTACCCACCGGCTCCCCATTAACCGGCCCACAATCAACCCACGATTTTTTGGACAGAGCTTTTGCAATGATTGTACATCACCGGGCTTTTTGTTATAATGGTTCAAGTTTTTCCACTTCTTTGTTGGGGGTTTCAAATGGGATCAGCACTGGTAAGCCTGGTAATAATGGCGATGGCCATCTACCTGTTGGCTATTCTCACCGACGGATTTTTCATCAAGAGCTTGGATCAAATCTCAAAAAATTGGGGATTACCCCACAATGTAGCCGGGGCTTCCTTAATGGCTATGGGATCATCCGCGCCGGAACTGGCCATTGCCCTGTTTGCGCTGTTTTTAGGCGGTGGCGAACACAGCGATGTTGGCATCGGCACCATCGTGGGGTCGGCTGTGTTCAACATTTTGATGATTACGGGGATCTCGGCCATTGTGCGTCCGGCCAAAGTGACCTGGCGGGTGGTCGTGCGCGATTGCGTGATCTATACGGCCAGTATCGGCCTGCTGCTGGTGGCCTTTGCCGATGGCATCATCACCCTGATCGAAGCGCTGGCCTTTTTGGGCCTGTACGGCGTTTATATCTTCATCCTGTTCCAATGGGAAGCCTTTGTGCCCGGCGAAGAAGAAGAGGTCGTGCCGCTGGTGGAAACAAGCATGGTCCAGCCGGAGCAAAACGATGTGCCCTGGTACCAGGCCGTCAATCACGTGGTGGAACGGATTTTTGGTTTTTTAACCGGCGATCCAAGAAAATCTTATATTCGGGCCTTCCTGGTTTCAATTGTGATTATCGCCGCCATCAGCTGGGTATTGGTGGAACATTCGGTCAATTTTGCCCAGGCAATCGGCATCCCGCCGATTATTGTGGCCCTAACCGTGCTGGCGGCGGGAACCTCGGCCCCGGATCTGATTTCTTCCGCGATTGTGGCCAAGCAGGGGCGCGGTGAAATGGCGATAGCCAACGCGGTCGGCTCCAACATTTTTGATATTTTGGTTGGCCTGGGTTTACCCTGGCTCATTGCCCTGCTGGCGTTGGGCGAAAATATTCACGTCGGCACCGAGAATCTGTGGCTATCAACCCTGATCCTGCTGGCAACCGTGATTCTACTGTTCGTGCTCCTTTCTACAGACCGTTTGTTGACCCGCTTAGAAGGCTGGGGATTGGTAATTGTCTATATTGTATTTGTTCTATGGACATGGCTGGAAGAAACACTGATGCGCTGGTTGGGATTTGTGGGCTGATTGCCAAAAAAAGTGTTTGCCCCCACTTATGATCCGTGCTACAATTTAAAGTTATTGGGTTGCAAATAAGTTTGATTACCTTCAAACACAACCCATATCTCACAAGCCTAGAGGCCGATATGCAAACACTCTCCAAAATTATCATTACCACGCTGGTTGCACTGGTTATTTTTGTGGCCGGCGCGGGAACCGGCTATATCTTCCGAGATTTTATCATCAACGATCAGCCCACCGAAGAAGAAGTGGGTGATTTTTCCATCTATTGGGAAGCCTGGCACCACGTTGAAGAACAATTTTATGGCAAATTGCCCGAATCGCCGGCATCCACTTATGGGGCCATCAAAGGCGCGCTGGCAACGTTGGAAGATCCCTATACCATTTTTATCGAACCCGAACCCGCCGCCAAAGAAAAAGCCCAACTCGAAGGCCAGTTTGGCGGAATTGGCGCTTACGTGCAGCAAGATGCCGAAGGCCGGATCGTCTTAGACCCCATGCGCGATCAAGCCGCCGAACAGGCGGGGCTGCAAAGCGGCGATGTGTTGATAGCCATTGACGGCGCGCCCCTCACCCTCGAAATGACGATTGATGAGGTGGTGTCCCTGATCCGCGGCGAGGTGGGCACCGACGTGGTGCTCACGATTGAGCGCGAGGGCGAAGAAGCGCCGCTAGACATCACCATCACCCGCGCCATCATCGAAACCCCCAGCGCCCACTGGCGAATTTTAGAAGAAGCGCCCACCATTGGCTACATTCAACTCACCGCCTTTACCGAACGCAGCAACAAAGAACTGAACCAGGCGTTTGATGAACTATCGGCCCAGGGAGCGGAATCCTATATCCTAGATTTGCGCAACAACGGCGGCGGCCTGCTGGATGCGGCGGTCGATGTGACCAGCCAGTTTTTGCGAGAAGGTGTTGTGCTGCGTGAGGATCGCCGTAACCAGGGCGAGCGGATTTATGATGTCCGCAGCGGCGGCAAAGCGCTGGATCAACCGCTGGTGGTGCTGATCAACGGCGGAACCGCCAGCGCCAGCGAAATTGTGGCCGGCGCGCTGCAAGATTACAACCGTGCTACGCTGATTGGCGAAAAAACCTTTGGCAAAGGCAGCGTGCAACTCATCTATGAGCTGTCCGACGACTCCCGGCTGCACGTCACCGTAGCCAAATGGTTTACGCCCGACAACAACGTCATCGACGGCACCGGCCTGACCCCGAATATTGAAATATTGTTTACCGAAGAAGACCACGCCAACGGGCGCGATCCACAACTGGAACGCGCGATTCAATTTTTGCAAAATGGCGAATAACAAACAAATTGTAGATACGGATAAGTTTTTCTTATGATGAAAAAAGTGGTAAAAATTACAGCAGTTTTGACGTTGGTGATGATTATTGCCGCCGGTTCCTTTGTGGCCGGCATGTTTTTTTACGCCCGTTTTTATGGCGCAGATACCCCGCCGGTGATTGCCGCGCAGGCCAGCCCTCCCTCGGAGGAAGAGATCCCCCCTGAATTTGCCACCTTTTGGGAAGCGTGGTCCTTTCTAGACGAGCAGTTTTACGGCGACATCCCGCCCGACAACGAGCGCGTTTACGGCGCTATTCGCGGTATGGTCACTTCTTTTGGCGATCAGCACACTGGTTTTATTGATCCAATCCGGGCCGAAGTGTTCAGCGAAGACATTAGCGGCAGCTTCGAAGGCATTGGCGCTACCATTCGGCTGGATGAATTTGGCCGGCTGATGGTGGTTGATCCCATGCCGGAGCGTCCCGCCTTCAAAGCCGGCCTGCGCCCCGGCGACATTATTGTGGAAGTAGATGGACAATCTCTGGAAGGTCTGAGCCTGTACGAAGACGTGCTGCTCATTCGCGGCCCCGCCGGAACCACCGTGAACTTAACCGTCTTCCGCGAAGGCGAACCAGATTTTCTGGAAATACCGGTGGTCCGCGCCAAAATCGAGATCGAAATTGTTGAATCAGAACTGCTGGAAAACAACATCGGCTACGTGAGCCTCACCCAGTTCAGCCAGGGAGCCGCCGAAAGCGTGGCCGAAGAGATCGAATCGCTGCGGGAACAGGGCGCAACCCAACTTATTTTCGACCTGCGCAGCAACCCCGGCGGCCTGTTATCCGAGGCCATCGATGTCAGCGCCCTGTTCATCGAAGAGGGCACGGTGGTCATCGAGCGGCTCAAAGGTAACGAAGAAAGAAAATTTGATGCCGACCGGGGCAATCACGTAGCGGTAGATATTCCCCTGGTGATCCTCACCAACGGCGGCAGCGCCAGCGCCAGCGAGATTGTTGCCGGCGCGGTGCAGGATTACGAGCGCGGCACCGTCATTGGTGAGCAAACCTTTGGCAAAGGCTCGGTTCAACTGCCGCACACCCTGTCGGACGGCTCGGAACTGCGCGTTACCGTGGCCGAATGGTTGACCCCCTCAGGCCGCCAAATTCACGAAGAAGGTATTGCGCCCGATATTCAGGTGGAAATGACCTTTGAGGATGTGGAAGCGGAACGCGATCCCCAACTGGACGAAGCGATTGAGTTTTTAAGCGGTAACTGATCTAATCAAAAAATAAAAAGCCGGGCTACCACGACCCGGCTTTTCAAAAAGGAGGAGAAAAGAATGTCAATTTGCGTTGACTGTCTTTACTATACCTCCACTTCTTCTAATTTGCTTGACATTTGTGCAATGGCGGCTTGCTGAATAGCCTACGCCAACCTAACGTCGAATCCGACGTCTCAGGATCATTTCAAACCGATCCTGGGAGTCCGCGAAGGGCCGCTAAGTAACGCGAAGAAAATTCTTAGCGCAACTTGGCGTGGCTTCGCGGATTCTTTTTTGTTTTTAATCGCCTACTCCCACCGCAGCGACACATCATCCACATACATCGCGCTCAACCCGGAGCAGCCCCGGTTGAGTACGCTGAAATACACATAAACCGTCTGGCCGCGCATATGAGAAACATCAAAGGTGCGGTTTTCCCAGGTTTGGCTGTCGCTCAAATTCACGGAAAGCGGTTCAACCATGCGGAAGTAGTTGTTGAGCAAGGCGATGTACTGCAAATCAACCCCGCAGGCATCCTGACTGATGGGATAGACATTGGCATTGAGCACCACCCGGTTGGCCTCGGCGGGGATGGTCACTTTCTGCCACACCGAACTGAAGCTGAAGATGTTGTAGCCGCCGGTTGCGCCCAGGCGCGCGGAGCGATTGCCGCTGAACACCACCTCGGTGTTGTAGCCGCCCCGGATAGGCGTATCGCCAAAGACCCAGCCTTCGTCTGTTTCAAAGCCGCCGTTGGTCAGCAGTTCGCCCGGCGGGAGCGGCATCGAGGTTGGGGTGGGGGTGGGTGTATCGGTGACGGGAGGCGGTTCGGTGGGTGTTGGCGTTGGGGTGGGGGTGTCAACACAGGGTGGGAGCGGGGTGGGCACGGGCAGAGATTTGGTAAGCTGGTTGTTGGTTTCGTCGCTTTCTTCAACATCATTATTGACATCCACAATGGCCGCAGCTTCCGGCGGGTTGAAGCCGTAGAACAGCGAGGTGTTGGCCCCGGCAGCCAGGCTGGGTACGGTTTGCTCCACACCGTTGAGCATCACCACAAAGGTGCCGGCGTCCGCCGAGCCGTTGTTGGCAATCCACACACGGGTCCCCAAATCTTCTGGATGCGGGCCGCACTGGGGCGGCGTGCCCGGCTCATACACAATATCGGTGACAACCAGATCGGGCAGATTGCCCGGCACCGGCGTAAATGTAACGGTGGGCGTAGGCGTATCGGTGGGCGTTATCGGCGGTTCGCCGCCAATGGCCGCCAAAGCATCAGCAGCCTGGATCAGACCCGCGCCAAATTGATCGGCAGGCCCAACGCTGCGGGCGGTCTGCACCAACGCGCTGCGGATTTGGTCTACCGTGGCATTGGGGTTGACCGATTTCAATAATCCGGCCACACCCGCCACATGGGGCGAGGCCATAGATGTGCCTTCGAAAAAGAGGTAGGTAAACGAGCCGGGAGCCTTGAACGTTTGCTGCAAAATCCCATCGCCGTAGCCATCTTGGTTCTGGTCCACTTTGGTGTTGCCGCCGGGCGCCATCACATCAATTTGAGGGCCAAAGTTGCTGTAAGGGGCGCGGGTGTTATCAAATTGCACAGCCCCTACGGCAATCAGATTGTCGTAGGCCGCCGGAAATTCGACCGGCCCGTTGTTGTTGCCAGCGGCGGCCACTACCACTACGTTGTTCTGGTAAGCGTATTGAATGGCTTCGGCCAGGGCCTGCGAGCCGGAACGACCGGCCAGGCTCAGGTTGATCACGTTCGCGCCCTGGTCAACAGCATAGATGATGCCCTGGATAATGTGCTCGTAGCTACCCTGCCCATCAGACCCTAACACCTTGACCGGCAAAACGGTGGCATTGAAGGCCACGCCGGCCACGCCCACGCCGTTGTTGGTACTCTGGGCGATGGTGCCGGCCACGTGAGTGCCGTGGCCCTGGTCGTCGGTGGGGTCATTATCCTGATTGGCAAAATCATAGCCGGGCAGCCGGTTGGTATTGGCCATATCAGAGCCGCCAAAATCGACGCCGGTATCCACCACGGCAATGGTTACATTCTGGCCGGTAGATTGGTCCCAGGCGGAAGGCAGTTGGATGGCCGCATAATGCCATTGGTAAGAAAAGTAAGGATCGTTGGGGGTGAGCGGCGCCGGCGCGTAAACCGGTTCAGCCGTAATACCGGCCACAAAATTGGGTTCGGCAAACTCCACATTGGCATCTTGCGACATCGCGGCGGCGGCATCTTCAGGCGAGACCGCCGGATCGAATTCCACGGTGTAGAGTTGGTTAACCGCGTCGGGAACCCGCTGCGACAGGCTTTCCAGGCTATCGTCCAAACCTTCGGCCACCGGTTCGATAACGGGCTGCAAACTAACTGCGCCAATCTGTTGGAGTGTTTGGTCCAGGGTAGGCACGCCGGCGGCTACCACGCCCTGGGCAGTCATTTCGGTGCTGCGGGCCTGGATGGCGGCTTGTGGAGCCAGTTTGGCCAATACCTTCCCCGGCACCGGAGCTACGTCCGGGGTGGTTGGGGCAGAGACAACGTCTGTAGAGAGCGCTTCTTCTGCCGGAGGCGGCGGTTCTTCGGGCGGTGGTGCCGGTTCTTCCGTTTCCGACGGTGGTTCTTCGGTTGAGGGAGGAACGGTTTCTTCCGTACCAGGCTGGGGCACGTCGATATCGGCGGCGCCCCGCGGGTTGGGAATTTCACATCCCGACAGCACAATCGCCAGGATCAGCAAGATGGGCACCAGCAATTTTAACGGTCGTTTCATCATGTTTTCTCCTGCAAAAATTAGGGCCAGACATTATAAAAATTGTGAATTTTTAATTCTTAATTGCGAATGGTTGATCGTTTACCATTGACGCTCGCTATTAATTGTTCACAATTTTGTTCATTGTATTTTTATCAATAAAAAATTGTTGATGTTGGTACGATCAGCGTTTATTATTCGGTTGGTGGTTCGTCGGTTGGCGGGTCGAGATGAGGGCTGGCGTCATCAAAAACGGTGGCGTAAGCCCGGTCAATTTCAGTTTCAGTCAGATGGGTATAGCTGGATGTGGTGTTAATGCTTTCGTGCCGGGCCAGGTGTTGGGCCAGCAAAATGTCTTGCGTGCGGGCGGCCCGGGTTACAAAATAGTGGCGGAAGGTGTGGGGCGTGATGGTTCCCTGGGCTTCTTCGCCCAATGCCCGGATAACGTGATCTCTTACAATATTTTCGGCGGTACGGGTAGAGATGGGCAGCACGCGCTTCCCGGCTTTTTTATCGTGGCGGGCAAAGACAGGCAGAATATCCTGCCGGCCCTGGCTGCGATCGAGATCAAAACGAAGGTCTAAATATTGTTTGAGGTAGCGTAACGCCCGCTGTGAGAAGCGCACAATGCCCTGTTTGTCGCCTTTGCCAATAATGATGGCCCGCCGTCGTTCCCAATCCAGGTGGCCTTTTTGCAGCCCGCAGGCTTCGGAAACGCGCAGGCCGGTATCGGCCAGGGTGATGAGTAGAGCGGTATCGCGGTGGCGGGTGAGTTTCTCAACCGCTGTTTTGGTGGTTCGCGTTACCTCTTGTTGGATGTAGTTGAGCAATTTATCCACATCCCCTTCAGGGAAAACGTGCAGGCGTTTGCCCTGGCTGCGGCGCTGGCCCATCTCAAAATCCAGGGTGGACAGATTGACCTCGGCCCACTCTTGCGCGGCCACATAGTGATAAAAACCGGCCACCGCCGTGGTGTAGATTCGCTCTGTGGAAACGGATTGTTTGTGCAAATAATCCAAAAAGGTTTCCAACCAGTGGGGAGAGAGCGCGCTGATGTCCAATTCGGCAAAGTCAATCTCATCGTCGCTTTTGGCCATGCAGCGGGTAAAGGCCTGCAGTCCCTGGCCGTAGGTTACAGCCGTGCGCGGGCTTTTGCTGCGTTTGATTTGTTTGAGATAGCGCTCAATGGCTTGCTGGATGGTCATCATCCCCAACCGTTCAGGTCAACATTATGTCTGATTAATAGTCTACCGCATTTTAACATAAAGTGCAAGCAAAAAAAAGCCGACGATAACATTAGGTTTGACCTGCACATTAACAATCGCATAACTAGAACTCTTCGGGCGAGGCCACCGAAATGCGGAGCAGGCGGCCATCACGCCAACGGACATTAGCGGCGTTGAAACGGGCACAAGTGACTGCCATCGCCCGCTGTTGGTCGCGGTAGCGGTATGGCTCCAGCAGCACTTCGATACGATCAGGATGCCAGGTGCCCCGTCCGGCCTTGCGGCAAACCATCTGAATGGCCTTCTCCAGGCTGAGCTTGTGCCAGGTAGGATCGAAGTAAGCATGGGCGACCCAGTCGTGCAAATTGGCCAGCAGAAGTTGTAAGTTCATAGAACGTGAATCCTTCGGTAAATGACCGAGAAAAAGTAACTTCCGCATTTTGGGCTAAAGTTGACCATAATGAGCCGGAAAACATCGTTTTAGGACCAAATTCTCGGCATATTGACCGTGATTAGCGGAAGTTACTTTTCTGAACCGATTCCGGTTCTATGAAGTTGAGCATGATCTGATCCTTCTGCAGGTCGCGTTCTCGGCATAGGGTCTCGGTGTCAATGGCATCTCGGATGGCCAGCCGCTGCGCCAGCCGCTGGTTCAATTTCCGGACGTGGCGCTGGTGGTCGTGAAGTTGCTCAAACAGGCGGCGCTGCTGCTTTTGGAAGCGGTGGGATAGTGTCTGCTGATGCCGTTTCAAGGTGGCGATCCGCTTCAGGACCCGGCGGGTGGGTTGCCCCAGCCGCCGGCGCTGTTGAAGTTGGTGCCGCTGTTGAACCACTTGGCGATGCATTTCTCGCCGGTCAGCGGTGTAGGCTTCTTGCCTGTTGGCCAAACGCTGCCGCAGATGATGCACCGCCGCCTGGTGGTCAGCCAGTTGTCGTTCGGTCACGGCACCCGCTCCTGGGCCGCTTCCCATTCCCGGTGCCGGGTCCGCTGGGCAACTTCGGTGTAAGCATAGCCGTAGTTGACGTTGAGGTTAGCGCCGTGGATCAGATCGCGGATGCGTAGCTCGTTGCAAGCCCACCGCCGGCGGTGCAACGCCGGGATTTCGCCGGCAGATAAGCCGCCAAACTGACCGATATAGATCCGGGCCGGGTCAGTTCGTCCCACTGGACGCAGCAACACCAACTGGCGCAGCTCTTCTTTGGCCCGTTTGGGATCGAGCCACTGAGCCAAAACTGTCTCCCGCTGGGGATCATCCGACACCGCCTCCCAATTCCCGGTCAAGACAAAGTCGGTCAGGCTGTAACTATGCCCGCCCGGCAGTACACTGACATAATTGCGGCCGGCCCGGACATACCGTTCGGCCAGGGGTAAGCCGCCGCCTTCACTGTCCATAACGGTGCAGGCGATCGGTCGCCCCAGACTACCTTCCAGGGCGGCCTCCAACTCCACCAGGGTGTGGGTCATATGGGCGTCAATGGGATAGTTCCAGCCGCCCAGATACCGCCCATCCTGGCCGTTGAGGATCAGTTGTTTGGTGCCCGTCCGCCCCCACATAGCTAAGTGGCCTGAATGGCTGTAGGCCTCGGTCCAGTGGGGTTTGGTGTGCCAGTCCACAAAGATCGTCAAGGCCTCATCGCCGGATACCAGGTTTGGACATAGGCTGCCGCCAGGGTTTCGGCCAGGGGTGCCCCCACCTGCACTCGGCTTAACTGTCCCAGAAAATGCTCCAGGGTTAGATATTTGTAGGTGAACCCATACAGCGCTTCTAAGCCGTCACCCTGGTAATAGTAGAAACAGCGGGGTCGCTCCAGACCCAAAATGGGTTGATAGAGCAAGTGGTCAACTTTGGGCCACAGGGCAGCCAGATCAGCCGACAGATGATGCAGCCCCTGACCGGCAAGCTCCCAGAACCGCCTGCTCAATCCTATCCGTCACCCCCAGGGCCATCTTCGCCCCCTCCAGGGAAAAAAAGCCCGGCATTGTCCAGGGGCTCACTAGCAGCCGGCGCGTCCTCGCCTCCTTCCTCAACAACTTCTGGCTTACCAGGATGTCCCGGCGGGGCCGTCAAGCCTCGTTTGCGCAACAAGTAGTTGAGGTGACCGGGGTCAACGTCCACCTTGAACTTCTCTTTGATCTCTCTGGCCAACTCAGGCGCTCGGATCGCCTCGTCTTTTTCCTTGCGGCTGTACAACCACTCCCGAATCCCCGAATGGATCTTCTGGGCGTGCCCATATCGGCCATCAACCAAGTCTTCCCAATGACCTCCGCCGGCCTCATACTTCGCCTGGGCTTTGGCCAATTGTTTCTCGTCCAGGTTGAAGCCTAACGCTTCGTTCATTTCAGCCAGGGGCTCACCGGCAGCGACCCGTTGGAGTAGTTGCTCCAAACGCTTCGCTTTCTCCGTTACGGCTTGGGGGTACTCCATCCTCATTCTCCTCGTTATGGTCTCAAAACTGAGTGGTAGTATACCCCATTATCCAGAGAAACAAAGTTCCAGTTATGCGATTGTTAATGTTCGGTCAAAGGTAATGCTAACGCTTGATCCTGCAAAACCTACTCCGGACTCAACCCAACCCCCACCGGCCCCTGTTTACCGTAATTGGCCGCCGACATCGTCAGATCAAAAATATCAACGCTGCCGTCGCCGTTGACATCGCCGGCGGCATCTTCACCGCTGTAGCGGTTGCCGATAAAGGCCAGATCAAAGATGTCGATCTTATCATCGCCGGTCACTTCCCCGCCGGGGAGGGTGATAACTCCCAGGTCAATCACAGTTGCGCCGACCGCGGCATCGCCCTGAACTTGCGCGCTGAGATAGCCCGGCGCGGTAATAGTAACCGCATAGGCATCACCGGCAAGGGCAAATTCAAAGTTGCCGGCGGTATCGGGACTCACCTGTTGATCTCCCGCCGTAACCACGGCCCCCGCTGCGTTGCCATTGCCTTCCAATTCCACCCGGCCCCGGATGATGACGCCGGTTCCTACCTGAATTTCGCCGTCTAAAGCGGTATGCGCCAGCGAACCGCCCTCGGGGTTCGAGAGCTTCACGTTTGCCAACGAAACTGCTGATTGGCCTTGCGTCAGACCACGCCAGGTAATTTCAACCAACGATCCCGTACCGCTAAAACTGGGATCGGGCGAACGGCGAGACGCGATAAACGTGATCTCACCGTCCTCGGCTTCATTGGTCACGACAAACGCGCCACCGCCGGCAAAAACATCGCCCAGGCCAACTTGAACGCCTTCGGTGCCAGAATCGGCGTCAACCACTTCTACCACCGCCGGATCGTAAGTGATGCGCAGATCGGTTCCGTACAGATTTTCAATATCCGCCACTTCAACGAGGGTTACGCCGTTGGCTTCCACTCCCAGCCGTAAAGTTTCCGGCGTAATTCGCACGACCGGCCCTTCAACCGGCGTGGCCGTGGGTGAAGGAGTTGCTGTGGGCGTGGGCGGTTCGCCGGTTGGGGGCGTGGTTGGGGTTACGGTTGTAGTTGGCGTAACGGTCGTGGTGGGAGTAACAGTTGTGGTCGGTGTCGGCGGTTCTACGGTGATGCCGGGGGTGGGCGTGCTGATCTGGCATTGGGCAATTATTTCGGCGACTGCCGCCCGCATATCGGGCACACGCGCATCCAGCAATTCGCCCGGCGAGAGCGACCCGCCCCGGCAGACCACATCGGAGCGAGAGACGATGTGGGGCAAATCCTGGTAGCAGTACGCGCCGCTGCCAAAGGGATCAAGCTGTTTTTGAGCCACTTTCCAGGCGATGAGTTCATTGCCGGCATCCAGCATCTCTGCCGGGGGTTCCGCATTGTCCAGACCCAAATAATCGCAGTTGCCGTAGCAGCCAATATAGCCAATGCCCATCGCGCCCCGGTTAAAGCCGTCAAACGCGCCGATCACATCATCGCCCCCGGCGCGGCCCTCGTAAATATTGCCCAGGGGGTCGATGAGATATTGGTAGCCCACATCGCCCCAGCCCAAAATATGGGCGTGGTAATGCCAGATCGAGCGGACAACCCTGGCCCAATCATCGGCATTATTGGGAGTGGCGGTGTGGTTGATGACAATGTGCGTCACCGGCTCGTACACCGGCGGCCACCAAGGGCTGGATTGGTTGGGCGGGCAGCCCCAGGCCGTACGGGGAATGACCAGTGGTTTGGCCGGGCAGGTGACAACCTCATCAGCGGCGATTTTCATAGTCAAGGCCTGGGATGCGGCCTGTCCGGCGTCCGGCCCTTGGCTGGTATCGTTGAAGAACAGCCGCAGCCGCTTGAATACAGGTGATTGACCGTTGGCCCCGGCCTGCAACGTGACTTTGAATTGGGCCACAGCTTCCGGTTGGTTGACCCAGACCAGTGTTCCGGCATGTTCTCCCTGCGCGGTGGGATAGACTTCAACCGGTACCGGCAGCCAGTCGCCCCATCCGTTCAACTTTGCCTCTACGGTGATGGCGCTTCCCTCCGGCAGGTCGGCCAGCCAGGCCGGGCCGATGTCGGTGGTAAATTCAAGCGGTGAGAAAACAGCGTTGGTGAGAAAAACGCCCCGGTCGGCACCCCCGGCTAAAACCAGCCCGGCCGGTGTGACCTGCACATTTTCCAGCGAACCGCTGCCGGCAAAATTATCCGCCGTAAATTCGATGCGCCGGGAGACAATGACCGAATCATTGTTGGTCGAGGCAAACACGGCGTGGTCTTTATCCGGCACCTGGGCCGCAGCCGGCCCGGACCAGAGGGCAAACACCGCGCCCGCAGCCAGCGCCAGCAGTCCCATCACTATCGCATAAACTTTGTTAAATTTCATTTTGAAACCTCCAACTTTCTATTGCTGCCAATCGCTCACCGGGCCGTGTTTATTGTAATTACCCGCCGCGATCACCAGATCAAAAATATCAACCCACCCATCCGGGATCAGATCGGCAGAATCGTCATTCGTATTAATGCGTGAGGCGATGTACGTGAGATCAAAAATATCAATCAGACCGTCGCCGGTTACATCGCCGCCGGGAAGCGTGATCGCGCCTGCATCTCCTGCCGGATCAGGCAACTGCCCCGTCAAATACCCTTGTTTGACAGCAAGCAAACACAAGGCGGCTTGCGGGGCCACAGGCGTGTTGATTTCAAAAACCCCGTCCGGGCCGGTGGCTACCAGCCCGACCCCAGACGGCGGCCCACTGCAATCACCTGTTCCTAAATAAATTTGCGTTCCGCTGTGATCACTGCGTCCCTGCAGCAGCACCTGGCCGGAAATGGTAATCATTTGTGTATCTATCACTTGAGAAACCGCCGCCAGCACGTCTAATCGGGGATAGGCGCGGTGGGTGAGGGGATCATCTAGGGGCAGGCCATTTTTTTGGAGAAGTGTTTCAACTTCGTTGGGCAGCAGGTCCGGCGCGGCCTGCTGTAACAGCGCCGCTGCCGCCGAGGCATCGGGCGCGCGCAATTTGACCACAACTCGAATCGTTTCAGCCTTGGACAACGAAACATCACCCTCTGGTGTTTGGGCCTGGGCGGCTCCGATCAATAAGGCCGGCCATAAACAAAGTAATAGAATTATTTTTGATAAAATTTCCAACGATTGCTTCACGGCACACGGCATCATTGCATCATCATAAATTTTTTGTAGGGGCAAACGGATGTTTGCCCCTACAAAAAGAGTGTAGTTTAAAAATGATCAGGAAACTTTATCGAGGTGGGTGGGGCTTGTTATTGGGTTGGATGTTCTGTTGTTGGCGGAAGGCGCTGGGCCGCGAACCGGCCGGTTGTTGCTGCCCTTCAGACTGGCGCGTTGATTGTGGGCGGCGCGGCTGCCGGACGGGTGTTGCTTTTTGGGAGGTTGTTTTTGACTTCCCCCCCAGCATGATCAAACCGCCCAGGGCCAAAACGCCCAGCACCATCACCAGTATGGCAATGATCCACCACGGGAAACTGCTTTCCCCGGCAGCGGGCGGCGTATCCACTGAAACGGCAGGCGCGTTAGAATCCGGCTGTTGTTGGGTTCCGGCGGCTGATTCGCCGACATTCAGGCTGCCGGTCTGGCTGGGAATGGTCTGTAAATCCGCGGCCACCAGTTTGGCGTGTTCAACGGTAATGGTTGAAGGGCTGTTCTGTAACACCTTGAAGGAGACGCGGGCCAAGGGGCCGCCGCCGTCCACCGGCGGGGCCGGATTCAGCAGGGTCATGGCAAACACAATTTCACCGGCGACCTCATCGACTTTATTGGCCACTACAAAGCCCTTTTCAACCGGCAAAAACGTGCCGCCCTGAATCTGCACGCCATTTTGATCGGCATTCAAATCTTGAACGGCCAGCACCGCCGGATCGTACTTCAGCCGGAATTCTGCGCCGTACATGTTACTCACATTGTTTACCATCACGTCCACGGTCAAGGTGTCGCCGGTTGATTCTACCGGCTGCAATGTAACATTGGCTTCACCCTGCGCCAGGGCTGTTGAGATGGTTAATAACAATGTTAAGGTCAATAGCAAAATAAAAGTTGTGATTTTAAACGAAAATTTAGACATTTTTACGATCTCCCAAATTACGATTTCAAATTGCATTTTTGATAAATTACTCAAAACTTATGCTGTGAATCCGGCGGGCTTTTAACGCGAGGCCTGCCGGATTCAGTGATATAGATTACTTCACGGTTTATAGTTCAGTTCCCAACTGGCAAACCCACGGATTGTCAACCGAGGTCTGGCCATAGTTCACCGACATCAGGATCAGGTCCAGAATGTCGACCACGCCATCGATGTTCAGGTCGGCAATGACGCCCGGTTCGGTGCTGTCGAACACCGCGCCAATGGCCACGGCGTCGGTAATGTCGATCTCGCCGTTGTCATCAATGTCGCCGGCCAGCAGGGTGACGGCTTCCAGGGTGGTCAGGACAAAAAAGCTGTGATCCACATCTTCACAAGCCGCGGCCAGGAAACCGGGGCTGTTGGCGGTCAGATCGTAAATACCGCCCGGCGCTTCATCAATCAGGAAATCGCCGTTGGCCTCGGTGAGGGCGCTTACTTCGCTGGCATCGCTCACGCCGGTAACATCGTGCCCGGCCTGGTTATCGTCGGCGCGGCCTTCCACTTTTACGTTGCCGACCATATCCCCTTCGCCATTGGCACCATGCTCGCGGATGATCACTTCCAGATCAACCAGCCCGGCCACGGGGATCTCGATGCCGCCTTTGGCGCCCAATTTGGCGCTGTCCAGATCAATGATCGTGGTGGTCCCTTCGGGCGGCTCGGTAGCGCCCACGGCTTCAAAACTCAGGGTCGCCAGCACTACATCACCCACCAGGTTATCCAGATCGCCCTGGCGGCTGGCGGCCCAGCGAACCATCCCGGCCTCGTTGTCAACCTCGCTGACTGCCACAACCACCGGTTCCATATCGTTGCCGGACATCAAAGAACCGTCAACTGCCTGGAGGTGGGCCGTATCAAAGGCAATGTTGAACTGGCTGCCAAACATGCCGGGGTCTTCCACGTTTTCGGCCACAATAGATACCTTAAAAGTATCGCCAACATAAAATACGGGGGTTGAATCTATGCCGGCGGTTTCAAAATCGCCTTCAACCGGTACAATTTGAATCGACATGCCGGTTTCCGATTCATCCAGCGGCGGCTCCTGGGCGGAAACGGGGCTGCTTGATCCTTGAATCCAAACCAGGCTGACCAGCGCCAAAATCAGAGCCAATAGCAACGAAAACTTCAGGCGCTTTACAAAATAAATTTGACTTGTCATAGTTATTCTCCTTATTTGAATTGACATTGAAATGATTTATTTTTCACTCCTCAAAGGAGTTGTTAACGGGTCAAACAAAAAAGGTTCGATCACGATACAATCTGATCCAACATAAATTCATTGAACCAGACACTGTCGTAACCGAACCTTTTTGACGAACGATCTACCGGCGAACTTGTCAGTCGTTTCGATAAGTTATTCTGTTGACACATCCGGGATAAATGACCCGGACAACTCTTTATAATGGCTAACACAAACATATGGAGCCGGCGATGTTCTGACCATGCCCGGCTGCCTACCCGCAAAAAAAACAAACTTATACGCACAATTTCCATGCCCAACACAAAGGGGTTGGGTAGTATCAAACTGAGGCTCATTGTGTTAACCACTATAGATTGAGTTGGTAAAGAACAGGGTAGAAAGCGCCGGAGGCACTGCTACCTTAAGTTTTACGTAAGAAAAGCATAACATACTTCCTAAAAGCAAACAATAGCGATTCGGTACCACCATTTGTTAACATTCGGTTACGGATGGGGATAAGAATTTCCGGTCGTGTATTTCTCTTTGATCGCGGCTTTGTTTGGGTTAGGGCCTAACCATGAAATTTTTATGCCACGAACAAAAATTTCCGGTTGTGTATTTCTCTTTGATCGCGGCTTTGTTCGGGTTAGGTTAGCCGCAAAAAATATGGTATAATCCAGCCGGCAGCTCTCTACCCGTGCCTGTCTGAATGCTGCAAGAAGGGGCAAAACAATCCAATTATGAAAATTATTCACGAACAAGGAGGTTGCGTGTGAAGCTACACGAGTACCAATCCAAACGTATTTTTGCCGATTACGGCGTCCCCATTCCCAAAGGGGATACGGCCACCTCGTCTGCCGAGGTGCGCCAGATAGCCAAGCAACTTGAACAGCCCGTGGTGGTCAAAAGCCAGGTGCTGGTTGGCGGACGCGGCAAAGCCGGCGGCATCAAGCTGGCCAAAACCCCGGATGAAGCCGAGCAAATTGCCGAGCAAATATTGGGCATGCAGATCAAAGGGCTGACGGTTGATACGGTTTTGGTCGATCCCGCTGCCGATATTAAGCAAGAGCTGTATCTGGGTATTGTGGTTGACCGCACGCGCCAGAAACCGGTCATCATTGCCTCGGTTGAAGGTGGGGTGGAAATTGAAGAAGTAGCCAAAACCAACCCGGAGGCGATCATTCGGCTGGCCGTTGACCCCAACCTGGGGCTGCTGGATTACCAGGCCCGAGATTTGGCGTTTGAATTAGGGCTGCGCCGCGCGTTTATCAATCAATTTGTGCAAATTGTCAAGGGGCTGTATCGCGCTTTTATCCATACCGATGCCAGCCTGGCCGAAATCAACCCCCTGGTAGTTACCGAAGAAGAGACACTGCTGGCGGTTGACGGAAAAATAGTGCTGGATGATAACGCCCTGTTTCGCCATCCCCATTTGGCCGAACTGCGTGACTCGCAGGAAGAATCGCCGGCGGAACGGGAAGCGCGCGCGGCCGGCTTAAGTTACGTCAAGCTCGAGGGTGAAATTGGCTGTATGGTCAACGGTGCGGGGCTGGCCATGGCCACTATGGACATCATTAAACACAACGGCGGCGAACCGGCCAATTTTTTGGATATTGGCGGCGGAGCCAAAGCCGAAAAGGTGGCTGCCGCGCTGCGTATTATCCTGAGCGATCCCAAAGTTAAGGCCGTGCTGTTCAATATTTTTGGCGGAATTACGCGCTGCGACGAAGTGGCCCAGGGTATTCTGGCCGCGCTCGACGAAGTGCAGACAGAGATTCCTATGGTGGCCCGGCTGGTGGGAACCAACGAGGAAGAAGGACGCCAGATTTTGAGCCGGGCCGACTTCCCCAGCGCCGCCACGCTGGGCGAGGCCGCAGAAAAAGCCGTTGCCCAGGCAAAAGGTGTATAGGAGAGTGAAGATATGAGTATTTTAGTTGGCAAAGACACGCGGCTTCTGGTTCAGGGCATTACCGGGCGAGAAGGCGCATTTCATACCGAACAGATGAAAAATTACGGCACCAATATTGTGGCCGGAGTCACGCCGGGCAAGGGCGGCGATTGGGTACACGGCATTCCCGTATTTGATACGGTTAAAGAGGCGGTCAACGCCACCGAAGCCGATACCAGCATCATCTATGTCCCGTCGCGCTTTGCCTCCGACGCCATTATGGAAGCCGCCGATTCCGACATCGAACTGATTATCTGCATCACCGAAGGTATCCCCGTGCTGGATATGATGCGCGTGCAAAGTTTTCTGAAAGGTAAAAATACCCGGCTGGTAGGCCCCAATTGTCCCGGCGTGATTACGCCGGAAGCGGCCAAGGTGGGCATTATGCCGGCCCATATTCACAAACCCGGCAGCGTGGGCCTGGTTTCTCGCAGCGGCACTCTAACGTACGAAGTGGTGCAGGCGCTCACCGATAAAGGCATTGGCCAAAGTACCGCCGTTGGCATTGGCGGCGACCCGATTATTGGCACCTCCTTTATTGATGTGTTGCATCTTTTTGAAGGCGATCCCTTGACCGATCAGGTGGTTTTGATTGGCGAAATCGGCGGCACCGATGAACAAAAAGCCGCCCGCTTTATTGCCGAAGAAATGAACAAACCGGTGACAGCCTTTATTGCCGGACGCACAGCCCCGCCCGGCAAACGCATGGGGCACGCCGGCGCGATCATTGAAGGCGGCGAAGGTACCGCCGAAGAAAAAATCAAGGCGTTTGAGGCTGTGGGCGTAAAAGTGGCCCAACTCCCCGAAGAAGTTGCCGAAATTGTGGCCGGGTTGATGTAAACGGTGAACCTGTTGGAGATTACCCAACACGTTGATACCGCCCTCTACCGGAACCGGTGGATTGCGGTGGTGCGGGGGCGGGTGGTGGGCGTGGGGCTTACGGCTGAACAGGCCCAACGCACCGCCCGCCAGACCCGCCCTAAACACAAAATGCAGGTGGTGTATATTGATGCGATGGGCCAGGTCGCTCATCCAGATATAAATCCAATAAAATTGCAATTGAAACAAGGGTGGCTCAACAACCACCCTCTTTTAAACAAGATTGTCCAGATTGCGCGGGCGCAGCACATAGACCTCTATCTGGTTGGCGGCGCGGTGCGGGATTTGCTGCTGGGCCGAAAATCGATTGTAGACCTGGATTTTGCCGTGCCGGAAGATGGCCTGTACGCGGCCCGGACCGTGGCCGATGCGTTGAAAGCCGCTTTTTATCCGCTTGATGCCGCGCGGGGTACCGGCCGGGTGGTGTATGAGGTTTCCACCCCGTTTGGGCCAAAGCAAAATTATCTGGATTTTGCCACCTACCGGGGCGCAATTCTGCTGGAAGACCTGGCCGACCGGGATTTTACCATCAACGCGATGGCCTTGAGTCTGACCGATCCGCTGCAATTGATAGACCCGCTGAAGGGCCAGACTGATCTGGCTGCCGGGCAAATACGAATGGTATCTGATGCCGCGTTTGACAACGATCCGGTCCGCGTGCTGCGGGCCGTGCGGCAGGCCATCGAGTTCAATTTTACGATTGAAGCCCAAACCCGGCAGCGCGCCGGCCAGGCCGCCCCCCAACTGGTCGATGTATCGCCCGAACGGCAGCGGGATGAACTGCTCAAACTGCTCAATACGCCTGCGCCGGGCCAGGCCGTAAGCCTTCTGCAACACATCGATGTTTTGCCCCATATTCTGCCGGCGGTAGCGGCGATGAAGGGCGTTACCCAATCGCCCCCGCATCATCTAGATGTGTTTGACCATACCACCGCGGCGCTGGACGCGTGGGCCGGCATGCGGCAAGACGGTTTTTCTGTTATATCGGATGAGAGACAAGCGGACTTACAGCATTACCTGCACCAACCCCTAACGGGAAATCTGACACCGCAAGTATTAATGCCGCTGGCCTTACTCCTGCACGATACGGGAAAATCGCTGACTCGTACTGTAGAAGAGCGCCCAAACAGTGGCGATGACAAAAAAATAAGATTTTTGGGCCATGAGCAGGAAAGTGCTAAAATCACCCAAAAGGTTATGCGCCAATTTCGGTTTAGTGCCCAGGCTGCCGGTTTTGTGGAAACGGTGGTGGCCCACCATATGCGCCCGCTGCTTTTGGCCCAGGAATCCGGTGTGAGCCGCCGGGCCGTTTATCGCCTGTTTCGGGATACCACAGGCGGAAATTATCAGGCCGGTGTGGCGGTAGCGCTACACGCCCTGGCGGATCATCGCGCCACATATCCGCCAGGCCAGGGAAAGGCCGAGGAACAGAAACTGTGGGGAGTGGTTAACAAACTCATCTCCGCCTATTTTGAACAGCGCGATCAGGTGGTTGACCCGCCGCCCCTGCTCACCGGCAAAGATTTGATCAACGAATTAGAGGTGTCCACCGGGCGGTTGATCGGCACGTTGCTGAACCGGTTGAGAGAAGCGCAGGCTGCCGGCGAAATTCAAACCCGCGCCGAGGCATTGAGTTTTATTGAGCGTGATCCAGATTATCAAAATTTTAAAAAAGGAAGGACATAGGCGTTGGCCAAACTGGTAATTTATCAAGATTTGGAGGGAACGGAGTCGATTTTTGAAGACTTTGAACTCTCTACCAACAGAATTCTCATTGGCTCCAGCCCGGATAATCATCTCATTCTGGACTCGCCCGATGTAGATTCCGCCCACGCCAGCCTGGAATTCCGCAACGATCACTGGATATTGCAAGATTTAGGCGGGCCGGGCGGCACGGCTGTTAATCAAACTCACATTGATGGCCCCTATTGTCTCCAAAACGATGATCTGATTGAACTGGCCGAAATTAAATTAAGATTTCTTGATGACGACTGGGAAACGGTTGAGGATGAGGTTTCCGATAAGCCGGAATCTGAAACAGACGAGACCTCGATTAGTGGCCGGGTCTGGTTTGCTACGCTGGCCGGCGGCACGGTGGCCATCATCTTTATTATTATGTTCTTGTTGATTGTGGCTGATGTGTTGGGGGTTTTGAAAATATCTGATTTATTGCCTTAAATTTCAAGGTGGCAAAGTAGCAGGGTAACAAGGGAGCAAAACATGCTACTTTGTTACCCTGCTACCCTGTCACTTTGCGTATAGAGCAAGCACAATCTGAGGCGTGATGTTCGCTTCGATATAGGCCGCCAGCAGCAGCATTGGCAGCACCAGAAATATCAAAATTTTGATAAAATTGGCCGTGGTTGCCAGTAAACCCTGCCCCACATCCAGCCCCTCCGGCGGAGAAATGAGTCCCGCGCCAATCCGCACCGCGAAGGTGAACCCAATGATAATGGCCGGAATTTCTAAAATGCCGTGCGGTAAAATAAAGGCCGATAGAAAGAGCCAGGGATTATACCCCAGCATCACAATTTGCGAGATCAGATAACTCACCAGCCCCCCGTTGATTAATACCAAGAACAAAACCAAGGCGCCAAAAGAGAAAACACTCACAATCCCCGCCAAAATCATCACCCGCAAGTTGTTGGTAAAGATAAAAGAGGTGCTGATTTCGGGCAGAAGCTGGATTTTTTGTACCCGGGCAAAGGTATCGGTTGAAATATCTCCCAGCGGAAAGGCCTGAGCCGGAACGGGAAATTCTTGGGCCAGCCACACGCCCATTACCGCTGCTGCCACCATCGTGAACAGCACGACCAATAATGGCTGCCGCTGCTGTTTGAGCAGTAGGGGAATATCGTGGCGATAAAAGCGCCAAACATCGAACCGGGCTGCTTTTTTGTCATAATGTTTGGCCGCCAACTCCGGTGGGCGTAAAAAATAGCCCATCAGCGCCTGCCAGGTTTTTTTTAGGCTCAATTCATCCAATTCCTTGGATAAAATGTCTTCACGATTAAAAATACGCGCGCCCATTCGCACTAAAATTATATTGACTACAGCCAGCCCGGCCACAAACCACCACAAGGCCGAGTAATTGGCGTAAAACATCACCACGCTTTCTACTTGAATCAACAAAGCCATGGGGATGATGATGAAACTGGCCAGCAGGTTGGCCGCTCGCACGCTGGTGGTTTGGCTGGATACCACCACCGCGCCGGACACCATCACCAACGCTTCGACCGTGGTTAACATAAACATCAACACGGTTAACTCCAGCGACGGCACCCACGGCGGCGAGCCGGTCAGGCGCATCACCAGAAATACGGTAATGCCCAGGTAAGCCGCCGTCAGCGGCAGCAGCAGCGATGAGAGCATTTTGCCCATATAGAGTTCCAGATCACTGACCGGCATCGACAGGATCGGCTCCATACTGTTGCGTTCTTTTTCGCCCACAAAAGATTCCAGGGCAATGATGAGCGAAAAGGAGATGGGGAAAAAGCCCACCACCATCAGCAAAAAGGGATTGAGGCGCTCCACCAGAATGGGATCGGTAAATTGGGAGACCCAGTTGGTGGCCCAGCGAGAGGTGAAATCCATCAGAAAAGGGAAAAGAAGCGTCAGGATGAGGATGGGGGTTAAAATTCGCCAATCTCGCAGGCTGTCGCTCAATTCCCGGCGGGTGAGTACCAGCGCGGTTCTCAGGCTGCCGCGCTCAACACGGGGGATTGTTTGGATGGTCATTGCATTACTCCACAACGCTGTTTGAAAGTGGGCCGGTGTCTTCAATATTTTGGCCGGTTTCAACAATGCGTAAATAAATTTCTTCCAGGCTGCGCGGAACTTCGCTGAGAGTGACGACCGGCACGTTTTGGGTTGATAAATGGCGCAGCAGGGAAGGGTTGAACTCGTTGGGATTGGGTACCGTAAATCGCACCCAATTTTCGCCGGCAGAAACAACTGTAACCTGGTTGGAAAGGTTGTCAACCAATCCATTGAGCGTGCCGGCCACGCGCAGTTCCATCATTGGGTTGCCCAGCAACTGCTGTTTTAGGGTGCGCGGCGTACCCTGGGCAATAATTTGTCCCCGGCGCACAATGGCAATCCGGTCGGCCAGCAGTTCGGCTTCGGCCAGGTTATGGGTGCAAATCACTATGGCGCGTTTTTCGTGGCGCAAATCGGCAATCGAGTCTCGTACCAGTTTGGCGCTCTGCGGGTCCATGGCCGAAGTAGGTTCATCTAAAAAAAGCACCTGCGGATCGTGCAGCATGGCGCGTACCAAAGTTAGTTTCTGCTTCATCCCTTTGGAGTAGGTACCGAGACGTTTATCCCGCGCTTCCCACAGTTCAAAGCGGGTCAGCAATGCTTCGCTCCGCTGCAGAATGATGTCTTTGGGCATGCCTTGCAGCTCGCCAAAGAAGCGCAAATAATCCAGCCCCTTCATCCGCTCGTAGAGGCCGGGGAACTCGGTGAGCAGTCCGATAACCCGACGGACCTGTTTAGCCTGGGTCACGGTATCGTAACCCGCAATGCGGGCGTAGCCGCTGCTGGGTTTGAGAATGGAGCCAAGCATCCGTACGGTGGTGGTTTTGCCCGCGCCGTTTGGCCCCAGCAAAGCCAGGACTTCGCCCTCCGGCACGTGCAGCGAGACATTTTCCACGGCTACAAAATCGCCAAATTTTTTTGTCAGGTCAACAGTTTCAATCATCATGGTGGGGTATCCTTACAAATAGGCACATATAGTAGCTAGTGTAGCGTGAAGCGCATGGGTTGTCAATACCATTTTTGCCGTTACTTTTAGTATAACATCGTTGGCTTTGACATATTCGACCAAAGTCTGACCATATTTTGACCACAGGACGTACCTTCTCAATAAACTGGAGTAAAGTTGGTTGAGTTTGTCGAAACCAACGGTCTTCGACAGGCTCAGACCTCGTTTCCCCAAAATATTGAGAAGATACCATCGGGCTTATCAATTCAGCGTGGAACAAACGGGGCAGGCAGCATAAAGCTGAATATCATACAATGGAGCATCAGTGGCAACAGATCACTACACATATAAAATGAGCAGGAGAGCCATAACAGCGACTCCCCCAAACGCCCATAAAGAACGCCGCGAGAATTTGCCGGATAAATGTTGCTGGGCGATACCGTTCAGCACGTAAAAAATCAACAGGAGAAATAAAGCTACGCTCAAGGTATCGGCGCGCCAGTAGTTCAGCGCCCAGGTTATTTGGCTCATAATCAGGCCGATAACCAGAGCAAAAAGCCACATTCTTCCGGTGGTATCGGGCGTGTGCCGCAATAATGCCAGCGCTGCCATAGCGCTAACCAGCAAAATAGCGGTGGCGCTGAGCGCGCTGCGGCTTCGGGTATGGTAAATTACCACAAATAGGGCCAGCGCCAGGCCGTATCCCAATAACTGCCGCCACAAATAGGCCCACCAAACCGGGCTGGTACCGGGAACGAGCTGCCGGTATTCGGCCATCAGGGTCAGCCCCAGCAATACCCCAACCCCCACCAGGGCGATACCCCAAATTACCGGCGTTGCGGCCAGCCCCAGGGTTTGCGTGGCCAGAAGCACCAGCAAGCCAGGCAACATCCAGCATGAGGCCAGATAGCTCAAACGGCGCTGGATTAAATCGGGATGAGACCGCATCACCCGATCCGTTCCGACCATGGTCAACGCGACCAGCAGAAAAGCCATCAACCACTGGTGAGGCCTAGTGATTGAAAGCGGTGTGGCAAATAATGAAACGGTGGCGGTTTGGGCCGGGAAGTCAAGCACAAAATAGAGTGCCAGGCCAATGAGGCTCAAACTGAGTACAGCGCTGATACGTTCGTACACAGACAATGTTGAAATCATAATCACTCTCAAAAGTATCCGACCATTCTAAGCGGGTCGGGATGGTTTGTCAATCATGCTCTCCCAAAAAAACATCGAGGGGAGACGAGTTTGACCCTTGCCGGGAAGTGATTATCATGCAGTCATCACCCTCAATCCTCAATATAGGAGAACATAAAATCTTGGTGATTGGAATAATTTTTTACGCCCTATTTGGCTGGCTGGTGGGTGTGGGCATTAACCACGCCGCTGATTTTTTGCCAACACGGCAAACTATCTGGCAGCGCCCTACCTGTTTTAATTGCGGCACGTTCCGGCCCTTACCGGCGTGGAGCGTAATTCTGGCCCAGGTAAGTGGGCATCAAACCTGCCCCGGCTGCGGCCAACCCCGGCCCACGCATATCCGGTCTGTTGTCATTGAACTGCTTACGCCGGTAATTTTTGTGTTTCTCTTGCAGCGATATGGTTACACGTTTGATCTCTTCACCACCACGCTTTACTCAAGCATTTTGCTGCTCATCACCGTTACCGATCTGGAACACCGGTTGATTTTTAACATCGTGATTCTGCCGTCGATTCTCGTGGCCCTGCTCATATCTTTTGTTGATCCCAGCATGCCCTGGCTGGTGGCAGCGGTGGGCGGCGGCTTGGGCTTTATTTTAAGCTACATCGCCGCGCTGGCCTCGCGCGGTGGATTGGGTGGGGGTGATGTGACCTTATCGACATTTCTGGGTTTGATCCTGGGATTTCCGCATATTTTGCTAAGTTTAGGTTTTGGGGTATTCTTGGGAGGGTTCACTGCCTTTATCCTGCTGATCACCCGCCGGGTTGGATTAAAAACCTTTATTCCCTACGGCCCGTTTTTAACCATCACCGGCTGGATCATGTTGATCTGGGGTGCTGAGATTTGGCGATATTACTTTTGGTAACAAGGACGTAAAATCAATGAAACAAACACGCATGCGTATTTTAATCGAAGGCCGTTTGCAGGCGATGAACTTTCGCTTTCAAACCCAAAAACAGGCCCAGAACTTAGGGCTGACCGGCTTTATCCGCACCCTCTCCGATGGACGCATCGAAATTGAAGCCCAGGGCGACCAGGACCAGGTTGAAAAACTGCTGGCCTGGTGCCAGGAAGAACCTCACAGCAGCCAGATCAAAAGTATTCTTTACCGCTTTGAACAAAACGTCAACGAGCGTTATTCTGATTTTAGCGTGCGGTAAATAAGCAAAGTTTTTTGACCTCAGTTTTTTTGTCAAAGGCCCGGCCTGTAAAGCCGGGTTTTTTATTACAAGCCAGACATATCATCGACATAAATGAAGGTGATAAAACTTTCTTTCGTATAATATGGTTTAGTGGGAACAACTCTAGTAATAAAATTAGGAGGAAAGAATGATGAACCTGAAGATCAATCTGCCAAAAATTATGTTGATTTGTGCGCTTGGGTTTCTGGCCTTAACCCTGCCGGTTCAGGCGCAGGAAAATCAGGGCCAATCTTATGTGATCCAACTCAACGACTCGCTGTGGAAATTGGCCGAGAAATATTTGGGCGATGGCAATTTGTATCCGGCTATTGTGGCGGCCACCGCCGTTCAGGCCGGGGTTGATGCCTCGATCAATCCTATTGCCGATCCCAATCTGGTCCAGCCCGGCCAAAAAATCTGGATTCCGGCGGCAGAGATGTTGCCCGCCGTGGAAACGGCAGGCGAAACCGTTTCTCAACCGGCAGCCGCCGCAGATTCCTCACCCACCACGGTCTCGCCAAACGCGCCCGCCGGCCAGATTGTGTTTAGTTTTTGGAACCGGAGTCCTGATCGCTGCACTTACGAGATCAACGTTATCAATGTGGCCGATTGCTGGCAGGGGGCCGAGCAATGCCAGGCCAGCCGCCGCATTATCCCGCTCAACAATATCAGCGAACCCGCTCTCTCGCCCGACGGCACGCAGGTGGCCTTTCGCAGTTGGGGCAGTCCCCCGGATGACAGCCCCTTTGCCGGCTGCGCCGAGGCGCACCCCTACCGCCAGTTGGGGCGCAGCACCCTGGACGGCACCAACTATGTGAGCCTGAGCAACTTTTGGGAAGACGGCCATCCCGATTGGTCGCCGGACGGTAATCGCTTGCTTTTTGACAGCGACCGTAACCCCGACGAGATTATTCGCATTTTTGCGACCAGCGCAGATGGGATGCGGGAGGAAGATTTGCGGATTGCCGGGCAGCAGCCTTCGTGGGCGCCGGATAACCAGCGCTTTGTGTATCGCGGCTGCGACCTCACCGGCAACCGCTGCGGCTTGTGGCTGGCCAATGCTGCGGAAGTTCCCGGTTGGGATACCGGGAAAAATATGATCGGCCCGGTGATTGAAGAATCGCAAGCAGCGCATCCAGACTGGTCGCCCACTGCCGGGCAAATTGTGTACCAGAGTCCGGCCAGCGGCAGTTGGGACCTCTACCTTATCAATGTCGATGGCAGCGACCGGCGTCAACTAACCACCGGCCCCGGGCTGGAAGGATTGCCCCACTGGTCGCCCGACGGCCAATGGATTGCGTATGTCTCCTTTGACGGCCAAAATTGGAGTTTGCGCGTGATCGATGCGACGGGAGCCAATGACCGCCTGCTCTTTACCTACGACGGCGGCATTTACGCCCTGCCCCAAGCCGGCGACCCCTACGGCAGCCGCGATTGGCAGGACGAACAGATTTCGTGGGAGCAATAAACACGGACGACCGACGACAGACCACCGATGACCGATGACTGGAATTATCCGTCGGTGGTCGGTCGTCCGCGGGTCGGTGGTCAAGCTTCACCGCCGCGTCATCCCCCATAAAAACACCAGGCCGGCCAGGAGCATCACGCCGCTGCCGATCAGGGTTTCGTCATCATCAACAAATAACTTGTTGCCCACCACCAACACGCCCACCGACACCACAATCCACACCAGCCGGTTGATGGCGCGCTCTACGCCCTGAAGAAACCTGCGCGTATCCGGGGCCAGAGAAGCCTGCACGGTCAGGTTGCCGCGCTGCGTTTGAGTTAACACATCGTCGAGCTGGGTGGGTAATTTAAATGCAAACTGGCCGAATTTGATCAATTCCTGCGCCCAGCCCTGCCAATCCTGCTGAAACTGTTCGCTGGCGAGCTGCTCGGCAAAGGGAATGGTTTCGGCCCACGGGTCAAATTCGGGATCAAGGTTGGTGGCCATGCCGGAGAGGATGCCGATAGCGCGCATAATGAACAGCATATCCGCCGGAAACTGGAACGGGGCCTCATAGACAATGTCTCGGTACTCGCTGATAAAATATTGCATCTCGCTGGCAGCCATATCTTTCACCTGGCCCATGCGCACGCCCCACAAGCGCTGAAACATATCGGCGGTGGCTTCTTCCAGGCGTTTCAAATCGGCGCCGGGCAGCAGAATCCCGGCATCGGCATAAGCCTGCACCACCCGGTGCGCATCCTTGGTACCCACGCCAATGGCATATTCCTTCAAATTGGCCCGCAGCCGTTCGGGAATTACGGCCACCATGCCAAAATCAACAAACGCAATCTGGAAGGAACGCCCTTCTTTGTGAGGTGCCGGATCGTTGGGGTGAAACGTGGTCACGCCGGCGTCTCGTTCATCGGGCGTGGGCAGCGGTTTGACAAAAACATTGCCGGGATGGGGATCAACATGGACAAAGTTGGTTTCAAAAATTTGCTGTAAATAAATATCGTAAAACTTTTTAGCAACTTCATCACGCTGAATGCCCGCTGCTTCAATGCCCGGCAGGTCGTCAATTTTGATGTAGCCCACATTTTCCAGCGTTAAGGTGCGGGCGGCGCTGTAATTCCAGTAAATTTTGGGGATGTACACCTGAGGATTATCGGCAAAATCCTCGGCAAAGCGTTCGGCGTTTTTACCTTCGGCCTTAAAATCCAGCTCGTTGCGGGTGATGTTGGAAAATTCGCGGGCCAGCCAATCCAGATCAACCCGGTTGCTGATGCGTTTGTAGAATTTGAGCCAGCGTAAGGCCAGGGAAATGGCTGCCAGATCGGTTTCCACCAATACATCGATGCCGGGCCGCAGCACTTTGACCACCACCTCTTCGCCGGAAGCCAGCCGGGCCAGATGCGCCTGGGCCAGCGAAGCCGCGCCCAGCGGTCTTGCGGAAAACGTTTCAAAAATTTCCGACACGGGCCGGCCAAAGTCCTCTTCAACCTGGGCCACAATGTTTTCGTAACTGTCTGCCGGTACCTCATCGCGCAGGCCGGCCAACTCGCGCGTCACTTCAACCGGCAGCACATCCACCCGAATGCTGAGAAACTGGCCCAGTTTGATCAAAACACCGCCCATCTCCAATGCCAATTCGCGGTATTGCCGGGCAATTTTCTGCCAGCGGGTCAGCGGCTCGGTGCGGAACCAGCGCAGGATTGGCCGGTTGAGTACAATGTCCCACCAGATCACGTGAGCAAAGGCTTTGATAAAAAACCAGCGCACCTGCCGGTAGCGCTTTAAATCAATCTTAGAACGATCTATCTTTTCGCCGGAGGGTTCAAGCGCATGGCTCAATTGGCGCTGCAAATCTTGCTGAATTTCTTCGGCGGTACGTTGACGGTGTTGTTCGGCCACGGGGAATTATCACCTTTTGTAGGATCGTTAACAATTATAGTGAATTTGGGGTTAGACCACAAAGTTATGGTATAATTCAGGATGTAAAGCTACGAGGAGCAAAATGGTAAGGTAGCAAAGTGGCAGGGTAACAAAATGGAAAGTGGAATGGATAGCCGGCGAGTTTTTTTGGCTTGATGCGCTTTGCGGCACTTAATCTTTTTAAGGAGAAATTTGGATGAAGAGGAAAGTTTGGTATTGGATCATTGGTCTGACGCTGGTGGGGCTGCTGGTTTGTGGCAGCTTTGTGGGGCTAGGCTTGCTGGCGGCCAGTATGAACCCGGATGTGTCGTCCGGTCCCGCTTTTGGCGATGCCGTGGCGATTGTGCGCGTTGAGGGTACAATTTTACCCGGCGAGCCGCCGCCTCCGGGCCTGTTTGCCAGCGTTTCTATCGGCGCTTACAGCCAGCGCATCATTGATAATCTCAAAACGGCTAACGAAAATAACAGCATTAAGGCCATTGTGCTGCTGGTTGATAGTCCGGGCGGCAGCTCTTTTGCGTCGGATGAAATTGCGCTGCAAATTCAACAACTGGACAAACCCATCATCACCGCGATGGGCAGTCTGGCCGCGTCCGGCGGTTATTACATTGCCGCCCCCACCGATGAAATTTGGGCCAGCCCGCACACGTTGACATGCTCTATCGGCGTCATCAGCCAATTTTTAAACCTGGCCGAATTTGGCGAAGAGTACGGCATCACCACCATCACCATCACCAGCGGCGAGTTCAAGGATACCGGTAATCCCTTCCGCAATTTCACGGAGGAAGAAGAAGCTTTGTGGCAGGAAATTGTTGATGAGATACACAGCGAATTTGTAACCGTAGTGGCCGAAGGCCGGGACATGAGCGAAGATAGTATTCGTGAAATTGCCGATGGTCGCATCTGTACTGGCGGCCAGGCTCAGGAGTTGGGGTTGGTGGACGAACTGGGTTACTTACCCGACGTGATTGACCGCGCCGCCGAGTTGGGCGGCATTGAGGGCGAGCCGCGCATTATTGAGTACGATTTCACCCCCGGTTTCTGGGAATCGCTGGGGGCCACGTTCTATCGCCCCGGCCCGGTTGACCAGTTGCGGCAGGTGCTCAATTATCATCCGGGGTCGCCGTTGATGTATTTGTACACCGGGCCGTAACGTAAATTTGCAGAGCCTTATGGCGTTGAAACTTTAGTTCGATTTATTCAACACCTAACCTGGCATAGCCAGAGCCAAGTAGGAACACAGAGATACATGAGGTACCACCGAGACGCACTGAGAATTTTTTAATTTTATTACTCTGCGTAACTCTGTGTCTTCTCTGGAATACTCCGTGTAACATTTTCTTGTTTGGTGTACCTTACTGTTAAGGTACTATTGAAGTCGTTCAATCATTCCAATAAAAACCAGGAGAGTGCAACGATGCACGCCGTAGACATTATCGCCAAAAAACGTGATGGGCTGGAACTGACCAGCGACGAAATCAAATTTTTCATCGACGGCTACACCAACGGCGACATTGCCGATTACCAGGCCAGCGCGTGGTGTATGGCTGTGCTGCTCAACGGCATGACCGAGGCCGAAGCTACCGCTACCACCCTCCATATGGCCCACTCCGGCGATATGCTGGACCTGCACGCCATTGCCCCGTTTGTGGTAGACAAACACTCCACCGGCGGCGTGGGTGATAAAACCACCTTGGTGGTGGCGCCTCTGGTGGCCTGCCACGGCCTGCCGGTGGGAAAAATGAGCGGGCGCGGGCTGGGTTTTTCCGGCGGCACGGTGGATAAGCTGGAAAGTATTTCCGGCTTCAACCCCAGCCTCACCACCGAGCAGTTTATGGAACTGCTGGCCCAACACGGCATTGTGGTATCCGGCCAGAGCGCCGACCTGGCCCCGGCAGACGGCAAATTTTACGCCCTGCGGGATGTGACCGCCACGGTAGAAAGCCTGCCGCTCATCGCCGGCAGCATTATGAGCAAAAAAATCGCCTCCGGAGCGGATGCCATTGTGCTGGATGTCAAAGTGGGCAAAGGCGCGTTCATGAAAACTGTGGAAGAGGCCGAAGCATTGGCTGAATTGATGGTAAAAATTGGACAGGGCGTGGGCCGGTGCGTGGCCGCGGTATTATCAGATATGAACCAGCCGCTGGGCCGGGCGGTGGGCAATGCCCTGGAAGTCCGCGAAGCCATTGACACGCTGCACGGCGGCGGCCCGGCTGATTTCCGCGAGCACTGTCTGACGGTGGGCGGTAAAATGGTAGAGTTGGCCGGGAAGGTATCCGATCTGGAAGGCGGGCAGCAATTGCTGGCCGAATCCTTAGACAGCGGCGAAGCGTGGGCCAAATTTGTAGAATGGATCAGCGCCCAGGGAGGCGACCGCCGTCAGGTGGAAAATCCTGATTTACTGCCCACGGCATCGTTGGTTGAAACCGTCGAAGCGCCGCAAGCCGGTTATGTGGCCGGAATTGATGCGGCGGAAGTGGGCAAAACCGGCGTAGCCTTGGGCGGCGGTCGGCAAAAAAAGGATGATCCCATTGATCACAGCGTTGGTATTATCTGCCACGCGAAAGTTGGCGCATCGTTAAACACCGGCGACCCACTGTTCACTCTTCACGCCAACGCATCAGACAAACTGGCTGCGGCTCAAGAGCGGTTGCTGGCTGCCGTTACCTGGAGTAAAACTCCGGTAGATGTACCACCCCACACCTTGAAGATCATCGAGTAACGCGTGTCTGTAAAAAAAATTTTTCACCGTTCAGAAAAAACTGCTAAAACCCAAACTCCTATTTTTTCACCGGGGATGGGCCAGTCACTTCAGTTTCGCCTTGTAATCGTAATTGCTATCGCCATCAGCATTCTGGTTTTTGGCACCGGCGGCTATATGCTCATCGAAGGCTGGCCGCTGCTGGACTCTTTTTTTATGACCATCATCACCATGAGCACCATTGGTTATGGTGAAGTCCGGATTTTATCAGACTACGGGCGGATGTTTACCATTGTGCTCATCATCGTTGGGGTGGTGGTGGCTTCTTATGGGGTCACATCGATAGTGGAGCTGTTTACGTCAGAAGAATTTTTAGAACAAATTCGATATCGCAGGAGACGAAAAGCATTGGAAAAGATCAAAGACCATACCATCATTTGTGGATTTGGCCGGTTGGGCCGCAACCTGGCCAAAGAACTTCAGACTCGTAACCGCCCTTTCATTATTATTGATATTGATGCCGAGACTGTTGAGGATTGCCGCCACCTGGGGTTTGCTTCAGTTCAGGGCAATGCCGCCGATGAACGCATTTTGAATGACGCCGGCATCGACCGCGCCCAATCATTGGTGGCTGCTGCCGACTCCGATGCCGAGAACGTATTCATCGTGCTCAGCGCCAAAAGCATGAATCCGGATTTGGAAATCATCTCCCGCTGCAACTCCGAACATTCCGTTCCCAAATTAAAAATGGCCGGGGTCAGCACCGTTATTTCTCCGCACGCCATTGCCGGCCAACGGGTGGC
>CAZTFF010000004.1:34738-86115 GCA_964612485.1 uncultured Caldilineaceae bacterium
TGGCCGGGGTCAGCACCGTTATTTCTCCGCACGCCATTGCCGGCCAACGGGTGGCTCAACTATTGACCCATCCCAATGTGATGAGTTTTTTGGATGGCGTTTTGGAGTTTGGCGATCAGCAGATGAGGCTGGAAGAGTTCATCATTGGCGAGAAGTCTCCCTTGGTCGGACTCACTCTGCGTGAAGCCCGCTTGAAAGTGGCCGTATTGGCCGTCACCCACCCCAACCAGACCCTGCTCTCCCACCCCAACGCCGAAACCAAGCTGCTGCCCGGCGCCGGCATCATTGTGATGGGCATCGAGCAGGAACTCAACCAGCTGGCCGAAATCGTGAAGGGGTGAACCTTTTATTTTCTTCTGTTTACACTCTTCTAACACTCCTCTAGTACAATTCTAACACTCCTTGGTTACAATAGACGCGTAATGTAACAATTTTGATAGAGTTTCATTGAGTGTGTATTTTGATTTGCGCCAAACCGGCGGCGAAATACGCCCTATCAAAAACCCCATACATACGGGTAATCAATATTCAATACCAGGAGGTAAGTAAAAATGAGTAAAATTATAGGAATCGACTTAGGTACAACCAATAGCGTCGTAGCCGTAATGGAAGGCGGCGACCCGGTCGTCATTCCCAATGCCGAAGGTGGCCGCACCATGCCCAGCGTGGTCGCGTTCAATAAAAACAAAGAGCGGCTGGTGGGCCAAACCGCCAAACGCCAGGCCGTGACCAACTCCGATAACACCATCTACTCGGTCAAGCGTTTGATTGGCCGCAAATACGAAGACACCGAAATTGAACGCGATATGCTGGCCTACCAAATTGAAAAAGGGCGCGGCGGCGATGCGCGGGTAAACGTGCCGGTCACCGGCAAGAAGCATACCCCGCAGGAGATTTCGGCGATGTTGCTGCAAAAGCTGAAAGCCGACGCCGAAGATTATCTGGGCGAGACCGTGACCGATGCCGTTATCACCGTGCCGGCTTATTTTAACGACAGTCAGCGGCAGGCCACCAAAGACGCGGGCAAAATTGCCGGCCTGAACGTGCGCCGCATCATCAACGAGCCGACGGCGGCTGCTTTAGCCTACGGCCTGGATCGCAAAGACAGCCAGACCATTCTGGTGCTCGACCTGGGCGGCGGTACGTTCGATGTGAGCGTGCTGGAAGTGGGCGACGGCGTGATCGAAGTAAAATCGACCAACGGCGACACCCACCTGGGCGGCGACGACTGGGATCAAGCGGTTGTTGACTGGCTGGTGGCCGAATACAAGAAAGAACAAGGCATCGACCTGAGTCAGGACAAGCAAGCCTTACAGCGCCTGAAAGAAGCAGCGGAAAAAGCCAAGATCGAGTTATCCACCGTGATGGAAACCGAGATCAACCTGCCCTTCATTACCGCCGATGCCGGTGGCCCCAAACACCTGCAAATGAAACTGAGCCGCAGCAAATTTGAGCAGCTCACCAGCGATCTGCTGGCGCGGGTCAAAGGCCCGTTTGACCAGGCGCTCAAAGACGCCAGCCTGAACACCAGTGAGATCAACGAAGTGGTTCTGGTTGGCGGCTCCACCCGGATGCCGATGGTGCAGGAACTGGCTCGTGAGTTAACGGGCGGCAAAGAACCGCACAAAGGCGTTAACCCGGATGAAGTGGTGGCCATTGGCGCGGCCATTCAGGGCGGCGTGTTAGCGGGTGATGTCAAAGACGTGCTGTTGCTCGATGTGACGCCGTTGAGCCTGGGCGTGGAAACGCTGGGCGGCGTGATGACCCGCTTGATCGAGCGCAACACCACCATCCCCACCCAAAAGAGTGAGATCTTCAGCACCGCCGAAGACAACCAGACCGCGGTAGACATCCACGTGCTGCAAGGCGAGCGCCCGATGGCGGCAGACAATATGACGCTGGGCCGCTTCCGGCTCGAGGGTATTCCGCCGGCGCCGCGCGGCGTGCCGCAGGTAGAAGTTACATTTGATATCGACGCCAACGGCATTATCAACGTGAGCGCCACAGACAAGGCGACGGGCAAAGAACAGAAGATCACCATTACCGCCAGCACCAACCTGAGCGAATCCGACATCGACCGGATGGTGAAAGAAGGCGAGCAGCACGCTGAAGAGGACCGCCACCGCAAAGAGTTGATCGAAGCGCGGAATATGGCCGACAACCTGGTTTACCAGGCCGAAAAGGCCCTGCGCGAGGCAGGCGAGCAGGTGGATGCGTCCATTCGCGGCGAGGTCGAAAGCAAGATCGATGACGTGAAAAAGGCACTCGAAAGCGACGACAAAGACCGTATCACCACAACCACCCAGACGTTGCAGCAGGCTCTGATGCAAATTGGTCAGGCCGCGTACCAGCAGCAGGCCGGCGAAACGGCAGCCCCCGGCGGCAACGGCCAAAGCGGGGCCGGCCAGGCCGAGCCAAGCGATGAGGATGTGGTCGAAGGCGAATTTAGCGAAGCCTAAGTTTGCTAAGAAACTTTAATAAGGGGGCGGCACAAAGTGTGCCGCCTTCTTTTTTATCTTTTATCTGAAAATTGTATTTACCATCTGTTTGTGGTATGTTTTGTTCGAGATGACACAAAGTAATTAACGAAAAAATTTGGCAGCAGACAACGTGCTGCCATCCTTAATTTTTGATGCGAGGAGGTGTTACCATGTATTTTTTCTACAGCCCGGTTTTTCTATGTTTTATGATCCCGGCTCTCGTGCTGGGATTTATTGCCCAGATGATGGTCAAAAGCCGGTTCAACAAATACGCTCAGGTCAGAACCATGCGCGGAATGACCGGGTCGCAGGCGGCCCGCGAAATCTTGGAAGCCAACGGCCTGTACGATGTGACCGTAGAAGAAACCCAGGGATTTTTAAGCGACCATTACGACCCCCGCAGCAAAACGCTGCGGCTTTCGCCGGATGTAGCGCGGCAGCCCTCGGTGTCAGCCGTGGGCGTGGCCGCCCACGAAGCCGGCCACGCCCTGCAACACGCCAAAGGGTATGTGCCGCTGCAAATCCGCAGTTTTATGGTTCCTGCGGTGCAGTTTGGCAGTTGGTTAGGCCCGATTGTGATTATGAGCGGTATTCTCCTGGAAGTTTTTCTCCAGGCCAGCGGGCTGGGCACGGCCATTGCCTGGTTTGGTGTGGCGGTCTACGCGCTGGTGGCACTGTTCTCCGTCATCACGCTGCCGGTAGAGTTAGACGCCAGCGCTCGGGCCAAAAAATTGCTTTACCAATATAACATTGTAGACCGGCAGGAATTGAACGGCATCAACAGCGTGCTGAATGCCGCCGCCTGGACTTACGTGGTGGCCGCCATCGCCGCGCTGCTGGAACTGGCCCGCTGGATTTTTATTCTGACAATGCGCCGGGATTAACGTGCAGCAATTCCATTCATTTGGGGTTAATTATGGTACGCTAGAGTATTTCAGAAAGAAGTAAAAGAAGCTGGCCCATCGGCTAAAACAGATGGGTCAGCCACGTTGTAGGAGGTTTGTTTTGTCAAAATTACGTATGATCTTGCCCGCCATCTTGATTTTTGTGATGTCGGCCTGTACCCTGTCTTCGCTCCCCAATCTGGCAAATTTATCAGACGATACCGGCCCGGAAGCCACAGAAACCGAAATTGTTTCCGAATCGGCTGAGGAGCTGACTGAAGCTCAAATTGCATCACAACCCGCTGCCCCCCTCGCCCAACCCACCCCCCTTCCGCCCGAACTCATTGCCGAAGCCGATGCCGAGGAACTGCTGCTCATCAATCTGTACGAACGCGCCAACCCTTCGGTGGTCAATATTGTGGTTACGGTGGGGGAAGAAGATGAAGAAATGACCAATTTTTTCCCCTCGCAGGGACAGGGGTCCGGTTTTATTGTGGACTCCGAAGGCCACATCATCACCAATAATCACGTAATTGCCGAAGCCGAAGAAGTGGATGTGACTTTTTTTGATGGCACAACCGTAGAAGCTGAAATCATCGGCCAGGACCCCGACAGCGACCTGGCCGTCATCAAAGTAAATGTTGAAAACGGCAGCCTGCGCCCGATCACCTGGGGAAACTCAGATGAATTACTGGTGGGCCAGCGGGCCGTGGCCATTGGCAACCCCTTTGGCCTGGAAGGCACGTTAACCACCGGCATTATCAGCGCTCTGGGCCGCAGTTTACCCACCGCCAACCGGTTCCAAATTCCCGAAATCATCCAGACCGATGCCGCCATCAACCCCGGCAATTCCGGCGGGCCGCTGCTCAACTCCCAG
Source organism: uncultured Caldilineaceae bacterium (assembly GCA_964612485.1). Classification (GTDB taxonomy): domain Bacteria; phylum Chloroflexota; class Anaerolineae; order 4572-78; family J111; genus JAFGNV01. The sequence continues at coordinate 38,980 of CAZTFF010000004.1, forward strand.
GGGGAAGTGATTGGCGTTAATACTGCCATTGTGCCCCGCATGAGCAGTTTGGGCGAACGAAGTTTTTTAGGGGTGGGGTTTGCTATTCCCGCCAATCTCGCGCAGCGCGTGGTGCCCAACCTGATTGAAGACGGCGTTTACGAACATCCCTGGATTGGTTTTTCCGGCAATACCGTTTTCCCGGAAATTGCCGAGGCTATGGATTTACCGGCGGTCAAAGGCGCGTTGGTGTCTGAAGTTATTTCCGGCAGCCCGGCTGACGAGGCCGATTTACGGGGCAGCACCCGCGATTTTGAACTGGAAAACGGCCAAATCATCCAGATTGGCGGCGATGTGATTATTGGGGTTGAAGATGAAGAGGTGGAAGTTTTTGATGATCTGATCTCTTTCCTCAGCCGCCGCGGCGAAGTGGGCCAAACCGTTACGCTGACCATCATTCGAGACGGCCAGGAGCAAACCCTGGATGTGACGCTGGGCGCGCGGCCCGGTCGGGATGAATTTGAGTAAGCCATCGCAAACATAAAAATAAGGGCAGCCCGGTACCGGGCTGCCCTTTTGATTTATTGCAGTAAATTTCGTTACGACCGGGGCACTTCGTGATGCTCGCGGCAGCGGGCTTCATACACCTCGCTGGCGCCTACCATAATTACGGGATCATCATAATGGGCCGGGCGGCCATCGATCAACCGTTGGGTGCGGCTGGCGGGCGCGCCGCAGACCATACAAATCGCTTGTAGTTTATCAACCATTTCCGCCTGGGCCATCAACAGGGGCAGAGGGCCAAACGGTTCGCCGCGAAAATCCATATCCAGGCCGGCCAGAATAACCCGCCGGCCCTCGTTGGCCAATTTTTCGCACAGTTCCGCCACGGCCCAATCAAAAAATTGGACCTCATCGATGGCGATCACATTGGTTTTCGGATTTATCAGCTCGGCAATCTCTGCGGCGTTTTCTACGACGGTGGCTTCGTAGTAGCTGCCGCTGTGGGAACTCACTTTGTCGGATTGGTAGCGATTATCCAGTTTGGGCTTAAAAACCTGTATTGTTTGTTTGGCAATTTCAGCCCGCACCAGCCGCCGGATCAACTCTTCCGTTTTTCCACTGAACATACTGCCGCACACAATTTCTATCCAGCCGCCATCGTAGCGATGGTACATAATCTGAACGCCTCCTGCAAAAAAATAGGGCAGATTCGTGATGCGATCTGCCCTATCAATTGGTAATCTCTTGGTAATCTCTACCGGGGGGTGGCTTTTCTCAGGGGTTCCGTGCAAGATACCACACGTTCTACGGGCGAATGGCCCTTCGCCCTTTTTCTTAAGCCTCTACCAAAAATTCGTTTCTGGCCTCTTCCAATCTGGCCTGCACTTCTTCCAATGCCTTGGGGCCAAACCCTTCCAGGGCCAACAATTGATCGTCTTCCATACCGGCCAAATCGCCAACCGTCACTACATCGGCCTCTTGCAGAATCTGGTAAACGCGATCATTTAATTCTAGAGCGGCCAGTTTTTGCTTGAGGAACCGCTGCTCCTGTTTAGCCTGTGATTCTTCCTGACGTTTTGATACTTTTTCTTTATGCTTGCTGTAGCGATCCAGGCGTTTCATAAAGCGATCAACCTGGCCCGCCGTGTCAACAATGCGCTGTTCGCCGGTAAAAAACGGGTGGCATTGCGAACAAACGTCGGTGCGAATAACCTCTTGGGTAGACCCCGTGGTCCAGCTATTCCCGCAAGAGCAAATGACCTGGGCATTTGGATAATAGGTGGGATGGATATCTTTCTTCATGATGATACCTCAAAAAACCTTTCTGCTAAGGATAATGAGGTTCTGTTATTGATATTTGTTTGAGCGTCAACAGAACCTAGACAGATTCGGGGTAAACACTGATCCGTTTTTTATCCCGCGTGATATGTTCGAATTTTACAAAACCATCGGCTGTGGCAAAAAGCGTATAATCGCGGCCAATACCCACGTTCTCGCCCGGATAAAACTTGGTGCCTTTCTGCCGCACCAGGATATTACCGGACCGTACGGCCTCGCCGCCAAACTTTTTAACGCCAAGCCGTTTACTTTGACTATCACGACCGTTGCGGCTGGAGCCGCCACCTTTTTTATGCGCCATTACTACTCTCCTCTGCTTTAGCCTTAGATTGAGCTTTTTTAGCCTTGGCTTTGGCCGTTATTTTTTCAATGCGCAGCCGGGTAAAATCTTGCCGGTGCCCTTGCTTTTTGTGGTAATTTTTCTTGTGTTTGTACACAATCACCTTTTCACCACGTCCGTGGCCTTCAACCGTAGCTGTTACTTTTGCGCCTTCAACAACCGGGGTGCCGATTTTTACGTCGTTCCCACCGACCATTAAAACGCGCTCTATTTCTACCTTATCGCCTACTGCCGCAGGCAATTTTTCAACCTCTATCACGTCGCCTTCAGCCACGCGATATTGTTTACTTCCGTTTTCTATCACTGCGTACATTGTACCGTCACTCCAATGGGGATTTGCCAAGCAAACAAAAAACAAGTGCGACCGCAGACTTCCGGTCACACGACACGAAATAATATTATATCCGTGTTGCGGGAAGTTGTCAAAATAGTCCCATAAAAAAGGGGCGGGTATTGCTACCCGCCCCTGGGGTTATCGCGCAAATCCTTCCGAAAAAGGAATTTTACATCATACCGCCCATGCCGCCCATTCCGGGACCACCGGCTGGCATTGGCGGCTCAGGCTCGGGGATGTCGGTGATGAGGGCTTCGGTGGTCAGGATCATCGCGGCGATGGAAGAAGCGTTCTCCACGGCGCTGCGGGTCACTTTAGCCGGATCGATGATGCCGGCTTCCACCATATCCACAAATTCATCGGTGAGCAGGTTGTAGCCCACCCGATTTTGTTTCTCGTGGCGGCGGCGCACTTCTTCGATGATGATGGCGCCTTCTTTACCGGCGTTGCGGGCCAACTGGCGCATCGGTTCTTCCAGCGCGCGGCGCACAATGTTGATGCCGGTGTTGATGTCGGGATTGCCATCGGAAAGATTTTTCATCTCTTCGATGGTGTTGATCAGGGCTACCCCGCCACCGGGCACTACACCTTCTTCCACCGCGGCGCGGGTTGCGCTCAGGGCGTCTTCTACGCGATGCTTTTTCTCTTTCAGTTCAACTTCGGTAGCAGCGCCCACGCCGATCACGGCCACGCCGCCGGCCAATTTAGCCAGCCGTTCTTGCAGCTTTTCGCGGTCATAGTCGGAGGTGGAATTTTCAATTTCAGCCTTGATCTGGACAATGCGGCCGTTGATGTCGGCTTCGGAGCCGGCGCCGCCAACGATGGTGGTATCATCTTTGGTGGCGGTAATTTTGTCGGCGCGGCCCAGGTCTTCCAGGGTGGTGGTTTCCAGCTTGCGGCCGGTTTCTTCGCTGATGACGGTGCCGCCGGTCAGAATAGCAATATCTTGCATCATTGCTTTACGGCGGTCGCCAAAACCGGGGGCTTTGACAGCCAGCACGTTGAAGGTGCCGCGCAGTTTGTTGAGCACCAGCGTAGCCAGGGCTTCGCCGTCAACGTCTTCGGCCAGGATGACCAGTTCGCGCTTGCCGGTTTGGACCAATTTTTCCAGTACCGGCACAATGTCTTGCGCGGAGGAAATCTTTTTGTCGTGGATAAGGATGTAAGGTTCATCCAGCACCGCCGACATCGAATCTTGATCGGTGATGAAGTAGGGGCTGATGTAGCCGCGGTCAAACTGCATCCCGTCAACATACTCCACTTCAAAGGCCAGCCCTTTGCTCTCTTCCACGGTGATCACGCCGTCTTTGCCCACTTTGTCCATCACGTCGGCAATCAGGCCGCCAATCTCATCATCAGCCGCGGAAATGCTGGCTACGTGAGCAATATCGTCTTTGGTTTTGACATCCAGGGAATTTTCGCGGATGGCCTTGGAAGCGGCTTCGGCGGCCATCTCAATGCCGCGCTTGAGCAGCATGGGGTTAGCCCCGGCGGCCACGTTCTTCAGACCCTCGGTCACAATGGCCTGGGCCAGAACGGTAGCGGTGGTGGTGCCGTCACCGGCCACATCGTTGGTTTTGGTGGCGGCTTCTTTGAGCAACTGAGCGCCCATATTTTCGTACGGTTCTTCCAGTTCAATCTCTTTCGCTACGGTGACGCCATCGTGGGTAATGGTGGGCGCCCCCCATTTTTTATCCAGGGCTACGTTGCGTCCTTTGGGGCCGAGTGTGGTTTTAACCGCTTCGGCCAGGGTGTCGACACCAACTTTAAGGTGCCGGCGGGCTTCTTCTTGAAAGCTAAGTTGTTTAGCCATAGTTACACTCCTCTTAGATTATTCGTCCGAATAGTTATTCGACAATTGCTAAAACATCAGTTTCTTTTAAAATCAGGAACTTGCTGCTTTCCAATTTCACTTCCGTACCGGCGTATTTGGCGTACAATACGGTGTCGCCTTCTTTTACATCCATGGCAACGCGAGAGCCATCGTCTTTGCGCGCGCCGGGGCCGGCGGCCACTACGGTACCCTGCATCGGTTTTTCCTTGGCCGTTTCGGGCAAGACAATGCCGCTGGGCGTCATTTCATCTTGTTCGATCGGCTCAACAATCAGTCTATCGCCTAAAGGCTTGAGATTCATATTGAAACCTCCTAAAATATTTTGAATTTTCGATAAAATTTAGCACTTGACCGACGAGAGTGCTAGTTACAGGCAACATCATACCTTAACTCTTTTCTTTTGGCAAATTCAAGACCTCAATTTTAGCACTCGATTCAAAAGAGTGCTAATTTTGCTAAAAAACTGTGTTCAGGATAGTTTTAATAGCAATGATTATACGTTATAATAATGATGAGTGAATATTTCAATCAGGGAGTTCCAAAATTGAATTTTCCCCAAAACGTATAGTGTATTTCGTATTGCGTAGAGACGAAATACGCTATACGCAATACGAATTCGGCACAATTATCTTTGTGGAATTGCCTTAAAACGTATAAATCCCCCATAGAACGATAACAGGAGGCATAATGACTCAAACAGCCGATATTGAACATGCCCAAAGGATTAAACAGAAATACGAGAATCAACTCCTCCAACTCACCAATGTGGTAGGGGTCGGCGTGGGTTTAAAATACTCCGCCGGCCAGCCCACCGGCCAGGTGGCCGTCGTCGTCAATGTAAACACCAAAAAGTCTGTCACGGAGTTAAGCCAACCGGACGTGATCCCCGCCGAATTAGAGGGCGTCCCCGTTGACGTGCAAGAGGTGGGGACGTTCAAGGCACTTTGATCCCTTACGTAAAACTAATTCTTCAAAACCAGGAGGCACTATGCATTTCGCAGATATTGATCGCGCAGCCGCCATCAAACGGCAAAACCTCAACCACCTTATCAAACAAAAAAATGTGGTGGGCGTCGGCGTGGGCTTCAAAGAGAGCCAGGGCGTCATCACCGATGAAGTTGCCGTTGTGGTCAACGTTGCCAAAAAAGTTCCCAAGGCCCAGCTGGCCAAAAGCGACGAAGTGCCCCGCGACATTGATGGGATTCGAACTGATGTCGTGGAAACCGGCCGGTTTCTGGCCGGCCAGGTTGCGCCGCAGGCCCACAGCACTAAAGATCGCTGGCGGCCTACCGTTCCGCCCGGCGTCTCGGTGGGTCATCTTGACGTGACCGCCGGCACCTTCGGCTGCCTGGTCCGGCGCGGTAGCGAGATCTTTATCTTGAGCAATAACCACGTGCTGGCCAACGTCAATCTGGGCCAGCCCGGCGATCCGATCATCCAGCCCGGCCGGTACGATGGCGGCACGGCTGCCGACCAAATTGCTACGCTGGCCGAATATCTGCCGCTGGATTTTGGGGGAACCAACCCTCAATGCACGATTGCCACGGGCGTGACACAGGCGCTGAATTTCCTGGCCCGAACCACCGGCTCCAGCCACCGGATGATGGCCTACCGCACCTCCGAGGGCGAAAACCTGATCGATGCGGCCCTGGCCCGCCCGCTGAACCCAAACCAGCTCGTGCCCGACATCCACAAAATTGGCCGGCCCAAGGGCATCCGCGTGGCGACCCTCGGCACCCCCCTGCAAAAAACAGGCCGCACCACCGACCATACAACCGGCGCTATTACCCAGATTGATGTGACCACTTCGGTGGAGTACAATGGGCGCATGGCCAAGTTCACCGACCAATTTTTGGCCAGCGGCATGAGCGCCGGGGGCGACTCCGGCTCGGCGGTGCTGGATGAGGAAGGCTACGTGGTGGGGCTGCTCTTTGCCGGTTCCGGCACGGCCACGCTGATCAACCCCATCAGAACCGTACTCGATTTGCTGGATGTGGAAATGGTGGTTTAATGAGAAGACGACGTCCGGCTACCGACGACCGATGGCCGTCAAGCAGTTTCAGGCTATCGATTTCGGTAGATGGTGGTCTACGTCGGTGGCCCGTCGTCCATCGTTCTATTGACAAAATCAGACACAATCCTTTTTCCCCGGAAATTCTATGACCACAACAGATAAATTCAAAAATTTTCCTAACCCTCAACTGCCGGTTCCATCTGCCGGCCAGTTCAGTCTATTTTTAGTTCTACTAATTTGGCTGGCGATCGTGCCCCTGCTGGTGAGCGGCCTGGCCGCGCTCTTGCCCGCTTCCTGGCCGGTACTCACCAACAATTTGCTGACGGTGGCTCTGCTGGCGGGATGTTTGCTGGTTCCGCTGGGTGGGTTCACCTTTTGGGTTTATCGCCGCGATTGGATCGGGATGAAACCCCTGGCCCTGGCTTTGCTGCTGACCGGCGGGTATGTTTTGCTGGCCGCTACCCTGCGGGCCGTAGCGCAAATACCCGAAACGCCCCACGACCTGCCACTGCTATCGGCCACGGCCTTGCGCTTGATCCTCTTTACCCCCACCATCTTACTTGGAGGCGCGATTGGATTAGTGTGGGCCGGCGTACCGCGCAAAGCCTGGATGGTGGTCCACGCCTTTGGCTTTGACCGCCCACCCATCGCCGGGGTGCTGGCGGGGTTGGCGCTGATGAGCCTCATCACTCTCGGCTGGCCGCTGACCGGCGCGCTGGGCGATAGTTGGGTATCGCTGTTGATCGTTTTACAGGCGCTGGCCATCGCCCTGCCTCAAGAAATATTTTTTCGCGGCGCGATCCTGGGTATCATCACCTTTAACTACCAGCACCGCAAAATTCTGGCCGCGTTGGTGACGCTGCTCTTGTACCTGGCCTTCATCCCCGGCCAGGTTGCGCCCCTGCAAGAGTGGAGCAAATTGGCCTTGCTCATTACGCTACTGCCGCTGGCCTTGATCACCATCGAACTCCGCGCCCTGACCGGCAGCGTCTGGGCCGGGATTTTGTTGGCCGCCGCCTACCACGCCGCGCCGCGTTTGTTCACCGATCCTCGCGTAGAACTGCCCCTCCTCACCCAACCATGGCAGACCGCGGCCTATGCCTGGATGGTCATCGGAACCCTTCTTTTGACGTTGCTGCTGTGGGCCGGACGCCAATTTTTGGCCCCGCGCTGGCGGTTATCGACGGTGTGGACCATCGCCGCCGCCCTGCTGGGGACGCTGTTTTGCTGGGGCCTCTGGGCCGGATTGTGGAATATAGGGGGCTACCCCGGCTTCCATAACGATGGTTTCCTCATCATCATGACTGAACAGGCCGATTTGCAAGACGCGGAAACGATTGACGACCTGATCAAACGCCGGACGTTTGTCACAGACCGTCTCATCAATACGGCCAGCCAAACCCAGGCCCCGGTACGGCAGGCCCTCGACAGCGCCAGGCTGGATTATCGCCCCTTCTACATCATCAATATGATCGAAGTCGAAGGCCATCACCGGCGCATGGCCGAATTTGCCAATTTGCCCGGCGTGGAGCGGGTGATGTTGAATCCCAACGTCCGCCCCTATCCCGCAAAAGCGGCCACGCTTGGCTACGGCGGCACCGGCCCTGTAGACACCGAGGAGCAATGGAACCTGGACCAGGTTGAGGCTGATGAGGTGTGGGCCATGGGTTATACCGGGCAAGGCATTGTGGTTGGCGGGCAAGATACCGGCTACGATGCGCGCCATCCGGCTCTGTTGGCCGCCTATCGCGGTTACACCGGCAACGACCGACTTGACCACGCTTACAACTGGCTCGATGCCTGGAACGACAGCGAGGTTCCTTTTGACGACGATGCCCACGGCACTCACACCATGGGCATTGTGCTGGGCGACGACGACAACGGCAATCGAATTGGGATGGCCCCGGAGGCGCAATGGATGGGCTGCCGCAATATGCGGCGCGGCATCGGCAATCCCGGCAGCTACGCCGAATGTATGGAATTTTTTCTGGCCCCCTACCCGGTGGGCGGCGATTCTTTTGCCGACGGTGATGTGACGCAGTCGCCACACCTGGTCAACAACTCCTGGGGCTGTCCCGATTCTGAGGGGTGTGATGACACGGTGCTGGCTCCGGCGATGACCGCCCTGCGCGCCGCCGGCATTATGATGGTGGTCAGCGCGGGCAACGACGGCCCCGGCTGCCGAACCGCCATTGAACCCCCCGCCCGCTACGACGCCGTCTTTTCTGTGGGCGCGACCGACAGAGGCGGCACCATCACCTTTTTTAGCAGTCGCGGCCCCATCCCCGTCGAACCGCCCCTGCTTAAACCGGATATTGCCGCGCCCGGCGCCGGGATTCGCTCCAGCGTGCCGGACGACGGTTACGGCCTGGCCGACGGCACCAGTATGGCCGGGCCGCACGTGGCCGGGCTGGTGGCCCTCATCTGGTCGGCCAACCCGGGTTTGATCGGCCACGTTGAAGAAACCGAGGAGATCATTCGCCAATCGGCCCGCCCGGTGATGGTGAATGCCGCTTGCGAATTCGAAGATGCTCGCCCTTTGAGCGAATTATCGCTCACGGAACAAATAGAAGCGATGGAAAACAGCCGCGAGTGCGCTTGCGGCGATGTGACCGGCGTGCCCAACAACGTGTATGGCTGGGGCGAAATTGATGCGCTGGGCGCGGTACAAATGGCGCTAGATTACGGCCCATAACGTGTCGAACTGCGGTTCAAGCTGGGCAAAATCTGAGTAAGTCATTTTGTAGGCCGGCGTTGAACGGGCCAGCCGCGTTATTTCGGGGAATCCATGGTCGGGGAGATTGCGGGCGTTGATGAGGCATTGCATCAGTGCCAATCCGGCCTGCGCGCCGGAAAGTTCTCGCACTTCAAAATTGGCTTCAGGGCGGTAATTGGGAAAAATGATCAGGCGGAGCGGCGGCTCGGACAGCCTGGTGCGGGGATTAAAAAGCGTGGGGTGGATCAAATCGGTGGCTGCCGCGCTCAGAATGTGCGGAGACGGGGTTTCAAAATCCAGTTGGTTGTTGAACACCGGTCGAGCCGGACGCTTCAAATTCAAGGGGCGCGGAAACGGCTGCATAGTGGTCGTGCCGTGGGGAATAAATACCAACTCATCGGTCAAATAATCAAATCCACGCCCCAACAGCCAGGTGGTGAGGGTGGTTTTCCCGGCGCCCATTGTGCCGGGTAAAAGTAATCCCCGGCCTTGCCGGCCCAAACCGCCGGCGTGAAACAACAACCCGTCCCGGCTGCGGTCGGCCAGATGGTAGCAGCTCTTGCCCAGTAAAATATCGGCAGCCGCCGCCGAATCGCCCTCATACAGCACCATGCCGTCCTGCATAAGTTGGCAGCCGGCTCCGGCGTTTTCCACCAACCGGAATGTCGTATGCGGGGCAATATCGCCGCTACCGGCAACCTCATCATATAGAAAATTCACAATTTTTTCCGGCTGCGGGCCTTCATACTCTACCATCACCGCGCTGCCGGCAAAGGATAGCAATCGTTGGGGCATAATTTTCCAGGAGAAGCGGGCACGCCGCTTCTTTTGTTAGTTTCAGCCGGAGCCGGGCACCTGCACCACCTGACCCTGCGCATCGAGCATTTCAATGGCTTTGTGTTTGCAGAAAGTGTTGAGCGTTGAGTGTACCTCGGCAGTGATGGTTTCCAAATTTTGCTCAAAGGCAGCGGCCAATAAAATGGCAATCTCTTCAACGGTGCGCTTGCCGTCGCATAATTGCCAGATGAAAGAGGCGGTGGCGTTGCAATACATAATGGTGGTTTGGGCGGGATGGTACAACAGCAGCTCGCCGTCGATTTCTTCCAGCCGGAAATCAGGTTTTTGACGGGGTTTGTGGGACAAGACCATAACCTTTTTATCCTCAATTAATATATTCGTCCCGGGTTCGACCAGGCTTCTGTCCAAGTCGACCTCCGACGACAGACCACAGACCACCGAAATTCTCAAGTACGGCGCTCAGTAGTCAGTAGTTTGCTTTTCAGGTTATCGAGATAAACAAGCGCGGGCGCACCTTTTGAAACCAGAAAAGCCTCAGCTTTTCCGCCAGGTAGAACGGCCCCAGAATATACAGGGGATGCCTGAACCAGCGGTACCAAAACAAAGCTTGCGTGCTGTTAAGGCCGTAGTGCAGGCGCAGCCACCACTCCGAGGGGAAACAGGTATCATACAACATCTGTCCGGCTCCCTTATCCCGTTGGGCTGTCCACGGAACGCGGGGCCAGCCGTTAAATTCCCGGCCTACTCCCTGGGGCGGTTTGCCAATTTTGATCGAAGCTCGCTGCCGCAGCCGCGCCGACAGTGGCGTGACAAAATGAAACAACGAAAGCATCTTCAGCACCCGGGGGTAGTGCCGGGCCACGCGCTGCCAATCAATCTCATCAACAAATCTTTCGGCAAAGCCCACCAGGTCTGCTACCCAAATAAGCCGGATAGGTTCCCAAATAGTAGCATGGTAGGCGATATGTTGGCAAAGATGCCACAACATATCTTCCCTGCCCAGCGTTTTGGCGGAAACATCTTCCAGTTGAAAAGTGAGCGGCGGCGATGTTAAATCGTCAAACGTCATTGAGACCATTTGAAACGACTCAAACAAATTGTGATGAAGTTCCACCGTCACCGTGAGGCCATCCCTTTGCCGGGTTGCGGCGGGCATGTGTTTGTCGATGCGGCCCTCATCAGGTAACGGGGCGTGGAATCCCAAATCGGCCAGCGTTTGTTGCGCCCGCATCCGTTGCGATGTTTTGACCAGCAAATCAATATCCCGCATAGGGCGCAGGCCCGGTTGGGGATAGATGAGATGGGCCAGCGCCATCCCTTTTAACACCCATACCTGAATGTTGGCTTGTTGGAACGCTGCCAGAATCTCCGTCATCACCCGGCTGCGTACTTGATTGGCGTGACGATGGCGCAGGTACAGGCCCTGCAATTGCTGCCGGACCGGGACCGGGTAAACCACCCCCGCCGCTTTCAAGTGCATATAAAGAAGAGGCCCCAACCCGTTGGCTTCAGCCTGGGCCGGCACCTCTTTCCAGTTGGTTAATTGATTGGCTTGTTGGGCCAATTGCTGATCTAAAACTGGATCAGATGTGGCCCGCGCGCTTAACGTGAGAAGACCATAAATGGCCATACGCAATAATTTTACCTGTTCACAAGTTAAGGAATGAGAAATGGCAAGGTTGATTCAGCATACCACAGGCTGAACCATTTCACAATTTTGAAAATTTGGTTTTTAAGCTCCCAACTATTGACAAGCCACTCAACTTGGGCTAAAGTCAGATTATCCTGATTTGCCGGATTGGACTGATGGATTTACTCAAAAAAGTTGAAACGTTGCTCAATGCCACCGCCCGTTCGCCGCTGCCCCGGCGCAGGCGGCGCAGCGCGCTGGATGATCACGAAGAAAAAGTTCTGAATGAAATCCGCGAGGCGCTGGCCGCCGTGGAAGCCCAGGAACGGGTGCTGGCCAAACGCATCAAAATAGAACGCGCCGAGGCCGAAGAAGCCGCCCAGCAGGGCAACCTGACCGACCAACGCATCCACCAGCGCCGCGCCGACGAGTTGGAACGGGAATTGACGGAGGAGGGCATCCAGGCTATTGATCTGGAAGAAAAACTCCGGGCGCTGGAAGAAAAACTGGCCCTGGCCAAAGAAGCGGTTGAAAAACAGGTTGACGTGCTGGACGCCATGGAAGAAGAAGCCGCCCAATCTATGGCTGTCGGCGGCGAGACACAGGCGGATACCCCCGCGATTGAACCATCCTCTGAAGAGTCTCTGGTTCCAGAAGATTTCCCCGACGATGATCCCGACATTGCCGCCCGCAAATCTCGGCTGGCCGGATAGGCGGCTTTCATAAATTCAGGCCAAGCTAGTTTGATTGGCGGCCCTTGCCTGCGGTCGGAATCAATAAGCCCCAACCTTGCGCTAATCGGTGCAGCGTTGGGGCTTTGCTAAAGGCTCAAATTTGCCAAAACGGTACTACAATTCTCCGCTGCGAGTAGCGATGCGATCTTGCGTCGTAGTGATAAATTCTTCCACGGGCAGGCCGTTTTGGCGCGTATTATCGCGCCGGCGCAGAGATACCGTGCCCGCTTCCATTTCGCGGTCGCCAATCACCAGCATGTAGGGCACTTGCATCAATTGCGCCTGCCGGATTTTGGCGTTCATTCGGTCCGTGCCCAAATCGGCGGTGGCGCGGATGCCGGCCGCTTGCAGGCGTTTTTGTAGCTGCATGGCGTAGTCGTTATGCGCCTCGGTGATGGGCACGATCCGGGCCTGCTCCGGGCTGAGCCAGACCGGAAATTTGCCGGCGTAATGCTCGATCAAAAAGCCGATCATGCGCTCGTGGGTGCTGAGCGGGGCGCGGTGGATGCACAGCGGCGTTTCTTCCCGTCCTTCCGAGTTGATGAAACTCAGTTCAAAACGTTCCGGCACGGCGAAATCAACCTGATTGGTGGCCAGGGTGAATTCGCGGCCAATGGCGCTCCAGATCTGGACATCGATTTTGGGGCCGTAAAAGGCGGCTTCATCGGGCACTTCTACAAAAGGCACGCCGCCGTTGGTCATCGCCCGGCGCACCATTTCTTCGGTTTTGAGCCACAGCCGCTCGTTGTCGATATATTTTTTGCCCAGCCCTTTGCGGTGGTGGGTGCTCAGGCGCATCACGTACTTTTCGATGTCGAAAATTTCAAAATACTCCCGGTACATCTGGATGACGTCCATAAATTCCTGCTCAAAATCATCTTCGGAGCAGTAAATGTGGGCGTCGTTCATCTGCATCGAGCGCACGCGCATCAGGCCAAACAGTTCGCCGCTTTTTTCGTAGCGGTAGCAGGTGCCGTACTCGGCCAGCCGCACGGGTAAATCGCGGTAGCTGCGCGGTTTGCTGCCAAATATTTTGTGGTGAAAGGGGCAGTTCATCGGCTTGATGAAGTAGCGCGTGCCTTCCATATCCATGGGCGGGTACATGCTTTCTTCGTAGTAGGGTAGGTGGCCGCTGCGCACAAACAGGTCCTCTTTGGTCAGGTGCGGGGTGCGGACGCGGTCGTAACCGTGTTTGGTTTCGATCTCTTTGGCCAGCGCTTCCAGTTCGTCGATGATGACGCCGCCGCGCGGCAGCCACAGGGGCAGCCCGGGACCAACTTCTTCGTCAAAGGTGAAGAGTTCCAACTCTTTGCCCAGCTTGCGGTGATCGCGCTTTTTGGCCTCTTCCAGCATGTCAAGATGCTTTTTCAGTTCTTTTTTGTTTTTCCAGGCCGTGCCGTAAATGCGCTGGAGCATGGGATTGTCTTCGTCGCCGCGCCAGTACGCGCCGGCTACGGTCATCAGTTTGAAACCGTTCACCGGAATTTTGTTGGTGGCTGCCACGTGCGGGCCGCGGCACAGATCTTCAAACGTATCCTGGGTGTAGGTGCTGATGACGGGGGTTTCGTCGGTTTCGTTGCCGTATTCGTCGATGCCGCCCTGGGCCAGCCCGTCGATGAGTTCCAGCTTGTAGGGCTGATCTTTGAAGATGTGGCGGGCGTCATCGGCGCTGACTTCCCGGTATTCAAAAGGATGTTGGCCGCCAATGATGCGGCGCATCCGTTTTTCGATTTCTTCCAGGTCTTCCGGCACAAAGGTGCGCGGTTTGCCCTCTTCATCCATACCCAGGTCAAAATCGTAGTAAAAGCCGGTGTCGATGGGCGGGCCGATGCCCAGTTTGGCCTCGGGATAAAGTTCCAGCACGGCCTGAGCCATCACGTGGGCCAGACTGTGGCGAATTTTGTAGAGTTGGTTGTTTTGATTATTGTTGTTTGCCATTATTCCTCTCCATTTTCGAGTTCGTCAGGCGCCCGGTAAAATTCCAGGTTTTCTGCTTCTTCCGGCGTAAGTTGCCGCGCGCCAACGCCCATTTGTCCCAAAAAACCTTCGATGTAGGTCAGGTAGCCGCGCCGGTGCATGCCGTGGCTCCACCGTTTTACGGAGGTTCTGATCACCTCTAAAATACCGATCACATCTTTGGCGGCCAGGGGGCTGTACTCTTCAAAAGCCCGGCGCAGATTCATAATGATAAAGGATTGCACCAGATCATCCATTTTATCCACTTCAGCCGGCTCGGTATCCGCCGGCTTCGGGGTGAAAAATTTCTGATAGGTATCCGGGTCCTTCAACTGTGCGATCAGATCCTCAAGGGCCTCGTATACGTCGCCATCGGTTAAATCAGGGTCTACAGTGCCGGCCTGCAAAATACCGGTTTCGGCGTTGGCGATGTACATCACATACTTCTCAGAGCGATAATCTTCGGCGATTTCCAGTTTAAAACCTTTTCGTTTGCCTCTTTTTCGTTTAGCCATCATACCTCCAAAAATAAAAATCCCTCGTCCGGTTTGGGACGAGGGGCCAATTTTCCACGTGGTTCCACCCAATTTTGGTAAAACGAAACGCGCGTTCTACCCTTATGGACGACCGGTAACGGGGTCAGCCGGAGCCTTTTATTGGCAAGATAACGTTCCAAGGCTCACTCACGAGGGGTTTTCGGCGGTGTTCGGTGGGGCAGGCTTCCAGCCAATGGCCCGCCTTCTCTGGCACGACTGCAACCGCGTACTCGTCTCGATCAACGCATTGGGTTATGTGAAATGATTTTAGCATAGGTGTGGAGTGGAGTCAAAAACCAGGTAGAGTCCATTATTTCCGATGAGTCAAGTTCCAAATCCTCCTGTTGTTTGAAATACTGCCCCGGTTTCCATATAAAAATAGGCAGCTCTGACTGTTAATATTATTATGTATCCCAGAGCAATACCCCATATAACTCGAATGAATATCTCAGCAATGTTATTTACCAATACAGTGAAAGCTGGCTCTGGTGGATTTGCGGCTGTGTGTTGGTCGTTTGGGGGATTTATTGGGTTTAAAGCCGGTTGTGGTGGATTAGTAATTTGTTGAAATAGATTAGAAATCATTGCCCAGTTATGAACGAATTGACTTAATAGAATAGCAAAAACGGCGGCAAAAAGGGTGCCGATGAGAAAATCTTGGTCTATCTCAAATTCAGACAATGTAATGTAAATAATCAGATAAATGACAGCCAGAAAAATGAGTTGAAGTATTAATTGTCCAATAATATTCAGACACCCGCCAGCAACAACTTGAATCGGCGATTCGGTTGGCTCTGCTCCAATAGTGCTATTGATTGAGTTTGGTAGTGGCCTTAAAGCCGGCTGTGGGGGATCATTAAACATCTGATGATTCGTGTTACCAATGTTTTGCCAACTCATAACAATCAGATTTGAGCAAAAGCCGATAACGCCGGCAATGATGAAACCAATAACAAAGTTTGGATGTTCCATTTGTAAGCCCTCCCTGAGCAGACAGTTGGTAGTATTGGATTGGAATTATGGTTTTGACGCTCAATCTCTAAAACTGTATTACCAAATTTACTTCTCGAAGAAGCAAAATTCGCCCAATCCTGCTTTTTCAATTTGACACAGCCAGAGATTCTTTTATAATAGAACATTAGTTCTATTATGGGATGAAATACATGAGGATGAAATAACTTAGATGCGGTGGTTATTTGAATTTTTTGCTGTCTTTGATTGGATCACCCCCTCTGTAAATATATTTGAGCATATCGTTAACGATCCAACTCCTCTACAATCAAACAGTTGGACTTTTTTTATTCCCTATAATAGGTCTATTGGAAATGGCTGGAATGCGTTCGATATTGAGAAACTGATGCGGGAAAATGGGGTCAAGATGTGGGGAACCCAAATTACGAATGGGGATCTATTTTTTACTGTTAAGTTAGAACAGGCCCAGTGGGCTGAATACCTGTTGGTACGGCACGGAATCCCTATCAATGAAAAATTTCTAGGAGCACCTCGTCCCAAAAAACGTCAGCAAAAAAAGAAGAATGAGAAATTCTTTCTGGATGAATTTTTTGATGATTGGTTTGGTTAGAATTTTTTGGCGAGTCTGGCATGGGGTTATGAATTTGGATTTCCTTGCTCCAAATTTTAAATTTGCATCACTATATGTACTTGCCACGAGCATAAAGTAACAATTCTACCAGAGTGAAAAATGTTTTTTTATGCCCGTGCTGAGTATAACCTATTTTTTATTAAATCGGGAATTATCATAAATTATTACCTGCTTTATTGATGATTTTGTCGTAGTATATTGATAAAGGTTCCCTTGTCAATTGCTGGTGATATGTGTACTTCATCACTCCCCATATTTAGCCTGCTCACGCAACTGCCGCTTTTTTTCCTGGGCGGCCTGCAACTCTTTGCGGCCAAAGACCGGCGGTTTAGCGGGGGTGCTTTCAGTTTCAACTTCACTATCAATAGTGCCGCCCTCGCCGCCGTGAACGGCCACCTGCGAGATCAAGCGTTGCACGTCTTTTCCCTCACAGGCCGGGCAGATAATTTTGGGTGGTTTGTTAGGGTTGCGGATAAGTTTGTCGAAACGGTTCCCGCACTCAATACATTCGTATTCATAAATTGGCATTGTATTTCCTTAGATTACAACTATAGGTGATCGGAATGGGTGCTGTTATTATACCACATCTTTACACCCGATCCTCAGCCCCCACTTTCATCATCACCACGCCGTTGAGCATTTTGGGGTAAAAATCGGTGGATTTTTGCGGCATGCGTTCCCCGGCTACGGTGCAGGCGCGCACCTGCTCGATGCGGGTGGGATTCATCAACAGCAGGCAGTCAGCCTCGCCCTTCTCTACGGCAGTGTAACCTTGATCGGGGTTGCGAATGAAATTTACCTTCTCTTTGGTAGCCACGGCTTCTTTATCAATATCCAGCACCCGCTCGATGAACAACTCGTGCAGCACCGAGACATCCAGCGTGCGCCAGGCCAGGTGCCGGTCGGGCAGAAGTTGTTCCATTGTTTCGGCGCTGCGCAGGGTGAACAGGGCATAATTGCCGTCGTACAGGCCAAAGCTGGGCAGCGGCTCGGATTTGGCTCTTTCCAGGGCCGCCTCCAGCGTGGGGCGGTTAACAACCGGCGTGATCTCAAAATATTCGCCGGCGCGCTGCAACAATTCATCGTGGTTCAGTTTTAAGTTGGCCTTGATCAGCCGGTGGGTGGGCAAAATGACCAGGCCGGGATCATCCATACTCACCAGCGTGACCAGCCGGTAGTTGAAAGCGGCATTGACCGGCGCGTCGGGATATTTTTTTTGCATCTCCTCGCGGTAGATAACGGCGGTCTGGTAGCGGTGGTGGCCGTCGGCCACAATTAAATTGGGTTTGCGGTTCATCGTTTCGCTTACCGTCTCAATAATATTCGGGTCGGTGACGGCCCACAGCTTTTGTTCTACCTCATCTTCCACCACCAATTCGCGGAATTCCAGCGGTGGTTGTTGGGCCAGGGCCGGCTCCAGCCGGGTGTCAATATCGGTGCCGGGATAAAGCATAAAAATACTGCCAAAATTGGCCGCCGTGCTGTGGATCAACCGGACCCGATCTTCCATTGATTTGGGCAGAATTTGCTCGTGGGGCAGCACAATGCCCGCTTCATAGGGGGTGACTTCCAGCGCGGCAATCAATCCTTTGCGGGTGCGGCGGCTGCCGTCGGCCAGGGTGTAGGTTTGGTGGGTGATATACAAGGCGGGAGAGGCAGCTTGTCTCAAAATTCCTTCGCGTAGCCATTGTTGGTATGAATCCTGAGCGCGGGTGTAGATATTGTTGGTCTCATCATCATCTGAATGCTCTTTGCCTTTGATGACGCGCGTAATATTGTAGGGGCTTAGATCATAATATTTTTCCTGGCGATCAATATTGATACGATCATGGGGCTGGCTGACCACTTCAGACAGGTCGGCGAACTGATGGGGGTCATACCGGACTCCCCGAAACGGTTTGATGTTAACCATAGCTCTCCTCTTTTTCCAGGGACCCAACGTCCCAAATCAGCCTCACATTTTGCCTGAAATCGGTGTGAGTGGCAAACTGTAGGTAAGCTTGTGGTCAGGTTTATTGTATTCTTAGGTTAAAAAGTTTGGCGGAGAGATAAAATGAGAGCCTGTATTTTTGTAGACGACCCTAATGAGGGCGATATACTCAAACCGGTGTTGACACGCGCCGGTTTGGACGTGAGCGTCAGCGCCAAGCTGGCCCCGGTCCTGGAAAATTGGCCGGAAGCTTCGGCTGAGTTGGTGTTGTTGGCTACAGACACCATTGATACCGTGTTAAAAAAAGTTACCGATGTTCGGGCTGCCACGCAGGTTCCCCTCCTGGTGATGGCCGATGCGCTCTCCGAAGCGCAAATCTGCACTATTTTGACAGCCGGAGCCGATCTGGTGCTGCTCCGGCCCGTATCGCCGCGAATCTTGGCCCTCTATGCCCAGGTTCTGTTGCGCCGCGTTGAAACAGTGCCCTCGTTTATGTTGACCTCGCTGGATTTGGATGAAATTGCCCTCGATCCGGCCACGCGAACCGTCATGGTCAAAGATCGGGAACCGGTTCGCCTTACCCACCTGGAGTTCAGGCTGCTCTACGTGTTGATGAATAACCGGGAGCAGGTTGTCCCCACGGATTTAATTGTAGAGCGCGTGTGGGGTTACGACGGCGGCGGCGACCGCGAATTGGTGCGGGGCCTCATCAGCCGGCTGCGCCGCAAATTGGAACCGGACCCGGAGTACCCCCGCTTTATTCAAACCATCACCGGAGTGGGTTATATGTTTACGTTAGAAGAGGTCAATTCATCATTTTGAACATAATTGGTAGATCAGCGGCATCTATTACACAAGAATTGCACGACGATTACATCCATTTTGAACACTTCCCGGCTATAATCTCCTTTCGAGTTTGTTTGAAAGAAGTTTATATTTGAGGAGGTCAATATGAGTTACTTCAATATGGAAAATGAACTGCACTATCGTTACCATGAGTTGTCCAAAGAGTTGGATCAAGCCCGTTTGATCAAACAAGTTCAGGAACCCACCTCCGGATTTTCGGTGCGTCTCTTGCAAAATTTGGGCGATACCTTGATCTCGGTGGGGCAAAGTCTGAAAACATTGTCGCTTTCACTCTAGCACCCAACAGCAACGATTGCTGATTTTTTCAAAAGGACTTGGAGAGTAAACCTCCAAGTCCTTTTTTGTTATTTCCCGCTCAACAAGATTTCTAAGATCAATTTTTTGTTATATAATCCGAGTATCTTCGGGAACCCGTGGCAATTTATATGCCTCACCAACATCTTTTATGAAAATCAATCTTCAACGCAACGCATTGGTTTGGCACATTCTGGTATTTCTATTAGCCAATGGCCTGCTGCTGATTGCGCCGCCCACGAGCGCCCTGCGTGACATCGCCGCGCTGTTTTTGTTGTTTTTTATCCCCGGCTGGGTCTGGCTGCCGGTGTTCTTGAATCACCCGCTCGATAGTGCCGGACGGCTCACGCTGGCGGTGGGCCTTTCCCTGGCGTTCAGCGCGCTGGCTGCGATAGCGGCGGTGTACCTGCCCGGCGCGCTCACCGCCAATCAGGTATGGCTTACCGTGAACGCCCTCACGCTGGCCGGGCTTATTTTTTCCTGGCGAACTTCTCGATCCCCCGGCGGCGGTTCTATGGCCTGGCCGGTGATGATCGGGCTGGCCGCTCTCATTTTGCTGGCGGTGGTGCTGCGCTTTCCCCGGCTGGGTTATGCCGAATTCCACGAAGACGAGGCCGAAGCATTGATGTTGGGCGTCCGTCTCTTTCAGGGCGAAGATTACGCCCTTTTCCTGCATCGCAAAGGCCCGGCCCAGATGCTGGTTCCGGTAGCCGTGTGGCTGCTGGCCGGCCATATCACCGAAACCCTGGCCCGTTTTCCCTTTGCCCTCAGCAGCGTTCTCAGCGTAGTTACACTTTTTTTGATCGGGCGGCGCTGGTTTGGCTGGACGGCTGGAATTCTGGCCGCGCTGTTGTGGGCGGTGCATGGCTACGCCATTGGTTTTGGGCGTATGGTGCAATATCAGGCCCTGATTTTCTTTTTGGGGCCGCTGGCTATCTACGCCCTTTATCTGGCCTGGAACAACCGGCAATCCCGCCTGCAAATCGCAGCCGCGATTTTGTTGGCCGTCTGCTTGCTTGCTCATTTTGATGCCCTGCTGCTGCTGCCCGCTGCCGCCTATTTGTGGCTGCTTCTTATCCGGCAAAATCAGCGGTTGGTTACGGCAATTTCGTTGTTGATCTTCTTGACCCTGCTGGCCGCCTTCTACATCCCCTACCTGCTCGATCCCGAATTTAGTAACACCGCAGCCTATCTGTCCGAGTCGCGAGTAAAACCGGGGCTGCTCTACAACAATCTGGATGTCTTGCGCCGGTTAGATCAGGAATACAGTTCTCATTTTTATTTGCCGCTGCTGGCGGGCGGGTTGATCGCTTTTGTGGTGTGGCAGAGCCAACGCCTGGCAGCTAAAGGCCGGTGGATCGTTGCCGGGCTGGGCGTGCTGGCCGCATCCACCTGGTTCTGGCCCAATCTCTGGCAGGCGGATACTTTTAGCCTGGCGCTGTTCCCCTGGATTCTGTGGGGCCTGTTCTGGATTTGGATCTCCCCCACAGTTGAAGCCCGGACTGCCTGGATTTTAGGCGGCGCTCCCTTCATGGGCTACGTTTTCCTGGTTGATGACCCCCGCACCCATCTTTACATTCTGTATCCGGGCGCAATCTTGATGGCCGGCGCCGGCTGGGCCTGGCTGCTGGACGCCGCCAACCGGTGGCACATCAAAGGAAATAACGTTTTGTTGAAGAATAAATTCCGCCCGCTTGCGCTCCTGCTTCTTCTCTTTGGCGTGGTACTGCTGGGGCTGATAGGAGGGTACGCAGTCATTATCTTTCTATCCAACGAGTCCGGCCTCACCCAAACCCGGCAGCAATGGGATGGATCATTGGCGGAGGTTGTGTACGATGACCTGCCCGATACGCGAGACTACTTTGGCTACCCCAAAAAAGAAGGCTGGAAGGCCATTGGCGCGCTGCGCGCGCAGGGCCATTTCCCTGGCGATTTTCGCAGCATGAACGAGGATTTTATCATCCCTATCTGGTACAATTACAGCCAGGCGCGTTCCTGTTACAACACGCCGGCCCAATATTTTGTGCGCGCGCCGGGCCTGGAAACGATCCCCACCGTCCGGGGCTACGCCGAAACGGCCCGCATTGAGCGGGAAAATGAAGTTCGGCTGCGCATCTTTTCGGCAGGGGCTGCGCCGCCGCAGCCGGTGCCGCTTTACCCGGTTGAAGAATGGGAAACCGCCTTTGACCGGCAGGCCACCCCACTCAATTTTGCGCGGCAGGCGGACCCGGCCAAAATGGTGGAGGCGGTATTTGGCTCGGCCATCAAATTTGTGGGGTACACCCTGCCCTCGGCCACCGTCGCGCCCGGCGATACGCTTTATCTTGATCTCTACTGGCGGGCGTTGGCCGAGCCGGGTGATAATTATCGGGCTTTTGTGCATCTGACGGACGGCGCCACCTTATGGGCGCAGCAGGATGATGATCCGGCCTGCCGTTTGCCCACATCGGTGTGGCGTACCGGCCAGCGGGGCCGGGGGCAGTTCCGTTTGCAACTTGATCCGGCTACCCCGCCGGGCCGGTATCCGCTCATTATTGGCCTGTACCACGCCGGCACCCTGGAACGTTTGCCCCTCACCGCTGGAACAGCCGGCCAACCGGGCGATGATTTTCTCTGGCTGCAAGATATACAAGTTATTGAATAAATGTTGCTCTGAGCGCAGCGAAGAATCCCCTGGTTCTCGAGGGGGGAGCCTCCTACTATCGCTCGGAGTGACATTTTGAAGTAATTTTGCAGCCAAATTTGATTTAAGAAACACACTTTAAACTCACCAAGACCCTGAGAGAAACTAATGTCACCCAACCGCCCTGTCACCAAACCGTCAAAATTATGGAGTGGGATTTTTCTGGCCCTGATCAGTATATGCCTTACTCTGTTCGCGCTTGAAATTTTGGTTCGATTGTTAGCGCCCCCTTACCCGGTAGATACCGGCAAAATTTTTTCCTGTGATCCTACCCTGGGATGGACGGGCGCGCCTGATTTTCAGGATATATTTGAGGATGACAATTTTCGGCAGGCGCTGTCATTCAATGCGCTGGGTATGCACGATACCGATCATGCCTGGGCCAAACCCGCTAACACCTTCCGTATGCTAATGTTGGGCGATTCATTTGTCCAGGCCATTCAGGTTAACGAAACCGAGACCGCGCATCAAGTTTTGGAAGATCGATTGAACGCCGCATCGCCGGGCCAAAATTTCGAGGTCATTAGCAGCGGCGTGGTGAATTGGGGCACCAATCAACAACTGGTTTATTACCGCGAACAAGGCCGCCGGTTTGAACCGGACCTGGTTATTTTAATGCTCTACCTGGGGAACGATTTTCAGGATAACTTGCCGGGCAATGTCATGACCATCGATGGTTTTAACTGTTATGCGCCCTATTTCGCCTTATGTGAAAGTGAATTCTATCCCACCTCATTGACTTATGCCCCCGGTTTCAGCCGGATGGGAGATGTCTGTTCTCCCTTACAGCGATGGATCATAAACGGGGCGGGTCAATCCTACCAAATTTCCCGGCTGTATCGGCAAATCGAGCCGTTGATTGTTGCCCGGTATCCCCGTGAAGAATTTGGCAAAGATTTCCCCCTGGATTTTGCTGCCCTCTATTTACCCGATGAGGAACCCGCCTTGCGGCGCGCTTACCAACTCACCGAGGCCACTATTGCCCAACTCAGGCAAGAGGTTGAGGCAGATGGCGCCCGATTTGCTGTGGCATTGATCAGCCCGTGGCCGGTGATCCGGCTCCAGATGCTAACGCCGGCTGAACAGGCCGTATTTCTAAAAGACAATCCCCAATTTACCCAGGCGCAAATCGACCGGCCCAATCAGCGGATGATCGAGTTTTTGACCGCCCAAAATATCCCCTTTATCGACCTGACCCAACCCATGATCGCCTACTCCTCGGCGCGGGGTCGGGTACCGCTTTACATTATTGGCGAAGGCCATTGGACGGCTGAAGGGAATCAAGTTGCCGGTAATTTGGTGGCTGATTGGCTGGCAAGGGAGGCGCTTTTGGCGAAGTAGCGTTGCCTGTTCAGGTTATCATGCTTCCAAAACCGCCGAAAAATAATATTAAACATTATGCGTCATTAACCAGGCAGCATCCTGAGTAGCCGGAGCGTAGCGCAGGCGTATCGAAGGGTGCTGCTTTGAAAGTTAATTGTGTAATTACACGTAATCGGTTTTTGAATCAAAATTCCGGCCTGATCAGGCCGGAATTTTGATTCAAAAAGTGTGAGACGCTTTTTGGGACATTTGCGGGACGTTTATTCGTTATACTTTCGGTAAATAAGATTGGTTGTGAGCCAAAAAGTTGGAGGTTAACGATGTATTTCGCCAATGATTATGAATCAAGAAAAGAACATTACAAAGACTTGCTGCGTGAAGCGGAAAAAGAGCGGCTTATCGGTCGGGTAATTTCTGCCGGTAACAAGTCGAATATCTGGCAGAATATTATTGGATTGCTGTCGCGGTCACACCGATAAATAGCTCGAGCGCAGCAATAACAACCCAGATAAACCTGAGGCAATGAAATGATCCTCAAGAAAGTACAAAGTATATATCAAGAATATCCCGGCACCTTCTGGACGCTGTTGGGCGCATCTTTTATCGACCGGCTGGGCGGAGCGTTGATGTTTCCCTTCTTTGCCCTGTACGTAACGCAAAAATTTGGCGTGGGCATGACCCAGGTGGGCATTATGTTTGCCATCTTCGCCGTGATGAACGTGGCCGGCAGCATGCTGGGCGGCGCCCTGGCCGATAAATTGGGCCGGCGCTGGATGACTATTTTTGGTTTGTTGGCCAGCGCGATGAGCAGTGTGGCTATGGGCCTGGTTAATGAATTGTGGTTATTCTACGTGGTGGCCGGAGCGGTTGGTTTATTGGCCGAAACCGGCGCGCCGGCCCGGCAGGCCATGGTGGCCGATCTATTACCGGCAGAAAAACGAGCCGAAGGCTACGGCATGTTCCGGGTGGTCTTTAACTTTGCCGTGGCGATTGGCCCCATGATCGGCGGATTTCTGGCGGTCTATTCGTTCCTCTACCTGTTCATCGCCGATGCGATTGCCAGCACCATCACGGCTTTTATCGTTTACCTGGCCATTCCCGAAACCAAGCCGGCCGACACCACCGGCCAGCCGGAGCAAAGCCTGGTACAAACGCTGTCGGGTTATGGGGTTGTGCTGCGAGATTATACTTATATGGCCTTTCTTGTTGTATCGCTCCTGGCAACCATCGTCTACATTCAAATGAACAGCACCTTATCGGTGTATTTGCGCGATATGCATAACGTATCGCCCCAGGGCTTTGGCTACATTTTGAGCCTCAATGCGGGCATGGTGGTATTGTTCCAATTTTGGATCACCCGCCGCCTTTCCAGCTACGCGCCGATGGTGATGATGGCGCTGGGCACGGCCCTGGTGGGCGTTGGATTTGTGATGTACGGCTTTGTGACCACGTTTGTCTGGTTTATGCTGGCGATGGTGGTCATTACCCTGGGGGAAATGGTGATTGTTCCGGTGGCGCAGGCGTTGGCCGCCCAGTTTGCCCCGGAAAATATGCGCGGGCGCTACATGGCGATGTTTGGCTTCAGCTGGACCTTGCCTGTGGCTATTGGCCCGCTGTTGGCCGGCCTGATTATGGACAACTACAATCCCAATTGGGTCTGGTATGCCGCCGGGATATTGTCGATGGTGGCGGTGGCCGGTTTCTTGTGGTTACACGTTTGGATCAATCAGCGAGAGGTGGAAACAGTGGAACTTGAGCCGTTAGCCGCATCGGCTTGCGAGTAATAAGTTGGTTGATACTCATTCTTCATCAAACAAGCCGGAAAATTGTCCCATTTCGCGGTTCAAAATTTTTAGAGAGGATGCGCCAGTAAACCTCAATAGGTAAAGTGTTTGATCTCTTCCCCTTTTTCCCCAATATCGGTCATCGCCTCAATGGCCAGTTGGAGATGAATGTGGGTCCACTCATGGGCCACCACCCGATCCGACTCCTCGGTTTTAACTCCCTCCGGGGTGAGCGGCACATCCGATACCAGCAGCAGCGCGCCTCGGGGAATATGATTGTGGTGCCCCACAATAAACAGCGTGGCCGTTTCCATATCAATGGCAATGCACGTTAAAGTTTTGAGTCGATCCAGAAACGGCTTGTCGTGTTCCCACAGCCGCCGGTTGGTGGTATAAACCACGCCGCTGCGGTACTCCAGCTTACGCTCAACAATTTTTTCTGAAACAAATTTATGCAATTTAAAAGAAGGCAGGGCCGGCACTTCCGGGGGAAAATAATCGTTGCTGGTGCCTTCGCCGCGAATGGCCGCGATGGGCAGAATAAAATGGCCGATTTCAGTGGAATGTTTCAAGCCGCCGCATTTTCCCAAAAAAAGCACCGCCTTGGGCGAGCAGGCGTACAGCAAATCCATAATCGTGGCCGCATTGGCCGACCCCATGCCAAAGTTGATCATCGTCAACCCTTCGCCGGTAGTTACGGCTTGCATCGGGCGATTGAGTCCGTAAATATCACAATCAAACCGTTCGGCGAATTGGGTCAGATAATCGTGAAAATTGGTTAAAAGAATGAACTCGCCAAATTTATTGAGCGGCATGCCGGTGTAACGGGGCAGCCAATCCCTGGCAATTTCCAGTTTCTCATTCATAAACCACCTCCTGGTGGTGGTACTATGGAAATTCCAACCACATCCGGCTGAAATCGGTTGAGGTGGTCTTCCAACTCACGGAGCGGATGTTGGGCAAATCTCTGTGTTTTTCTGTGAATTCTCCGTGAAACTCCGTGGGAAAGGAAGATTGTTTTTGGCTCAAACGAAGCCACTGTTTCAAAACTTTCAATCCATTTCGCCGAGTCGCTGGGGGTATTTGGATCAGAGACCCCCAAATTTTGGGGGAGACATATTTTCTCTAAAGTGTTAAAATTGTTAAAGCATTAGCTCAACGATGGTTTTATTACGCGCGTAAATTTTTGTGTTTACCCCGTTTATAACGGTTTCGAATCAGACCGGTTCTGCATGAATGCTTCTCTGAAGCGCGAAAGAGTTAGCCAATAACGATACTTGATTGAAGCCGTGGGTGAGTATCCACGATTGGGCCGGTCTGATTTGAACGAATTTGTAAGCAGGTAAACATTGGTATCGTTGGAAACTAATGCGGTTCCTCATTGTCCCCGGTTTATTTTGCCGGGGATTTTTTTGTCTTTAGGCCGTTGCATGCGGCTCGATAGCATTGAAACCGAACTTAACAGGTGGATGGCTTCAACTTCGATAGCACAGCACCGGTTTGCGCGCCGCGCTCACTTCGTCCAGCCGGGATACCGGGGTGGTGTGGGGAGCGGCGTGCAGGAGGTCGGGGTTTTCCCTGGCTTCGTCGGCAATAGTGATGAGCGCGTCGATAAATCTATCCAGGGTTTCTTTGCTTTCGGTTTCGGTTGGCTCAATCATCAATGCTTCATGCACAATCAACGGAAAATAGACGGTAGGCGGGTGGAATCCGTAATCAATCAGCCGCTTGGCTACATCCATGGTGTGGACGCCTTCGGCAATGTTGCCCATGGCCACAAACTCGTGCATGCAGGTGCGGTCGTATTTCACCGGGTATACTTTTTCCAGTCTGGCCTTGAGATAGTTGGCATTGAGTACGGCGTTGAACGTCACCTCGCGCAGCCCGGCTTCGCCCATCATC
Organism: uncultured Caldilineaceae bacterium; assembly: GCA_964612485.1. Taxonomy (GTDB): domain Bacteria; phylum Chloroflexota; class Anaerolineae; order 4572-78; family J111; genus JAFGNV01. The sequence continues at coordinate 66,079 of CAZTFF010000004.1, forward strand.
ATAATATAGGTGATGGCCCGCACCAGCATGCCAAAATTGCCGTGAAACGCCTTCACCCGGCCAATCGACTGCTCCGGCATGTTGAAGTGATAGCCCGTATCAGTTTTTTCCACAATGGGGCCGGGCAGGAAGGGGGCCAGTTTTTGGTTGACTCCCACCGGGCCGGAACCGGGGCCGCCGCCGCCGTGGGGCGTGGTGAAGGTTTTGTGCAGGTTGAAGTGCATCACATCAAACCCCAGATCGCCGGGGCGGGCCACGCCCATGAGGGCGTTCAGGTTGGCTCCATCGCCGTACACCAGCCCGCCGCAGGCGTGGATGGTTTTGATGACTTCCAGGATGTGTTCTTCAAACAGGCCCAGCGTATTGGGGTTGGTCAGCATGAGGCCGACCACGGTTTCATCGCACACGGCTTTGAGCGCGTCCAAATCAACATTGCCCCGCGCATCGGAGGGAATTTCTACCGCTTCAAAGCCGCTCATCGCCACGCTGGCCGGGTTGGTGCCGTGGGCGCTGTCGGGAATGAGCATTTTGGTGCGTTGGGTATCGCCGGTGGCCTGGTGATAAGCCCGCATGATCAACACGCCGGCAAATTCGCCCTGCGCCCCGGCGGCGGGTTGCAGGCTGATGCCCGCGAAACCGGCAATGGTTTTGAGATACTCTTGCAGGTGGTACATCAATTCCAGGTTGCCCTGGGCCATCGACTCCGGCTGGAGCGGGTGGGTGCGGGCAAAGCCTTCCAGGGCGGCGGCAGCTTCGTTGACTTTGGGATTGTATTTCATGGTACAGGAGCCGAGCGGGTAAAAATGGCTGTCGATGCTAAAATTCTTTTGCGACAGCCGGACATAGTGCCGCACCAGTTCCAACTCGCTGATTTCGGGCAGGTTGACTTCGTCTCGCAAGTATTCCTGGGGCAGGTCGGCTTCGGGCACATCCAACTCCGGCAGCGAAAAAGCCGTCCGGTCCGGCGAACTCATTTCAAACAACAACGGTTCAGGCGCTTGCCACATCAGATCACCTCCTTGAGTGCCGCCGCCAGTTGGTCAATTTGAGTTTTGGTGTTCATCTCGGTGACGCAAACCAACAGGTCGTTGGGCCGGTTGGGGAAATGGCGGCTCAAAACATAACCGGGTACAATTTTTTGCTTGCTCAGGCGTTGGGCCACATCGAGGGCGGGTTGGGGGCAGTGAACCACAAATTCTTTGAAGAAAGGACGGTTGTTGACGACCTCGTAGCCATCCACCCGGTCGATCTCTGTGGCGGCATAGTGGGCTTTGTGGTAGCACAGTTCGGCCACCCGGCGCAGCCCCTGCTTGCCCATAGTGGCCAGGTAAATGGCCGCGCCCAACGCAATCAATCCCTGATTGGTGCAGATATTGCTGGTGGCTTTTTCCCGCCGAATGTGCTGCTCGCGGGTGGAAAGGGTCAGCACAAAGCCCCGTTTTCCCTCGCTGTCGGCGGCCTGGCCTACTACGCGGCCCGGCATCTTGCGCACCAGTTTGTTGGTGGTGGCAAACACGCCCAAATACGGGCCCCCAAAGTTGAGGTGGTTGCCCAGGCTGTGCCCTTCGCCGGTGACAATGTCGGCCCCGTAGTGGCCGGGCGGTTTGAAGAGACCCAGGCTGATGGGATCAGTGTGGACAACCAGCAGCGCGCCCGCCGCATGCACCGCCTCAGCCAGCCCGGCTACATCCCCCAACTCGCCAAAAAAGTTGGGCGATTGCACAATGAGGCAGGCGGTTTGGGCATCGAGCATGCTTTTCAGCGTGTCCAGGGAGGTGCCGGGGTCTTCGTCGCCGGTAATGGTCAACGATGTCCCTTGCAAATAGGTGCGCATCACCGCCCGATACTGGGGGTGAACGTGGGGCGATACCACAATTTTGGAGCGTTTGCCGCGCGCGACATTGATGCTCATCATGGCGGCTTCGGCCAGGGCGGTGGCGCCGTCGTAATGAGAGGCGTTCACCACATCCATGCCGGTAAGTTCGGCCATCATGCTCTGGTACTCAAAAATGGCTTGCAGCGTACCCTGGCTGGCTTCGGGCTGGTAGGGGGTGTAGGCGGTGTAAAATTCGCCGCGCATCTGAAGCTGGGGCACTACGCTGGGCACAAAATGGTTGTACGCGCCCGCGCCCAAAAACCAGGCGTAGTGGTTGGCATCGGCGTTGGTGTCGGCCATGCGTTCCAGTTCGGCCAAAACCTCCATCTCGGATAGGGGACGGGGCAGGTTCAGGCGGGGAAACCGTACCTGTTCCGGCACCATGTCAAACAACGCCTCCACCGAGTCCGCGCCGATGGCGTCCAGCATCGCTTGTTGATCGGCGGGCGTGTTGGCTACGTAGTTCATAGCTATTCCTTTCTGGCTGGGAGTTAGCGATTTGGCGAATCAGCGAATCCGCGTCTTTTACTTTGCTGAATCGCTTCTTCGTTGAATCGCTTCTCCCCTGAATCCTATTCCTCTTCAGCGGCTACTTTTTCGTAATCCGTGCCGGAGAGCAGGTCGTCCCACTGGCCGGCATCGGCAGGTTTGATTTTGATCATCCACCCTTTGCCAAATGGATCGTCGTTGACCAGTTCCGGTTCGTCTTCCAGCACCTTATTGACCTCGACGATTTCGCCGCTCATCGGGATATAGAGATCGCTGGCGGCTTTGACCGATTCAACCACGCCAAAAATATCCCCTTTTTCCAGCGAAGCGCCGATTTCGGGCAATTCGACGTAAACCACATCGCTCAGACTCTCCTGGGCGTAATCGGTGATGCCACAGACGATCAAATCACCGTCCTGGCGCGCCCATTCGTGCGTTTCTTGATACTTTGCATCTGCATCGAGTTTCATAGTGATCTCCCCTTGTTAAGTATTTATGATTAATATGTTAGCGTTATATAGTTTGGGATCGGAAATCAAATAACTTTCTCATTTAGAGGATTGGAGATTAGAGATTTTAGGCTAAAATCTCTAATCTCCAATCCTCTCCCTTAATTGCCTGCATGTTGGATTATTCTCGGTAGGCCGGTATATACAAGGGCCGTTTGATAACCTGGGCTAATTTTGTTTTATTTCGGATAGCAATTTGAATGTTTGTACCTACCGTCGCGTATTCCGGCGGAATTAAGGCGTTACCGCAATATTTTTCTACGGTGGGGGCGTACAGGCCGGTCACAACTACGCCGATTTCCTCACCCTGGTCATTGAGAACCGGGTAATCCTGGCGTGGCACGCCTTTTTCCAGCAGTTCAAAACTGATCAATTTTTTACTGAGGCCGGTTTCTTTTTGCTTGAGCAGGGCGTCGCGGCCAATGAAGTCGGTTTCAAATTTGCAGGCCCAGCCCAGGCGGGCTTCGAGGGGGGTAATATCGTCGCTAATTTCGTGGCCGTACAGGGCAAAGCCCGGCTCAAAGCGCAGGCTGTCCCGCGCCGCCAACCCAACAGGGTTTACGTCGATGCCGGTGGTGTCGCCCGTGTCTAAAATTGCCTGCCAGAGTTTCAGGGCCTCTTCCGCCGGGAAAAAAAGTTCCACGCCATCTTCGCCGGTGTAGCCGGTGCGCCCGATCAGGCTGGATATTCCTTCGACTTCAGCTTCCAGCGCGGTAAAGCGCGGCATATCGGCCAGGAGGGCCGGGGTGAGGTGTTGCAGCAGGTTAATGGCCTGGGGGCCTTGCAGGGCCAGCATGTAGGTGTCGGGCGATACATCGTTAAGAAGAACGTTGTAGCTCCCCATCTGCTCCTGCATCCATTGGAAATCTTTGGCCACATTGGCGGCGTTGACCACCACAAACCAGCGGTCGGGCAATCTGTAAACAAATACATCATCCACAACACCGCCGTTGTCGTAACACATCAAGGCGTAGTGGGCGTCGTAGATGTTCAACAAACCAATATCCCAGGTGACGAGCCGGTTGAGATAGGGTTCCGCATCCGGGCCGGACACGGTAAATTGCCCCATGTGGTCAATGTCAAACAACCCGGCGGAACGGCGGGTGAGGTGGTGTTCGGCAATGGGGCCGGTGGGGTATTGCACCGGCATTTCCCAGCCGGCAAAGGGCACCATGCGCCCGCCGCGGTCAACGTGCCATTGATAAAGTTGGGTTCGTTTTAGATCATCGGTCATGGGTCCTCCATCCCACTATTCACCGGTATGGGTGAAAATAAAAACGGGCACTCCAAGAGCATGCCCGTAGCCTCTGTCCAAAACCTGAGAGATTCACCCTTTTACAAGAGTTGCCCCGTCGGTGCGACCCCGCTTGTATCACCAAACCTGATGGCCGGCTCTCCAGAGGTGCTGTCTATGCAACGACCCCGTTTGCCTGAGAGTTTCGGTGGGCAGCCTGGCCTGCTGCGTCACGTTGCCCCTTCGGCGGCCTGAACAGGTTTCAGACTCTCTCTCGTTGCATGTTATCCAGCATTGTATGTTGTTTTTACTGTTAATACTGCCAGTGTAGCATAGGGGGGGGGCTTTGTCAATTGGTGTTAAAAGCTTCTACGCGCTGACATTGGCGTTGGCTTTTACCTGGTTGATGGCGGCTTCAATATCGGTGGGCAGGAAGGGTTTGGATAACCAGATCAGCCCTGTTTTCTCCAGGAAAAGGCGGGTGTCCATATCGACTACATTGCCGGTAATAAAGATAAAATGGTCGGACATGTGGGGGTATTTTTTGATCGTTTTCTGATAAAGCTCCGGCCCGGTAATGTCGGGCATGAGAATATCGCAAATAACAATATCAAAGTGATCGGCTTGAATGGCCTGCCAGGCTTCCTGGCCGGCTTCGGCGGTGGTGACGGTGTGGCCGCCCAGCATCAGCACCCGTTCCAGCAAATCCAGGATCGATTTTTCATCGTCCGCTACCAGAATTTTTTGCGGTCCGGCGGCTGCCGGCTCCGGTTTAGAGAGGGGCGGCGCTGTTCCCGCCGGTTTGGCGGGGACTTCGGGTTTTGTAACCGGGAGTTCAATGTGAAAAATCGCGCCGGCCTGGGGAGTGTTTTCCGCATAGATGCGGCCGTTGTGCTCGCTGATAATGCCGAAACAGATCGACAGCCCCAAGCCGGTGCCCTGCCCTATGGCTTTGGTTGTAAAGAAGGGATCAAAAATGCGATTAAAAATATCTTCGGGAATGCCCGGCCCGCTGTCGGCAAAACTTACATGAATAAGATCGGCGGCGCGCCGCGATTGAATTGTAATTTGGCGCGGGCCTTCGGTTTTATCCAGCACATGGATGGCGTTGATAATCAGGTTGACAAATACCTGCTCCAATTGGTGCGGGTCTACCATGGTTTGGGGTAAATCTGCGGCCAGCCTGGTAGTGATTTCGATGTTGTGTTTTTTCGCTTGAGGTTTCATCAGCGACACAGAGGCGTTGATGATTTTATTGATGTCAACCGGCGCGGTTTCCAGGTTGATTTTGCGCGCAAAGGTCAACAGATCGCGTACAATCATGCGCGCTCGTTGCGCCTGGCGGAAAATAACCTCCAAATCCTCCCGATGAGGATCGGGAAGATCGTTTTTTTGCAGCATGGTGGCGTAGCCAATAATGGAGGTGAGCGGATTGTTCAGCTCGTGGGCTACGCCGGCTACCAGCTTGCCGGTGGATGACAATTTTTCCGTCTGCCGGAGCTGCTGTTCCAGCTCGCGGCGTTGGGTGATGTTGCGGCCAATGCAGTGCAGCCGGGCCGGTTTGCCGGCTTCGCGCTGGATGCGCATGGTCGTTTCCAGCAGAATTTCACGCCCGTCTTTGCCAAATATACTCAACTCAAATACCGCCGGCGTGTCGGGCGCGCGCAATCGGTCTTTTAACATTTGGAATAATCTGGGAAATTGTCTGGCTTTGGCAAATTTGGTCACAGGCGCGCCAATGACTTCATCCGGCTCGTAGCCGGTGGTTTTAAGGGTTACTTTATTGACCCGTTCAATCTCAAAGTTACTGTTGAGGATAAGGATAAAATCATTGGCGTTGTCAAAAAGGTCGCGGTAATTCGCTTCGGCGGCGCGGATCTCATCAAAAAGGCGCGTATTTTCCAGGGCCACGGTGAGTTCAGCGGCGATGGCTGAAAACAAGCGTACATCGTTGGAACCAAAAGCATTGATCTGCGAACTTTCCGCGCTGAGAACCGCCACCACATCCCCCTGCAATAAAATGGGAACCGAAAGTTGGGAACGTGTTTCGGGAACAAGTTCATAATAGTAGGACGCCCGGCTGACATCGGGCAAGAGCAGGGGTTTGCGGTGTTGAAAAACCCAGCCCACCGCGCTCTCTTCCATTCTTATTTTTGTATCGGTCGGCGCGTTGAAGCCGACTGTGGCCGGATGCGCCACCAGATACTGCCTGTCTGCCGATGGCAATACAATTGCCAGCCGTTCAATCCCCAGGGTGCGGTGCAGGGCGCTGATGGTGCCGGTGAGCACCTGGTCAAAATCCAGGGTTGAGGCCGCCACCACCATGGCCTCTTGCAAAACCTTGGCTTCGGCCAGGCGGCGGATCGTTTCTTCGTACAGGCGGGCGTGTTCAATGGTAACAGCTGCCTGGGCGGTCATTGTTTCTGCCAGTTGGAGTTCGTGCCGGCTTATCTCTTTGTCGCTATCCTGGTAGCCAATTTCCACCAGCCCAATGGTTTGGCGACGAAAAATAAGAGGGATGAGGAGCAGCACTTGCACCTTTAAATCGTGGATCCAAACCAACTCCGCCGAAGGAACGCCACGGGTATTGGCTTCGAGAATGGTGGTGGCTTGCACCTCTAAAACGGAACGAGGCAGCAGCAGGTTCTCCAGCGGGCGAACTTTCTTTTCAGGCAGGGGCGCACCAGGATTGGCGTAGGCTTGCATGGTGTCCAATTCCGCCCTATCCTCATTCCAGCGGGAAATGAGGCATAAATCGGCGTTAAGCGCTTCTACCATTTGCCGGCTCACGGCCTCCAGAACGGTTTCCAGGGCCAGATCGGAGGTAACAATCGCCATCGACTCAAACAGCAAAGCCTGCTCTTCGGAGCGCTGCCGGGTTTCGGCCAGCAGCCGGGCGTTTTCAACGGCCAGGGCGGCCTGATCGGCCAGCGCGCCCAGCATTTCCAAGCCGTCGTCGTTCATGCGGTCGGCCCGCATGTTCATCAATTCGATCACGCCGATGGTGTTACCATCCACCTGCATCGGCGCGCACATAATAGAGCGGGTCTGGAATCCGCTTTGGGCATCAATATCGGCGTAAAAACGGTTGTCCTGGCGCACGTCGGGAATCAGGGCCGATTCCTGATGCAAGGCAACCCAGCCAATGACACCCTGTGTCACCGGCATGCGCAGGCCGCGCACCGACTCGGCCCCTTTGCCTACGGCGGCCTGGATGACAATCTCCTGCCCATCCGACTCCAGCAGGGCCACAGACCCTGCTTCAGCCTCAAAAATGTCATTGGTTTTGCTAATGACCTGGCTTAAAACTTGTTGTAAATCCATGGGGGAAGGCTCTCCTCAACTTCAGATTGTAGCAAAGCCTGCCAATAAACGCAATAAGTAATTATTCCCCCTATCCGGCGGTTAACAATTTGGGGTTTTGGTGCTATGATGGTGAAAGAAATCTTTGCCATCGAAGGGGCGATAGGGGATGGGGAAAGAAAACCAATCCCCAACCCCCAACAAAGGAGATACACCGTGTTTGATTTAGTGATTAAAAACGGGCGCGTGATCACTGCCGCCGAGGATTTTGTGGCCGATGTGGCCGTTCGAGGCGAACAGATTGCGGCTATCGGGCAAGCGCTTGCCGGGGAACAGGAAATTGATGCCCAGGGCCTGTACGTCATTCCCGGCGCGGTGGATGGGCACGTTCACCTGCAAATGCCCATTGCCAACTGGCACACGACGGATACGTTTGAACAGGGAACCGTGGCGGCAGCGTGCGGCGGCGTCACCAGCATCGTTGATTTTGTGGAGCCGCGAAAAGGCCAGGGTTTGGTCGAAGGGCTTGAGCAGCGCCGGGCGTTGGCCGAGGGGCAGGTGGTAATTGATTACGGCCTGCATATGACCCTGCGCGATTCCGATCCGTCGATTCTGGCCCAGGTTCCGGCAGCGTACGAGGCCGGCTGCGCCACCTTCAAGATTTACACAGCCTATCCCGGCCTGTATCTGGCCGATGGTGAACTTTTCCGGGCGTTGCAGGCTGTGGCCGGGGTCAATGGCCTGGCTGTGGTTCACGCCGAAAATTATCCGGTGATCAGCGAAATCTGGAAACAATTTGCCGCCGAGGGGAAAATTCAGGCCAAATGGCACCCGCACAGCCGCCCGGCTGTCACCGAAGCGGAGGCCGTGAACCGGGTCTTGTCGATTGCGAATCTGGCCGGCGCGCGCGCGTTGATCTTCCACCTCTCCTGCGGCGAGGCCGCCCGCGAGATGGCCTACGCCAAAGATCGCGGCTGGGATGCTTTTGGCGAAACCTGCCCCCATTACCTCACCTTGCCCGATGATATTTACGAGCGTGATGAAATGCCCGGCACCTGGTTTATTTGCCAGCCGCCCATTCGGGGCGCGGCCCAGGCCGAGGCGCTGTGGCAGGCGCTGGGCCGGGGCACGATTGATATTATTTCCACCGATCACTGTCCCTTTCCGGCGGATTTAAAGCGAGAGGGGGCGGAAAACTTTATGCTGACGCCCGGCGGCGTTTCCGGCATTGAAACGCGGCTGGCCCTGGCCCATACCTTTGGGGTGTTGGCCGGGCATATCAGCCTGAATCGCTGGGTGGAGGTGTGCTGCACGTTTCCGGCGCAATTGCACGGCATGCCCAAAAAGGGCCATCTGGCTCCCGGCTACGATGCCGATGTGGTGCTGTTTGATCCCGAAAAAAAATTAACCTACACCGCCGAGGCGCTCCATTCTAACATTGAGTACACGCCTTACCAGGGCATCACCGTGACCGGGGTGCCGGTAACTACCATCAGCCGGGGCGAGGTGATTATGCAGGATGGCGTTTATACCGGTACAAAAAGGCGCGGGCGTTTTCTGAAACGCGCGTTTACGGCGTGATGCGCCATTTGTAACTTGATACGGTCCATTCTTTGGTGCCTTCCGCCGCCACCTGGCCGTTCTCCTGGTAGAAAATCACAAAATTGTACGTGCCCGGTTTTTTCTCAAACACAATGGAGCCGTTGGCCGGAATTTCCAGGGTATCGTCATCAATTTCTATCAGGATGTCTTCGCCCAGTTCGTTAAAAACGGCCACCAGCGCCATGCCAACCGGCGTGGGCGTAACCGTTGGCGTGGGTTTGGGGGTGGGCGTCGGCGTGATGGTGGGGGTTGGGGTGGGCAGCGGGGCGCGCCCGCTGGGTTTTACTCTGAACACAACCTGTTCTTCGGCCACGGTTAATTGGGAAATATCAACCGGCGCTTTGGCAAACACATCATCAATCCCTCTGTTGATGCCCTGCGAGATATTTTCTCCCACCAAAAACAGGGGAATTTCATTGAGGTTATCCAGGTAAAAGTGGGGTTTGCCGCTTTCTAGTTTGACCCGTACCAGCAGGATGGCGCTCATATTGCTCCAGCCGGTGTTTAAATAGATTTGATCCGGCGGGCGTATATCAATATCAAACTCATCCACGTAAGCGCCCACCATGCTTCGGGCGCTCCGATTGATCTCCGTTTCGGTGAAGATATTGTTGTTATCCAGATCAAGATGGTCGAAGGACCACGCGCTGTTATTCAGCGATTGCCGAATAAACCAGCCCGCCCCGTAAGAGCCGCCGATCACCAGAAGCGCCACAAAAATCAGCAGCAGAAAAACAAGGATCAGGGTGGCGCGGCTCATCCGCCCGGCGGCGCGGCGCAGCCGGTTCAGGAACAGGTTGGGTATAATGAGTTTGAGAAATTTTTCCAGCCCGTCTTTTCGGTTTTTTCCCTGTTCAACGGCCTGGGCGGCGGCATCGGCCAGATCATTGCGGTTGATCAGCATGAACCAGCGTTCAAAATCGCCGCGGTAAAGATACTCCTGCGCCTCGGCGCGGTTTTTCTCGCACTTGATCACCAACTCCTGCACCGTTTTGGCCGATTCGCCGTTTTTGAAGGTGTAGAGTGCGGCGGCCTGCGTGCCGGAAACTAACGCTTCCAACTCCTGGCAGAGCTGCTGCGCGGTTAAACGTTGATCGGGTTCGGGGTCGGTGGTGCGGGTGATGATCTGGTCCAGTTCTTTGGGCAGCGATTTATCAATTTTGCGGGCCGGCGTAAAGTGGCCGTGCATATCCTTTAACTTCTGGATATTGAACTCCCCGCCAAATGCCTTCACCGGGTGATGGCCGGTGATCAGGTGGTGCAGGGTGGCGCCCACAGCATAAATGTCTGAGGCCGGGGTGGCTTCGCCCAGCCACTGCTCCAGGGGCGTGTAGCCTAAACTGCCCGCCGCCTGAGTAGCCATCAGATCGCCGGTGCTTTGCACGGGTTTGGCTTTGGCCAGGCCAAAATCTACCAGCCACACCCGCCCGTCGTCTCCCAGCAGAATATTGGCGGGCTTGATGTCGCGGTGCATCACGGGTTCTCCCCCCTGGGTGTGCATGTAATGCAGGGCGCTGCAAACATCAATAGTGTACCGCACGGCTTCCCGCCAGGGGATTTTGCCTTCACCTTCGTGTTCCAGCACGCCGCTCAGGCTTTTGCCTTCGATATATTTCATAACCAGGTAGTTGCCGCCGGCATCGGAAAAATAATCGTAAATTTCCGGAATATTGGGATGGCCGGGATGGTTAAGCTGCACCAACAGGCTGGCTTCTCGCTCAAAATTAGATCGGTAAAGTTCCAACTCTTTCAGCGAGGTTCCTTCCGGGGCCACCATCTGTTTGACCACGCAGACCCGTTTGAGTTTGAGATCCTGAGCCAAATAAGCCGCGCCAAAACCGCCCTGGCCCAGAATTTTATCCAGCCGGTATCGCTCTTGCAAAATGCGGCCGGTCTTCAAATTGGCTACGGCGGTGGTTTTGGCCTGCGCTTCTCCGGCGCCGGCAGCGGGCGAATCCGCCACAGCCTCGGGCATCTGTTGGGTGGCTCCATCTTCCGGCATGGCCCTGGTTTCGCCGTCATCTTCGGGGGTGGCTGGCATAGCTACTGTAGCGCCATCGTCTTCTTGCGTTTTGGCGTCGTCCGATTCAGACGGCTCTTCCGGCATGGCGACGGTTTGCCCATCATCAAAAGGTTGGGTCCGGTCGGGGTCCGGCGTTATTTGCGTGGGCTGATCCTGGCGGCGGATCGTTTTATCCGCATCAATGTTATGATTGATAATTGTTTGACCGGCCGGCGGGCTGATGAGGGTGGCATCTTCATCCATCGGGGTTAATTTTTTACCGCAGCCGGGGCAAAATTGGGCGGCCTGCGTTACTTCTTGGTGGCAATGGGGGCAATATCTGGCCATAGAACCTCCCTGGATTTCAATAATTGTGGCTATCTATCAGACTCTATCTTAGCACAGAAATGGCTGAGACTCAATCGGATGGGCAAGGAAATTTGTCCTGCTCGTAACAAAAGGTTTGTTTTTCTTGGAAGGGGGCTTTATAATAGTTTTTGTACCGGCCTTATTTCCGGGAAAGGGTCAGGCGAAAAAACCGATGGCAAATGAAACCAAGCCCTCGATACTGATTGTTGATGATGACGCGACCAACTTAAGTTTGTTTTTTAACTTCTTAAAGTCGGCGGGTTATCAGGTGTTGGTGGCCGAAGACGGCCAAAGCGCGTTTGAAAGGCTCAACCATATCACGCCTGATCTCATCCTGCTCGATGTGATGATGCCGGGGTTGAATGGCTTTGAGGTTTGCCGCCAATTAAAGGCCGATAAAAAAGGCGAAAATATCCCCATAATTTTTATGACCGCGCTGAACGCCCTGGAAGATAAGATCAAAGGGTTTGAAGTGGGTGGGGTGGATTACCTGACCAAACCGGTAGAGTACAAAGAAGCGCTGGCTCGCATCAAAAATCATCTTCAGCTTCGCCGCTTGCAAAAAGATTTACAGGCCCAAAACAAACAATTGCAAGAGGAAAATATCCACCGCCGCCGGGTGCAGGATGCCCTGCGCGAGAGCCGGGAGCGGTACCGCCTGCTGGCCAATAACGCCACCGATCTCATTGCCCGGCAATCGCCGGAAGGGGTGTATCTCTATGTGTCTCCGGCCTGCCGGACGCTGTTGGGGTACGAAATTGAAGAGATGGTGGGTAAAACCTTTCTAAACTTTTTGCATCCTGAAGCACCGGAAACCGTGCCCCAACTTAAACAGCCTTTGTTGGATTGGCCGCCGCTTTCCACCATCACCTGCCGGGCGCTGAAAAAAGACGGCAGTTCGATCTGGCTGGAAACCACCACCAAAATTGTCCGCGAATCAACAAAACAGATGATCCTGGAAATTATCGCGGTGTCTCGCAATGTGACCGAACGCAAGAAAGCGGAGGAGGCTTTGCAGCAGGCGCACGACCAGTTGGAAATCCGGGTCCAGGAGCGAACGGCGGAACTGGCCCAAACCAATGCCGCCTATCGCCGCTTTGTGCCGTATGAATTTTTACGTTATCTGGGCAAAGAAAGCATCGTTGATGTGCATCTGGGCGATCAGGTGCAGCGCGAAATGACAATCCTCTGTTCCGACCTGCGCTCGTTTACCACCCTTTCAGAAAATATGAATCCCCAGGAAAATTTTAATTTCTTGAACGCTTACCTGAGCCGGGTCAGCCCCATCATCCGGCAATATAACGGCTTTATCGACAAATATATTGGTGATGCTGTGATGGCCCTTTTCCCCGAAAACGCGGAGGACGCCTTGCAAGCGGCCATTGAGATGCGGCGTGAATTGGCTCTATTTAACCAAGAGCAGGTTGCCCGGGACCAGCCGTCTATCGAGGCCGGTGCCAGTATTCATACCGGCAGCCTGATGCTGGGCACCATCGGCGAGGCGGAACGGATGGAAAGCACCGTGATCTCTGACGCGGTCAATCTGGCCTTTCGTTTGGAAGGATTGACCAAACTGTACGGCGCTTCCATTGTTATCAGCCAGAATGCGTTGTTTGATCTGGACCAGCCCACCTCGTACCAATTCCGCTTTCTCGACCGGGTCCGGGTCAAGGGCAAGCACGAAGCGATTTCCGTGTTTGAAATTTTTGATGGCGATCCTCCCGACGTTATCGCCCTGAAACTAAAAACCCAGACCAATTTTGAAAAAGGATTGCTCCATTACCACAGCCGAGAATTTCAAGAGGCCACGGCCTTCTTTGACAAAGTTCTCCAACACAATCCCGATGATAAAGCCGCCCAACTCTATCTGAAACGAGCCGCCTATTTTGCCGAACGCAGCGTGCCTCCCGATTGGGAAGGCGTGGAAGCGCTGACCGAAAAGTGATTGGGAGTTTTGCCCCATGCCGGATTGGCTGAACAAACCACTTGGCAAATATCAAATTCATTGGGGCGGATAAACCGTATCAACAGACCTGTGCAGTTTAATTTACCCTGGCGTGGAGCAGGCATGGACCAAAGCTTGTGGGAATACATCTTAAATGTTAGCAGCCGGATGGCGCAAACCCGAGACCTTGAAACGCTGCTGAATGACGTTATAGACCAGGCTATTCAGCTGGTGGGCGCCGAACGGGGCTGCGTGGTGCTGGTTCAACCTGACGGCTCATTTGATCTGCGGATCAGGCGGGGGCAAATTGATACCGAACAGGAGGAAGGCGTTGAAGATCAGGTGAGCCGCTGGGTGCTGGCGCAAGTCATTGAGTCGAATCAGTCGTTGGTGGTGCCTGATGCCCAACAAGACCCGCAGTTTAGCGAGGCGGAGCGCGCGATTATTCTGGGGTTGCGTTCCATTATGTGTGTCCCGTTGGTCAGCCGTGGGGAGGCAATCGGGGCGATTTACGTTGAAAACCGTTCCTTGCGGGGTAGATTTACTAATGAGGATGTATCGCCCCTGGCTGTTTTTGCCGGCCAGGCCGCGGTAGCCATTGAGAACGCTCGTTTGGTTCAGGCGCTTCAGGAAGCGCATCACGATTTAGAGGTGCGGGTTGAAGAACGCGCCGCCGAATTAAAAATAGCCATCAACCAGCTTGAAGAAGAAGTTGGCGAACGTTTTCGCATAGAAGATGCCTTGCGCCGGGAAAGGGATAAAGCCCAGCAATATCTTGATATTGCGCCTTCAATTATTCTGGCGCTCGACTCGGCAGGCCGGATCACCCTGCTCAACCGGGAGGGCAGCAATATCCTGGCTTGCGATCAGCAGGCGGTTGTCGGAAAAAAGTGGATTGAGAATTTTATTCCAGAGCGGTGCCGGGAAAAAGTTAGGTCCATCTTTAACCGGCTGATGGCCGGCGAGATTGTTGAAGATACGGAAGAAGCTGTGCTGACCGGCGAGGGTCAGGAGAAAATCATTTGCTGGCGCACTACCCCCCTCACCGATGAATCAGGCCGTATCATAGGAATTTTAAGCTCCGGCGAGGACATTACCGAACGTAAAAAAGTTGCCGAAGCCTTGCGCGAAAGCGAAGCGCGGTATCGCGCGGTTATAGAGAATTCTCACGCCGGGATACTCGTTGTCGATGATTATTTTAAATTTGAGTACGTCAACGAGCAGCTATGCCAAATTTTGGGGTACCCCCGCGAGGAAATTGTGGGCCACGATTTTCGAAAGTTTCTTGATACCAAAACGGCGGGGTTGCTCACCCGGCGTTACCTGCGCCGGCGGCGAGGGTCAAACGTAGCGCCCAACTATGAGTTTGAGGTTATTCGTAAAGATGGCAGCCGGCGGCATGTAGAAATTCATGTATCGGTAATCAAAAACTCAGCCGGTGAGATACGAACCGTAGGGCAAATGTTGGATATTACCGAACGCAAGCAGGCTGAAAAAGCGGTCCGTGAGAGCGAAGCCCGGCTGCGGGCCTTTGTGGGCACGCTGCCGGACCTGGTATTTATTTTTGACCGGCACGGGCATTATATTGATTATTTTGAAACGTATCAGGATTTAATTCTTTATCCCAAAACCGGCGAATTAAAAGGCAGCAGCGTGTACGATGTGCTGCCCCGGACAACCGCCGAACAATTCATGAATACGATCCGCCGCACCATCGAGCAAGAAGCGCCCCAAACGTTGGAGTATTCGCTTGACCTGCCGGCCGGTCCCCGCTGGTTCGAGGGGCGGACCGCGCCCATGTTGAAGGGAGAAGAGGAAACGCACATTGTCTGGATGGCGTGCGATATTACCAGACGAAAATATACCGATCAGGCTTTGCAATTGCGTAACCGGGAATTAGCCCTGATCAATCAGGCCGGTCAGGCGTTTAATTCTACCCTGGAACTGGGGCAGGTGTTGCAGGCCATTTTGGAAGAAATGCACCAACTGCTGGATATTACGGCCACATCTTTCTGGCTACGCGTGCCGGAAACAGGCGAACTGGTTTGTCGCCGGGTGACGGGACCGGGAATCGAAACATTGCTCGGCTGGCGGCTCCGGCCCGGACAGGGGATTACGGGCCATGCCGCCCAAAGCGGTAAATCTTTGATTGTGGCCGATACGTTGACTGAACAACATTATTTTAGTGACATTGAATCAAAAATAGGCGTGGATTTACGCTCAATGTTGAGTATCCCGCTCCAGGTTAAAGGTGAGGTGATTGGCGTATTGAACCTGGCCGATACAAAAACCGGCCGTTTCACCGAAAAAGATCTCCCGCTGCTGGAATCGATTGCGGCAGCAGCAGCCAGCGCGGTTAAAAACGCGCAGCTATTTAACGAAGTGGAGCAGGCCAGAGAAGCGGCCGAACAGGCCAACCAGGCCAAAAGCGTTTTTCTGGCCACCATGAGCCACGAACTGCGGACGCCGTTAAACGGCATCCTGGGGTATGTCCAACTTCTCAAACGAGACACCGATATTAATGAGCATCAATTGCAAAACCTGACCACGATCGAACAGAGCGGCCAGCATCTACTGACGCTCATCAACGATATTCTGGATATTTCTAAAGTTGAAGCGGGGAAAATGGACCTGTTCTTTACCGATTTCCACTTTCCTACTTTCTTGCAAAATATTGCCAATATGATGACCGTTCGGGCCGAGCAAAAAGGCATCCCCTTTGTTTATCTCCCCTTTGACTTTATCGATAATATCCCGCTATCTTTCTCGCCCCGGCAGCGAGACCTGCCGGTTGGCGTTCACGCCGACCAGCAGCGATTGCGCCAGGTGTTGGTAAATCTGCTGGGCAATGCCATCAAATTTACCCCGGCGGGAGCGGTAGCTTTTAAAGTGGGGCCGATCCAGGATGTGTCTGATTTGTTGGAAACAGATCGACAGGTTCAGCCGGGCCAGATTATTAGGAAAATCCGGTTCCAAATTGAAGATACCGGCATTGGCATCGAGCCGGAACAGTTGGAGTTGATCTTTCAGCCGTTTGAGCAGGCCGGCGATCAAAAATTAATGATCGAGGGAACCGGATTGGGGTTGACCATCAGCCGCCAGATGGTTCAGATAATGGGCGGCCAGCTCAAAGTGGAAAGCACGCCGGGCCGGGGAAGCAAATTCTGGTTTGAGCTGGACCTGCCGCAGCTCTTGAATTGGGCCGATGATGTTGAAAGTAGTGAAAAAATCATGGGGTATCAGGAAACAAAACAAAGCCTCCTTATCATTGATGATAACGAACAAAATCGACAGGTTCTGGTTGACCTGCTCGCCCCGCTTGGATTTGAGTTGTTTCAAGGGGGTACGGCTGAAACAGGGTTATCCATTGCGCTGGATACCGTTCCTGATTTAATTTTGCTTGATCTGGTGCTGCCGGATATGAACAGCTTTGAGCTGGTCCGGCAAATCCGTCAAAATCCGCTATTCAAAGAGACCGCGCTCATTGCCACCTCGTCCGATGTTCAGGAGCGCAACAGGGAGGAAGCGTTGAGCGCCGGCTGCGATCATTTTATAGCTAAACCAATCCAGCTGGAAGAATTGTTGGGCGTATTGCGCCATTTCCTGGGTCTGCGGTGGGTTTATCAGGACCATGAGCGTGACGACGGCCGGACTGAAACAATTTCTCCGCAAGAACTGATCCCGCCGCCGCCGGACACGTTGGCTGTTTTGCTGGACCTGGCGCGGCGAGGCGATATTGCCGCCACTCTGGAACAGGCAGACCATATCGATCAGCAGGATGAGGCTTACCTGGCGTTTACCGGTGAAATTCGCCGGTTGGTGAAAAATTTCCAGGTAAATAAGCTGTGTGAATTTCTTGAAACGTACCGGCAGGCAAAGGATAGGGCCGATGGTTGAAAAACAAGACACCATTTTAATTGTTGATGATAATCCTACGAACCTGGGCGTTTTATTTGATTATTTGCGCGGCGCCGGCTTCAAAGTATTAATTGCCGAAGACGGCAATGGCGCATTGCAGCGGGCGAAGTATGCTGAGCCTGACATTATCTTGTTGGATGTGCTTATGCCGGGGATTGATGGCTTTGAAACTTGTCGCCAATTAAAACAAAACGACAAAACGCGAGATATTCCCGTTATTTTTATGACGGCATTGACTGAAACGGTGGACAAAGTAAAAGGGTTTCAACTCGGTGCCGTTGATTATGTAACCAAGCCGCTGCAATACGACGAAGTGCTGGCGCGCATTGCCACTCACTTAACCATCCGAAAGCAAAACAAAGAACTAGATGCCTTTGCCCATACCGTGGCGCACGATTTACAAAATTCTTTAGGCATGATCATCAGCTATTCCCAGGTTCTTCTGGAAGAAATTTCTACCTTGAACATGGAAGAAGTCCAGGAGATTTTGAAACGGATCCATCAATCCGGCAAAAAGATGAACAACATCATTCAGGCGCTTTTGTTGCTGGCAAGCGTGCGTAAGGAAGAGGTACAACTCACCACGCTCAACATGGCCGAAATTGTGGATCAGGCCCAACAGCGATTAGAGTTATTGATCAACACCTATCATGCCACAATTTTGCAGCCCGATCAGTGGCCCAAAGCGATTGGTTATGCTCCCTGGGTTGAAGAAGTATGGGTCAATTATCTGAGCAACGGTCTGAAATATGGCGGGTCGCCGCCTCATTTGGAGTTAGGCGCCACTCTTCAGCCGGATGAAAATACGATTTGTTTTTGGGTAAAGGATAACGGGCAGGGCCTTTCGCGGGAAAAACAGGCTGTACTCTTTTCCGAATTCAGCCGGCTGGACGAAATCCATGTGGAAGGCCATGGCTTGGGCCTGTCCATTGTTCATCGAATTATCGAAAAACTCGGGGGGCGCGTGGGGGTAGAAAGTGTTGATGGGGAGGGCAGTGTCTTCTATTTTACGTTACCGGTTTTCGCCAACTGATTAACTTCCCAACGCGTCGGGATATTAGAGAATGGGATTAGAGATTTCAGGCTAAGAATCTCCCAATCTCTAATCTCCACTCTCCAATTTTCTAAATTTGGAACTAATGGCTTTTACGCCCCAAACCGTTTGAGCCGTTTGGCGTGGCCCATCGCCTGCGGAATGAGCGTAGTGCCGTGGCAGATGCCTAAATGCCCGCCGGCGCAGGCGCGCTCGCCAAAGGTTTGCACCTGGTCGGGCATGCCGTTGGGACTCCATAGGATGGTGGGCACCGGGTGCCAGCTATGGCTGCGCAATTTGGCCGGCGTGCTGTGATCACCGGTAACCAGGAGCGCGCCGGGTTCCAGGGCCAAAATGCGCGGGATTTCGGTATCAACCGCTTCAATTTCTTTGACCTTGGCCTCAAAATTGCCGTCTTCGCCGTAGCTGTCGGTCTTTTTGATGTGGATGAAGAAAAAGTCGTAATCGTCCCACACCTTTTCCAGCGTATCAATTTCGTGGTTGGGGCGGTCGCCTTCAAAATCAACCACTTCCATGCCCACCAGCCGGGCCACACCCTTGTACATGGGATAAACGGCAATTGCCGCCGCCCGCACGCCGTAAATTTCCGGAAAGCGGGGCAGGCCGGGGTCTTTGGCCAGGCCGCGCAAATTGAGGCTGTTGGCCTGGGCTTCGCCGGCCAAAGCGCCTCGCGCGGCCTCCACCCACTTGTTGACCAACTCGGCGGTCTGTTTGCCTTCCGCCGTGCCGCTTTCGTCGGTGACGGGCAGGGGTTTTTTGCCGGTAACCAGGGGGTCGGTTTCGGTGAGATCGCCGCCCAGGCCCTCGCCCCGGATCACCAGCACAAAGCGGTGTTCCTTCACCGGCTTCACAAATACTTCATAACCGGGCAAAACATCAGCCGTTGCTTTTTGCAGTTTGTCCGTCAGGCGGATACATTCCTCGGTGCTGATGCGCCCGGCGCGGCGGTCGGTGATGGTGCCGTCGGCGCTGGCGCTGGCAAAGTTGCCGCGAGCGGCCAGATCGTTGGGGCTTAATTCAAAAGCAATGCCCATGGCTTCCAGCACGCCCCGGCCAATCAAATATTTGGCCGGATCGTAGCTAAAGAGGCTCAGGTGCGCCGGGCCGCTGCCGGGTTCCACGCCGGGGCGGATGGGCACTTGCAGGCCGGTCGATCCCTGGGCCGCTAACTTGTCTAAATGGGGGGTGTTGGCTGTTTCCAGTTCGGTTTTGCCATCAAATTCCAGAGGCAGCCCTCCCAATCCATCCAGCACCAGCAGCACCACTTTGCCGCCGTCTTGCTGCAAACCTTGCACCAGTGAAAGTTCGGTAAATACAGATGCCATAATATGTTTGCTCCTCACTATTGTCAAAGTAAAGGTTCTTCAACCGGCGTTTAATGTAACACAAAGCCTATGCTTTGGCAATCTGTACGGTGGTTGTAGCTGCAAGGGTGCCGTTGCCGGAAAGAATCAATGCTTGCGATTGCGCCTGAATTGATACCAGAACAAACCAATTACCACCAGTAGCAAAACAATGCCCCACGGCAGCCGGTTCCAGTTGATGAAAGATTGGTCCGATGGGAGATCGGTCAGGCTGGGGTCCGGGGTGCGGCTGGCTAAAATAACGGCGGAAGTAGCTCGGTACACTGAGGTCGCGGTGGGGGCAAAGGTGGCCGGGATTTCGATAGTGGGGGTCGGTGAGGACGGGGAGATCGGAAGAGCACACGTCTGAACTCCAGTCACACTTGAATCTCG
>CAZTFF010000004.1:86125-214418 GCA_964612485.1 uncultured Caldilineaceae bacterium
GGGGGGGGGGGGGGGGGGGGGGGGGGTGGGGGGCGGAGGGGTCGCTGGGGGGGGGGGGGTGGGCGTCTTCACGCCAAAAACCGGTACGCCGGCGCGATCCCCTTCAAATTCTACAAAGTCGGCGGACACCCAGGCTACGCCATCGGGCGCATCGGGAAATTCAATTTGCCACCAGGTGCCGTCTTTATTTACAGCCAATACATTCGCCGTGTCGCCCAGGTAAAGGCCGCCCACCCGCTCACTGTCTGCCATGGGTTCGGCCCGCAGGTTAACTGGATCAATGGCTCTCACCGCGCCGGCGATAACCGGTTCGGGAGTGGGGGTTGCGGTTGGTTCAGGTGTTGGGCCAACCGCGGGCGCGCCGCCGGCAGGGGTGAAGGGAACGGCTTGGGCCTCGCCCACAAAATCCACCACCACATCGGCTACCCAGGCCGCGCTGTTTTCGCCGGCTTCAAATTCAACCAACCACCAGTCGCCGGTATCGTTGCGGCCAACCACCGCCGCCGATTCCCCTCCTTCCAGCCGGCCCAGTAGGTCGAAATCCAGGCCGGGACCGTTGCGAACATTGACGCCGCCGGCAGGAATATCGACGCGGGGTGTATCAACTGCCTGAGACTCTGCCGGGGCAGGTTCGGCGGTATCTTCATCCGGCGTATCCTCAGGCTCGTCCGGTTCGGTAGTTTCTTCTGGAACGGTTGCGGCTTCAACCACCGGAATCGATTCGGCGTCGCCCACAAATTCCACTACCTCGGTGGAGACCCAACCGGTGGCACCGTCAAAATCAATTTGCCACCAATCCGTAGTTTCGGTGCGGCCGGTGACGGGCGCGGTTCCCGCGGCGGGGAGCCGGCCTAAAATATCAAAATCGGTTGACGGTCCCTGCCGAACGTTGGTGATGGCTTCTACCTGAATATAGGGTTCCTCAGGCGGCTCTTGCGCGGCGGATTGCGCCGAGGCGATGGCCGCCGGAACAGCCGGCGGCGCGCCGCGCAGGTCGGTGACCAGTTGGCGGGTGATGTTGAGGTACAGGTTGCCGTAAGCCTGGCTGGGTTCAATGTGCGTGCCTTCGGGCCACTCGTTGAAGCTGGTGATGATGATCATATCGGGCTGACTGGCGACAGCGCCGCGCCACGTTTCGCGGTAGTAGTCGCCGTTGCGGCGAGGCACAACAAAGGCATCTTCGCGTGGCAGGCGGGTGTCATCATAACCGGGCATGGCGGTGGCTGCCCAGAGGCGGTCGGTTTGCGTTTCGGTTTCGTAGGCGCGAATGCGGCTGCCCCATTTGGCCAGTTGGTCCGCCGGGGAAGAGGCCCAGGCGATACTGTATAAATGATGCCCGTCGAAGACGGATTGGTATTCGATGTCTACGCCTTCCGCGATCCAATAGGTGGTGAGATTAGGGTCTACCTGGTTGCGAATAGTCTGCCATTCATCAACCGAAAATCGCTGCTGCCGCCAGAAAAAGATAACGGGTTTGCCCTGATAACGCAGGTAAGCGGGGTGCTGCGCGTGGGTAGCCAGCAGGGCGGCCAGGGCATCTTTCACGGCGTTGGCGTCGGCCAGGAAGGAACTCATCGTTTCGACATCAACGGCGGCCTTGAAGCCGGACGATGCGGCCACGTCTAACAGGGCGCGGAAGTTTGTTTCGGTCTGGTTGTTGGCCGTTTGCGGCCCGTACCAGGATTGCACAAAGGCATCAATGCCTGCGCTCTGGGCCTGGGCCACGTGGCGTTGAATAGTCGCCGGGTCGGCGGAGCGGTATAATTCGGTGGGCAGGTCGGCGGATTGGCCGGAGGTCCAGGTGTTTTGATCGAACCAGGCGTAATAAAAGGCCAGCACCGGGGGCGATTCCTGGGCCAGAGCCGGCGACCCGCTGCCGGCGGTTGGCATCAAACAAAAAATAATGACTACAAGGCTTAAAGTTTTTAGCAATTTCATCATCCGTTCTCCAAACCATGCTCCAAACCGCTGAGTATACCACACATAAGGGGGAACGCAAGAGAGCTGAATTTGGAAAATATGGTATAATATCTCCTGAACGTAAATGGCCGGACTGTACAAATTGGGCAAGCCGTGCTATTATATTGACAGACTTTATGTAAACTGAGGGTGGTGCTATGCCTACAATTGCTGATGGCAGAAGTGCGCTGGAGTCTGGTAATTTACAACAGGCCAGATTGATTTTTGAGGCCATCATCCAGGAAAATTCGCGCGATGAAGAGGCCTGGTTGGGGCTGGCCGATGTGTTGACCGATACCAACGACAAGCGCATCTGTTACGAAAATGTGTTAAAAATCAATCGTAATAATCAGGCGGCGCGGGAAGGCTTGCGAAACCTGGAGCCGGAAGAGGACCCGTTTGTGGCGGCACTCAAACAGCAAACGGCCGTAACCACGGCTGAAGAGATAGACGAAGCCGAAGACAGCCTGGATGAAGAAGATGAACTGCCTGATTATGAATATAATGCCGAGCCAACCGGCACTGCCGCCACATCAGAAACACCGACCGTGGTGTTAGTGGCTCTGGGGTTGGGATTATCGGTGATTGTCTTTGCTGTTTTGGCCGGCGTGATCTTTTTCGCGTTAACTTCTTTTATCGGCCCGTAAATGTTACCTGATTTTCGATTGCGGCAAAGAGAATACCTGTTAGAAATCAGCCGGGCGATGAGCGCTCGGCTTGATTTATCTTCGCTGCTGGAATTAACGCTCAAAAGCGCGGTGGAACTGCTGGCCGGCCAGGCCGGGTTGATTACCCTGCGCCGGAACGATGGCTCCTTTGCGCCTCACGCCAGTAGCGGCTTGCCCTATCAGGCGCTGCCGCTGTTTGAACCGTTGTGGCGGGATTTGGAAAAATATGAGGACGATATCCCCGATATGTCGCTGCGGCTGGCGCTGGCGTCCAGAGCCGCCGGCGTTCCCTTGCGCCAGGTGGTAGCCCTGCCCCTGGAAATTGGCGACGACATCATCGGCTACATTTTTATCTTTCGGGCCAGGGGTGCCGCTTTTAGCAGCAATGATCAGCAAGTGCTGGGCGCGTTTGCCGATCAGGCCGCGGTGGCGGTGCAAAACGCCCGCCTGTACCAGCAGGTAAGCGCCGAGCGGGAGCGCCTGAACGCCATCATTGAAAACAGCGGCGATGGGGTGATGATCATCAACCCCTACCGCATCATCCAAACCTGGAACAAGGCCCTGGCCAATATGACCGGTATCTCCGCCGAGTCCGCCATTGGGCGCCCTTGTTATGAGGTGATAAATTTTCACACCAAACAGGGCGTGAGCGTGTGCCATACCATGTGCCCCGTGGTCAACCCGCCGGAAGACGGCCGGCTGTACGCCGAGGGCATTCACCAACGCGCCGATGGCCTGGCCGTAACCCTGGCCGATAACTACTCGCCGCAAAAAAACGAAGAAGGCCAGACCACCCAAATTATTGCCAATGTGCGGGATGTGACCCGCTTGCAGGAAGCCGAAGAACTCAAGCAAACGCTGCTGTCCGTGATCTCGCACGAGCTAAAAACACCGGTCAGCATCATCAAAGGGTATGCCGGCACGCTGGCCCGCGAAGATGCGGATTGGGACAAAAATACGCTGGCCGATGGCCTGACCATCATCGAGGAAGAGGCCGACCGGCTGGACCGTTTGATCACCAATCTATTGGAAGCCAGCCGGTTGCAGGCCGGCGGGCTTAAACTGCGGCTCAGTTATCTCAATCTGGCCGATCTGGCCCAGAGCGCCGTGGAAAAACTGCAAACCACCACCGCACAACACACCTTTGAGGTCGATTTCCCGGACGATTACCCCGCCATTCGGGGCGATGTGGAACGGCTGCGGGAAGTTATCACCAACCTGCTGGGCAACGCCATCAAATATAGCCCCGACGGTGGGTTGATCAAAGTGGGCGGGCGGGTAGAGCAACAAAACGCCGTGCGCCTGTATGTGAGTGATGAAGGCATCGGCATTCCCCCGGCAGACCAGGAGCGAATTTTTGAGCGCTTGTACCGGGTGGATAACCGCCTGGCCCGGCAAACGCCCGGAACCGGCCTGGGGCTTTTTTTGGTAAAAGCGGTGGTCGAAGCCCACGGAGGTCGGGTGTGGGTGGACAGCACGCCGGGCGAAGGCAGCACGTTTTGGGTAGAACTGCCGGCTCATAATGAAAAAAAATTGAGAGTGAGGAATGATAAATACTGAGTGACCTATGCCTCACTCCTCACATTCCCTGAGAGGAAAATATCGGAAATAATGAAAAGTTTTCGCAAGGAACTCTGGTTACACGCCACCACCCGCCGGGAATTTATCAATATCACGTCTCAGATTCAGCAATGTCTGGCCGAGAGTGAAGTGAGCGAGGGATGGGCGTTGGTGAACGCCATGCACAATACCGCTTCGGTATTTATTAATGATGATGAAGAAGGGTTGCTGCAAGATATGGATGAGTGGCTGGAAGAATTGGCCCCCCGCCAACCCACCTCCCGTTATCGCCATAACCGCACCGGCGAGGATAATGCCGAAGCCCATTTGAAACGGCAGCTTATTGGCCGGGAGGTAGTGGTGGCTGTCACCGGACGCCAACTTGATTTGGGGCCATGGGAGCAAATTATTTACGGCGAGTTTGATGGCGGTCGGCCCAAACGGGTGTTGGTGAAAATTTTTGGAGAATAGCGGTGTGATTTCCTGGGGGGAACTTCTCGATGAACTTCAAAACAATCTTGTTTAAAACCTTATTTGTTGTGGGTACAACGCTCTGGTGTATTGTTTTTGGCGCTTTTATCGGCAGGATGGTCACGCCGCCGGGAGGTATGGGCTGGGACGCGCTGGCCAATGCCCTGGGCGGAATGATGCTGGGTGGCCTGTTAGGCGCGGTGGTGTCTTTGCTGCTGGCTGTTTTTCTCCGGGGCCGGGCGCTGTTGATGGCCTATGTTGCTTCGGGTAGTATTTTTACGCTGACTTTGTTGGCCGTGGTGGTCAGAATCATTATCATCAGTAATTGATCCAAACAGCGGTTCTATGGTGGAAAATTCTCCTTCTTTTCCGCCAACCGGGAGATATATTTCCGCCCCCATCTTTCAATGCGTTTGGCCTGGCTGAAGCCTGCCGCCACGATAACCAGCATCACCACGATCAACGCGATCAACCACTGGATCGGGAGTTCGACCGCGTTGTGCGCCGCCCACACAATGAGCACGGTGAAGGGGCCGCGGCTGGTTAAAATGGCTAGAGCAAATGTTCTCAATCGAATTTTGCTCAGCCCGGCCACAAAATAAGGCACGTCGCCCAACGGGATCAGTAAAATGATCCACCACGTCCAGAAAGCATTGATATGAGCCACCCGCGTCCAGTAATCTAACTGCTCTGCCCCCAGGCGTTGTTCCAGCCAGGGCCGCCCCAATCGACGCCCCAGCCACGCGGCCAGCGCGCCGCCGGCCACCATCCCGCCCACGGTGTAAATGGACCCCGCCACAAATCCAAACAAAATTCCACCCAACGCTTGAACCGGATAGCCCGGAATCGGAGCCACCACAATCTGGGCAATATTCAGCAGGATAAAGGCCAGGGGCGCCAGCGGCCCAAATCCCTCTACCCAGGTTTTTAAGTTTTTGAGATCGAGGTCCAAATTTGAGAGGGGAATCCACAAGGCAACCAGCCCGGCCAGCACCAGCAGCCCGCCAATCCACGGAAGTATCTCTTTGCGGCGTAGAAAATATTTGAATTTTTTAATGATTCTATCTCCCTGGTAGGGTTGCTGCCATTATACGTGAATCACCCGATTCTGAAAACCCGCCCTGGATGTGTGCAGGGCAATCGGAAGAATTATGTTAACAAGATAGGACTTTGAACAGATAATCCTCATCCCATCCGGCCTTCAACCGTTTGTTTCGGATACCAACGTTGGCCGTGTGCTCCTGTTTGAGCAAGTTGAGGGCAATATGTCGCAAGATAGCCAGATTTTCAGGCGCATGTCCCTGCCTGACACGGCAATCATCTTCCCGAAAGGCAACATCCAACACCCAATGGACTTTGTTTTCGATATGCCAGTGGGTGCGGATCACCTGGTTGAGCTGTATAGGATCACCGTCCAAACTAGCCAGATAATGACGCGTTTCACGACTGATTTCGGAACCAACCCGTCGTTCGCTTTCGATCCGCACTACCGAACGCAATCCAGCCCAGCGTCCCTGCGGATCAAGATAAGCAATATAGGTTGGATCATCAATCGTCCAACAACGACGAATTTCCACTCGACCGTGCCCCTTATCCACGGTTTGAGCAAACTCATAAGGGATGGCGTGGTTCGGATCAGCCAAAGCATCAGCAAACAAACGCTGTATTTCCTGATGTAGTCGTTGGTGGTTATCTTTCAAGGCCAACACATAATCGGCGTTTTGCTCAATAATTTGAGCCGCGATGTCCGTTTGACAGCCCATCGCGTCAATCGTGACAATACAACCGGTCAGGGCTAACAGCCGCAACAACTTCGGAATAGCCGTAATCTCATTGCTTTTGTCATCCACCTTCCATTGTCCCAGCACCAGCCGGTTCTTACTGGCCCAGGCACTGACCATGTGGATGGCATCTTTTCCCAACGTTTTGTCATGAGATCGCCGCACCGTTTTGCCGTCAATGGACACCATCTCGCCTCCGGTTAAGTTGCTGATCGCACCCACCCACCGGCTGAACCCGGCTTGAAACTGCTGGGGGTCAATTTTGGCAAATACATCGCCAAACGTATCGTGTGAAGGAATACCATGGGGCAATCGCAGAAAGCTTTCGAACCATTCTTGTTTGGCTCGACCAAATTGTTCAATCGCTACCCAATCATCGGCCCCACAAATGACGCCACACAACGCAATGGTGATAATATCCAGCAAGGCATGCGGTGGACTATGTTGGTAACGTGGATCATCTATGATGCCAAAATGCTCGGCTATCGTATACTGTGAGGTAGTTATGGTCATTACTTCGCTCCTGTTTTGGATTTACATCACGAAATCATGCCTCCTTTTTCCTCAAATTTCAAATTATTTGACATAATTCTTCCGATTGCCCTGCCTGGTGGGACTTTTTGTTTTTAAACCTAATCGGTGACAACCCATTGGCTCACTTTGCCGGCCCTTTTTCTGTAAAATCCTGTCGGGTTTCGGCAGGATTTTATGATTTACTTGAGGACGATGGGTGATGAGTAACCAGGAGGCTCCTTATGCCCCCACAACCCCATATACCCACCTATATCCTCTTTGATCAGGCGTAAAATCGTTTGAGTTGAAAGACAGGCAAATCTCTAGTAAAATAGACGTACACCATTAGCGTTGTTCCGTAATAAGGATCATTGAAAATTTGAATACCGATTTGGGCAACCATTGATTACACCGCAAAAGCACAGCACTCATTACTTTGAAGAATAGGATAAAGGACTTTACCAATGGGATTGAACGGGACCCGCATTTATGTTGGATTTGGTTTCGGGGCCATTCAGGTGGGATTGTTTCTGTATGAGGCCTTCCGTACCAGTTCATTTCGCCGTCTGATAGTGGCGGAAATACTGCCTGAGGTTATAGACGACATACGCCAGGCAGACGGATGCTTTACCGTCAATATAGCTTACCCGGATCGGGTCGAACCGGCCAAAATAGGTCCCATAGAAATAGAAAATCCTTTCGTGGCATCAGACCGGAAGCGGTTGATGGCCGCCATTGTCGAGGCCGAAGAGATTGGCACTGCGGTGCCAAGTGTGGCCTATTATACATCGGAAGGTGCGAGCAGCCTGCACCGGTTGCTGGCCGCAGGATTGCGACAAAAAGTAGCGCAAGGCGGCCCCCGGGCGGTCGTTTATACGGCGGAAAACCACAATCACGCCGCTGAGATGTTGCAAGAGGCCGTCATGCAGGAAATACCTGTGGACGAACGGGATACGGTACGCGCTCACGTTTGCTTTCTTAACACCGTGATCGCCAAGATGAGCGGCTTAGTAGCAGACCCGCAAGATATACGATCAAATAATCTGACGCCGGTTACGCCCGGAAGCCAACGGGCCTTTTTGGTGGAGGTGTTCAACCAAATATTGATCTCCAGAATCAAATTTGAAGCAGCCGATGCCGCCACTCCCACTCCCTACCAACGAGGTATCAGCGTTTTTGAGGAAAAAACAGACCTCCTACCCTTTGAAGAAGCCAAGTTCTACGGCCACAACGCCGTCCACGCCCTGGCCGCTTATATTGGAACACTTAGAAATGTATACTATATTGCCGATCTACGAACCATACCGGGGGTGTGGCCCTTTTTTCGGGCGGCGCTGCTGGAGGAATCCGGCGCGGCTTTGATCCAAAAGTACAACGGGATCGATCCGTTATTTACCCCGGAAGGATTCCAACATTTCACGGATGATCTTTTGGCGCGTATGTTCAATCCCTATCTGCGCGATACTGTTGGGCGGGTGAGCCGGGACCCGGCCCGAAAATTGGGCTGGGATGACCGCCTGATCGGCAGCATCCGATTGGTTTTGCAACAGAATATAACCCCGCGCCGGTATGCCTTTGGTGTGGCCGCAGCATTAGCTTCTCTGGATGAGTCGATCTGGGAAGAAGAGCGTGCTGTAGAAAAGCTACTCAGCCGGTTTTGGCAAGATGTGTCGCCGTCGGAGAGGGAGAAAACCCAGGTGCTGGACTTGATCAAAGCTGAACGGCAGAGATTGCGGCGTTGGCGAGACTCCGGCTATCAAGACCTGGAGCAATTCTTTAATTAATCTTTAGTTGCCCGCAATGTGGAGGATAAAAAGATGACCGACAAACTAACAACGTATCGTCAGGTAAAAAAGTTGTCCGAACGCAACCTGCTCTGGCCGCTTTACGGCGCGGGGTTTGAAAACCTGGGGCAAAACGGGCAGCCGGTTGAAACCGAGATACCGGCCATCAAACCGGATGAGCTTCTGGTGCGGCACGATGCGTGCGGGATCTGTTTTTCCGACATCAAAGTTATCAACACCGGCCAGGAACATCCCCGCATTTTCCGCGATATAAAAAAGGAGCCGGTGGTTTTGGGGCACGAGGTGTCGCTGACCGTGGTTGGCGTGGGGGAAACGTGGCAGGAGCAGTATCAGGTGGGGGATCGATTTATTATACAGGCCGATATTTGGGTGGACGGGGTGAATTATGCCTACGGTTATATGATCCAGGGCGGAATGTCCAAATACGGCGTGGTCGATCAGCGCATTCTCAATGGCGACGATGGCAACTATCTCATTCCCGTTCAACCCGATACCGGCTATGCAGAGAGCGCGCTGGCCGAACCGTGGGCGTGCGTGATTGCCACTTATGAGCTTCAGTATCGCACCGGCCTCAAATCAGGCGGAACTACCTGGATCATTGGCACGTCCCAGACCAGAGATGATTACGTGATAGACGCCGGTTTTGATGCGGCCCATCACCCGGCGCGGCTGGCATTGACCAATGTGCCCGAACCCTTTGCGGCGATGCTGCGGGAAAAAGCGGCCCACCTACAGATCGAGGTGATGGATATTGCTCTGGAAACCTTGCAGGACCCCGCCGCGGACTTGCCGGATTTTGATGACATTGTGGTGCTGGGGCCTGATCCAGACCTCATCGAAGCCGCCAGCCCTCATCTGGCTTACTTGGGGATTTTGGCCCTTATTGCCGATGCGCCGTTGCCTCGACCGGTGCAGGTGGATATTGGCCGGGTACACTATAATCGCTGGACTTATGTGGGCGGTCCCGGCCCGGACATTGCCCGCGCCTACAGCGACCACCCGATTCAAGCTGAACTTAAACCGGGCGGTAAAACCTGGTATGTTGGCGCCGGCGGCCCGATGGGCCAAATGCACGCGCAGCGGGCGGTCCGGCAGCAGGATCCCCCGGCGACGATTTTGTGTACGGCCCGCACCCCCGACCGCTTGCAAACGGTTGAAGAAACCATTGGCCCTGATGCGCGAAACCGGGGCATTGATTTTGTGTGCATGAGCCTCAGTGATGAAGATTATGCCGAACGTCTGGCGCAGATTGCCGGGGACGGCTTTGATAACATTATTGTGGTGGCCGCCTCGACTCAAGCAGTGGAAGATGCCGCCGCTTACCTGGCCCCCGGTGGGGTGATGAATGTGTTTGCCGGACTCAAACGCGGCACCATGGTTTCGCTTGATCTAACGCCCGTTTACCGGCAGAATATCCGCTTTATCGGCCACACCTCGTCTACCATTGACGATTTGCGCTTGATGTTACAGCAAACTGAATCGGGCCAACTGGCCCCCAATCAATCGGTTTCAGCGGTTGGATCGCTTACCGCGCTGCGCGAGGGGTTGCAGGCCGTCAAAGCGGCTCGATTTCCGGGCAAGGTCGTCATCTTCCCGCAGATCAATGATTTCCCGTTGACTCCCCTGCCGGAATTGAAGCAAAAACTGCCCTCCGTCTATGCCAAACTCAGAAATGGTCGGGAGTGGACGGTGGAAGCAGAGCAGGAATTTTTGAATTTGATGCTGCCGGACTAAGGCAATTTGCGGTTGGTTATCGCATTTCCTGGCCGCCGGTCACGTTGATAGCCTGGCCGGTCATGTACCCGGCCTGGTCGGAGGCCAGGAAAACGACCACATTGCTTACATCACCGTAGGTGCAGCCGCGTTTCATCGGCACCTGATTGATGTACTTTTGCCGCACCTGCGCTTCGGTGATGCCCCATTTTTTGGCATACTGGGCGTAAAGCGAGTCAACCCACAACGGCGAATCGAGCATGTTGCCGGGACAAACCGCGTTCACCCGCACGCCATACTCGGCCAGATCCAGGGCGATGCTTTGGGTCAGGCCGATGCCTCCAAACTTCGAGGCCGCGTAGGCCGAGTTTTTGAAACTCCCCTTTTTCCCGGATTTGGAATTGATCTGAATGATCGCGCCACTTTTTTGCGCCTTCATCGGAATGGCGGCGTGTTTGGCTGTCAGAAAATAACCAAACAGGTTGACGTTCATGACAGCCCGCCATTTTTCAGCCGGGAACTCGGTGATTTCTTCGGCGATGAGAATTCCGGCATTGGACACCAAAATATCCAACCGGCCGAATTCGGCCAGCGTCTGTTCAACCATTCCGGCCACCTGTTCTTCGTCCGTTACATCCACCGTAATGGCCAGCGTTTGCCGGTTGGCAGCCTGGGCCACTTCAGTCGCCGTACGGGTGGCGGCTTCACCGTTTAAGTCGGCCACTACTACGCGCGCGCCTTCCGAGGCCAATCGATGACAAATAGCCTCTCCCAATCCCTGGCCCCCGCCGGTGACCAGGGCGATTTTGTCTGATAAAGATAGGGTCATAATCATTCCTCTAAATTGGCCAAAATATCGTCAGGCGATATGGCAGCATCAATATTACTGTAGGCTTTTCCCGGCAGTAGCCGCCTGCCCACCTGGGTGTAAAATTGATTGCGCTCCCGGCGCGAGGGCAAATGCGATTGCGCCCAATCGCTCTGGTACCCTAACCCGGCCAGCCGCTGAAGTACGGTGTGCCCGTAGATGAAGTAAGCGCCATCCATAAATACCTGGCGCACCGGGGCCAGTTCCGGCGCGTCAAAATCATCCACCAGTTTTTGGCCGTAGGCGTTCATTTCGGTGCCGATGTTGAGCGGCAGGTCAAATTTTTGGGCTATGCCCACCATCTCGTACAGTTTTTGCACTTTGAGACGTTTGGTGTCGGGATCGGTAATATTCCAGTTGCGGTCGGGGATGATATTGACGGCTGCCACGCCTTTGGCAACGAGCAGTGCCAGCAGTTCTTCAAGGGCCGCTTCACCCGCCGAAGTCCCGTCCAGCCAGGCGGCGCAGGGCAGCGCGCCGCAGGCCAGGATCAGGCGGTGAAAGTCGTCAACCGTGGGAAAGGTGTCGGGGCCGGGCGGCGCATAGCCCACGCCGCCGCGTTTCATCAATTTGGCCCGCACCAGGTTTTGAAATTTGGGTTTATCTTTGATGATCTCGGCAATCTGATTCGCTTCCATATTCAGTTTTTTGGCCCAAAATGTTATCGGATCCGGTACACCGCGTTCGGCAGCCTGCGCATAAGCCGCCAGCATGTGGCGCTCGGTGGCGTTGCCGTTAGGTGTCAGCGATAACACATCTTTTTCGTAATCAATGGTCAGGAGCGATAAATGAGCGTTGATGCGGGCCAACATCCCCTGGTTACGTCTGCCGGCTCGATCACGCAAGTCGGTCAAAATAGGGGCCGCGCGTTCCGGCACTTCTCCGGTGGTGAAACCGATGCCCATATGATAATAAACACCCGGCTCCCCCGGCGAGTTGATCTCGCGGGTGGAGAATTCCGGCACAAACACGCGCGTTTCTAAACCGGCAGTGCCGCGCAGCCCCACCGTATCACAAGCCGTCAAAAATTCGTCAACGGCATCCAGCACGTCAAAATCAACAATGCCCATCAGCTTGAAGCCGCGTCGTTTGCCCAGCCAGGCCAGGGAGGTAGGCGAATGACCGTAACCGTTGAACGAGAAAAAAGTATGGCAGTGCATATTGGCTACTTCGGCGGGGTCGGGGAGTTCTATGTTCCCCTGCCCGGCCAGTTCCAGCAAGGCGTGCAGGGCGTCTGACCGAACTTGCGGGTCAAAGTTGTTGAGGTTTGCCTCCAATTGTTCGATAGTTTGAGGAGTCATAGATTATCCTTATTCTTCATCTCAATCAGCGCGACAAAGCGCCGGTAGGCATCAGACCAGGCTTCGCCACCTGCCGGCTCGTAGCTTTGTACCGGAAAAGAGCGGCGAACAATTTCCCGCCCTTCGTTTAATGAGCCAATTTCTCCCATGGCCAGCATTTGCAGCAGGATATTGCCGATCGCGGTGGTTTCCACCGGCCCGGCTACCACGCGGCAGCCCGTGGCATCGGCGGTGAAGTGGTTGAGCAACTGATTCTGGGATCCGCCGCCGACAATGTGGATCACCTCCAACATTTGCCCGGTCATCTCTTCAATTTTCTCGATAACCCAGCGGTATTTCAGGGCCAGGCTCTCCAGCGCGCAGCGCACAATGGCGCCGTTGCTGTCCGGCGGCTGTTGGTGGGTCCGCTCACAAAAATCTCGGATGCGGGCCGGCATATCACCCGGAGCCAAAAACGAGGCGTCATCGGGATCGACAAGCGCGGCAAACGGGGCGGCTTCGCGCGCCAGGTTGGTCAATTCGTCGTAAGACAGCTCTTCGCCCTGCTGGCTCCAGGTGCGGCGCGACTCTTGCACCAGCCACAAGCCCATAATATTTTTCATCAGACAGATGGTGTTCTGGACGCCGCCTTCGTTGGTGAAGTTGTAGGCCAAACTCTGTTCATTGATGATCGGTTCGGCGCTCTCAACCCCCAGTAGCGACCAGGTGCCGGAACTCAGGTAAGCAAACCTGTCGCTGTCGGCCTCGGCCACGGGTACGGCAGCCACAGCATTTTGGGTATCGTGACTGCCGG
Source organism: uncultured Caldilineaceae bacterium (assembly GCA_964612485.1). Taxonomy (GTDB): domain Bacteria; phylum Chloroflexota; class Anaerolineae; order 4572-78; family J111; genus JAFGNV01. The sequence continues at coordinate 99,558 of CAZTFF010000004.1, forward strand.
TAGCAATGACCTCGAGGCCAGGCTTTACCCCGATCTCTTCGGCAATCGACGGCAGCAGCGGCCCGAGTTTACTGCCCGGCTGAATGACCTCCCGGAAGAGGCGCGTGGGTAATCCCAGCTTTTCTAACAAAGGGATGGCCCATTGTCGCTGCTGCATGTTGTAACATTGGCTGGTACTGGCAATCGTAAACTCGTTGATTTTTTGTCCCGTAAACCAGTAATGAAACAGGTCGGGCATAAACAATAGATCAGCGGCAATATCCAGCAGGGGCGATGGCTGTTGGGCCATGGCCAAAAGCTGAAAGAGGGTGTTCAACTGCATAAATTGCAGGCCGGTTTGGGCAAAGATCTCCTCACGGGGCACAATTTCACACGCTTTTTCCACCATTCCGTCGGTGCGGCTGTCTCGATAATGGTAGGGGTTGCCGATCAGATTTCCGGCCCGGTCAAGCAGGCCAAAATCAACCCCCCACGTATCTACCCCACAAGAGAGTATCTCCAGCTCGTGTTCGTTGACAGCTTTGGCCAGCCCCTGTTTCATTTCGGTAAAAAGGCTCAAGGCGTTCCAGTGCAGTGTGTTATGCACCCGAACCGGCCCGTTGGCAAAACGGTGTATCTCCTTCAGCGATAGCCGCTCGCCGTCAAAGCATCCGGCCACCGCCCGGCCACTTTCCGCGCCGAGATCGAGCGCCAGAAAATTCGCGGTTTTGGTCATTCATTACCTCCATTTTAATATTGATTGTATAGCGGGCCAAAGGTGGCGCAGGCGCGAAAGTCGGCGCCCATCGGCTCGTTGGCCCCAAAAGCGGCCCACGTGCTGGGGCGAAAAATCTGTTCCTCCGGCACGTTGTGCATGTAAACCGGAATACGCAGCATCGAGGCCAGCGTGATCAACTTTGCGCCGATGTGGCCGTAACTGATCGCGCCGTGGTTAGCGCCCCAGTTGGCCATCACCGTGTACACATCGCGGAACGGGCCGCTACCCGACACCTCCGGCACAAACCAGGTGGTGGGCCAGGTGGGATTGGTGCGCGCGTCCAGCACATCGTGAACTTCTTGCGGCAGATCGACCGTGTAGCCCTGGGCAATTTGCAGCGCCGGGCCAAGCCCTTTGACCAGATTGAGCCGGAACATCGTAACCGGCATTTCCCCGCGAGTCAGGTAGCGGGTCGACCAGCCGCCGCCCCGGAAATATTCCACCATCGAGGTGTGCCAGGTGGTTGCCTCCAAACATTGGCCCACTTCCTCCGGCGTGATTTCCCAGAAGGGCTTCATAGCCGGCTGGCCATCGATTTCCTGCTGCCCCGTACCGTCCAGCGTGGCCGGCCCGGAGTTGATGAGATGCAAAATACCGCCTGCCGCCTGGCCGGCCAACTGGTGGCCGGTAACGCGTTTGACCGCCTCGGGACTCCAGTAGGTGCGCACATCGGCAAAAATCTGGGCTGTGCCGGTGAGCAGGTAGCCAAAGAGCATCGAGATGCCGTTGAGCGCGTCATTTTCCGTTGCTACAATGTACGGCGCGCGGATGCCGTTCCAGTCGAACGAGGTGTTGAGCATGGCCTCCATGAAATCGCCGTTGGGCAGGTGGTCGGTCCACTGGCGCTGGCCCTGGAACCCGGCGGCAATCGCGTTGTGTCCCAACGCTTCTTCGCCAAAGCCCAACTCGGCCAGTTGTGGATTTCCTACCATCAAGTCGCGCACGATGAGGGCCATTTTGATGGAATATTCCCAGGCCGCGTCTTTTTCAGTTTCGCTGTGCTGCATTTCGGGTGGATTGTAATCCTTGCCTTTGGTCAAGTTCTTGTCGCACCAGGCCAGGGCCTGCTCAAATTCCCGGGGATCGAAAATATTCCGGTCAACGCGTCGCGCGATCTCCGTCATATCAATGTCTTCGACCCGCATGCCCAGGTAGCTTTCGAACAGCGGCTGATCCACAATCGACCCGGCAATGCCCATCGACGTGCCGCCGATGGATAGATACGACTTGCCGCGCATCGTGGCCACGGCCAATCCGGCGCGAGCGAATTGCAGCAATTTTTCGCCGACATCTTCGGGGATCGAGGGGTCATCCGAGTCCTGCACATCGCGCCCATAAATGCTGAAAGCCGGCAGGCCCTTTTGACTATGCCCGGCCAACACCGCCGCCAGATACACCGCGCCGGGGCGCTCGGTGCCGTTGAAACCCCACACGGCCTTGGGAATGGTCGGGTCCATATCCATTGTTTCCGCGCCATAGCACCAGCACGGCGTAACCGTGATGGAAACGCCCACGCCTTCTTTTTTGAATTTCTCGGCGCAGGCCGCGGTTTCGGCTACCCGGCCAATGGTGCTGTCGGCGATAACACATTCTACCGGCAGGCCATTGGCGTGGCGCAGGTTCTGGGCCAGGAACTCGGCCACGGCTTGAGCCATCGTCATTGTTTGCACTTCCAACGACTCGCGGACGCCGCCCAACCGGCCATCAATGGTGGGCCGGATCCCAATTTTGGGCATATCGCCCACCAATTTGTTCTTGGGAGCATTGAGTTGGATATTTGCTACGTTTGCCACTTTAAAACTCCTTTGTTTGGTTGATTTGATTGATTTTGGTTTTCATTTCTTTGGCTTCAGCGGGATTCAAAGCGCCGGCCTGCAAACTGAACTGAAATTCGCCGCCGGACGGCAGCACTATTCCGGCAGCCGAGCTAATTGCTCAAAAATCGGTTCCAACGCCACATAGCTCTGTTTGAAGAGTTCGTACAGCGCCTCATAACGCGCGCGCGCTGCCGGATCAGGTTTTTCCGCTTCCGTAACGGGGATCAACTTGCGGGCCACGCCGTAATCCGGGTAAAGCCCCACCCCCACGCCCCCGGCAATGGCGGCGCCCAAGGCCGTCGCTTCGGCCGAAAGGGTGAGGCGCAAAATCGGCAAATTGTAAATGTCGGCCATGATTTGCCGCCACAGCGCGCTTTTGCTGCCCCCGCCAATCAGGCGCATCGCCTCGATCTTGACCCCCTGCCCCCGCAGGCAATCGAGAATGTGGCGTAGGTTGAAGGCCACCCCCTCCATAACTACGCGGGCTATTTCGGCCCGGCTGTTGGGCATGGCCAGCCCCACAAACGAGGCGCGGGCTAACGGATTCCAGTGGGGGCTGCGTTCTCCCAGAAGATAGGGTAAAAACAGCAATCCCGTTGCGCCGGGGGAAACCTGAGCGGCGGCCTCATTCAAGGCGTCATAATCCGGCTCGGTCTGACCCTCCTGGCGAAACAGGCGCTCCAGCCAATCAAACGCCCCGCCGGCGGCCTGCGTAGTGCCAATGGAGCCATAGAGGGTGGGATCAAGATGAACAAAATTGAACGTCCGTTGCTGCGGGTCGAGTACGGGGTGTTTGGTGCTGAGGGCCATCCACCCGGAAGAGCCAATGTAATTGTAGACATCGCCCTCACTTACCGATCCGGCCCCGACTGTGGCGCAGGCGCCATCGCCCCCGCCGATGACCACCGGCGTACCCGGCTGCAAACCGGTCGCCGTGGCTGCGGCCGGTGTGACCTGACCCATCACAGTGGCCGAGGGATGGAGTTCTGGCAGCAAATCAATCGATAGCCCCAGCGCCTCAACGATCTCGGTTGACCAGTTACGTTTGTTGATGTCCAGTAGTTGGGTCAGCGAGGCATCGGAGTAGTCGGTGGCAAAGATGCCGGTCAGAAGAAAGGCGGCGTAATCTTTGGATTGCAGGATTTTGTGAATCCGCCGGTAAATACCAGGCTCATGATTTTTGATCCAGAGGACTTTCGCGGCAGTGTACGCTGCGCTCACCCGATTACCGGTCAGGCGATAGACGTTGTCTGAGCCGCAGCTTTGGGTGATAAAATCAGCCTCAGTTGTAGCGCGCTGGTCAGCCCAGATGATTGCGGGGCGCAGGGGAGTGCCGTTTGAGTCAACGACCAGAGCGCCTTGCATATGCCCGCTGAAGCTGACAGCAGCTACTTGGGCGGGAGATACCCTCGACTCGGTCAACAAGTGCCGGGTGGACTCAAATACGGCCTTTTGCCAATCATTCGGGTTTTGCTCGGCCCGGTTGGGCTGAGGATAACTGGTTTGATAATCCGCAAAGGTGGCAGCCGCTATTGACCCATCGACATCAAAGAGGGTGGCTTTGTTGCCGGTGGTGCCCAGATCGTGCGCTAAAATGAACTGTTTTTGAGACATAAGAACTCCGTGGAAAATTATCAATGTAAAAGCATAGAGAAGTTGTCAATTGACAGGGGCCGGTTCTATACCAGATGTCGGCAAGACTCTCGAATCATTAATTCAACTGGTAATGGCGAGGGATAGTCAACCTCCTCGCCTTTGACCATTTGCATAAGCAATCTGGCTGCTGTTTGGCCTAGATGATAGGTGGGTTGTCGTATGGCGGTGAGGGGAGGGATGAAAAGCGGCGCCCATTCGTGGTCATCGAAGCTGATGATCGAAATATCGTCGGGGCAATGTAATTGCCGTTCTTTCAGCGTATACAGGGTTCCCAGGATCATCTGGTTATTGGTGACAAAAATCGCGGTGGGCCGATGGGACAAATCAAGCAGGTGCTGCAAAGAATTAAATGTGGCCGGAGTCATTTGAACATTTGACAGAGAATTCGGAGGAGATGAGGAAGTCCGGTTATCCTGTGAAAAATGGAGCCGGCTGTTGGTGCGGACGATGAGATTTTCATCGATGGATATTCCCGCTTCGGTCAGGGCGCGTTTGTAACCGTTCAACCGCAGGAGATGCGTTGAGATCGTTTCCATCCCCATTAAAATTCCAATGCGGCGGTGTCCCAATTGAATGAGGTATTTGACCGCTTGATAAGCGCCGTCTTCGTTGTCGACACATACCAGCGGCGCTTTCACCCCGGTGGCGTCGCGGTCGATCAATACAATAGGTACGCCGGCTTCGCTCATACGAACCAAACGTTCCGAATGCGCGCGAGCCGGAGCAATGATCAAGCCATCGATCTGACGAGCAGATAGCAGGCGCAGGTATTCATCCTCACGTTCCGGGTCCTCATCGGTGTTGCTGAAAATGGTGTGATAGCCATGGTGGTTGATTTCATCTTCCACACCGCGGGCGACGGCCGTAAAAAAAGGGTTACTGATATCGGCCATGATCAAACCGATGGTTTGGGTAGCATTTGTGGCCAACCCACGGGCAAGGGCACTGGGCTGATATTGAAGCGCTTCGATGGCCTGCAAAACCTTTTCCCGTGTTTCGTCGCTTACAAAACGGGTCTGATTGATGACGTGCGAAACGGTTGCTGTAGAAACACCGGCGTATTCAGCTACATCTTTGATTCTAACTCGGCCCATTGAGTTCCCGTGCGTCATTTACAAAGGTAGGTTGAAATGTTCAACTTACACTTATTGAAGGAATGTGCGTAACCGGTTACGTAACCGATTACGTAACCGGTTAACTAAAATAACACAAAAATAAAAACTTGTCAAATGAGGGGATTCCCCTTTATGATTTTCGAACTGAGGTTTTTATCCTTTTATCGGGTTATGGAGATGGTGTTCAATCCAGATGGCAATTTATTCATCTTGGGTTTTTCCGGTGCGACCGGTGGTTATCCACTTCGCTTCGGGAGCCAAATCTAGCGCAACCAGGGTCAGTCACTCAGTATGATGTCGTCGGATCAGGAGCCGATTAGCTGTTTGATAGACATAGGGCCAGGTGGTGTGTTGCTCAAACCAGGTCACCAATTCATTGTCATTGAATTCACTGCCGTCCAAAAGGATGGCAGTCTGACCAGGATAAGGAAACTTATCCCTTTGTTAATCTGAGCAGGGCTATGACCATGAAGAAATTTACAACTTTTTTTAATTTTTGGCGTATAGAAAAGTATGTGGGAACGAGATTGGTAAATATTGTAAGGGTGAAGTAAAGGCTGTGCAGCCCAAACGTGTGATACTTTGAGCGATGCTGATTTGTGCTATAATTAAAGGTGTGAGCGGCTCATCTGAGGCGCGATATCAAAAAAGGGAGCCAATAAATCCATGCAATTGATGTTCATTCTAGTTGTCTTGTTGATCCTGGTCGCCGTGCTGATTGGGGTGGGTGGGCTGGCGTACATCACCATCCGGGCCATTGGCCGATTGTTTGGCGCGTTCAAAATGACATCTTTGCCGCGCCAGGTCTCCCGCTCGATAAAAGAATCGCGCCGGTATGGCCGCGAGATCATGAAAATCGCCGAACAATATCCGCCCGGCCCTATGCGCGACCGCCTGAACCTCACCATCAAACCCGTTCACGAGTGGCTGGAAAGCCTGGATAAATTGGAACAATCGCTGGATAAATTGTATGGACAGCGAAACCTTACCCGTGAAATGGCCCAAACCAAGTTTGATATCCAATCGTTGCGCCGGGAAATGTTAACGGCGGGTGCAAAGGAATTGGTTTATTTGCGCAAATTGTTGGAGAGCAAAAAACAACATCTGAATGTACTCAAAGAATTAAAAATCTTCCAAACCCAGGCCGAACTCAAAATCCACCAAATCTCCAGCGACCTGGGTACCGCCCACGCCGAAATGCTGCTCATTGTAGCGCGTGGCGATTTTAACGAGAACCGGCTCCACCGCCTGGACGAAAACCTGCAAGATAATCTCTCCAGCATGCGCGACATGCTGTCGGCGATGGATGAAATGGGCTATCAAGAGGTCAGTTCCTTCTAACGTTTCAGAGCGTCAAACAGCGCCTCGGCCACATCCAACTTGCTCATCAATGGCAGTTCTTGGGGATCGCCTTCAGCGGCCAGCAGCACTACCCGGTTGGTGTCTGCCGCAAATCCGGCGTCCGTCGCGGTGACATCGTTAGCCACGATTAAATCCAATTTTTTTCGTTCCAACTTACTTTTCGCATTGGCGATCAAATCTTCTGTTTCGGCGGCAAAACCCACCGTAATTTTTGGGCCGGCCCCCGCCGATTTTTGTTTGGCGACCTCGGCCAAAATATCGGGATTACGAACCATTTCCAGAGTCATTCCGCCGGTATCGTCTTTCTTTTTGATTTTTTGTCCCGCTATCGCTTCAGGCCGAAAATCGGCCACAGCAGCCGCCATCACCAAAATATCGGCCTCCCGGCTGGCCTTCAGCACGGCTTGCAGCATCTCTTCTGCCGAATCCACCCGCACGATCTCCACGCCAAAGGGTTCGGGCCGCGGCACGGTGGTTATCAAGGTGACGGCTGCACCCCGGTCCCGCGCAATTTCCGCTACTGCATACCCCATTTTTCCGCTGGAGTGGTTGCTCACATACCGCACCGGGTCAATGGCTTCTCGGGTACCGCCGGCGGTTACTACCACGTTTTGCCCGGCCAGATCGCCCTGCTGCGCCAGAACGACGCGGGCCATGCTCACAATATCATCCGGTTCCACCATCCGGCCCGGCCCCATTGCGCCCGACGCCATTCGGCCTTCTGCCGGGCCAACGGCTTTGACGCCCCGTTCAAACAGTTTTTCCATATTCGCCTGGGTGGCCGGATGCTGCCACATATGAGTTTCCATGGCCGGGGCCAGCAAGATGGGGGCTGTGGTGGAGAGAGCAATGGCGCTGAGCAAGTTATCGGCCAGCCCGTGGGCCAGTTTGCCGGTGGTGTTGACCGTGGCCGGCGCTACCAGCACTAGATCGGCTTCCGCCGCCAGGGTCACGTGGGGAATATTTTCGTGGGGCGGAATGTTGAACATATCGGTGTAAATGGGCCGGTGGGTCAAAGCCTGGAAGGTCATCGGTAGAACAAATTTTTGCGCCGCTTCGGTCATCACCACATCCACTACCGCCCCGGCCTGCACCAGTCGGCTGCAAACCGTCGCCGCTTTATACACCGCAATCCCCCCGGTCACGCCCAAAATAATGCGTTTGTTTTCCAAAATTTTAATAACCGTCATCTTTCATTATCCTTTGGGAGCAGTTCAGTTTAGGGTTCCTCACCCCACAAGTAAAACGCACCTCATCCATTTGAGTTTAGGTACACCTACCCTGCCACTTTGCCTACCCGCACCCTTCGATACGGTCTACACTCCGTGTAGGCATGCGCTACGCTCCGGCTACTCAGAATGCCCGCTGTTACCTTGTTACCCTGTTACCCTGTTACCCTGTTACCCTGTTACCTTGCTACCGGTTCATTTCCCAAATAATTTGCAATCCTTGCAGCGTCAGCCATGGATTGATCACTTTGATCACGTCCGTCTCCCGGGCCATAATATCGGCCAGCCCGCCGGTGCCAATGACGCGCATGTTGTCACCCAACTCCGCCCGGAAGCGGGCCACCATGCCTTCAACCAGGCCCACATAGCCAAAAATCAACCCGCTCTGGATGGCATAGGTGGTGTTGGTGCCGATGGCGCGCGGTGGGCGCATCAGGTCAACGCGGGGCAGCTTGGAGGTGCGGCTGAACAATGCCTCCGAGGCAATACCCATCCCCGGCGCAATGGCTCCGCCCAGATACTCGCCTTTGTCTGAAATGGCATCAAAGGTAGTGGCCGTGCCAAAATCAACCACGCAGGCCGGGCCGCCATACATGGTAAAGGTGGCGGCGGCATCAACAATTCGATCCGCGCCCACATCACGGGGACTGTCGTATCGAATTTGGATGCCGGTTTTAACCCCGGCTTCCACCACCAGCGGGGTCTGGCTGAAAAATCGCTCGATCATTTTGACAAAAATACGGGTAATGGGCGGTACCACGCTGGCAATGATGACGCCGTCAATATGTTCCGGGTTGATCTGCCGGTGGCGCATCAGGCCCCACAACATCAGGCCGTATTCGTCGGCCATCCGTTCCAGATCGGTTTTGATGCGCCAGTGATGTTGCAGGGTCTGTTCCGCATCGAACAGGCCAAATGTAATGTTGGTATTTCCGATATCAATGGTGAGCAGCATAATTGTTCTCGCTTTGGCTATGTGGTGATCCCTCTTGTAGATGTTGTTTCGCAGAGAAAATATATGTGTTATTTGACAACACACAAACTCTGCGAACATCTTGGCGTGCTCTGCGGTAAATCTTCTTGACACTCAAGAGGGAATTATCGACTATGTTTTTTTAATTTTACCTGTTTTCTCCTGAGCAGGGCGTACCGCACTTTTTTTAGCCCCTGTTCCATTTTCCCGGCCAGCCATTCCGGTTCCGGGTGCGGCAGAATGGGCCAGGGTTCCAACTGTAAATCTCTGAGCAGGGCGTTGGCCGCCGCAATGCCGGTGGTGGTGGCGCGTTCCAGGTACAGGGCCGGGGCGGGATGGTACACCCAATCACCGCAGGCAAAGAGGCCGGGCCAACTTGTTTCGATACCCAGGTGTTGGCCGGGTTCTCCCACGCTGAAAAGCGTGTGAGAGGCCTCGTTCCGCAAAAGTTTTTGCTGGATGAGATAGCCGCGCAGTTCGGGAAAAGCGCGGTAGGTGTCCAGGATCACGCGGGCCAGCAGCAGCGCATCCGGCTGGCGCAGAAATTTAGGCGGGCCGTACACGTGCATTTCGATGGCGCTGCCCCCGGTCCGGCGGCCCCATTCCATATAGGCCGGCTGCAGCCGGTTGAGGCAGAAAAAATTGTCCATGGCAAAATCGCCGCTGAAAATCCCCGCCTCGGATACTTTTTCCGGTTTTTTTTCAAACCACAACCGGATAATGGCCGTGGGCACGCCGGTTGGAAAGTGCAGTGTTTTAGCAATTTTGTAGGTTACGCTGCTTTTCAATAACAGTTTACGCGCTGCCGGAGCATCGACAGCCAGAATAATATTTTTTGCCTCAAGCGTATCTTCTTGACTTTCATTTTTGATGACGAGTTGCCAATGGTCTGCCTCTCGTTCCAGTTTGACGACTTCGGCCCCCATCCGAAGGTCGCAGCCTAAATTGCGCGCCACCTGCGCCAGCGGCTCCGAAACACATTCGCCGCCGGTGCCCGGCAGGTAATCAAAGGCCCAGGCATCGCGCCGCAGCAGGGTGTAAAACCGGAGAAAAGCGATGAAACCGGAGGCGGAGACTTCTTCAGGATGCGCCGCCAGCGCGCTGCGGGCCAGCCCCGCAAAAAAACTTTGCAGCGTGGGCGACCAGCCCTCGGTGAAATCGGCCAGCGACATTCCCTTGAGCGCTTTTTGCTCAGCCAGCGGGTCGATGGCCATCGCCGACAACAGCCCGGCCAGCACCCGGAACATCGCCGCTACATCCCGCAAGGTCAGAATATTGAGAAACCGGGGCCGGATGAACAACCGCAGGTAATGGAACGGGGCCGGGATCTCGCTGTAACGGATAGCGCTGCCAATGTACGCTTTGCGAACCTTTTTACCCCGTCCGTAAATCCACGTTTCCTCCCGGGCCGGCACCAGCACCGGGCGAATATCGTACCGGGCCAGGATGGCCTGAAAATTTCGGTAGGCCGACCAGATGCCGTGGACGCCGTGTTCGCTGGGAAAGCGCCAGGTCTGGCCCTGATGCGCTAATTCAATGGTTGGCCCGCCTTTGAGCCGCCCGCCAAGGCGCGCCGGATCGGCTTCCAGGATGACCGGCTCCAGCCCGCGCTCGGCCAGATGGACCCCGGCCATCAGCCCGGCAATGCCGCCGCCGATAATCACAGGACAATCAGTTGGGTGTTGTTCCATCAATCTGCCAACCATTTATCATTAATCGCAGTGCCGCAAAAGTCACCTGGATGGCCCCCCTCTAACTCCCCCCAAAGGGGGGGGGATGATTAAGTTCTCCCCCCTTTGGGGGGGATTAAGGGGGGGCTGTGTGCGACTTTTGCGGTATTGCCATTCATCATTAATCATTCACAATTATCTAACCCGGCGCAAACGTATGTATCTCCAACCGGCGTGAGGTATTGAAAGCAGCAATTTCTCTCAGCAAAGACAGGGGGTTGGCCTGCATCAATGATGGTTCGGCGTAACATTGCTGAAAACAGCTTACGCAGGATTTTGGCGGCTCGTCAAATTTTTGTACGGCGGTGTCGATCACGCCTCGCCAGGAAGAGATGCGGGTCAAATTGGCGGGGCGACCGCCGTGCGGCGTGTTGCCGCGTTCGATGGGGCGGCAGGGGTAGATCAGATCGCCGTTGGGCAGCACGCGAGGCACCAGGGTGGGGTAACAATTATAGGGTTGAAAATCGCGCACCAATTTCAGATAATCCAGGCTGCCCAATATTTTTCGGCCACGTTTTTTGTTGTCGATCACGCTGTCCACGAAGGTGCGATAGTGATCGGCCACCAGCAGTTCGTAATGCGGCCAATTATTGAAAGATTGCGGCGAGAAGGCAAAGGTGAGATTATTCTCAATACAAAAATCCAGCACATTTTTAGTGTCGGGCAGCGTTTCCGGCGTGATCACGCAGTTGACCACCAGTTGAAAGTTATCTTGAGCCTGTCGTCCGGCCAGCGCGATGATGGTGTTGATGATCTCTTCCGCCGCGCGATGATTCAGCCCAATGGTTTGGCCCCAGCGTTGGGTGTTCAACGAGTCCAGGCTGACGACCAGTCGATCCAAATGGGGAAGCAAGTCAAGATGTTTAGACAGCAGCAGGCCATTGGTGAGCATGGTCAGGGTCTTGAAGCGATATTTTGTTTTGGTCCGGCGAACCAATTCATCGATATCGGGGTACAGCAGCGGTTCACCACCGGTGAGGATCAGGTTGGGCGCGGCCTGCCGCAAAATATTCAGAACCCGACCGGCTTCGGCTAAAGTTAACGTGCCCAGTTCGGCCAGTTGGTCATCGGGCCGCCGCGCGCCGTAATCTTCGCAATAGGCGCAATTGAGGTTGCAGCGCCCGGTCAGGTGAAAAACGCCCACCAACGGGCGCAAGGTATTTCGGCCCCGGAGTAACGTTATGAGATTGAGCAGGTAGTTGACCATAGAGTTGTTCCGCGGATCAATGGGTCAATTGTAGCACAAAGTGCAGGTGCAGCGCGAGTCGGCCATCAACTTACCACCAGATTATCAATCAGCCGCACCCCATCCAAAAAAATCGCCAGCGAAAGCAGCGCTTTGCCGGTGATCGTTTCCAATTCTGCCAGGGTATCAGGGTGGGCAATACTGACATAATCCACCCGCGTCAGGGGAGAGCGCTCAATTTCGGCCAGCATCACGGCGCGGAGTTGGGCGGCATCCCGCCGGCCCGCCGTAAAGGCAGCCTGGGCCGCTTGCAGCGCCCGGTAAAGACACGTGGCCTGCTGCCGCGCCTGCGGAGACAGCCGTGAATTGCGAGAACTCATAGCCAGTCCGTCGGCCTCCCGCGCGATGGGGCAGACAATGATGTTGAGGTTAAAGTTCAAATCCTTGACCATTTGTTTGATTACCACCACTTGCTGGGCATCTTTTTGACCAAAATAGGCCCGCTGCGGCTGGAACACGTTGAAAAGTTTGGCCACCACCGTGGTCACGCCCCGGAAATGGCCGGGCCGGGCCGCGCCTTCCAACGGCAGAGTGACGTTTTCGACATCAACATAAGTTTGATAATCGGCGGGATAAACAATGTCGGAGGGGGGCGCCCATACCAAATTCACCCCTTCTTTTTCCAGCAGGGCCAGGTCTCGTTCCATATCGCGGGGATAATTTTCCAGGTCGCCGGCGTCGTTGAATTGGGTGGGGTTGACAAAAATACTCACGCCAACACGGTCGTTTTCTTGCCGCGCCCGGCGAACCAAACTTAGATGACCTTCGTGTAGAAATCCCATTGTGGGTACTAATCCCCAGGTGAGAGATGGGCCGCTCCAGCGTTCGGTGCGAATGTCGGTGATGGTCTCGAATACGTTCATTTCATCTCCAGGTTATGTGGTTTGAAAAAGTAGTCGTTCAATATTTAACCGGGTAAAAGTGAGCCGGCCTGCTTCTTTATCTTTCACAGATTGCAACAGAATTTGATTTATGGGTGTTGGCACACCAAATTGCTGGCCGAAACGAACGACCGCCCCGGAAATGGCCTCGATTTCGGTAGGCGCGCCCCGGCTTATGTCTTGCAGCATCGAAGATCGGTTTTGCGCGGTGGCTTGCGCGATCTCAACAATTCGTTCTTCCACATCAAACGGCAGTTGGATTCCCTGCGCCTCGGCCACCGCCGCCGCTTCATTGGCCGCGGCAATCATCCCTCCTCGCAGTTTTTTGTCCTGGGCCAGCCGGCCGTTGGGGACTTCAAACAGGGCCGTCAGCGGGTTGATGCCCGCGTTGATGGCCAGTTTGCCCCAAACCAGGCTGTCGGCCTTATCAACCTGGAGGGTTTCCAGCCCGGCGGCATTGAACACCTCGACCAGCGCCGCCACCTGTGTTTCCCGGCCCGGCAGCGCGGCCAGATGCGTTGGCCCTGCCCCGGCGTGGTGCAGGTGGCCGGGAGCTGCCATCGTAGCCCCTTGCGCCGTAATACCCAAGGTGGCGCGCTGCGGGCCAACGGCTTCGGCAAGTTTTTCCAAATTCCCTAATCCATTTTGCAAGGTAACGGTAATTCCATCCGTTTGCAAAATATTGGCCGCCTGCCGCGCGGCGCGCGCTGTTTGATGGCTTTTTACCAGGATCAGCGCCACATCGGCGTAGGGAATATTATTGAGATGGTTGGTTACGTTTAACGGGTGGCGCGACCGGCTGCCGTTGGGATGCGTCACCACCAATCCTTGTTGCTGTAAGATATCAACCTGCTGCGGCCAATTCCCAAACAGCGTGACATCGGCGACCGAACTCAATTTGCTGCCAAACAACGTGCCCATCGCGCCCACGCCAAAAATAGCAATCTTCAAAGTCTTTTGCGCTTTCATCAGTCATTCCTTAATCATTCACAATTCATTTTTTACAATTATTTGTTGAGTTGTTCCAACTCATTCTCCGGCATTTTGAAGCTGTGAACTTTGGTGGGAAAGGCACGATTTTCAACGTCTTCCCGGTAGGCATTGAGCGCGGCCAAGATCGGTTCGCGCAATTCGGCGTAGCGTTTGACGAACTTGGGCGTGAATTGGTCGAACAGGCCCAGAATATCGTGGTACACCAATACCTGCCCATCACAATTTACCCCGGCCCCAATGCCGATGGTGGGGATCGTCAGCTTTTGGCTGACCCATTTAGCCACGGGCGCGGGCACGGCTTCCAGCACCAGCGAGAAGCAGCCGGCGTCTTGCAAGGCCAGCGCGTCTTCCAATAATTTGTGGGCGGTGTTGGCGGTGCGGGCCTGCACCTTGTAGCCGCCCAGTTGGGTGGCCGACTGGGGCGTGAGTCCCAAATGGCCCATCATCGGAATGCCGGCCGCCACAATCGTTCGCACCGTGTCTACAACCGGCTGCCCGCCTTCCAGTTTGACCGCATCCATCCCGCCTTCTTTGATAAAACGCCCGGCGTTGCGGACGGCCTCGGCGCGGTCCGCCTGGTAACTCATAAACGGCATATCGCCTACCAGAAAAGCGCGTTTAGCGCCTCGGGCCACAGCTTTGCAGTGGTGCAGCATCTCGTCCATTGTTACGTGGATCGTGCTGCTGTAGCCCAGTAGGGTCATCGCCAGCGAGTCGCCCACCAGAATGATGTCCATTCCGGCTTCATCCACCAGCGCCGCACCGGGATAATCGTAAGCGGTGAGCATGGTAATGGGCCGCCCCTCCTTCTTTTTTTGCTGCAAGTCTAAAACGGAAACTTTGTTGGTCATTTGACGCCTGTGTCCTTTTCTGTCCTCAAGAAGGAGGCAAACAAAAAGCCTCGCGGCGGAAGCCACAAGGCTCAGAGACACAGGAGTGGCGGTTGATGTGTGTCCGGCTGATACAGGCATCAACTTGACCTGGATGCTTTGAGCGCCGTCTCGGCCCGTTGAGGGGTCCAAGCGACTTCGCACCGGGTGAGGGTGTGCAATTTATATTTTTTTTGAGTTCACTGCCGGCCTCGCCGATCAATGACTTGAGTATTATACCACGATGCAAAAAGTTTTACGAAATTGAATGTAACGGTTCAGGCTGTCATTGCGAGCGAAGCGACGCAATCTCCGTATGGCAAGTTGGGCATTGCTGCGTCGCAAAAAACGCTCCCTGTAATGACAAAGGGCTGGGGAGTTACAATTGAATCATCAAAAAACCATCGGCTCAACTTGACAACCAGCCGCTCGTCTATCACACTTTAGGCATACTTATTCAGGGAGCCAAACCATTGGATCGCAAATTATTATGGGGAATCATCGTCCTTGTTTTGCTGTTAGTGATATTTCTGACCGCCGCCGGATTGATGGCCTGGCAATTTATCCACCTGACCAACTGGCCTGCTGTTGCCATACCCGGCGTGACCCCAACCGCAACGGTAACACCATCTCCACCTGCGCCCACAGTTACAGCGGAACCACCTACCCCAGCACCGACGATCGTTCCAGCCACCGCTCTTCCGCCGCAGAGCGAAGGCGGCGAAGCCGGCCACGCCAGCCCGCTTCAGCTCGGCACCGAGGAAACTTTGACCCAAATCACCCTCCCCGAACGAGACCAGCGTTTGCTGGCCATGCGGCTCACCCAGCCCGGCCAGGATATTCCAAAAGTGGTGCGAGAAACGCCGCTTGATTTTCAGGTGGGCGATGCCGACACCTTTTGGATCACCGACAACCAGCAGACGCCGCCGCGCCAGTTTCAAGTGACGGCCACGCTCAGATACGCCACCGAGCATGCCTACTGGTGGGTTCAGGAGGGCATACCGGTGAACGAAGAAGGCTTGCAGCGCTCCGCCCGACAATTTGAGCAAACCACCTACCCCACCAACCGTACCTTCTTTGGCAGCGAATGGTCGCCCGGCGTTGATAACGATGTTCGCGTGCATATCTTTATGGGCAACGTGCCGGGTGTGGCTGGCTACTTTTCCGCCTCCAATGAATACTCCCGGCTGGCCGAACCCTACAGCAACGAGCGGGAAATGTTTTTTATCAATCTGAACGCTATGCAGCCCGGCTCCGCTTATTTTGACAGCGTGCTGGCCCACGAGTTTCAGCATATGATTCACTGGCATCAGGATAGAAACGAGGACACCTGGGTCAACGAGGGCTTGAGCGAACTGGCCGCCTATCTTAACGGTTACGGTTCCAGCAACTTTGCCGGGGCCTACGCCGCCAAACCCGATACCCAACTGACCGGCTGGCCCAACAGCCCCAACGCTGCCGCGGCCAACTACGGGGGCGGGTTCCTTTTTATGGCCTATTTTTTGCAGCGCTATGGCGAAGAGATGACCCGCGCCGTGGTCGCCCATCCGCTTAACGGCATTGCCGGTTTTGATGCGGTGCTGGCCGAAAACGGCTCCCCGGAACGATTTGACGATGTTTTTGCCGATTTTTTGGTAGCCAACCGCCTGCAAAACCCGACTATTGGCGATGGCCGCTGGGGGTATCTTGATTTTACGCCCAATCCGGCCGCCACAACCGCCCAGTACGCTCTCTTTCCCCAGCAGACGAAAGACACGGTCCAGCAATACGGCGCCGACTACATTGAATTGCTGGCCGGCAGCCCAATCACCATCGAATTTACCGGCACTACCCAGGTGAAAGTCATCAACAACCAGGCTCACAGCGGCAGCTACCAGTGGTACAGCCATCGCGGCGACGATACCAATACCCGCCTGACTCATTTGTTTGATCTGAGCAACGTCAACAGTGCTACGCTTGGTTACTGGACGTGGTACGATATTGAAGAAGATTGGGATTACGGCTATGTGGAGATCTCAACCGACGGCGGCGACACCTGGACAATTTTGCAAACGCCGCACAGCGCCACCGATAACCCCACCGGCAACGCCTACGGCCCCGGCTACACCGGCACCTCCGAAGGCTGGATTGAGGAAAATATTGATCTATCCGCCTACACCGGCCAGCAGGTATTGATCCGTTTTGAATACGTTACCGACGATGCCGTTAACCGCCCCGGCTGGGCCATCGACGACATCAGCATCCCTGAGATTGATTTTGATGATGATGCTGAACACGGCCCCGGCGAGTGGCAGGCCGAAGGGTTTGTGCGGATCGACAATGTGCTGCCTCAAGAATTCCTGGTGCAGGTGATTGAAATTGGCGATGAGGTGCAGGTTAACCCTCTCCAACTGGACGAGTCTAATCAGGGCACTTTTACCGTGGAAGGGTTGGGTGGCCCGGTTGAAAAAGCCGTCCTCATCATCAGCGGCCTGACCCCCGTGACCGGCGAACCCGCCGAATACGAGTATACGCTGAAAGCCGGTGATTAGGGATACAATTGTTCAACCCATTTGGGTCTGTCCAAGATTTTAGGACAGGCAGGGGGCTCGGGGGGAATCCCCCCAGGTTTGTCCAGATTTTCTAAAATTCTGGACGCACCCAACCCATTTTGTCATTTGAATTTTCAATGATATACTTGACTTAACTGCAATTCCATTCAGGGATCACGCCATGGATCGAAAAGAAGTTATCCGCATCATCAAGTCTGCCCGTAAAGCCAATGAAGCGCCCGATTTTCGCCGGGCAGATTTAAGCACCACTAATTTAAATGGCATGGATCTCAGCAAGGTTAATTTTCGCTACACCAAACTCACCGATGCCAACCTTAGCAAAGCCAACTTACAGGGCGCCAATCTAACCGGCGCCGATCTGTCCAACGCCAACCTGTCAGACAGCAATTTACAAGGAGCCGAACTGCTGGGCGCCAAACTGACCGAGGCCAATTTAAGACGCGCCAACCTCCTTGAGGCTAACTTGCGCAATGCCGATCTCAGCAACGCTAACTTGCAGCAGGCTAAATTGATCGAAACGATGCTGCGCGGCGCGGGGCTGGTGATCGCTGATCTTCAAGAAGGCCGCCTGGCCGGCGCGGTTTTGATCCGGGCGGACCTGCGCGGGGCTAAAGTCAGCGAAGAACAACTCAAACAGGCTAAAAGCCTCAAGGGCGCGATTATGCCCGATGGAACGCGACACGATTAACCCCATGCCGTATATTTCCCAGGATTTTTTAACCGAATATCGGGACAAAGCCATTATCTGGGCGCGGCAAATTCTGGCCGATGAATCTGCCGTGATCCTGGATACAGAAACCACCGGGCTGGACAACACCGCCGAAATTATCGAACTGTCCATCATCAACAGCCAGGGCCATACCCTGTTGGATACGCTCATAAAACCCAAAGGCAAAATTCCTCTTGATGCGTATGAGATCCACGGCATTGGCACGGCTACGGTTAAAGATGCCCCCATCTGGCCGGGCATTGATGAGCCACTCCACACAATTTTGCAAAATGCCTCCCGCATTATCATTTACAATGCGGGGTACGATATGCGATTGATACGCCAAACCCGCGCGCTTTACAACCTGCCGCCTCTGGATATTCCCCCCCAAAAGTTTGAATGCGCCATGAAGCGCTACGCTGAATTTTTTGGCGATTGGCGGGGACAGCGGCGGGGGTTCAGATGGCAGCCGTTAACCGGCGGCGATCACCGCGCCCTGGGCGATTGCCGGGCCACGCTGAAAGTGTTGCAAAAAATGGCCAACGCGCGCGAGGGAAACAGATGAGCCAGCTTTTGCCAAATTTCTCCACCGATCAGTTCAATCAGACCGTGGGTACGGGCGCTAATAAATTTGCCCTGTGGCTGGCGCGGCATTGGCTGGCGGCGGCCAACACATTTTTCTTCTTGTACGCCGGGCTGCCGTTTTTAGCACCGCTTTTGTTAGCCAACGGCCATACCCGCAGCGCCAACGGCATTTATTGGGTATATCATTTGTTGTGCCACCTGCTGCCCTCGCGGGCCTATTTTGTGGCCGGAGAGCAGGTATGTTTGTGCCACCGGTGTATTGCCATTTACGGTTCTATCTTTCTATTCGGTACAATTTTTAGTTTTGTTCGTCACGCATTGAAACCATTGCCACCCCAATGGTATCTGCTTTTCTTGCTGCCGATGGGGCTAGATGGCGGCATGGGATTAGCCAGCGAGTTGTTGCAATACATCCCCATGGCCGTGTTATGGGTTACGGGCCTGCTGGTTGTGGGATTGGTGGGACTCCTGCTCTACAGCCAAAAACATCTTTCGTGGCCGGTAGGCATTGTGCTGGCCTGTATTCCCCTGGCCCTGGCTTACTTGCAGTTTGTTGGCCCGCACCAGAGCAACCTTTTTCTGCGCAACATTACCGGCCTGGCGTTTGGATTGGGGACCGTCTGGGTAGCCTATCCATTATTACAAGAAGGTTTTGGCGATGTTCAACGGGAAACAGAAAGTAAGTTGGGAGCCAATTGATTGATGCCGGCTTCCACCCCTCAGGTTTCAACTCCAAAAATTCTGGCGCTGGTCCCCGCGTACAATGAAGCCCAACGGATTGCACCTGTCATCACCGGCGTGCTGGAACACCTGCCGGTGCTGGTGATAGACGACGGCTCCCAGGACGACACCGCCGCCCTGTCCGAACAAAATGGCGCTGCCGTTATCCGCCAAACACCCAACCAGGGCAAAGGCACTGCGCTCCGGGCCGGTTTTCGCCATGCTCTCACGGAAGGATTCGATGCGGTCATCACCCTGGATGCGGACGGCCAGCACGATCCCGCCGAAACCCCCAAATTTTTAGCGGCCTACCAAACCCGGCAGGCCGATCTCATTATCGGCGCGCGAGATTTTAGCCGGATGCCGTTTGTGCGGCGAATGTCTAATACGACGGGCCGGAAACTGTTTTCCTGGGCCTTGGGCCAGGCGGTGCAAGATAACCAATCCGGCTACCGGCTCATTAGCCGTCGTTTGCTGGAAATCCTGCTCACCAGTCGGGAAGTCGGTTTTGAGTTTGAAGTGGAAATGATCGTCACCTGTGTGCAGCATGGTTTAAAATTGGCCTGGGTGCCCATTCGCACCATCTACGCCGGGGAATCAAGCCACATCAATCCGGTGCAACATACCGTAAATTTTTTACGGGTGATCCGCCAGACGCGGCAAAAAATGACTACGCGTGTGTCGGACGCCTGAAAGAACACTCAGTTTGTTAAAATTGTCGGAACGTTTCATAAACAAATTTCCCACAAATTTTCACCGGTTCATCCATTTTTATGCAACTCTACAACAAATCTTTACTTTGTCAGAAATTATTTCAAGTAAACTGACTTGCAACATAAAAGTTATGTCTGAATACAACTAAGGTAAGGCTTGACAGATAACTTTACCTGTGATAAGATGTCGCCAACTTACTTAAGCAGCATCAATCAACGGCAGATAATCCAAATGATGAACATGCTTGTGGTCGTAGTCGTCGTACTTAGCCTCCTCCTTGTACTTATTAACAAGGAGGCGTTTGCGGCTGGGACAGTATAAGACCACAAGATTACTTCAACACAGTGAACAAACGCCTCCTACTTCAACAGGAGGCGTTTTTTTGTTAATTGTTCGTAATCTTACTAAAACAGGAGAAAAATTATGGGAGAAATCAAAACCGGTGCTGAAATAGTCTGGGAATGTTTGATCCGTGAAGGGGTAGAAGTTGTATTTGGCTACCCCGGCGGCGCAAACCTGCCCATCTACGATGCGCTCACGCATTACAAAGACAAAATTCACCATGTATTACCCCGCCACGAGCAGGGCGCCACCCACATGGCCGACGGCTACGCCCGCGCCAGCGGCAAAGTGGGCGTAGCAATGGCCACCTCCGGTCCCGGCGCCACCAATATGGTCACCGGCATTGCCACGGCGATGATGGACTCCTCGCCCATTGTGTGCATTACCGGGCAGGTGGGACGGGCGGCCATTGGCGGCGACGCCTTTCAGGAAACCGACGTTACCGGCGTCACCCTGCCCATTACCAAGCATAACTACTTGGTGGGCAGTATCGAAGAATTGGCCGAAACCATCCGCGAAGCTTTTTACATTGCCCGCACCGGCCGGCCCGGCCCGGTATTGATCGACATTCCCAAAGATGTGCAAAATGAATCGATGGAGTTTGAATATCCTACCGAACCCATCGACCTGCTTGGCTACCATCCCCCGGCCCAGGCCACCGATGATGAAGTCGCTGCCGCGTTGGAACTCATCAATAACGCCGAGCGCCCGGTAATTTTGGCCGGCCACGGGGTGATGATGTCGGGCGCGATGAAAGAACTCAAGGAACTGGCCGAAAAAGGGGCGATTCCCGTGAGTGTCACCCTGCTGGGCATCGGCGGTTTTCCCGATAACCACCCCCTGAACGTAGGGATGATGGGCATGCACGGCGAGGCCGCCCCCAACCAGGCCATCCAGGAAGCCGACCTGCTCATTGCCTGCGGCATGCGGTTTGACGACCGGGTGACCGGGAACATCAAAACCTACTCTCCCAACTCCAAAAAAATTCATATTGAAATCGACGGCGCGGAAATCAACAAAAATGTGCGGGTTGATGTGGGCATCAATGCCGATTTAGGAACCGTTCTGCGCCAGATCAACCCCGGCGTAACCAACCGCAACCGGGCCGAGTGGTGGGGCAAAATCAGAGACTGGCAGGAAGACTCCAGCGAACGAAACATTTTGAATATTGAAACGCCCAGTATGATGGCGGCGCAGGCCATCCGCGCCGTGTGGAAAGCCACCGATGGTAAAGCCGTCGTCGTCTCCGATGTAGGCCAGCACCAGATGCTGGAAGCGCAATATTACGAGCACGAAGACCCCTACACCTTGCTCACCTCCGGCGGCCTGGGCACGATGGGCTTCAGCCTGCCCGCGGCCATTGGCGCCAGTTTCCATGTAAAAGATCGCGAGGTGTGGGTAATTGTAGGCGATGGCTCCATCCAAATGACCATCACCGAATTGGCCACCGCCGTGCAGGAGAATGCCAATGTCAAAATTGCCATCATCAATAACGGCTACCTGGGTATGGTGCGGCAGTGGCAGGAACTGTTCTACAATTCCCGCTACAACGAAACCCCCATCTACAGCCCGGATTACGTCAAACTGGCCGAAGCCTACGGTATGCAGGGCTACCGGGTTGAAAAACTGGAGGACGCTATGCCCACCATGCGGAAAGCGCAAGAACACAATGGCCCGGTACTGATTGAATTTGTGGTAGAACAGCACGACATGGTGTACCCCATGGTGCCCACCGGCGCCGACCTGCACGCCATGATCCGCCGGCCCCATCCCAGATTTGCCAATATGGAACTGTAGGGAGAAAAAATTATGAAACAGACCTTGATTGCCCAAGTGGAAGATAAACCCGGCGTGCTGAACCGCATTGCCAGCCTGTTCCGCCGCCGTAACTTTAACATTGAAAGCCTGACCGTGGGCCATAGCGAAATCCCCGGTGTCAGCCGCATGACGATTGTGACGGATGAGGAGGAAATGCTGCGCCGCAACGTGATCCGCCGTAACCTCCTCAAACTCATCAATGTTATTGATGTGCAGGATGTCACCGAAACACCCAGCGTGATCCGCGAGACGGCGCTGATCAAAATCAATGTTGACGCCTCGCAGCGCGGCCAGGTGATGGATGTGGCCGAAATGTACCGCGCCCGCATTGTGGATGTAGCCACCGAAACGTTGATTGTGGAAGTAACCGGTGAATCCTCCAAAATTGAAGCGCTGGCCAATGTATTGGAGCCGTTTGGCATCCTGGAAATGACCCGCACCGGCCAGATTGCCATGACGCGGGGCCAGGTTGTACCCCGTAACGGGGCAGCCGTAGCGGCCTCTACCAACGGAAAAAAATAAAAGCTTGTATCTTTCAGGCCCTTGAGATTATCGTTCAAGGGCCTGCTAATAATTTTATAGGGAGAATCCAAATACAATGAACCTAGATTTCCAAACCAATGTTTTCGAAAAGGAAAAGATCATTTTAGGCGACACCGAAGAATACATTATTCGCGGTGGCCGGCATCTTTTTCCGTTACTACCCAAAGCCTTTGATGGTATCAAACAGATCGGCGTCATCGGCTGGTCGTCGCAGGGGCCGGCCCAGGCCCAAAACCTGCGCGAGTCGCTGGCAGGAACCGGCATCAAAGTAGTTGTTGGCCTGCGCGAAAATTCCGGCTCCATTCCCTCGGCGGAGGCCGCCGGGTTTACCCGCGAAGCCGGCACCCTGGGCGAGATGTACCAGGTGATTGCTGAATCTGATATGGTTTTGCTGCTGATTGCCGACGCTGCCACCGCTCAAAATTATCAAAAGATTTTTGAGGCCATTCGCCCCGGCGCCACGTTGGGCCTCTCGCACGGCTTTTTGTTGGGCTACCTGCAAAGCATTGGCCAGACCTTCCCGGACAACATCAATGTCATCGCTGTCTGCCCCAAAGGTATGGGGCCGTCGGTGCGCCGCCTGTACGAGCAGGGCAAAGAGGTCAACGGCGCGGGTATCAATTGCAGCTTTGGCGTACATCAAGACATCGACGGCAAAGCCACCGATTACGCCCTGGGCTGGGCCGTGGCTCTGGGCGCGCCCTTTACTTTTATGACCACGCTGGAATCGGAATACAAATCCGATATTTTTGGCGAGCGCGGTATCTTGCTGGGCGCGGTCCACGGCATTGTCGAGGGCCTGTATGACCGTTTCGTCCGGCAGGGGATGAGCAAAGAAGATGCTTTTATCAATTCGGTTGAGTCGATCACCGGCCCCATCAGCCGCATTATTTCCAAAGAGGGCGGCTTGATGGCCGTGTACGAGTCGCTGAGCGAGCCGGATCAAGAGATTTTTCGTCAGGCTTACTCGGCGGCCTACCACCCGGCCTTTGATATTTTGCTGGAAATTTATGATGAAGTGGCCTCCGGTAACGAAATTCGCAGCGTTATTGCGGCCAACAAACGCTTCGACCGCTACCCAATGGGCAAGATTGATGGTACCGAAATGTGGCAGGTGGGCGAAAAAGTCCGCGCCAACCGGGACCCCGACAAAATTCCGGTCAATCCGGTCACAGCCGGCGTGTATATTGCCACAATGACGGCCCAGGTTGACCTGCTGAAAGAGAAGGGCCATCCCTACTCGGAGATTGCCAACGAGTCGATCATCGAAGCGGTTGATTCCCTCAACCCCTATATGGATTACAAAGGCGTGGCTTTTATGGTGGATAACTGCTCCACCACCGCCCGCCTCGGCTCCCGCAAGTGGGCGCCGCGCTTTGATTACAACCTGCGCCAGCAAGCCTACACCCAGCTGGACGAAGGCACCCAGGTAGATGAAGAATTGTTCGATGACTTTGTCAATAACGATGTCCATCAGGTGCTGTCGGTTTGTGCCGAGTTACGTCCCTCGGTGGATATTTCGGTGCAGGGGTAAACAGGTAACAGGGTAACAGGGTAGCAGGGTAGCAAATTTGTTACCTTGCTACTTTGCTACCTTGTTTCCCTGGTACTTTGAACAACGAAAGGTGGTGATATTTTGTGACCGATGATGGCCTTAGCGACCTTGGTCGCCGCAACTTTGTTGGCTATGACTTCAAATGTTTTAAAAAATACAACTTGAATCAAATGGGATTGGTGGTTGGCTACCGGTAATACCTTAAAAATTGTTGCCGGTTGCCAGCCCCCAATCTCCCCAAATTTTAAAAACAAAAAGGAGAATTTTTCAAAATGAGTACGGATGGAGACGTAGCAGTCAGCGATGTGCCGGCGGTTGACGCGCCGCCCAAAAAACAAAAACTGATCATTTTTGACACGACCCTGCGCGACGGCGAGCAATCGCCCGGCGCTACCCTGAATATTGAAGAAAAAATAGAAATTGCCAAACAACTGTCTCGCCTGGGCGTGGATGTGTGTGAGGCCGGTTTTCCCATTGCCTCTCCCGGCGACTTTGAGGCCGTGCGCCGCGTGGCCGAAGAAGTGGGCCATCTGACCGAAGGGCGCAAAAGCGGCCAGCCGATGATCATTGCCGGATTGGCCCGGGCCAACAAAATCGACATCGACCGCGCCTATGAAGCGGTGAAGGCGGCCCCCCGCCACCGCATTCACACCTTTATTGCCACCAGCGATATTCACCTCAAGCACAAATTAAAAATCGATCGGGAAGAGTGCATCGAGCAAACCATCGAAGCGGTGAGCTACGCCAAAAGCCTGTGCGACGATGTGGAGTTTTCGCCGGAAGATGGCGGGCGCAGCGACCCCGAATTTTTGACCGTGGTGCTGGGCGAGGCCATCAAAGCCGGCGCAACCACCATCAACATTCCCGATACGGTGGGTTATACCACTCCGGAAGAATTTGGCCGGCTGATGAAGTATCTCATTGAAAATACGCCCGGCGCGGAAAAAGCGGTCTGGTCCACCCACTGCCACGACGACCTGGGGCTGGCCACGGCCAACACCCTGGCCGGGGTGGAAAACGGCGCGCGGCAGGTGGAAGTGACCCTCAACGGCATCGGCGAGCGGGCCGGCAATACCAGCCTGGAAGAAATTGTGATGGCGGTTCACACCCGCCCGCAGAGTTTTGATGTAGAAACCGACATCGACACCACCCAATTGATGCGTACCAGCCGGATGGTCAGCGCCTACACCGGCATCCCCGTGCAGCCCAACAAAGCCATTGTGGGCGCCAACGCCTTTGCCCACGAGGCCGGCATTCACCAGGATGGCATGCTGAAACATCATACTACTTACGAAATTATGCGGCCCGAAACCGTGGGCCTGAACGAAAGCGCCCTGGTGCTGGGCAAGCACTCCGGGCGGCACGCCTTTCGCAAACACCTGGAAAAAATGGGCTATGACGACCTGACCAAAGAAGAGCTGAACAAAGCGTTTGATCGGTTCAAACGGGTGGCTGACAAAAAGAAAATAGTAACCGATGCTGATATTGAAGCCATCATCACCGACGAATTCTACCAGCCCCAGGAAATCTGGAAGCTCAACAGCGTCCACGTCTCCTGCGGCGACGGCGTGAAAGCGACCGCCACCGTCACCCTGATCGATCCTAACGGCGACGAGATCACCGACGCTGCTATCGGCACCGGGCCGGTTGACGCGGTGTATATGGCCATCAACCGCATTGTCAACGTGCCCAATATCCTCACCGAGTTCATCGTGCAAGCCGTCACCGAGGGCATTGACGCGCTGGGCGAAGTGACCATCCGCATCCAGCCGGAAAACGGCGAGCGCGACTACGCCACCAATCCCCAAACCGGCGAGCAAAAACTCCGCACCTATAGCGGCCACGGCGCCAGCACCGACATCATCGTAGCCAGCGCCCGCGCCTACATGAGCGCGCTCAACAAAATGCTGACCGAGCGATTGGAGCAGGCATCCACCATCCGGGCCAAAACGCCCGAACTATAGCGTAAAAATCTCATCAACGCGAAGGCGCAGGGAAACAGGGGCGCAAAGTTTTTATATCTTTGCGTCCTGGCGTCCCAGCACCTTCGCGTTTTTTTTGATTCCCCTCTATGGCTATTCACAAACTATGGATATAATTCGCACATTTGGGCCGTTCATGCTAAATTGAAACCAGTGTTTCCATCATCTATCAGCCAAGGGTATACGTTCCTATGAGCAAAAAACAATCGGCCAGCAGCGCCAAAGGGCGGTTCGGTACGTTTGCCGGAGTTTTCACGCCCAATGTTCTCACCATTTTAGGCATCATTCTCTTCCTCAGAACCGGCTGGGTGGTGGGCCAGGCCGGGCTGGTCAATGCGCTCATGATTGTGGCCATTGCCAACGCCATTTCATTTTTAACCGGCCTGTCGCTCTCTTCCATTGCCACCAGTATGACGGTGAGAACCGGCGGCAACTATTTTATGATCTCCCGCTCACTGGGACTGGAGATTGGCGGGGCCATTGGCGTGCCGCTCTATCTATCGCAGGCTATTTCCGTGGCTTTTTACATCATCGGTTTTACCGAGGCGCTGCTGAGCGTTGAATTTTTCCAGGCCTTTGATCCCCGCCTGATCGCTACCGTGGTGGCCCTGCTATTTGGGGTGATCGCTTTTGTGGGGGCCGACATCGCGCTCAAAATCCAATTCGTCATTTTGGGAATTCTGGCTGCCGCGCTCGTCTCCTTCTTCAGCGGCGGCTGGAACAGTTTCATCCAACCCACCCTCACCGAAAATTTCACGCCCGGCGTCACTTTCTGGGTGGCCTTTGCCATTTTCTTCCCCGCCGTCACCGGTATCGAGGCCGGCACCAGCCTGTCGGGCGATTTGAAAAATCCGGGGCGCAGTATTCCCATCGGCACGCTCAGTTCGGTCATCATCACCGCGCTGGTGTATTTTGCCACCGTCTTTTGGCTGTCGAGCCACGCCGCGCCGCAGCAACTTGTCGCTGATAATCTGGCGATGCAGGGTGTCGCCCGCTGGCCCTTTTTGATTTTGCTGGGCGTCTGGGCGGCCACGCTCTCCTCGGCGCTGGGCAGCATTTTGGCCGCGCCGCGCACCCTGCAAGCCCTGGCCACCGACGAGGTGGCGCCTCGCTGGATGGGCTGGCAATTGGGCAGCCTCACCGAACCCCGGATGGCGGTTTTGTTGACCAGCGCGGTCGCCATTGGCGTTATCTGGATGGGCGACTTGAACTTTGTCGCGCCGGTCATCAGTATGTTCTTTCTGAATACCTACGGAATGACCAACCTGTCCGCCGGCATCGAGCGGCTGGTCGGCAATCCCAGTTTTCGCCCGCGCTTCAAAGTGCCCTGGTATGTGTCGATCTTGGGCGCGCTGGGTTGCTACGGCGCGATGTTTCTGATCAATCCTACAGCCACCATTATCGCCATCATCATCAGCTATGGCATTTATTTTTACCTGCAACGGCGCGCCGTGGCCCGCACCTGGGGCGATGTGCGCAGCGGTATCTGGTTTACGCTGGCCCGCTACGCGCTGCTCAATTTGCGGTCGCAGCAGTATCATGTCAAAAACTGGCGGCCCAACATTTTGGTTTTTACCGGCCAGCCTCACAATCGGGAGCGGCTGGCGCAAATGGCCGAATGGCTGACCGAAGGGCACGGCATTGTGACCTTTATCCAGGTATTGGTGGGCAATGTGACCCATTTGTCCGGGCGCGGCCTGCGCGAAACCGCCCGCAAAGGTATTCGCAAATATATTCAAGACCGGGGAATGACGGCCTTTTCCGAAGCGCAGATTGTGAAGAATTTCAACGATGGGGCGCTCACTATTGTTCAATCTCACGGTGTGGGCGGGTTGGAACCCAACTCGGTGATGCTAGGCTGGAGCGGCACGCCCGAAGGGCAGGTGAGCCAGCTCAAATTGTTGCACGGTATGATTCAACTGAAAAAATCGGTGTTGTTGTTGAATTACGATGACGCGCGCGGCTTTGGCCGGCAGCAAGTCATCGACGTGTGGTGGGGCGGGCGCGGCGGCAATGCCGAATTGATGCTGCTGCTGGCCTATCTCATTCGCCAGCACCGGGCCTGGTACAATGCCCGCCTGCGCTTGATCCGGGTGATCGACAGCCGGGAGGGACACGAGCAAACCAAAGCGCATATGGAGCAACTGCTCAACAGTATTCGCGTTACCGCCGAGGTGGTCATTCTGGTGCGGGATGATCCCAACCAACCTATGGCCGATATTATTTGCGAGCAGAGCGGTCAAACAGATTTAACCGTTCTGGGCATGCAGGTGCCCGACCTGGAAACATTGGAGGCTTACCGCCAATACCTGGATACGCTGATGCACAGAATGGGATCGGTGCTGCTGGTACGCAGCGCCCAAACCGAGGATTTGCTGGAAACAGAGTGACGCACACATCAAACAGGCGGTTAGACCCTCAATGACACAAACATCTGAGACTGGAACAGGCCATCTTCGTGACCTTTTTCTCCTGCGGCCCGATGTAGTTTTTCTGAACCACGGCTCCTTTGGCGCGTGCCCTCGCCCGGTTTTTGAGGCTTACCAGGCCTGGCAGTTGGAGCTGGAACGCCAGCCGGTAGCCTTTTTGGGGCGGCGCTTCAAGCGGTTAATGCAGCAGGCGCGAGAAAGCCTGGCCGATTATGTAGGCGCGGGCGCTGATGATCTGGTTTACGTGCCCAATGCCACGGTGGGCCTGAATATGATTGCTCGTTCGCTGCCTTTGGAGCCGGGGCGAGAGGTTTTGACCACGGATCACGAGTACGGCGCGCTGGATCGAACCTGGCGCTTTATCTGCGCCAAACGCGGCGCGCGCTATGTTCAACAGCCGCTGCCGCTGCCGGTTCGATCAGTGGAGCAGGTGGTTGAAACCATTTGGGCCGGGGTGAACGAGCGCACGCAGGTCCTTTTCATCAGCCATATTACCTCGCCTACGGCGCTGGTTCTGCCGGTTACCGAATTGGCCCGCCGGGCCAGAGCCGCCGGCATTATTATCGTGGTTGATGGCGCGCACACGCCGGGACAGATACCGTTGGACCTGGCCGCGCTCGGCGTTGATTTTTACGCCGGCAATTGCCACAAATGGTTGATGGCCCCCAAGGGCGCCGGTTTTGTTTATGCCCGGCCCGAGATGCAGCCGCTGTTGGAACCGCTGGTGGTCAGTTGGGGCTGGCAGAGTGAATCGCCGGGGCCTTCCCGTTATATTGACGAACAGGAATATCAGGGCACGCGGGATATTGCCGCTTACCTGGCCGTTCCGGCGGCAATCCAGTTTATGGAGGCACACCATTGGGAACGCGTGCGCGACAGGTGCCATCAATTGCTGCGCGTCGCTCGTTGCAGCCTGACGGCTCTGACCCAGCTGGAACCGCTCTCGCCCGATGAGGCCACCTGGTTTGCTCAAATGGCCGCGTTTCCCCTGCCCGACTGTGAGACAGAAACGCTGCAACGCCGGCTTTACGAGGAATTTGCCATAGAAATTCCCCTTATCACCTGGAACAACCGGCCCTTGGCGCGCCTTTCGGTACAGGGTTACAATACGCCTTCAGACATCACGGCGCTGCTGGAAGCGCTCGGCGAGTTATTGCCTGTTTGAGCGATCCGCTTCAGGAATGGGTGGAAAGGACGGATGGGGTTTTTGGTAAGTATCGCCATCTTGGCGGGCGGGAAAAGCAAACGAATGGGGCGGGACAAAGCCTTTCTTGAGATCGGCGGCCAGTCTCTCATCGAGCGCATTCTTGCCTGTGTCAATCCTCTAACCGACGATCTTTTTATCAGTACCAACTCACCGGAACGGTTTGCCCCGTTTGGCCTGCGCACGGTGCTTGATATTGATCCCGGCAAAGGCGCTTTGGGCGGTATTTACAGCGCCCTTACAGCGGCCCGTCACCCTTCTGTGTTGGTGGTGGGCTGCGATATGCCCTTTCTGAACAGAAAGCTGCTGCAATATCTCATCAACCTGGCGCCACAGGCCGAGGTGATTGCGCCTCGAATTGACCCGCAGCGGCCCGAAACGCTGCATACGGTTTACAGCAAAAATTGCCTGCCCGCTATCAAATTGTGCCTACAGGCCAACCGGTTGCGTATTGTTGATTTTTTTGATGAAGTTTCTATTCGCTATGTATCGCCCGCTGAAATCGCTCAATTTGACCCTGATTTTTATTCTTTTATCAATTTGAACACGCCCGACGATTGGCACCAGGCGCAAGCCATGAGTTGACGAACCTGTTCTTCCGCTATTCTGCCTGCTCTATTTTCACGGCTGCCCCACTTTGGGTCCCCTTAAATTGCGTGGCGTCGCCCAAAACACGCCCCAGGATGTTTACCGGGCTGTAAGCGCGCGGTTTGCTACCGGTGCTGACCGGCGTGGGGCCGTAGAAAATACAAAAGGCGTGGCCCACCGGCCAGTAGCCCAGCTCGCCTACCTCTACCTCGGCGCGGGCATCCGGTTCCTGATCGGCCACGATGGGGATCTCAAAATAAATTTCGTCGCCCCACACATTGGCCCTGCCTTCAAGGGGAAGGAGTTCGGCTATTTGCCGGGCGGTAGGCTGATCGTTCAGATCGGCAGGAAGCGACACATTGCCTGCGGTAATGGTGATTTTCATGGGGTTGGCTCCTTTTCTTCTTTGTAGATGGGTAATGTGAATAAAAATGTTGTGCCGGATACGCCATCGCTTTCTACCCAGATGGTGCCGTCCATTGCCTGGACGGCCAGATGGCAAAAGGTGAGGCCCAGGCCAAACCCGCCCCGCTTAGACTCAGCTGTGTTGCTAAGTTGAGCAAAGCGGTCAAAGACTTTTTGCTGCTGATCCGACGGGATTCCCGGCCCGTTATCGGCCACACTGATAAGGATGTATTGGTCGTTAAAAGTATGGGCCTGGATGGTTATGGTTTCGCCTTTGGGTGAGAATTTAATGGCGTTATCCAGCAGGTTTTCCAGAACGCGCTGGCTGATGCCGGCGTCGGCAAAAACCAGAGGAAGTTTCTCTTCAATTTCGGAATCAATGTCGAGTTGGTGGAGGGTCAGCAAAGAGCGGATCTGTTGGATACATGTGTCGATGATCCGGGCGTAACTGACGGGTTCCGCATCGGGTTTAAGCCTGCCTTCTTCCAGACGCTGTCGTTCCAGCAATGTTTCAATTAATCGCAGCATTTGATGACCGGCGGCTATCGAGCCGTTGAGCAGGTGCTGGTGGGTTTCATCTTCAGGCGAAATATCGGCCTGTAAAAAATTGAGCGCGCCTAAAATGGATGCCATGGGCGATTTCAGATCATGCACCACCATACTGCTGAACATCTCTTTCAAACTGTCCAGTTGGCGCAGGCGGGCGTTAATATAGGCTAATTCATCATTTTGCGCGTTGAGCATCTGTTCGATGTCGCGCAGGTTGCGGTTGGTGGTGATCAATTCCGAACTCAGGGCTTCGGTTCGGCGGCGGGTGTTGTGCAGTTCCAGGATTTCGTTGAGATGAGCGAGGGTGTGCGTGGGGTGAAGCGGCAAACTGAGCAGCCCGTCGTAATGGCCTTGCAAATCGGGATCAAACTCTTTTTCCGGATTGATGATGAGGATGATAACCATCGCGGTTACCAGACTTTTCAACTGGATAATACCATTTTTTAACGTTTCGTCCGGCGCGCGATAATCCAGTATCAGCGCTGCCGGCGCGGTGGCGCGTACGGTTTGCAGCGCTTCCGTAAGGGAATCAGGCATTTTAACACCATAATCGTGCTGTTGGAGCATTGTGGCTAATTGGTGTCGAATGGTTTTGTCCTCAATGGCCAGCAATACGCTGGGGCCGCCGGCAACTTCGCCGGTATGATCTGGCTGCAAGAGTTTCTCTACCACCCGCATAAAACGGGGCAGGTCGATAGGTTTGGGGAGAAACGCATCGTAAGTGAGCAACTGCCATTCTGTATCCGGTGCGGCCCGCCACGGCTGGTTGCTCAGGGGAACATTCAGCGCGCTGGTGACCAAAATGGGCGTCTGGGCCGTAGCCGGATTGGTTCGCAAAATCTTCCAGACTTCGTACCCGTCTAATCCGGCCAACAATAAATCAGACACAATCAAGTCGGGTTGGGCCGTGGTCGCCAACCGAAGGGCCGCGTCGCCATCCACGGCGGCCAGCACGTTGTACCGGTCTCGCAAGAGCGCGGTTTGCAACTGCTCCAGGGTGTCGGCGTCTTCATCCATCAATAATATGGTGGCTGTTTTTTTCACGGCCTGTTTTCCTTTGAGCTCTCAACATCCAAGGTGGTTGTGGCGGTCACTGCCGGCTGCGCAGCGAGAGTCGAGGTGATGGCGGCCGGCGCGGCAGGCGTTATGGAAATTGGTCGGGTTGCGGTAACCGTCAGGGTGGCGGTGGGTGTTTGGCTGTTGGCCGTGATGGTGCCGGTGTAGGTGATGATCGGCGCCTGGGCCACCCATTGGGGGCGGCTGGCCTGGGTATTGACCGTGAGCTGGCGCGGCGGGCTGCCTTCGCTGCTGGTGATGAAGAGATTTCCGTTAGCCACAAAGAGTACCGTCGAATCATCGGGCGACCAGGCCAGGTCTGGAAACAGCACGCCGTTTTCATTTTGAAATGGATAGATTTGACGTTTGTTACTGCCGTCCCGGTCGATGAGTTGGATACTGTAACGGCTGTTCACCGATTGCAGCGGGTTATCCGCTTCGCCAAAAACAATGCCGTGAGTACTCCAGCGCGGATTGGCCCACATCCCCACCTGTTCTACAACCTGCGCAGAAATTGTACCGTCGATGTTGAGCAGCCACAAATCAAAAACCTGGCTTTCTTCCGGCGGTTCAGCGGCCAGCGGCGGCCCGTGGATGGCGGCGGCAATAAATTGGCTGTCGGGCGACCAACTGATTTCCGGAACCCACACCCATTCGCTGAAGGTTTCCAGCGGAGTAAAATCAACCAGCGGGGTCACGCTGGCGGTAAGGGTATCGCTATAAGTTAGCCGGATTACGCCAATCTGGTCCGCGCGGGCGTAGGCCAGTTTGGTACCGTCGGGCGACCAAGTAAAGGTAGTGCCCCACCAGGGGTAAAGCCCCTGCGTATTGGCCTCCAGAATTTGTATCGGGTCATCATCGGTTGAAGTATCCAGCAGCCACAAATCGTTATTGGCGCGCCAGCCCGGCACGCTGGCGGTGCGTTCGGCGGTGCTGTAGGCCAGGCGGGATTGGGTGATAACGGGCGACCAGTGGGCGTCTAATACGCCGGTCAACCCCATGCTGATGGGGTCTTCGCCCACAATGGTGGTAGACGCCATCCACAGTTCGTTGAGCGGCAGGTCAAGATTATCGGTGATGCTTTTGGTGTAGATCAGATGGCGGCCATCGGGCGAGAGGCTGAAGGCGTGCCCATCCAGCATGCCGTCGATCGTGAGGGCGCGGCGGCTGTTACTGTTTTCTCGCATCAGCCAGGCGTTGCCGTTGGATAGATACACAATGGTGCCCTCAAATTGGGTGGGCGGCAACTCCTCTTGCGGGCCAACCACCAGGATTTCGGGAACCGGTTCAATCACCACCCGGCGGGATATTTCGGCGCGGCTTACGGCTTCGCCATCCTCGTAAACCACGCGGGTTGAGATTTCTTCTTCGCCGCTGACGCCCAACTGCGCCAGCCGGGTTTCGCCGGGGGCCAACGCTTCGTTAACCACGGTTTCTTTCTCAAAGGAGATGATATTTCGCTCGGTTTCAATCTCTTCGGTTACGCGCGTTACCACAATGACCATGCCCGGTTCCAACTGCACGTAAAGATCGGGGTTCACTTTGTCCAGCGGCGCTAAGGTTATGCTGGCCTCATCCAGCGCGGCGCGGACGGTTTCCGCCTCGGTGGTCAAACTCTGCCGGCTGCCGTCCACCTCAATAAAAACCTGGATAGGTTGGGTTTGGCAGGCGGTCTCAAAAAGAACAACCAGCAGCACCCCAAGGGCCAGGAAAAATATTTTGTGGGATTTCTTCATTCCCACGCTCATGCATACTCCGACATGGTTTTGGTTTGAACAACAATGCCCACAATCGTCAGGGCCACAAACAATACGCCGGCCAGGGTGGGACTTAAAGGAAACACCTGAACTATCACCGCGGCGCCAATTAGAGCGGATAAGCCAATGAGGGCAAATTCCAGCAAGGACAACACCAGAATCACGCCTACCACGCCGCCCGCAACAAAGATCAGCCAGGCCCACATGGTCGGATCAACCCCCAACAATTCCAGCAGCCACATGGCCAGATAGCCGCCCAGCAGAAAGCCGGCCACGCCTACCGCCAATTTTTGCAGCCAGATGGCCAGCACCGCGCCCACAATCCCGCCCAGCAGGGCTACAAACAGCACCAGCCAATCGGCCTGGCCGTCGGTGAGTTGGATACCCAGGCCCAGGCCAAAAACAAATCCGATCACGCCCACCGCCATCCAGAAAAGCCGGCGGCCCATAACCAGCACGGCCAGCCCGACGACAAACAGGATAATTTGCATGCCTAAATTGGATGACAAAAAATTATCAGCCATAATGATCTTTTATCCTCCTGTGGATAGTGCCATTGTACCTTACGCCGGGTACGGGTGCAAGCCCTGCAGCGGGGCTATCTGTTTGATCCCTGCCAGCCCCGGTAGCCCTGCCCCTTCTCGGCCCACAATTGCGCCAGTTTCAGGCAAAACGCCACCGCTTTGCCCATATCCTGCACGCTGACATATTCCAGCGGGCCGTGAAAATTTTGCATCCCCGTGAAAAGGTTGGGGCAGGGCAGGCCGCGTTCGGTCAGGTGCGAGCCGTCGGTGCCGCCCCGGATGGGTGTGTGTAGCGGGGCAATATCCATTTGCCGGAGGGCTTCCACGGCCAATTCTACCGGGCGCATATCGTCTTCCAGCCAGTAGCGCATGTTGCGGTATTGGGGTTTGATGGTGCAGTCGATTTTGGCCCGTGGCTCGTCGGCCTGGATGTTGGCGCAGATTGATTTGACCAGCTCGCCGTGGGATTCCAGATTGGGTAGTTCGTAATCGCGTAGAATCAGGTGCATTCTCGCTTCGGCGGTGCTGCCTCGCATTTCGTACACGTGAATGAATCCTTCGCGTCCTTCGGTGGTTTCCGGCGAGCGATGATCTTGCGGCAGGTTGTCGATGATCTTCGCTGCCAGGTGCAGCGCGTTGACCATTTTGTCCTTGGCATCGCCGGGGTGGGTGGAAACGCCGGTGACGGTGATGATGGCTTTATCGGCGGAAAAGGTTTCGTAGCACACCTCCCCCAAATCCGCGCCGTCCAGGGTGTAGCCCACGTTGGCGTTCAGTTGGGCCAGATCGAGCTGATCCATGCCCCGGCCAATTTCTTCATCGGGATTAAAACAGAGACGGATTTCGCCGTGGGGAATGTTGGGATTATTCAGGAGCGCGGCGGCCAGCGTCATCACAATGGCCACGCCCGCTTTGTCATCGGCTCCCAGCAGTGTTTTGCCGCCGGCGGTGATGATGTCGTTGCCATGTTTCTGTTTGAGATAGCCAAAATCGTCTTCCGACAGCACCAGATCGGGGTTATCGGAAAATTTGATGGGCGTGCCGTCGTAATTACGATGAACAACCGGTTTGACATTGGTGCCGCTGAAGGCCGGGGCCGTATCCACGTGGGCAAAAAAAGCGACGGTGGGAATGTTGGGGGTGGCAACCGTGGCCGGAAGGGTGGCCAGCACGTAACCGCTGTCCGTCAGCGTAACGTCTTTGGCTCCCAACTCGTTCAATTCATCTACCAGCAGCCGCAGCAGATCGAATTGTTTGGCCGTGCTGGGCATTTTTGGTGAGGATTCGTCGGCCTGGGTGTCGATTTGCACGTACCGTAGAAAACGTTGTTCAAGGTCTTTAAGATATTTTTGGGACATTTTTTCTCCAAATTTTTAGGAATGAGAGTTATTTAACTTCCCCGATTTGTTGGGATAACAGAGTGGAGATCAGAGATTTCGCCGCTTATGCTTACGCAATTTCCCAATTTCTAATCCCTGGATTAGACCTAATCTCCAATTTTCTAAATGCGGAAGTTGTTAAATTTCTAGTTTTAAGCCAGGGTTAATCTTCAACTTCTGTGGTGACCGCTGCTTTTTTTGATCGCACGGCCAGCGCGCTCACCAGGCCAATGAGGGGGGCTACAATTGTGATGATAACCAAGGTGATGCCCCACACCAGGCCGAAATTTTCTTGAGCAGACAGAACAGGCAGGCCAACGGCCACTATCGCCAGGACGCAGTAGTGTAATATCAAACTAAGCAAAGCCCCGGCCAGATAAAACCATCCCGATTGCCAGCGTCGGGAAAGATAGCCGATCAACACGCCGGCGGCCACCGCCGTAACAAATGTGTGCAACGTTTGAATGATCAGGGCGTTTCCAACGGTGGACCAGATTGTTTCAATACGGTCTCCGGCGTAAAGCGGATCTAACAAGGTTGCCCCGCTGAACAGCACGGCCACCACAACGCCCAGAGCGGCAGGTAGAACAAGGTGAAAAAATAATGCTGTAACAAATGCGGTAACAGCTCCAATTATCATCAACCTGATCATGAGAAACCCTACTTACATCGCAACAATTACAGGACTTACGTATGAATTATTTTTATTTTCTCCGCCAGCTTCACAAGCTCATCCACATCGGCCAGGGCGCGGTCTACGGCGCTTTCCCAGAAATCGGGTTGGGTCAGGTCCACGCCCAGATGGGTTTGGGCCAGCGCTTCGGTGGTCATTGAGCCGGTATCGCGCAGCAAGGCAATGTAGCGATCCGCAAAAGATGGCCCTTCGGCCAGCGCTTGAGCATACACCCCATTGCTGAACAGGTAGCCAAAGGTGTAAGGGAAGTTGTAAAACGGCGCGCCGGTAATGTAAAAATGCAGTTTGGAAGCCCAGAATAACGGATGGTAATCGGCCAGGCCGTTTTTGAAGGCCTTTTTCTGTGAGTCTACCATCAATTCCGATAATTCGTCCACGCTGAGCGATTTTTTGGCCCGTTGTTCAAAAAAGGCGGTTTCAAAGAGAAAGCGGGCGCGGATGTTCATCAAAAAGGCGGCGGCATCGTTGAGTTTGGCGGCCAGCAGGCTGAGCCGTTCTGTATCATCGGTGGCGGCTTTGAGGCTGGCATCGTTGACAATGGACTCGTTGAAAGTGCTGGCGGTTTCGGCCACGCTCATGGTGTAGCGGCGCGCGCCGTAAGGCAGATCGCGCATCACCCAGCTATGGTAGCCGTGGCCTAACTCGTGGGCCAGCGTGCGGATGCCGTTGAAACTGCCGTTGAAGGTCATAAAAATGCGCGATTGGCCGATGAGCGGGAAGCCGGTGCAAAACGCGCCCGCTCGCTTGCCGGAACGGTCTTCAGACTCGACCCAGCCCTGATCGATGGCCATGCGGCAGTAATCGGCAATATCGGGGTTGGAGCGGCGAATGGTTTCCACGGTAAAATCGGCGGCTTCGGCAAAGGTGAAGGTTTTTCTGGTTTCGCCTACCGGCGCGTACACATCGTACCAACTCAGTTGGTCCACGCCAAAGATTTTGGCTTTGGCGGTAAAATAATCCAGCAATTTGCCGTTTTTGGCTTCGATGACGTTCCACATCGTGTCCAGGGTTTCGGCGGTGAAGCGGTTGTCGAGCAGGGGTTCTTTTAGAACCGATTCCCAGCCCCGGTGTTTGTACAGCGCCAGCCGGAACCCGGCCTGGTTGTTGAGGGCCTGGGCGCACACTTTGGCAATTTTTCGCCAGGCGCTTTCATACAACTCAAAGGCTTTGCGGCGAGTTTCGCGGTCGGGATCGTCCTCGTATTTGTTTTGCAGTTGGCCCAGGCTCATCGGTTCGCCTTCAAATTCCACCTCTTCATCGCCGCTGACAATGCCGTATAGCCGGTCCCAGGCGTGGTAGCCGTCGGTCGCCAGATCGTTGGCCAGCGATTCCATTTGCGGCGCCATTTTCATGCGGGCCAGATCGCGCGTTTCGTTCAGTTTGAAGGCCACGGCGCTGAGCGTGGTATCGCTGAGCAGGCTGTCCCAGGCATCGTCGTTTTGCGCGGCAAAAATCGCGCCCAGTTCGGTCCAGATGTTGCCTAATTGGGCGCTGAGTT
This sequence comes from uncultured Caldilineaceae bacterium, assembly GCA_964612485.1. Classification (GTDB taxonomy): domain Bacteria; phylum Chloroflexota; class Anaerolineae; order 4572-78; family J111; genus JAFGNV01. The sequence goes on from CAZTFF010000004.1 coordinate 137,789, forward strand.
GATCGATGTGGGCGTAGAGCTGCAATCCTTTTTCATCTTTCACATCGGCGGAGATAAGACAGGCCGCGAATGACCCGGTCTGCTGCAGCCGAGCGCCCAGTTCGTACAAAAAGTTGATTTTTTCAACCCAGACCTCGTGGTGCGCTTTGGCCAGGGGGGTGGGAAACGCGCCGGTATCAAAGGCGTTCAGGTCGTCGATGAGTTGATCTAGAAAATCGGCCAGTTCTTTTGATTCGCTGCCGCCGGAAAAAATGGTTTCTAAATCCCAATTTAAGCTGATGCTCATTTTATCACCTCAATCTATTTTTTGTTATTCTAATCGTATCTTCTCAATATTTCGGGGGAACGAGGTCTGAGCCTGTCGAAGACCGTTGGTTTCGACAAGCTCAATCAACTCTGCCCCAGATTATTGAGAAGGTACTTCTAATCATTTGCAAACTGTGGTCAGTGGTCTGGGTGTCAAAACGTCCATTCGCCGTTACGCATCACCGGTTCGGCAGCGCCGTCGCGGGTAAGACCGTCAACATCCATTTCCTGCGAGCCGATCATAAAATCGGTGTGGATCAGGCTGAAATTACCGCCGGCGGCTGCAAATTCCTCCGGGGTCATAGCCGGGCCGTTTTCCAAACAAAAACGGTAGGCCCGGCCCAAGGCCAGGTGGCTGGCCGCGTTTTCATCAAACAGGGTGTTGTAAAACATGATGCCAGAGGCGGAAATGGGCGAGTTGTAGGGCACCAGGGCTACTTCGCCCAATTGGCGCGCGCCTTCGTCGCTGTCCAGCATTTTGTTGAGGGTTTCTTCGCCCTTTTTGGCGATGGCTTTGATTACCCGGCCATTTTCAAAGGTCAGGCTGAAATCCTCGATCAGCAGTCCACCCCCTGACCCGCCCCCATAACTCAACGGTTTGGAAGCGGCCACAACGCCGTGGGTACGATCTTTGTGGGGCAGCGTAAAAACTTCTTCGGTGGGGATGTTGGCCACAAACGGAATCCGGGCGCTGTTGGTGGTGATGCTTTGCCCGCCTTTCCAGATGTGGTTGTCCGGCAGTCCTATGGTCAGATCGGTGCCGGGGGCGCTGTATTTCAGGGCCGTGTATTGTTTGTGATTGAGATAATCTTCTCTGGCCCTCAAATCGGCCAGGTGCTGCTGCCAGGCGGCCACCGGATCAGGTTGGTCGGCCCGTACCATCTTAAAAACCAGGTCCCACAGTTTGTCCATTTGCGTGTCGGGCGGATCATCGGGGAAAATTTTGGCGGCCCAACCGGGAATCGGCAGGGAAATCAAACACCAGTTGACCGCGTCGGCCATCAATTTGTGGCGAAAAGGCAGCATGTGCTCATCCAGCACCCGCTGGGCGGTGGCAATCAGTTCCGGGTCTTGATCGGCCAGCAAGTCCGGGTCAAACGAGTAAATCGTAAGGGTCGCATCGCCCTGTTCGGCGGCCTGGGCCAGCACGTTGGTGCGCCAGGCGGGGAATTCTTTAAACGAGTCGCGGGGCGCGTGTTGGAACCGGGCCAGGGTAACGGCGTCATCGTGCCACATCACCTCTACAAATCTGGCCCCGGCCTGATAAGCGCTGGTCGCGATCAGCCGTACCAGCGGAGCAGCCTCGATTGGGGTTCGTAAAATGAGCCGCTGCCCCGGCTGCAAGCCGACCCCAACTTTAACAATGAGGTCGGCGTAATTTTGTAATTTTTGCGCAAAGGATAGCATCTTTGCCTCCATATTTATATTTTTACCATCTTTTGTTCAGGTTTGGTAAGCCGGCTTACGGAAAAATCAGGGATAGTGCGGTTTAATCTAATCCGTAAGTTCAATTCAACCCATTTAAACGAAAGAGGAGGTAATTTACAATGACAACTAATTCGATGTCGGCATCAAAGGAGCAAAAAGGGATTACCGATCTGCCTTTCTTGGCCGCGCTGGCGCCCTATGCGCACTGGACGTTGCGCCTGGCTATTGGTAGTGTATTCCTGTATCACGGGATCACCAAATTTCCGGCGCTCAACGAGATGGCGGCCATGATGGGCATGCCGGTGGCGCTGATAACCTTGCTGGCCATTATGGAAACGTCCGGCGGCGCGCTGGTGCTGGCCGGCGGATTTTTACCAAGTTGGGCCACACGTCTGGGCGCGGTGTTATTGATTCCGGTGATGCTGGGCGCAATTGCTATGGTTCACTGGCCGCAGTGGACGTTTGTGGCTTCTGATACCCATCCGATGGGCGGGATGGAGTTTCAGGTTACGCTCATCTTGGTTTTGAGCTATATGTTTGTGAAGGGTAAAAATACTTACCCCCCCGGATGAGAGTATTTATCCGTTTTGGTTGAAAAACGACCTGCCGGACTTGAATGTTCCGGCAGGTTTTTGTTTTTGCGCATCCTCGAATTCTACCCGAATTTCCGCCGGTTCCAAATCAATAACTTTCTCATTTTTGTGATTACTGTCCGCATCCCAGTTCCTCCATAAATCTGGCCACCGCCTCTTCGATGGTCAAGGCTCCTTCGAGTACGGGATTTTGATATTTTTCGGCCCATTGGTACAGGCGAGATTGGGCGGTGTAAAATTCATCCAGAATCAGCGGGGCAAACGCGCCGCTTTCTTCCATAAAACCGCTGTCGAAAAAATCTTGCTTGGCCTGCTCCCGATCATACGGAAGGCGGACAATACGGGCCGACCATTGGCCGCGCTGCCAGGCGAGTTGGCCGTAGGCGGCCCGGGTATCGCCGTCAAACGGCAGGCCGGTGGCGCCCACATTCACCACGAGCGTATCATCGATGGCGCGGACCAGGGGACGGTGAGTATGGCCCACGCAGAGCAGGGGCGGCGGCGGCTGGATTTGACGGCGCAGGTGTTGATCGGAGGTTTCGGGATAGATGCCGTCTCGATTGCCGCGCATAGAAGCGTGGGTGATGCGTATCTCGCTGCCGTCGGGCGCTGGCAACCTTTGCTGGAAAGGCATGGCGGCCAATGAATCTGTATGGCCGTTCAATTTTTCGTAAGTCCAGTAACCTGTGCGGAAAATATCGTATTGCGGGCCGTGGAGCGGGGCGTCTGTTTGACCGCAGGCGATCACATAATCCTCATGATTACCTCGCACGGTGAGCCAGCCCTGTTTTTGCTGCTTCTCCCGCACAAATTGCAAACATTCCACCGGGCGAGGGCCGCGATTCACAATATCGCCGGCTACCACCACCGCATCGGGCTGCCACGCCTCAATATGTTCACTGATGGTATGGAGCGCCGTGTAATTGCCATGAATATCGGCCAGCACAGCCAGTTTCATAAGATTTCCTTGCCTCAAAAGTTGTCCACTATCTTAGCCTGTGGACGGCAATTGGTCAAACAACTGCGGGCGATTGTTAACCCCGGCTCCAAAAAAGATTAACCCTGGTTAAAATAGGATGTGACATTTATCCAGTTCTGGTATGACATTTGTCACTATTACCTGTTAGGTTGTATGATATACTCAAGGTAAGGTTTACCATATCTTTTAAGGATTTTTGTTATGGCGCACCATAACTTAGATGAAGCGGCCATGAGTGAGAGCATCGAAATGTACTTGCTCCGGGTGGCGATGTTACAGGACAACGGCCAGCCTGTGCCGGTGCCGCAACTGGCGCACGAGCTGGCTATTTCGCCCGTATCAGCGCATGAAATGTGCCGGAAGCTGACCGACCGGGGCCTGGTGCAGTACGAGCCGTACAAAGGCGTTACGCTCACCACCCAGGGCGACGCGCTGGCTCAACGGGTGCTGCGCAGCCGCGAGTTGTGGAAAACATTCTTTGTGGACAAATTGAACCTCGCGCCGGTTGAGGCCGATGAAATCGCCTGCCGTTTTGAGCACGTCACGCCGGAAGAGGTCGCCGACCGGCTGGCGATGTTTTTGCATGCTTCGGAGGCAGAGGCCGGCAGCAATGCTGTTTGCGCTTTGCCCAACCTGGCAACCGGCGCGCGCGCCCAGGTTGTTGATTTTGAGGCGGATGACGTGTCAAAAGAATTTTTAATCCGCCAGGGTGTGGTGGCCGGGCACGTGCTGGAGATCATGGCCGCCGGAGCCGACGGCTCGCGGCTGGTCTGCGTGGCCGGGCAGTCGCTCTCGTTGGCCTGGAATCTGGCTAAAAAAATCAGGGTCATCCCTGTAGCAGTGGAACCAACATCATTACTCGAGGAAATTCGATGCGATTAAACAGATTACGACGCTACCTGTTCCGTACCTGCCCCCGACCTTGTGACCATCCGGCTTGCCTGGAAGAGAGGGCCGGGCCGGAAGATTATCCTGAAAGCTGCCACCTGCCGCTGACCATGGTCACGCCCGGCACATCGGTGAAACTGGTCAAAATTGCTGCCGGGCATCGCTTGCGCCGCCGCCTCAGCGAGTTGGGCCTGATCCCCGGCGCTGAGATCAAGATCATGCAGGATAAAGGCGGGCCGCTGCTGCTGGCCGTGCAGGATACGCGTCTGGCTGTGGGCCGGGGAACGGCTCACAAAATTATTGTGCAAACTGCGCAGGGGGGCTGATGACGAAGATAACGATTGCGCTGGCCGGCAACCCCAACGCCGGCAAAAGCACTATTTTCAACGCGCTCACCGGCTCTAACCAGCACGTGGGCAACTGGCCGGGCAAAACCGTGGAGAAAAAAACCGGCTGCTTCCGCTACAACAATGTCTGTGTGGATGTGGTTGACCTGCCGGGCACGTACAGCCTGTCGGCTTACTCCATCGAGGAGCAGGTGGCGCGTGATTTTCTGGTCAAAGGATCGCCCGCTTTGGTGGTCAATGTGGTCGATGCGGCCAATTTGGAGCGAAATCTTTATCTGACGGCCCAGATTCTGGAAATCGGCGCGCCGCTGGTGGTAGTTTTGAATATGATGGACATTGCCCGGCACCGCAAATTGACGCTTGACGCCGCCAAATTATCCGCCGCGTTGCACGGCGTGCCGGTGTTAGCCACTACCGCCAGCCGCAAGCACGGGCTGGATGATCTCAAACAAACAATAATTGCCCAGGTTAGCGGTAACTTGCCCCTTCCGTTGCCGCAGCCGGCGGCTAACGGAAAAAGTGGTTATGATTGTTCCAGGTGTCATTGAGTCACCGCGCGTTTATATCACGTATGATCCCGATATCGAAAAAGAAATAGAAACGCTGCGGGCCGCCATTTTGCAGGTCCCGGCGCTGGCCGAAACTTACCCTTCGCGCTGGCTGGCCATCCAACTGCTGGAAGGGGATGCCGCGCTGCGAGATGAAGTGGCGCGCGTTGACGGCGCGCAGCAGGTTCTGGCGGTTTTGCAAGCCGGGGTGGCGCGGCTGCAAACCCTGTATGACGATGATGTGGATGTGGTAATGGCCAACATCCGCTACAACTTTGTGCATCGACTGACCCAACAGGCGCTCACTCGTTCTACGCCCGCCGCAGAAACCATCACCACCTCCGATAAAGTGGATCGCTTCCTGACCCATCGCCGGCTGGGCATCCCAATTTTTTTAGCCATGATGTGGGTTGTGTTCAAAATCACCACCGATATTGCCACGCCCTATTTAGATTGGGTCGATGCCGTGATTTCCGGCCCCATCACCCGTTGGGTCATCAGTTTGATGAATTTGCTGGGCCTGAGCGGAAGCTGGTTCGAGAGCCTGTTGGTTGACGGCGTGATTGCCGGCGTGGGCGGGGTGCTGGTCTTTGTGCCGGTGTTGATGTCGTTGTACCTGGCGCTGGCCGTGCTGGAAGACTCCGGTTATATGGCCCGGGCCGCCTTTGTAATGGATCGTTTGATGAATGTGCTGGGCCTGCACGGCAAAAGTTTTCTGCCGATGGTGGTGGGCTTTGGCTGCACCGTACCCGCCATTTACGCCACGCGCACCCTGGATAATCGGCGGGACCGCATTTTGACCGGCCTGCTGGTGCCGTTTATGAGCTGCGGCGCGCGGCTGCCGGTTTACATCCTGTTCGCAGCTATTTTCTTTCCTAACTATACCGGTTTGGTGGTGTTCAGCCTGTATCTGATCGGCATCCTGGTGGCCATTGTTTTGGGGGTGATCCTCAAACAAACGCTTTTCAAAAGCAACGAACAAACATCAATGGTGATGGAATTGCCGCCCTATCGCCTGCCGACCCCGCGAAATATTTGGTGTTACGTCTGGTCCCGTACCTCCGCTTTTATTCGCAATGCCGGGACCATCATTCTGGCCACCAGTGTGGTCATCTGGTTGTTGATGGCCCTCCCGGCGGGCGGCAGCGGCTCGTTTGCTCAAACCGATGTCACCGACAGCGCCTTTGGCCGGGTGTCGAGCGGGCTGGCCTATGTTTTTGAACCGCTGGGCTTTGGCAGTTGGGAGGCCGGCGGCGCTTTGCTGACCGGTCTGGTGGCCAAAGAGGTGGTCATCAGCACCATGGCCCAGGTCTACCATGTGGAAACTGAAGCCGAGGCAGTTCAGTCAATAACCTTTTTAGAGGATGTGGGCGAGATTGTGGTGGGATTTGGGCAGGCTACCCTGGATATGCTCAAATCTATCCCGCTGATCGTGGGCATTGATCTGTTTGCCGATGACACGGAGCCGGCCTCCACGGATTTGATGACGGCCGTGCGGCGCGGATTTAATGCCTCCAGCGGTGGGCGCGGCGCGCTGGCGGCCTTTGCTTTTATGGTGTTTGTGCTGCTCTACACGCCCTGCATGGCCACGGTTGCCGCCGAACGGCACGAATTGGGCAGCCAATGGATGTGGTTCAGCGTGGTGGGGCAGCTTTTACTGGCCTGGCTGGCAGCCTTGATCGTTTTTCAAGGCGGGCTGCTGCTGGGAATTGGGTGAGCCGATGTTACAGTTGATTTTACAGGAAATCGAAGCCGCCGGCGGAACCATTAGCCTGGCCGGCCTGTCTCGCAAACTAGATGTAGACCCCGGCGCGTTAGACGGCATGCTGGAATTTTGGGTCCGCAAAGGGCGCTTGCAGCGCAACAGCTACCAGGGTGATGGCGTCTGCTCGCCCCTCGCCGGCTGCGGCGGCACCTGCCCCGGCGCGCAGAGCTGCCCTTTTGTGGTGCAGCTACCTCAAACCTTTTCACTTGTCACAGACAACAATTAGGGATACAATACCTTCGGAGTCGCCCGGTAGCAGGCGGCCTTTTTTGTAACAAACCGCGTCTCTGGAGAAATGATTGTGTCCTCAAAAAAAACAACCCGTCAGCTCACCATGCTGATTTTATGGGGGATGGCGTTGGCTTTGCTGCTGACCGCGTGCGGCGCGGCAGTTCAAACACCCGATCTCGTTTCGCCCACTTCAGCGCTGTCTGCCACCCCGCTGCCGCTCACGGCCACATTTACGCCGGAACCCACCGCTCCGGTTTCGCCGATTGAGACGCCCACTTTAACACCGGCAACCGATACCTCTCAAACCATCTTTTACACCTATGAAATTGTCAACGTCTATCCGCACGACCGCGATTCCTTTACCCAGGGCCTGGTCTACGTGGATGGCGAGTTGTACGAAGGCTCCGGCTTGTACGGCCGGTCCAGCTTGCGGCGGGTTGATCTGGAAACCGGCGAGGTCTTGCAGATTCACCGTTTGCCCGCGCAGTTTTTTGGCGAAGGCATCGCCATCTGGAAGGATAAAATCATTCAATTGACCTGGAAAGCCAACACTGGTTTTGTGTATGACAAAGCAACCTTTGAACAGCAACAACAATTTATTTATCCTACCGAAGGGTGGGGCATTACTCACGATGGTGAACAATTAATCATGAGTGACGGTACCGCTAGTTTGTACTTTTTGGATCCCGAAACATTTAGGGCGATTGACCGAGTTGAGGTCCACGATGCGGCTGGACCGGTGGTGCGGCTCAATGAGTTGGAATACATCGATGGCGAGGTATACGCCAATGTGTGGCAAAGCAATCGCATTGCGCGCATCGATCCTGAAACAGGTTGGGTGACCGGTTGGATTGATTTGACCGGCCTGCTCACCGCCGAAGATCGATCTGAACCGGTGGATGTCTTGAACGGTATCGCCTACGATGCCGCCAATGACCGGCTGTTTGTCACCGGCAAGCTCTGGCCCAAGTTGTTTGAGATCGAGCTGGTGGAGGGGGGTTGATCAGAGCGTTATCCACCGTTTGTTTCTTGTGTCCCTGTTGTAGATCAAACAGTCTCTAACCGTTTCTGGGTGACAGGTTACTCTGCTTATGATGAAACAAAACACAAAGTTTGATATCCTGGCTTTGCTTATTTGCATCATTTTGGCCGTTGGACTTAGATTGCCGGGATTAACCAGGTTTATAACCGCTGATGAGGCCCGTTCATGGTATGGTCGTTCGATCATTTTCCTGGATTCGCTGTTGCAAGGCAATTTTATGAACACGGCTCCGGGCGGGACATCACGTCTGGTAGAAAACGTCTCTTTGAGTCCGGCGCCGGGTGTGACCACCATGTGGGCCGGAACAGCCGGTATTTTGCTGGAGTATTTGCGGCAGGGAGCCTGGGTATCCGGTGATCTGGCGCATTTTTTGGCCAATATTCCTTTTGATCCCCTCGACCCCGCGATGCTATTCTCATTACGTTTGCCGGTGGTGCTGGCGGCTGTTCTGGCTGTGGGCTTGACGTTTTGGTGGGGCCGTCCTCTGTTGGGGCGATGGGGCGCGTTGCTAGCCGCGGGCTTATTGGCCCTGGACCCCTTTTATTTGGCCCTTTCCCGGGTATTGGGTCACGATGCATTGGTGGCCACCTTTATGTGGCTTTCGCTGCTGGCATTTCTTCGAGGCATTCTGCAATTAAAGAATTTGCCGGTGAGTGCATCTAATTTGAAACCACCTCACCTGTCATTTCTCCTTTTTTCCGGTGGCTTTGCCGGATTGGCCTTTTTGTCCAAATACCCGGCCCTGTTCATTGGTATGTTTATTGCGGTAGCGATGCTATTTATCTATATCCGGCACTTCGAAACCATCCGGCAAGCATTGATCCAATGGATAATCCATATGGTCTACTGGTCGGTGGCTGCCGGCCTGGTGGTTGTGCTTTTTTGGCCGGCCATGTGGATTCAGCCGGTGGGGTTGGTGACAACCATTATCGGTGATGCGCTGCGGGCGTCCGGCAATCCTCATCAAAAAGGCAGCTTTTTTCTGGGGCAACCTGTCCCCGATCCCGGCATGTTGTTTTATCCTTTGATTGCCTGGCTGCGCAGCACACCTGTGGTAGTGGTTGGGGTAGTGTTGTCGGTGTGGCAGCTCTGGCAGGTGATCCGACGCCGGCAAAAGGGGGATGGTGAAACAGCGCCGCCCTTTGTCTCTTTGTCACTGTGGGCTTACATTTTGCTTTACACGCTTTTGATTACATTGGGGGGCAAAAAGCAAGATCGGTATCTATTGCCCGCTTTCCCTGCTATGGCACTCCTTGCGGCGGTAGGTTATGTTCATCTCGCCAAATTGGTTCCACACTTAATGCGCTTCAAAGCGGCGCTGCCGATAGGATTGCTGCTGTTACAACTGCTGTTGATTTTACCTTCGTACCCCTACTATTTTTCCTATTACAATCCTTTAGCCGGTGGCGCGAGGTCGGCGGCTGAGTTAGTTCAAGTGGGCTGGGGAGAAGGGTTGGATCAAGCCGCTGAGTATCTGAATACGTTGCCCGATATTGATTCCATCGAAGTTACATCGTGGTACAGCACCACTTTTGAACCTTATTTTGCGGGTCAGTCGATTTATAAAATTGATGATGAAAAAATATCTCGCAGCGCAAAACCCGGCCTGACCGCCGATTACGTGGTGTTTTACATCAACCAGGTTCAGCGAAGGCTGCCTTCCGACGGGGCGCTGGCCTATTTTCGACAAAATGATCCGGCTCATACGGTAACACTCAACGGATTGGATTACGCCTGGATTTATCGAGCGCCCGGCGTCGCGCATATTATTGGTGATGAGACGCGGCTGGTTGGACAGGCCGAGTTGTTGGGCTTTGATTGGTTTGATCAGGAAGGGCGTCCCATCACCCTGCTTCCTTCTAATAGTGTGGCGCATTTACGGCTGTATTGGGAATGGCAGGGTAAAACCGCAACAGATCCTTTGAAAGTGAGTCTGGTTGACGACAATGGATACACCTGGGGCTGGGGATATGCGCGGTCTGAATCGATGCAAGGCGGACAGGATGGGCCGGATGGGCAAATCATGATCGATGAGTATGATGTGGCTGTTTTCCCCGGCACGCCGCCGGGCCAATATTATTTGCAGGCGTGGATCGAACAAGCAGATGGTGAGGAAGTGATTGGCCGGTTCCCGTTATCCAAAGCCGACTCGCTGGTGACGGTAGGCCGCCCCTTGACCCAACCGGATGATTTTGAGATGGATACCCGTTTAGGCGTGTTCTTTGGGCCTTTGGAACTATGGGGGCAAAATTTCTCGGAAGACGATTGGAATCCAACGGAAACGCGAAATTTAGAACTGTTTTGGCGAATGCCTGATTTGATGGAAAACGAGGCGATGATGTCGCTTGCGCTGGTGAACGAGCCTGGCGCTCCGATTCGTTGGGAGCAACAAATAACCCCCTCCTATCCCACCTCGCAATGGCAGGAGGGAGATCGTTTCCGCCAGGTATGGCCCTTGACGTTGCCGTCTTACGTGCCTAAAGGCGACTATGAGTTGCAATTGACGGTTGGTGGTGTGAGTCAGCCAATTGGTCAGGTGACGGTTGGGGGGCGTGACCGGCTGTTCGAACAACCATCGATACCATCTCCGTTAAAAGCGACCGTGGGCGAATCGATTGAATTATTGGGCTACCAATTCGATTCTCAGCGTTTGCAGCCTGGGACACAATTGCCGGTCACACTTTTTTGGCAGGCCAAAGATATTTTGCCTGAAAAGTACACGGTGTTTGTGCAGTTGATCGATGCCAATCAGCAGGTGGTTGCTCAGCACGATAGTCAACCTAAGAATGGAACTGCCCCGACGGATAGTTGGGCGGTGGGTGAGTATGTGGTTGACGAGCACCTGCTCGATTTGCCCCCCACGCTTGCGGGGGAATACCGGTTGATCGTAGGCATGTATCGGCCTGATACGGGGGAGCGATTGCCAATTAATACTGCTGATGGCGAGACAGATGCCTGGGTTTTGACTTCGATGGAATTCAACGCCATAGAATGATGTCTTGGGTTTGTGTAAATTCCTGATTGCTCAGATTGGTTATTTGTGTTATCATTTTCCCTTTTTACCGAGGAATCTATTATGAATCTATCTGCCCATAAAATACTCATCCTTGTCCTTCTTGCCGCATTCTTTTTACGAGTCTATCCCACCAATGAAATAGCCTTAAATCATGATGAAGAACTTGTATATCGTAGAATTTTAAATGACGAAACTGTATGGCAAATACCTTTTGGCGGTGCCAGAATCAGTCATCATGTTTTTGCACTAGTTGTGGCGAGAGGGGCAATGGAGATCTTTGGGAACTTCATCTTTTCCCTTCGCTGGCCATCGATACTGATGAGTGTGCTTAGTGTGGTATTGATTTATAAAATTGGCCAGTGGGCATTTAATAAAAAAGTGGGGATAATAGCAGCCTTGTTGCTTACGCTTAACCCTTATGCACTCTATTATACATACAATTCTCGCGGTTACGCAGCGATGATGTTCTATGTTTTAATCGTATACTATCTGGCTATTCTTGCGTTTCGCTCAAATCGTTGGTGGTATTGGGTTGCCATTGGGACGATCATGTCGTTAGCTCTTTACAATCATTTATACACGGTTTTTGCCTGGCCGGGACTTTTTTGGTTAATTCTCATTTGGTCTTGGCAAAAAAAACAATTAAATTTGAGGCTTTGGAAACGAATGGCAATAACGATGATCGTTTCTTTGGCCCTGACCGTGGTGCTGTACTCACCGATACTATGGCGAGGTTACACTAACGAAAATAGCGTTATTATCGAAATGCAACGACCACCAGTTGCGCCTTCTCCATTCTGGACCCTGTCTTGGTTCAGTGGATCTCATCTTGATGAATTGAATCCCGATCAAACGGTTTATTATTTACTGATGGGTCTGTTGATTGTGGGAAGTGGTTTAATCTTATTTAACAAACCCTTAAATTACCGTGCCTATTGTTTGCTTGGTTGGTTTCTTTTGCCACTGCTGATCTATCATTTGGGCAATTGGTTTATATTCCCCTCTATTCTCGGTCGCCCTCGATATTTTGGGTTTGTTTTACCCTTCTTTTTATTGATTGTGGCCGTATCACCATTTAAGTTGGCCAAACTCACCAGGAGATTATTAGCTGGCCATCCACGTCTGACCAATGTTTATTATGTTATCATTCCTATCGTTATGGCGCTTTGGATAGTCCCAATACGTGAGATGTATAGCAGGGAAGCAACCGGTAACTGGCCTGGTGTGTCTAATTATTTAAGCCAAAATGTTCACCCCTTAGATATTATATTGTGCGAATCATTTGAGCATGAATGGTGGAATGATGACTATTACGATCAAAATGGCAATTGTCGCCGGAATATCGGTTACTGGTTAGATACCAAACAAGCGGAGCCGCTTTTTCCGGTTCGTAATCTTGGTTATGTGTCCAGGTATGACGACATCAAGTCATTTGATGTGGCTCAATTGACTCGCCATCGACAGGTATGGGTTGTTTACTGGGGAATTCCTGCCGACGTAGACTTTGGCAATGTATCGTTCCCTGAATGGGATCGTTTTGGACGAACTGTTGTGATCCCCCCACCTCCTGCGTCAAATGCCGTTGAGGCTGTGATGAGGCATATCGAGCAGTTGGATAAGTATTATGATGAGCCAAAAATGCGTCTCATTCATCACGCACGTTTAGCTCAGTTAGCCAGTATTCAAGGAGAGACAGAACGGGCAGCCGAAGAATGGAATTACGTGGAAAGATTACAGGAGGAAATAGAGACTATTCCACCTGAACTTGAACAATTTTTGGAAGTTGAAAAAGAGGCCCTTGAATCTGAGCCATTGTTGCAGCCTTAATCTTATTAGGCCAATAAGATTAAGGCTTAATCTTGTTAGGGCCTAGTCGGCCAACACATCAATCTCGCCCAAGAGTTGGTGATTAACTTCAGCCTTACTCTCAGCATCGAAAATAACAATTTTCAATTGATAACGCCCCTCATCTGCGTCTTCGGGTATTGTTAATAACCAGGGGTCCTGCACTATTTGACCTGCTTGCCACCCCTTGGTAGGGTATCCGCTACGAACCGGTCGTCCTAGCCAATAAGCTATCTCTTCGCCTGACTGATCTAACAAGCGGAGGTTGACAACGTAATCTTTAGTAACTTCTTTATTTGCTTGCCAGAACAGGGTTAGCCAGAAGTTCTCGCCGGGGTTCAGTTGATGGCGGTTCAGATTGTAACCGGCTATGGTCAAGGCAGCGTCTAGGCTCATATCGATACGATAGGTTGGTGTTGGTGGAGACGTAAATTGTTCCGGTAGGGTGATCTTTACAAAATCACCTTGAGGCGGTAGTTTGAACAGACCAATGAGCGTTCCATCATTTTTATGGTATCCCATTTTTAGATAATATCTTCCCGGCGGCATGCTTGCCGGAGTCGTTAATTCTGCTTTACCTTCGATAATAGCCCCACGCCGATTTCGTAATTCATTGCCAAAGCCTTCTTCAAACAAGGCTGTTGTTTTACTCCAAACATAACCGTCTGTATCAATGAGTTGAACGAACATATCATGCGCCATATGGCCATCATTTTCCCAGTAAAATTTGAGATTTAGTGTTTCTCCGGCAGGTAATGACTGGGTTGACAAATTGTATCCAAGAAGCGTGCTGATACCGGTTAATGTGCTGGATGCCACATATTGAGCGCGAGGTGCCGGATAAACTTTGGCGTAATTGATACCCTGAAAACGAGCAACGTATTCTGGACCTATTCGAGATTGCAGATATTGGATGAGATCGGCTGGATAATCCCCCCGCTGTTCTTGAAAAATGTAGGTGACAACATAATCTGCGCCAACCCAATGGCTTTCAAACGGTTGCAGTACATCCCGGTTTAGAAATGTTTGTCCGGCGCCGGCATATTCACATCTAGGCAGATTGGTGCCGCATACTACCACCTGCTCTTGCGGGTTTGGCTGTTGGTTGAGATAATTGATAGCTCTATCCAGAACCTCGCCGGAGCCAATCTGCAATATTTCGGCAGCTTTTTTGCCGCCGCCCAGAAGGGGGTTGTGGTAGGAAAAATAATAAGGGTGGTTGAGCAAAGCAAACAACCCATGCCCCAAAAATAAAATGATTGCTGCGATCAGCCAATAAACAGACTGGGGAATGTGTCGTGCCTGCCATTGTTTGTAGAATTTCCGGCCGCCCCACATCAGGCCCACCGCAGCAGTAACATCCAATAGCGAGACGGTTATCATCATATACCGTTCAGTTTTGAAGATAGCTATCATCATAACCAGAGTGTAGATGAAAGCGCCTACCAATATAATTAATCCTGCGGCTGTCGGAAATGTGAATCCGGCCCAGGTTGGCTCCGATTGACTCACTTGCGTTTTTTTTGTTCGCCATGCAGCCACGGCAAAAAAGCCAAGCCCCATCCATACCAGCGGTGTTGTCTTGAATAATAAGACCCACACATAATAGAGCGCGGGTAATTCGGGGATAACTTGACCCATAAAAAACATCTCTAATTCTTTGGAGACAACCCCGAAAAATACGATCAACTCGTAAAGTTCGATAAAAATTTCGACCGGTTTTACCCATAAAGTGGGCCAAACGATAACTGTAACTATTGCAGTTACAGTTGTCCAGATCGCTCCATCTATGACCAATACTTTCAGTTGTTGAAGCACTGCCGCCAATTTGAACCGGATCCCCCAAAAGGCCATAATTATCAGAATGATGCCGACCATAGGGAATAAGAATAACTCAGCAGCTTTGGTTGCCAGAGTCCACGCCGACCAGACTCCGCACCACACCAGATAGCGCCGTTGGTGGGTTTTAGCATAAAGAGCAATACTCAGCAAGGTCAAGGTCACAAAACCGGCCAGGGCTGCTTCGGTTCGCAAGATACGGGCTTCGGATAGAAGAAACGGGTCCAGAGCTAGTAATGCTGTTGTCAGTGCGGCCAGTTGCCAACCAAATAATTTACGGGCAAACCAGTAGGTTATTACAATGATAAGGGCATTGAATATTGCGTTTGGTAGGGGGTCAAAATCGGGACCATAATTTACCGCTTCTGCCGGTGAAACGGTGATCCCCTGGAGTCGTAGCCAGCCAAAACGCAACAACTCGGCGGTAGTGCGCGCCCAAGTTAAGTTGGTGGCTCCAAAGTTAGAACTATAAACATCCCCCCAACGACCTTCCACAATGGCGAGATATGACTCTAAACTCTGGCGATTGCGCATCTTTTCATCATGCGCCTGAAACAACCCCAAATCTGTAACACGGGGAACAAAGATGAGTATCAGAAGAATAATGCCAGTGAAGATTTCCTGGCACTTTGGATTGAATGAAAATTTTCTCATTGACTTTCTTTTTTATACGATATAGACAGGATGAGTATTTTATTGAAATTGGCAGAAACAGGAGAAAATTCTAGAACAGAATATACCAAATGTCAATTATAAAATCTGTTCGATTTGTGTAAAGTATTCTTACGTTTATAATCTGGTGTTATGAAAAATATCAAGAACTTTTTTTGTACGCTAGGTCAATCCTGGACAACCTGGGCTGTGACCGTTGGTCTCATCATTTTGACTGCACTGCCCCGTTTGGTAGCGCTCAACCAATACCTGATTGTTGACGAGGCTGACCGTTGGCGTTGGGCCAAGGATTTTGTCTATGCCCTTAGTCGGGGGAACCTGGCAGGTACATTGGTGGGTGACGGATATCCCGGCATTGTGCCGGTCTGGGCTGAAAGCATTTGGATATTCTTAGAAGCTATTCGCCGTTCTTTTATTGAAGGCCAATGGATTGGCGATCCGGGATTATATAATCTTTTTCATCAGTGGGACCGGACAGCCTACCTGTTCCAACAGCGATTTCCCATTGTTTTACTTAACACTATCATTGCTCTGGGCGTTATGTGGGCGGTGTGGCGTATTTGGGGCAAGTGGGTTGCTCTGATCAGTGGCCTTCTTATTGCTCTGGACCCATTCTATCTCAGCGATTCCCGGGTCAACCGCGCCGAGGCGTTGATCACCGGTTTGATGACATTGTCTGTCATTTTTTTGATTCTCTTCTATCAAAAACGTCAGTATCGTTATGTACTTATTTCCGGCCTTTTTGGCGGTTTAAGTTTTCTGACCAAAATTCAAGCCCTCATTATCTTACCTGTCGTCGCGCTGGTTGGGCTATTCATCATCTTAAATGATCGATATTCTTTTTCTTCTCACGCTGTTTTCCCCGCTTTCAGGCGGCTGCTAAAAATTGGTTTGATTTGGGCTGTGGCCGCCGCTCTTATCTGGTTTATCCTGTGGCCTGCGATGTGGGTAACGCCCTGGGACACCCTTAGTTTGATTTATAGTTATATCACCCGTAAGGTGGGCGCAGAAGGCGTGAGCCTGTTTTTCTGGGGCCAGACCTTTCAGGATGCCGATCCTGGTGTATGGTTCTATCCCGTTGTATTTTTTATGCGATTGACGCCTCTAGCCCTGCTAGGATTATTGGTTGCCGGGATTCGTTGGTTGGTATATTCTGTAAAACCTTTGTTTCGTGGGGGAAAACCAAGATTTCTTCCAGATGATCCATTTGCCGTACAAGGAAGTATTATTCTGGTTATTTTTGTGCTGACGTATGGTTTATTGATGACCTTTGGAAGCCACAAACAAGATCGTTACTTGATGCCGGTCTTTTTGAGCGTCGATATTTTGGGCGCTATGGGACTGGTCTACCTGTGGGCCTGGATAAAAACGAAAATCGAGCAGACAATTGGCTTGGCCTACCCTAAGATCACGACTATTGTAGGGGCAAGTTTATTGGCCTTACTGGTCGTTGTTCAATTGGCAACTGTCATTCCTCATCATCCGTATTACTATTCATACTTTAATCCTTTGTTGGGGGGGGCGCACACCGCTCCACAGCTCCTGCGGATTGGTTGGGGAGAGGGGATGGATCGGGTTGGTGACTATTTGGCTGCCAAACCAAATAGTCAGGATTTGGTGGTGAGTTCCAGATTTGCCGACAATATTTTAGGCTTCGATGGCGAGATCGTTGGGCTAAGTGACGATGGACAATGGACTCAGGCTGATCATATTGTGCTGTATATTCAGCAGGTGCAGCGCCGGCTCGATCCCAGCCCTGGCTTTTTAGATTACTTTCAGGCCAGACCCCCGGAAAAGGTTATCACCCTGGGAGGCATTGACTACGCCTGGATTTATCCCATACCTTTCGCCAACTCGGCCAATCCTAAAGTTAGTTTTATCCCGGATAAAGCTGCTTTGTTGGGCTTCAGTTGGGAGTCTCAGTTGGATCCTCGGCCAAAACTGCGACTGTTTTGGAAAAATTTGGGGCTGGCCGACAATGACCGGCTGACCATGCGTCTAAAAAATTCCAACATGCAAAATCCCTGGACCGTTTGTTTACCTGATCCCAATTTCCATAGCCAGGCCCGCCGCCCCGGAGAGTTTGTGGAAAGTATTTGTGAATTAAATCCAGATATTTTACCCCCGGATATTTATAGTATTGAATTTGGTTTGACAAAAAACGATGTACTTGATCAAAACGAAATAGAGACTTTTGTTTTTCCCGAAGGACGATTTGCGGTTCGGCTTACAGATGATAGACAGATCCTGGATACATCGGAATTGGAACGCCTGGATATGATGGTTCAGCACGCTGTTCCTCCTAACGCTCATCGGCTGAATAGAATTTATGGTCAACAACTGCGTTTGGCCGCTTATCAACTTGAACCGTCTCAACCCCGGCCTGGCGATGCGTTGAGCCTCAAACTCTACTGGCAATCACTTCAAGCTCTATCAGAACCTCTTGTTAGAGCGCGAAACGCGGGTGCCTGGGGCACTGAGTATTATGAGGCGATCCAGGAGACAGAAAATACGATTCATTTGATTGTACAAGTATCTGATAGCCGCAGTATTGAGTTAGGCCGGGATGACAAAACACCCCCTGTTGAGGCGTGGTTGCCGGGTAAAGTGTATACCACGCAGCACGTATTTGAATTACCGGCTGAACTTGATGTGCCCCTCGGCGCGCGAGCCGAAGTTACATTTCTCAACGAATTGGACGTGCCTATGCCGATCACAACGATGGCCGGTGAGTCTTTGGAACCGGAAATTGAGCGATTCACCATCTCTACTGTATCTCCTCCTTTTCTACCCCCTTTTCAGGGGAATAAAGTAACCTGGCAAGATGGTATCGAATTACAGGGGTATAGCATACCTGACACGCCGGTAAAACCGGGCGATACCTTGCCGATCACTTTATTGTGGGAAACAAACAAGCCCATATCTGAAAATTACATGGTCTTTGTCCATCTGTTAGATGGATCCGGTGAAATTGTGGCTCAAAACGATAGCCTGCCCCGAGCCGGGGCCTATCCCACCCCCTGGTGGCAGCCTGGTTTGGTGGTCGAGGACGTTCACCCTCTCGATCTTCCTTCCGATCTGGCTGCCGGTACGTATCGGCTGGCGGTTGGCCTTTATCGCCCCGAAGATTGGGGTCGCCTCTCCCTGGTTGATGGTAATGATAGTGTTGTGATTGGCACCATCGACGTGCAATCGCCATGAGGTTTTTATGAGACAGTCCCCTTCTCCTACTGCAACGTATTCAAATCAACTCATTGGTTGGCGCGAGGTGGGTTTCGCCCTGCTATTATTCCTCCTGGCCCTTATCCCCCGCCTGATCGGCCTGCAAACCTTTGTCACCGCCGATGAGGCCAAGTGGGTGTATCGCTCCGCCCAATTCTGGCTGGCGGTCTTGCAGGGAGATTGGGCCAATACCGTCACCAAGCTCAAGCCCGCCGTTACCACTATGTGGAGCGCCGGGCCGGGATTTTGGGTGTACAATCGGCTTCACGAAAACCTGCCCTTTACCGATTTTTTGGCCGCCATCCCCGAATGGCAGGTGAACCCCGCTGTTTTACACGCTACCCGAATCCCCACTATTTTGTTGACCTGCGCCTCTATCGTTCTGGTCTACCTTTTGCTGCGCCCGGTTCTGGGGCGCTGGCCTGCCTTTCTGGCCGGATTCTTGCTGGCGTTTGATCCGCTCTACCTGGCCCACTCCCGTTTTTTGCATCACGATGCCATGGTCACGCTGTTTGTGCTGCCGTCGCTGCTGCTGGCCCTTCGAGCCGCCAACGGGGGCTGGGGCGCGCTGGCCGCTTCGGCGGTGCTGGGCGGGTTGGCGTTTCTGACCAAATCCCCCAACTTTTTTTTGGGCGTATTTGTCGGCGGGCTGTTTTTGGTGACAGCGTGGCAACAGGGTCGAGTCGATGGAACCATGCGTTCCAGCCTCTTGACTGCATTAGGTCGTTTTGCGGCATGGGGGGGTATCTCGTACCTCACCTTCCTGGTCATCTGGCCGGCGGCCTGGTTCCGGCCCATCGGGCTGCCGCTGGATGTGATTTTTGATGCCGTGCGCGAATCCGCCGGTGAAAGCGATGATCTTTTCATCGATCTGGGCCTGTTTTATTACCCGGTCTATTTTATCTTTTATACCACCGTGCCGGTCTTGGCCGGGTTGGTGTTGTGGGGCTTTCAGCGCAAGCGTTTACCTGAGCTGGCCCGCATTACCACCCAGGCGCTATTTTGGTTTGCGCTTACGTTCATTATTTTTATGACTCTCTCCGACAAACGCAGCGCGCGCTATATTCTGCCGGCGGTGGTGGCGTTTGATGGGGTGGCTGCCGCCGGCTGGGCCGTATGGCTGGCTCATCAAAAACAAAGGCTTCAGATAATCGGTATCGCCGCGCTGGTCATCGTGCAGCTGCTGGCCGTCATTCCCTACGCGCCCTACTACCTTACGTACACCAATCCGCTGGCGGGCGGGCCGCTCACCGCGCCGCATCTCATCAAAATTGGCTGGGGCGAGGGCATGGATCAGGTTGGCGCGTGGCTTAATCGCCAACCCCATCCCGAGGCCCTGCGGGTAGGGGCCGATTACGCCTCGACGCTGACACCCTATTTTGCCGGCTCGGTGTCCGAACCAACCGCCCCGCAGCTCGATTACGTGGTGTCCTACATCAAACAACGGCAAAGTGGATCGCCGCCGCCGGAAATTTTGGCTTATTACGAGCAGGTGGTTCAGCCTGAGGCTACGGTTGAACTGGCCGGCATCGAGTATGCTCGCGTCTACCCCGGCCCGGCAGCTCACCCGGCTGACTCCCCCGGCCCGGTATTTGCTTATCGATCCCACACGCATTTTGCCCCTATTGGCCAAGCCTTGATGGTTGATTTGATCTGGCCGGCTGAAAATGAAACTTCCCGACCGGAACAAACCCTGACTTTACGCGACGGCGATCAAATTTTAGCTGTGGAGGAGAAGGAATCCACGTTCCTCTCAACCGGCGAGTCAACCACTACCCGCCACCAACTTCTTTTGCCCGCCGATACCCCGCCCGGCTCCTACGGCCTTTTTTATGGCGATCAATTGCTGGGCCGGATCGAGGCGCGATTCAGCCAACTTCCGTCTCATTTCCAGTCGTTTGAGGCTGATTTTGGGGCTGAAGTGCGACTGCTTGGCTTTGAAGATTACCGGTTGCAGAACGACCAACTGAGCGTAACCCTGGCCTTTCAAGCTGCGCCCAAAGCCTGGGCCGATTACACCGTGTTTGTGCATCTGGTCGATGAGGCCGGCCAGCGTCTGGCCGGGCACGATGCCCAGCCGCAACCGCCGACCGGCCAATGGCTGAAGGATGAAGTGGTGTTAGATCGGCATAGGCTGACTATTCCGGCTGAGGTGTCAAGCGGCACATATGGCCTTGTTGTGGGGCTGTATCGGGCAGATACCGGCGAGGCGTTGGGGGAACCTTGTTTGTTGCCGATAGAAGTTACTTTCTTGGTAAATAGAGTTGTTTCTGAATAAGAGAAGTTGAAGCAAATCGATAAAACAAGTATGCTCCTACCAACAAAAGGAGCAAAAAATGCTTGAAGCCATTAGAGATGATCGTCAAATGAGAGCTTTGACAGGAGTGAGCCAGAAAAAATTTACGCAATTGCTCCCAGTCTTTAGTCGGGTCTATCAACAATAACGATACCAAGCCTATGAAGGTGGCTTGGCGGAAGTTAAGTAGTAGTCCCGTCACTATCGTTACTTTTTGGGTATAATCTTTTGGGCAATATGATTTTCAATGATAAAATGCGTCTGTTCAGAAAAGGGATAGGTTGATTTCAGTGGAGGAGTGTATATGGGTATAAAACAGAATTGGCGTTATGGGGTCATCCTTGCTATTTTGTTTATATTGGCTTTATTACCCCGAATTTTCGATTTGAATACCTTTTGGGCAGCTGATGAGCGTTTTCATTGGGAGCTTTCTAATAGTTTCTTTATGGCTCTATTACAAGGTGATTGGGCGGGAACTCGTCTACTCGCTTATGATGGGATAACACTTTATTGGATAAATGCATTAGGGAATATTTTGAAATTTTCTTTGACTTGGTTATCGTCTTCCGGTCCGATTTCCATTGAAGATGTTTTAGCTATTGATTGTCCTTATGCCCTGTTAGGTCAGCATCGTTTACCCCTTGTGGTAGCACATGCTCTGATGATTGTGGGCATATTTGTGTTAGCAGGACCTGTCTTGGGACGAAAAGCGGCCTGGATGGGTGTCACTCTTATTGTTCTGTCTCCATTTTTGCTGGCCGAGTCGCGTGTATCTCGCCCCGAGGCTCTTGTTGCTGGCTTGATGACTTTGTCTGTCTTGACGGCAATTTATTATTTAAAAGCAAGACGTACGTTTTTGTTGGTTATGTCGGCTGTATTGACTGCTTTAGCCATCCTGGCCAAAGTATCAGCCGTCATTCTATTGCCAATTGTGGCTTTGTTGGGAGTCGTGATCGTCTGGAAGGGGCCTCGCAGCCCGGCGAATTCGAGGCCAATTCGAAAATCTGCATCAACTTGGATTCTCAAATACCTGCTTTGGGTGGGTATTGTTGTCCTTTGTTGCTATGTTCTCTGGCCAGCGTTGTGGTTTACACCCAGGCAAGTATTTTTGACAATGATGGAGTATGTTGGTGGGGCTATCGTTGAAGGATTCGATGGCCGAGGCACCTTCTTTTGGGGTGAAATTCATCGGGATAATCCCGGTTTCTGGTTCTATGCGGTAGCCCTTTTATTTCGCTTATCACCGTTTACGGTTGTAGGAGCAATTATTGCAATTGCTGTTTTGATCTTGAAGTTTTGGCAAAGAAAGACAGCATTGGAGGAAATTGATTGGCAGTGGTGGGGGACACTGTTGTTGTTGATTTATGTCATTCTCTTTATCGTGATAATGAGTTTGGGTAAACAGAAGTATGATCGGTACTTATTGCCAATTTTCCCGGCCCTAGATTTAGTGGCCGGGGTCGGCTGGTTTTATCTAGGGCAATGGCTGATTCGACATTGGTTCAAGTCCAGTCGTTCCGAATTTGTTTTGGGCGCCGGCTGGATTGTTTTATTCATTTCCCAATTGTTGATTACTATTCCTCATCACCCTTATTATTATACCTACTATAATCCTTTGTTGGGCGGAATTCGTCAAGCTGTTCATTATGTTCGGGTGGGTTATTCCGAAGGATTAGAGCAAGTGCCCGCGTATTTAGAGAGTAAACCTAACGTTAGCCAACTTAAGTTGGCTTCAGGGAATTCGAGCAAGCTGAGAGGACTTTATTCAGGTCCTACCATCCCCCTGGATAATCTTGATGGCAAATGGGTACAAGGTGACTACGTCTTATTATATATTTCCCAATTGCAACGAGGCAAGCATTCGGAAGATATTTTGGCTTATATAAGGAGGCAAGAGCCGGAATATATTCTGAAATTACATGGGGTGGAATACGCCTGGTTGTATCCCGGCCCATCAGCGCAATATTATGGGGGCGGACACAAACTCGAAGGCCGGGGCACCTTTTTTGGTTATGATTTGAGCGCCACGGCCCTGACCGCAGGCGATGTATTGACCACCACCCTCTATTGGCGCAATGAAGGCCAACTGGAAGATGATAGGTTTTTTGTCAGGTTGATGGACCTGGACGGTTATGTGTGGGCCGAAGCCATTGCTCAACCTCGGCCCGGATTTGAACAAGCCAACCGCCAGGAAAATGCTATCGTTGAAAGTGAAGCGGTTTTGACCCTGCCGGTGGGTATGCCGCCCAGCGATTATTTCTTTAAACCCGGCTTTCGCACTGCCAACGGAGAAATCATCGGCTATTTCGAGTTGCCCGGTGATACCAAACCGCTGGCCGTGGAGAACTTGGTATCTCCCGGCCCAGTAGCGGTGAAACCCGACCATCCAGTGGCGTGGCGTGTCACCAATGATTTAAGATTGGTAGGGTACGACTTTACACCGTTTTCTTCTCCTGATTCTGCTGCGTGGCTAACACTCTACTGGCATGCAATAGAAGATATTGCCAATGATTACGTGATCTTAATCCGGCTGCTGGACAGCGCGGGCCAGGAGGTTGTCTATTGGTTGGGCCGACCGGTGCGGAGTGGATATCCCACCCCTGTATGGCGCGCTCATCAAATTGTTCAGGACCCGTGGCTGCTGACCGTGGAAGATGGCCCCGGCACATACGTGCTTGAAATCGCCATCTTTGATGCGGAAAGTGAAGCTGAAGTCAGTCGAAAGATTTTGGGCGAAGTGAGCATCGAGTAGCTCATTTTAGCATTTTTTGCGGTCATACACTTTGCGCATTTTTGTCATTCTGTTAATATTTTTGGGCCGGGTAGTGAAGCCGTTCGAAATGATGGCAGAAAGACCAGTTTATTGTGAGAAGCTGGGAAGACGGTTCCACTCTGGTGGGAACTGTGTTATTAACCAAGGGATGGAAGGCAAACGTATTTACTATTTAAACGATTTGGCCGGCTTCTCCTGAAAGCGCAGCGACAGAGACACCCGGACAGAGCGTTCAAGAAGCTTCCAGGCTTACCAGGTTTACTGCGTAAACGTAAGCACATTTGTATAAACAAGTTTACTTGGGGTTTCTCACTGCTTCATCGACACGAGTCCCCTGCTCGGCATTGTGGATTTTCTGCTTTGGGTGTCATCACCCTCCTCCCAAGTTCACTTGGGCGGTTGTTTGCTGCGGTAGGGCTTGTCTATTTTCTATTTGGTTGGGCTTTGGTTTGCCGACAAAAAGAAACAATAGGTTGGCGTTTTTCATTTTCAATCCTTGCGGTTGTTAATCATCTACTCCCGGCGAGCCGTGCAGATATTCGCTGGCCCGCCAGTTTTCGGGGTTATCCAGGCTGCCGGTTGGGTCAATCACCGCCAACGAATCGCCCCGCCCATCCGGGCTGATGGGCCAGCCGTCGCTATCGCTGTAAGTTACCGAAACCAGAACATTTCCCTGCGGGTCTTTGAGTGAAATAGTTTCCCCCCTGTTGGATAAATTCTTCGTGTAGACACCGTCGGCTAAAACATTCGGATATTGTTCGGCAAAGGCGGCGGGATCACGAATTAATACCGCAATCCCGTTCGGCGGCAGGCTAAAACCGTGGGGAAAGGTGAAGCCGATGCCTTCAAACGTGGCGTTGGACAGGTCAACGGAAACATCGCCGATGTTTAGGATTTCAAGAAACTCATAGTCATCACCGTTCAGGGGATTGTACATAATTTCGGTGATAGCTAGATTGCGCCGCGGTGGTGTTGGGTAAAATATAGCCTCATTGAGGGCACTCCAGACGCCATCATCATAGGCCCTGGCTTTTACCACTGTCTGGCTGGGCAGCGAAATCGGCCCGCGATATTGAACCACTCCCGCTGAAATATCACCGCCGGGCCGGCGCGGGTCGGTGCCGTTCAGCGTGTAGTAAACGGTTCCTGCTTCCGGTATCGAAAGGGTCAATTGAAAATCATCGGATATAGTGCCGCCGGGCTGGTTGAAAATCGGCGGATCAAGCGGGGGATAATAACCGGCTTCGCGGAGCAGGGCCAGAAATTTGGCTGTATTGCCCTGCATCTGGGTTTCAACTTGTCGGCGCAACACCTGCCACTCCGCCTGGGTGTAGGGCGGCTCCCGTTTGGCATCGCCCCAGCGGGCCGACTCGCCGATGATGGCCGGCGCAATGGAATCGTTGAGCGACTGCCAGCGGGCCAGCGAGTTTTCATCGGTCAGTGCGCCATCGTTAAAAAGGTGTTTGTAGAGCCGGTCGGCGAACACCATTTTGAAATCGGGATGCCAGATCAGGGCGTCAAAAAATTCTTCTACGCCAAAATCAATCTTTTTGTCTGAAAAATAGAGCTTGGCCCCTTCGATCCAGATTTTTTCGCCATCCCAGGTAAAAAATTTGGCCCGGCCTTGGGGGTTTTGCACGGCATAGTAAAAGTTCTTCCTGGCCCAATCGATGTTGCCCGCGTACCAGTTCAGAATCACATAATCGCTAAATTGCTTGAAGTCGATAAACGGTTCGATAGCGGCGTATTTTTCTGCCGGGGTGTTGGCCTGTTTGAAGTTGTACCGCGCGCCTTCCGTCCAAAAGCCATCCCCACTGATGGGGCCGTTGTGATTGCGGGCATGCCACTCCTCTTTCTCTCCGCCGTAGTAGGCGGCGGCAAACGAGGCATCGGGCCGCTCGACCACGTTGTACAGCCCCCAGTACAGCCCGTTCAGGTATAGGTGAACAAATATTCCGTGGGATCCCACGCCGGACATTTCTATCTGCGACTCCCGCAGCCATTCGTCGCGGGTGTAGGTGGCCAGTTCCTGATCGGTGGCGGCAAAACTGCCGTTGACCCCGCCGCGCAGCACCAGCGTATCAAATTCTTCCACCGGAGAGTCGGGAAAAAGGGGATAGTTAAATTTGGTAGCCCCGTACTGATCCTTGAAGAAGAGTCTAAAAGAGTGCTTGGGCATATCTTCCTGCCGTCCCTTGCCGCCCTGGATGCGCAGGCCGGCGTTGATCTGGGTATG
The DNA here is from genome assembly GCA_964612485.1 of uncultured Caldilineaceae bacterium. Classification (GTDB taxonomy): domain Bacteria; phylum Chloroflexota; class Anaerolineae; order 4572-78; family J111; genus JAFGNV01. Next base: position 163,815 of record CAZTFF010000004.1, read on the forward strand.
CGCCGACTTGTTTTGGGGATCGATAAATTCCACGGAAACCGGGCGCTCCCATTCGACGCCGCGCTCTTGTGGATTGGCGTAGATATCAAAATTCTCGGCGGCGGTCACCAGCGAGATGCTGGGCAGGGAAAACAGTGTCTCCGGGAGAAGTGGCCCGTAGTGGGGATCATTGACAATGTTGGGATCCATTTCAAAATCGGGCATCACCGGAGAGCCTGGCGGATATTCATTTTGATCGTCGGGATAAGTTCCCCAGTCGGTGGGGAAGTTCTTGGGCGAGGTTGATTGGGTTAGCACGTCATCGATAAAAATATAGCTGTGGGTATCGACATCGGCAGGCAAAAGACCGGGTTTGTAGGCCACAGCGCGGAGTAGGGTAGTTTGGTCGATGGAAATCGGGCCGGTGTAGCGCGTACCGTGGGTTTCTGCCGGTTCGCTGCCGTCGGTGGTGTAGCGAATTTGGGCCTGGGGCGTGGTGGTGCTGAGTTCTAGCTCAAAGGGTGTGTTGAAAAAACCCCGTTCCACGTTGAAGGTGACGGTGGTGGTTTGGCCGGTCCAGGTGATCTCAGGTGCATTGGGTTCGCCGGGGGTGGGGGTGGCGAAATAACCGTAATTTGCGCCGGCCAACGTGCGGCCGTAGGATACATCGGAAAATTGAGGCGGATAAGTTACCGTGACGGCATCAGAAAAACGCCGGGTGGTGGGATTGTAGAGCGCGATCACCTCGCCGTCTCTCCGCAGTCGGAAATTGGTATGAAGCGGACGTTGGGCATCAACCGGTTTGCGGTCTTTGCCGGAAGCAAACACCAGCAGATACGAATCGGGGGAGAGGGTGATTTTTGGGAAAAACCATTTTTCCGGTTGGTTGGCATCATCCGTAAGAGACCAGCCGGCGAGGTTCACCGGTTCGTTGCTCCGGTTGTAAATTTCAACCCAATCTGACAGGTCGCCATCTTCATCGGTGAGGCCGTTGCGGTTGGCGGCCATAAATTCGGTGATGATGAGCGGGCTGGAAACATTGCCGTTGGGTTGGGCGACGAGTTGGCTGATGTTGAACAGAACAATTGTGAGAACAACCAACCAGAAGATAGTTTTTTGAATCTGCCTGATGCTCATAAGTTAAATTCTTGCGCAATTTTGAATAAGAGGTAATCTTACTATTTCCTTACGCTTTGCACAAAGTTTTGAGTGAGTTTTCTGTTGCTTTGGATAATTTTAGGGCTGATGGTAAAATAGGCGTTGCCCACCATCCGGTCTTGAACAGGATAAGGTTGCCGGTGGGTTTTTCTTATTATTTGCCTTATTTGATGCCGAAACCGAAGCGGAAGTGGCCCGACAAATAATTGGCACGCTTCCCACTGATAACCCATGAGAATCAAACGTACCATCCAACGCGCGTTCTGGATCACCACCCTCATCATCCTGCTGCTGGCCGGCGTGCAGATCATTCTCAACGCTACCGGCCGCGCCCCATCGGACATCGTCATCAACGAAGTGGTGGCCGTAAACCGCGCCGGCCTCACCGATGAGGATGGCGATTTCTCCGATTGGATAGAAATCCACAATCGCAGCAGCCAACCGGTCAATTTGGGCGGCTGGTTTCTAACGGACGATCCCGCCCAACCGGAAAAATGGCCTTTTCCCGACCGGGTATTGGGGCCGCAGGCGTATCTGGTGGTGTTCGCCTCCGGCAAAGATCGAAAAACCGTTGAGCCGGATACCGCGCTGCACGCTAACTTCAAACTCAATCGGGACGGCGAATTTTTGGGGCTGTACAACGTCTTTGAAAAACGGTTTCTCGATCAAATTCCTGCCCCGCCCCCCGCACAGTTTAGCGATATGGCCTTTGGCCGGTACGGCGAAACCCTGCAATTTGGCTATCTGGAACCGCCCACGCCCGGTACGGCCAACAACTCCGCCACAGCCTGGGCCGGCACGTCTTCTCCCGTGGAATTTAGTGTGAAGCGTGGTTTTCATGAAGCGTCCTTTTCCCTGGAACTCCACACCGCCATGCCCAAAGCCGTGATCCGCTACACGCTCAACGGCACCACGCCCACCGCCGACCGCGGCCAAATTTACACCGAACCTATCTTCATCAACCGCACTACCCTGGTTCGGGCCGCGGCCTTTGCGCCCCGTCACCTGCCCTCAGCCGTAAACACCCACACCTACATTTTTTTGGACGATGTATTGAATCAACCCAAACAGCCCCCCGGCTTCCCCAATACCTGGGGCATCCACGAAGTTGATTTTGCCGGCTATACCAAAGGCGCTCAGGTGGAGGCCGATTACGAGATGGACCCCGCCGTGGTCAACGATCCGCGCTACCGGGACACCATCAAAACCGATCTCCAATCCATCCCCGTGCTGTCGTTGGTTACGGAACCGCAAAATTTCACCATGTACGCCAACCCGCGCAAACGAGGGCGGAATTGGGAACGGCCGGTTTCGCTGGAATTTATCGATCCCTCCGGCAACCAGCCCGGCTTCCAGTTCGATGCCGGCGGGCGCATCCAGGGCGGGGCCGGGCGCTGGGAATTTATGCCCAAGCATTCCTTTCAATTTTTCTTTCGAGATCAATACGGCCCCACCCGGCTGGAATACCCCCTCTTCCCTGATTCTCCCGTCACCGAGTTCGATACCCTGGTGCTGCGGGCCGGAACCCAACGCAGTTTTGCCGGCCATCCCGAAATGCCCGATCATGCCCTCACCACCTACACCCGTGATGAATGGCTGCGGGAGTCTCAGCTCGAAATATCCGGTCTCGGCGTGCATGGCACGTACGTGCATCTTTATCTCAACGGCCTGTATTGGGGCCTCTACAACCTCATCGAGCGGCCCAACGAAGATTGGGCTGAGTCGTACCTGGGCGGCACCGCCGATCAATGGTTTATTGTCAACCAGCGGGGCAGCGCCGCCGGCTCCTCCGAGCGGTACCGAAAGCTGCTCGATCTCATCGAGCAGGGCGGCCTGGACGACCCGGAACGGTACAACGCGGTCAAAGATTACCTGGACGTAACCCAATTCATCGATTATATGATCCTGAACTGGTACGCCGGAACCCGCGATTGGCCCGAAAGCAACTGGTATGCTAATATCCAACACCCGGACGGCCAATTGCGCTTTGTGGCCTGGGACGCCGAGGTCAGTTGGGTCGATGGCGCTAAAGTGCATCTGGGCCGGGACGATCTGGTGGGTTTGACCAACCTGGGCAAAATGCTCTTTCTGGCGCTGGCCGAGAACCCGGATTTTAAGATGGAACTGGCCGACCGCATGGCGCGCCTGCTCACCAACAACGGCCCGCTCACCGATGCCAACGCCCAGGCTCGCTGGTTAAAAATTAACAACTTTATAGACCGGGCCATTGTAGGCGAATCGGCGCGCTGGGGCGATGCCCGGCAGGAACCGCCCATTACGCATGCGGATTGGCTCCAGGCGCGAGACGCCGTATTGGCCCAGATGGAGGGCAACGGCGACCGGCTGATTGTCCAGGCGCGGGAACTTGGTTATTACCCGCCCCTCGATCCGCCAAAATTCAACCAGCATGGCGGCCCGGTCCAGGAAGGTTTTGAAGTGACGATGTCGGCCCCGGCGGATGATATTTACTACACCGTCGATGGTACGGATCCCCGCCTGCCGGTGTCCGGCAAACCTGCACCCCAAAGCCGCCGTTTCCAGGCCCCGATCCCGCTGACCACAACCACAAAGATCAAAGCCAGAGTTTTGCGGGATGAAGCTGCCGGCTCTGTGTGGAGCGCCCTGCACGAGGCCACATTTATCGTCTCCGGTGCCGGCAAACAAATCGCCATCACCGAAATTATGTACAACCCGTTGGGCGGCAGCACCTACGAGTTTATCGAGTTGCAGAATATAGGCCAGGTCGAGCTGTCGCTGGGCGCGATGTATTTCGATGAAGGCATCGACTTTTCCTTTCCGCCCGCCTTTCCACCGCTGGCTCCCGGTGAGTTTGTGGTGTTGGTGCGCGACCCGGCCTCGTTTGCCGAACGCTACCCCGGCGTGCCGGTGGGCGGAACCTACCGGGGAAAATTATCAAACCAGGGTGAAACCATCACCCTCAAAAATCTAGAGGGGCAGGTGGTTGTCTCCGTGGCCTATGATGATGAAAACGGCTGGCCCATCAGCCCCGATAACCGGGGCGATTCGTTAGTGCGCATCCATCTGACGGGCGATCCCAACAATCCCTGGAACTGGCGGGCCAGTACCTATATTCATGGCTCGCCGGGGGCCGTCGAACCCGATTTACGATAAAAATTATGACCCGAATCAAAGAATACAGTCGTTACGAATTAAAATACGTCATCACCGAAGAACAGCGCCATCGCCTGGCCGAATTCCTGCTCGATTATATGCAGCCCGATGTGATGGGAGATGATCTGGGACGATACAACATCACCAGCCTCTATTACGACACAGCCGAATATAAAGCCTATTGGGATAAAATCGAAGGCCATAAATTTCGGCGCAAGGTGCGAGTGCGGGTGTACGGCAACCAGACCATCACTGAAGAAACCCCCAGTTTTGCCGAGATCAAGCAGCGCCGGAACAAGACCCTGCAAAAAAAACGGGTCAAAATGCCGCTGGCCGCGGCCCAGGCGCTGTGCGGCGCGGGCCGGACCATCGAAACAGCTACAGCAACAGCAACAGAGCAGGCCGTGATTGAGGAAATTCAATATCTGTACTATACTTTGCAGTTGCAGCCGGCCTGCGTAGTCAGTTATGATCGCCAGGCTTTCAACGGCAGCCAGTTTGACCCCGGCCTGCGCGTTACCTTTGATGTGAACCTGCGGGGCAGAACTTACGATCTGAATTTGTTGTCGTCAGGTCACGCTGAGAATCATTTTTTTATACCGCCGGGCTGGTGTATTTTGGAGATCAAAGTAAACTACCGGGTTCCTCTCTGGCTCACGGATATTATTGCGCAGCAACGCTGCACGCTTCGACGGGTGAGCAAATATTGCGCCGCGTTGGAGCAATCTAAAGAACTGTTGAATACCCAACAATTTTTCGTTTGAACGAGGAAAGAGAATGGACTTCACAACCTTTCTGGAAAGCCTGCAAGACGCCACCAATGTATTTACCACCGGCGATGTCATTTTTGTCATCGTATTGAGTTTTTTGCTGGCCCTGGTTATCGCCTGGGTGTACCAGACCACTTATCGAGGTGTTTCTTACACCCAATCTTACGTGCATACCCTGATCATGATGACTATGGTGGTTGGCATCATTATGCTGGTCATCGGCTCTAATATTGCCCGCGCCTTCTCGCTGGTGGGCGCCTTGTCGATCGTTCGCTTCCGAAATGCGGTCAAAGATACCCGCGATGTGGGTTTTATCTTTTTTGCGATGGCCATCGGCATGGCGGTGGGCACGCGCTTTTACCTGCTGGCTATGATTGCCACGCTGATTATCTCGTTTTTGTGGTGGGGAATGTCCACTTTTAATCTGTTTGCCAGGGATGTCCGAGAGCAAATTCTCAAAATTAGATTACCCGGCGATATGCGGTACGAAACCTTGTTCGAGTCTGTCTTTGCCCGCTACCTCAACCGCTTCAATCTGATCTCGGTGGAAACCGTGCAGGCCGGAACTCAAACCGAACTGATCTATGGGGTCGAGTTGAAAAAGCAGGAAGAAGCGCAAGAACTCCTAACCGAATTGCGAAAATTGAATGACAACAATAAAGTCAGCCTGCTGACCGGCCATCACGAAGTTGACCTGTAGGCCAATCACCCACTGTCCTTGAAATTTTGTGAATTACGATTATTCCGTTAATATTTCGGGACAGTTTTGCTTATGACCGATATTTTTTTTGAAAAAACGTCATCCAAAAATCCCGCCAGAGAACGGCTGCGCCTCAATATCCGTTGGCAGCGATGGGCGCTGCCTATGGGTATTTTTTTGGTGGCCTTACTGCCGCGCCTGCTCAGCCTGAGCGCTTTCCTCACCGCCGATGAAGACGATCAGATCATGTTTGCTCACCAATTTTTGATGTATGTTTTGCAAGGGCAGTGGGGCGATCTGTTTTTTCTGGGCTATCCCGGCATCCCCACCCTGGTGATGGGCGCGGGTGGTGTGGCCTTACGCTACCTGTTTCATTACACCGGCGCGCTGCCCCTGCTCTGGGTTGAAGCCGATCTGATGACCACCCTGGGCCAAATGACCACCCGTTTTGGCATGTTTGATTACCCGCTCGACTTTCTGTGGTGGGTGCGCGTGCCGATGGCGCTGCTGGCCTCGCTGTGTATTTTAGGTGTTTTTCTGCTGGCCCGCCGTTTGCTGGATGAGCGTATTGCCCTGTTGGGAACCCTCATCATCGCCTTTGATCCTTTTATCCTGGCCCATACCCGCGTGATCCACGTGGATGCGCCCATGGCCTATTTTATGTTCCTCTCTTTTCTGGCCTTTTTGCTGTATATGGATCGCGGCGGCTGGCAATGGCTGTTACTGACCGGCCTGTTTGGCGGATTGGCTGTGTTGAGCAAAACCGCCGCCGGCATTTTAGCGCCCATTCTGCTGGCTGCCGGACTGGTGTACGCGCTGTTCCCTCCTAGCGGACAACCTCGCTTGATACGCTGGAAACGGTTCGGCCTCGCTCTGGTGGCGGCGGCAGTGACGGTGGCCTGGATTATTTACACCTTCTGGCCCATCGTCGAAAAACTTATCCGTAATATCCAGAGCGTGAATCGTTCTATTCATCCCACCAGCGGCGTTTTTTGGAATTACTGGCAAACCGACCAAAATCCTTTTTACTATATCTGGGCTTTCCCTTTTCATTTAACTCCATTGACCACGATTGGAATTTTGGCCGGGTTGGCGCTGCTTGGGGTGGGAGCCGTGGCGTATGCGCGGCATCGTCAAAATTGGCCGGCGCAGGTGCTGCCGCTGCTGCTGGCCCTGATTGTTTACATTGTGTTTTTTATTGCCGTGGTCTCGGTTATTTCACGCCGGGGAGATCGTTATATTTTGCCGGTCTATTTTTCGGTGGGCCTGTTGGCGGCCTTGGCGTTGTGGTGGCTGGCTGGCTATGCGCCTAAGCTTTTTCACAAATTCAAACTTACATCGATTCAGCTTTTGGGCGGCGCAATTTTATTGCAGGCGGTTTTTGTCTTATTTTACCATCCCTATTATCTCTCTTATTTCAATCCATTGCTGGGCGGGTATCGCACCGCGCCGTACTGGGTCAATGTGGGTTGGGGTGAAGGGCTGGATCGAGCGGCGGATTATCTCAATACGATGACCGGCCAGGAAAAAGTGCCGGTTGCGGCCTGGTATAGCAATCAATTTGCCCCCTATTATCGCGGCTATACCGTTGATCTATCCAATCAAAGCGCCGCGCTGACCGGCGATTACACCGTATTTTATATCAATCAGGTCCAGCGCGGCTTTCCCAGCCGGGAAATCTTGGATTATTTTCAGCAGCGCGATCCCCTGAAAATTATCAAAATTGGTGGCATCCCCTATGCCTGGATCTATGAAGGGCCGGTGGTCAGTCGGACGCCGCCGGAAACGTATGATTTTCCGGTAGAGGTGTTGCTGGGTGGCGGGGCTCATTTGATAGGCGTCGATATCCCGCAAACAACGGTTCCGGTTGATACCTATACCTTTACGCCCCAGGAGCAGAAATGGGCCGACAAACATCCTTACAGTATTGTCGATGGCATTCCGGTCACATTGTATTGGGAAACGGTGGACCGGATCCGGGGCAGTCACAATGTATACATCCGGCTGGTGGATGGTGAGGGTCACGTGTGGGGTCAGGTTGATCGCATGATCCTGGCCGGCTTGTGGCGGCCCGACCGCTGGTACGCCGGCTATTTTCTGCGCGATGAATATAAATTGCCTGTCAATGCGGCGACGCCTCCCGGCATCTATCATCTGGAAGTTGGCATGTACGATTTTATTTCTGATAAAAGCGCGGGGGTAGCCAAAAACATTGGTGAAATCACCTTTACCTCGCCGCAACAATTGGCCCGGCCTGAGTATATTGATGTAGAAACCAGGCTGAATGCGCTGGTCAATAATACCTTTACCGTGATTGGGCACGATTACAGCGATCTTCAACTCCCGCCGGGCGGCGAAGTTATCGGCAAAGTTTTCTGGCAGGCGGTAAAAAATATTGATGCCTCGTACAAGGTTGAATTTTCACTGCTGGATGATGCTCTGCAAGAAGAATATGTGGTGTCGGCCAAACCGCTTTCGCCCTCTTATCCCGTCGAGCAGTGGCGGCCTTCCGAGGTTGTGGGCGCGGCTTACCGTTTCCGCATTCCGGCGGTAGCCCCGCCGGGCAAATACCCCCTGATGCTGAATGTGGTTCAGGCGGAAACCGGCAGGCGCGTGGGCCGGGCCATTCATCTGGCCTCCGTTACCGTAGAGGCCCAGGAGCGAAATTTTGAACTGCCGCAAAATGTGGCCCCCATTTCCGCCATCATCAATAATGAGATTGAATTGGTGGGCTATAAATTGGAGGATCAGGGCGCGCCGGCGGGGGATAAGTTTGGCCTTACACTGTACTGGCGCAGCCTGGATTTTGCGGACTCGAATTACACCGTATTCGTTCACGCCGTGGGGCCCGATCAGGTGATGCGCGGCCAGTGGGACAGTGTGCCGGCGCAGGGGGATTCTCCCACCGGGGGCTGGGTTCCCGGCGAGATCATTGAAGACCACTACGAAGTGCCGATGGCGGACGATGCCCCGCCCTGGAAATATGATATTTTTGTGGGGATGTACGACCCGGTCACGGGTGAGCGTCTCCACCTGGCCAGCCACAAGGCGCCGGTCTCGGATAATCGCGTCTGGCTCACCCGGATGCAGGTTATCGAAGAGTAAAAATCCGGTCGGTAGATTACCAGTGTCGTTGGTAAAAAAACTAATTGGTTTATTGCATTTTGGTATGAATATCACAGCAAACTACAAAGATTTACTATCAATTCCCAAAAATCAGATACTACTGGCCGGTTTGCTCCTGACCCTGATTTCCTTCGGGGCTATGGCCTTCATTCCTGCCTCCTCCTGGCGGCTGGTGGTGGTAGTGGTATTGCTTTGTTTCCTGCCCGGTTGGGCCTTGGTAGAGGGCCTCTTTGCCGGGTCGAAAAACGCGCCGGTTTTGGCTGAAAGATTGTTGTTGGGCCTGGGAATTGGCTATGCGGTGACGATTGTCGGCGGCTTGTGGCTCTATTATCTTTTTGGGCGGTTGACCTTGCCGCTGATTTTGGGATTATTTATCGCCCTCCTGATTATTGGTTTTGGCCGGGTTTTTGTATGTGGGGTTGGTTCTGCCTCATCTAACTCGGCCAAAATCCAGATCGATGCCATTGATGGGTGGTGGCTGCTGGGTCTGTTGGCTTTTGCCGCGTATTTCCGTTTTTATTTTCTTTCCTATTCGGATTATCGCGGGGATGAAGCGGAAGTTGTACTGCGGGCCATTGCCACCATCCGGGGGCAGGGTGAGGCCATTTTAACCCATACCAAAGGGCCGGCTGAAACATTATTAACCACCGGATTGGGCCTTTTATATGGAACATTCGAAGAGCTGGCCGTGCGGGTTCCGTTTGCCCTGGCCAATTGTCTGGCGGTCGCTGCCACCTACCTGCTGGGAAAAGACATGTTTGGCCGGCGGGTGGCCATCATTGCCACGGCATTGGTGGTTATCAACGGTTGGTTTGTAACTTACAGCCGCACCGCTCAATATCAGAATTTGGTTTTGCCCGCCGAAATTTTGGCAGTGTGGTGCTTTTGGCGTTTTTATCAAAATAAAACGTCCCGCTATCTATTCCCCGGAGCAATTTTGCTGGCGCTGGCCACATTTGGGCATTACGAAGGAGCAGCCGCAGGGCCGGCAGCGCTGTATTTGCTGGTTTTAGGATTGCGATCAAAAGAAAATTGGCGGAACAACTTGTTGTGGCCAATTCTGGCGATTTTAGTTGGCGCTATTATTGTTTTTTCGTTTTATATCCCCTTTTTCTTCAATGCCACAATCAATCATACCCAGAATTATCTCTCCGGTCGGTTAGGAGGAACCCCGCCCTATAATAATTGGGACGCTTTCTATGTGAACGCCCATTTTTATAATTCCCTGTACTATATTGGTGCTGTGGGAGGCGTGTTACTCCTGGGAACCCTGTTGGGTATTTGGCGGGCGTGGGGCGGCGGGCGTCGTGGGCTGCTGGCAGCAGCAATTGCTTTGCCTCTCCTCTTACTTTCGTGGACAAATATTTTACCGGCCTGGTACGCCCTGGTAATTTTTTTGCTTCTGATGGGATTGTACCTGTTCTCGCCCAGGATAAAGGTGGCGGTGAAGGCCAATTTGCTTTGGATGATCGTCCCCTTCGCTCTGTATTTGTTTGGCGTGATTCGACCGGGCAATCACTATTATGTATTTGTTCCCCCCTTGATTTTACTGGCCGCCTTGACCCTTGATTGGCTCTGGCAAAAGATTGCGCAAGGGCCTGTCCGTCGATGGCTGCTTCCGGCGGCGGCAGGATCATTTTTGATCATTTACGGCCTGTCAACATGGTATATCATTATCGTGTTTATGCGCCCCGATCTGGAATACATGTTGACTTATCCGGAACACCGCCGCCCGGTGTTTGTCAGTGACCCCCGTTTCCCGTTTGATATCCGCATCGGCTGGGGTTTTCCCTACCGTTTAGGATGGCAAACAATTTCCGAGCTGTACCGCAGTGACCAATTGTCCGGCGATTGGTACAGCAATGACGAGAATAACAGCATTTTTTGGTATACGTTGGGTTCTCCCCGTAATCCCTGTTTCCCCCACTATTATATGCTCACAGACCTGGGGTATAAAGAACCGCTGCTGCCCGTGCGGCAAGATATTATCGACCAGTATTATACGCTGCGAGCTACCGTAGAGGTTAATCATCGCCCCCGCCTGGAATTGTATGAATTTACGCCCGAAGGCAGTGACATCCAATCGGTTGTTTACAATGAGCCGGCAGATTATCCCACTCTGTATCGGGAGGAATTATTTCTGGGTAATCCAATGGAAGGGCCAATTGTCGAGCCTCAAACAATGTTGGAACCAGCTCGCAGTTTCAAGCCTCACCCGGAAATGTTGGCTCAACTCTCTGAGGTGTATAACGATCCCAATACAGTCTATTTCCCCGACCGGGTCTCGTTGCAAGGATACGATCTGGATACATCCAAGGCTCAACCCGGCGGGTATATTGTTGTAACTTTATACTGGCACGCCGATGCGCCCGTGTTTTTGCCCTACAAGGTTTTTGTTCATCTGGGTGATGAGCCGGTATTGGTGCAGGCTGATGATGAACCCGCCTGCGGCCATTCACCCACCTACAACTGGCAGCCCGGCGAAGAAATCATGGATCGGCATATTCTTTTTTTACCGGACGATTTGCCGCCCGGAGAATATCCCATAAATATAGGTTTGTACGAAGTTCGGTCCGGCTTACGGATGGATCTTTTGGATGAACTGGATAATCCGGCGGATGTCTCTCTGACTTTAACCAAAGTTTCTATCTCGTCTCCAGAATGAGTAGAGGTATTTTATCGATGAAAAATCCTTCCCTCTCGGTGGTAATTCCATTGCTCAATGAGGAAGAGAACTTGCGCCTTCTCCATGAGGAATTAACCGCCGTATTGACCCACATCAACCAGTCGTATGAAATAGTCTTTGTGAATGACGGCAGTACCGACGCCTCGGCGGAGATACTGGCAGAATTGTTCGCCGCTGATCCCTCGGTTCAGGTCATCCATTTTCAGCAAAATTTTGGCAAAACCGCCGCGCTCATGGCCGGGTTTCGCCGCAGCAGGGGAGAAATTGTCATCACCTTGGACGCTGATTTGCAGGATGATCCGGCTGAAATTCCGGCCATGCTGCGCAAACTCAACGAAGGGTATGATCTGATCGCCGCCTGGCGTTTCCAGCGTCAGGATAATCTTGATAAAACGCTGCCGTCGCGGCTGTTCAATTGGGCGGTATCAACATTTACCGGCGTTAGATTGCACGATTTCAATTGTGGTTTTAAAGTCTATCGCCGCCGGGTCACCGAACAACTTTTACTCTATAGCGATTTTCACCGGCTCATCCCCGTATTGGCGGCTCGTAAAGGCTTCAAAGTTGCCGAGCAGCCGGTTCAGCACCGCGCCCGCCACGCCGGAATTTCTAAATACGGTAATGCCGGACGAATGTTTCGCTTCTTTTTTGATCTCATCAATATTATTTTTTTAACCACCTATCTCAAGAACCCGCTGCGCTTTTTTGGTACCGCAGGCTTGCTCATTTTTTCTGTGGGCGGCCTGATCGAAGCCTATCTGGCCCTGTTGTGGGTGCTAAGGGCTTTCGGTGTGGCTGAAATTGATCCCATCGGAACCCGTCCATTATTCACGGTAGGGATATTGGCTATGATTTTGGGTATTCAATTATTTTCTACCGGGTTGTTGGGCGAAATGTTACGATATTTTTCCTTCCGTCCCGAACAAGAATATGTCATCGAAACAATTTTGGAACATGTTTAATGGAACGACACGGCAATCTACAAAAACATCTCAATCCTAATCCTTTGCAAAGGCAGTTGTTGCATCGATTTCATCGTAAAGTGGAGCAACTGGTTACTCAGACCGGGACAGCGCTTGTGCTTGATGCCGGCTGCGGCGAAGGATTTGTCCTGGAACACCTGCGCCAATACAACGCCGGGCTTGCTTTGGTAGGCGGCGACTTTAGCCCGGAAGGTTTGCTTTGGGGCCGCGATAATCTGGGCCACGAAGCATCTCTGACAAATCTTGATATTCATCGTCTGCCGTTTGCAGCCAATGAATTTCCCCTGGTTATGTGTCTGGAAGTATTAGAACACCTGCCGGATTCTGCTGCTGGTTTGCAGGAGTTGGCGCGTGTCTCTTCAGATTATGTTTTGCTCAGCGTGCCGCATGAGCCGTGGTTTAGAGGATCAAATTTTTTGCGGGGTAAGCATATCACGGCCTGGGGTAATGATCCTGAGCATTTACATAATTACACCGGGCGCAGTTTCCGCCAGATGGTCAGTACAGTTGTAGACATCGTCCGGCACGAATACGCGTTTCCCTGGCAACTATTGCTGGCCCGCAAGCGCAAATAATTGTTTCGGAAAAACTGAAACAGGTATAATGGTAGAGAATTAGATACTTGTTGCCAATAAATAATTTATTTGTTACACTTATTGATGATTATCCATTCGCTTGCTGAAGAAAGTAACGGTCATTTCCGGGTCAAAATGGTTTTACCGGAGGGAACAACCCTTTAGCTTAAGCCGAGACAAAGATGAACCGAAAAGAAGTCATCCAAATTGTAAAGGCTGCCCATTTAGACAATGTATCGCCCGATTTACGGCGGGTTGATTTAAGTGGGGTCGATTTGCGCGACATCAACCTCCGTAAGGTAAACCTGAATGAGAGCGATATGTACGCCGTAAATTTAAGCGGTGTTAATTTAACCGAAGCCAGCCTCATCTTCTCCAATCTCATCAAAGCAAATTTGAGCGATGCCAATATGCGGGACGCAAATTTGGTCTTCGCCAATCTTCGCCTGGCCGACCTTCGTAACGTAAACCTGAGAAACGCTAATTTAAGCGCATCCGATCTATATGGCGCCAATTTGGCCGGCGCCGTACTGGCCGATGCCAATCTGGCCGAAGCAAACCTCAGTGAGACGAACCTGAAAATGGTCAATTTGCGAGGCGCAAACCTCATCGAGACCTGTCTGGCCGAAGCCGACCTGCGTGGAACCGATTTTCGAGACGCAAAACTGCAAGGTATCGACCTGTCACGGGCCATCTACGACCGGGAAACGCGCTGGGGCAGAGATTTTGACCCCGCCGCTGCCGGCGCTGTCAAACAAAAAAAGAAATGGTTCCAAATCTTCTAAAAGCGATGGTGGCCGCTAAACCTCAATGCTATGCGTATACTAATTATTAATTATGAATTTCCGCCCATCGGCGCGGGCGGCGGTAAGGCCAGCCAGAAAATAGCCGGTTGTCTGGTAGAACTGGGCCACACCGTCCGCGTCATCACCAGCCGACCCACCCAACCTTATACACTTTTTGGCAATCTCGCTGTTCTGGCCGGATTAGGCTTTTGGATTTACCTGATTTACGCCAAATTTGCTTTTAACGAAGACCTGAGCGATCACGGCTTTACCCTCTTGGGTACGCTGCTGCTGTTGACCGGTTTTATTTTGCGCCATACCGGCCTCACCTGGGAGCTGACCAATCCCATTCGCGGCTTGAAGCCGGTCGAGTTTATCGATGGCGTGGAAGTTCGCCGCGTGCCGGTGCTGCGCCAGCGCCAGGATTATTGTTCCACGTTTGAAATGGGCACCTTCTTGGTGAGCGGCTTGTGGCACAGCCTGTGGCAGGTACGCGACTTCAAGCCGGATGTGGTGCATATATTTTTTGGCATTCCCGACGGCCCCATCGGCTGGACCCTCAAGCGATTTTACGGCCTGCCCTATCTCATTTCCCTGCGCGGGGCCGATGTTCCTTCGGATGAAGTCAAACGTTTTGCCAAACAGTACAGGGTGCTGCGCCCCTTTATCCGTTGGCTGTGGCACGATGCCGATGCCCTGGTAGCCGTGTCCAACGGCTTGCGAGAGTACGCCCTGGAAACAACCTCAGAAGCGCCCATTACGGTCATCCCCAATGCCATTGAACTTTCAGAATTTATCCCTCCCCGCCACAGAAATCACGAGGGGCCGGTTCGTTTGTTGTTCGTAGGTCGGTTCAATGCCTTCAAAAACGTGGAAACTTTGCTGGAAGCGGCGGCTCGTCTGAAAAATAAAGGTGTTGATAATTTTGAACTTCAGCTCATCGGCGAGGGCGAACAACGCGCTAATCTGGAACGTTTGACCGTTGAAAACGAATTGACCAAACATGTTCGGTTTTTGGGCTGGGTGGCCCGCGATTCCATTGTGAATTATTACCGTCAGGCCGATTTATTTGTTACCGCCACCACCTGGGAAGGCATGCCCAATACGGTTCTGGAAGCGATGGCCTGCGGCTTGCCGGTAGTTGCCAGCCGCGCTTCTGGATTGGAAGAACTGGTGCATGAAGGCATCAACGGCTATCTGGTTCCTATTAACGATCCCGCAGCCCTGGCCGACCGCCTGGCCGATTTGGTGGAAAATCCTTACGAACGCCAGCGGATGGGCAAAGAAAGCCGCAAAGTGGCCGAACAGGAATTTGCCTGGGAATACATCTCCGAGCAATACATCGAAATCTACCGCCGGATCAGAAAGTAGCCTGCCCATGCGCCGGACTTTGTTGATCTTTGCGCTTACTTTGGCAGGCTTTGCCCTACGCCTGCAATACCTCACCACTTCCCATCCCTTTTTTGATGAATACACCACCGCCCTGGCCGCCCGGCAGATTTTAGATTACGGCTGGCCGGTGCTGCCCTCCGGCCTGTTTTACGAGCACGGCCTGTTGGCCACCTATCTCACCGCGCCTTTTATGGCCTTGTTTGCCTCTATGCCGCCCGACACCTGGCAGCCGGCCCACTGGGGCCTGATGTTAGCCCGCTGGCCCAGTTTGCTGGTGAGTACATTCACCATCCCTCTGATTTACGCTCTGGGCAAACGCGCCCTCAATTTACCCACCGGCCCCAAACTTTTGCCCTATATTGGCCTGCTGGCCGCCGGTTTGTTTGCCTTCAGCCCAGCGGGAATGGTGTGGGGTGGGCGAGCGCGGATGTACGCCCTGGCTACCCTGTTAGTTTTTTTGACGGTCTACTGGGCCTATCGCGGCGCGTTCTACCCCGCGCCGGCCAAATATCGTTGGGTGGCGCTGTTAGCGCTGTTGGCCGCGTTGCTGACCCAATTTGGCGCGCTTACGCTGGTTCCGCCGCTGGTGATCGGGATGCTTGTCATCGGGTGGCTTTCCAGGCGTTCGCCTGACCGCCCCTGGTTTCTCCGCGCCACCGTGCTGCCCGAAATGCTGGCCCTCGGTGCTGTGGTGGGGGGGGCAATTTTGGTCAAACGGCTGGGGCAGCCGTTGGGAACCGCTCCGTTGGGCAGTGGCGGTGGCCAATCGCTGTTGGAGAAATTGATCTACACCATTACCTACCAAACCACCTTCCATTTTACCTGGACCGATACCATTAGCTTATTAGCCCGCCAGTTTGGCGTGCCGCACCATTATTGGCTGTCGATTTTGACCCTTGCCGGCGCGGGAATCGGGGTGGTGTTTTGGTTAACCAACCGGCAGCGAAAAAAAATTAAAATTGCTTATTTCCCGTTATTCCTCTGGTTGGTTTTTGGTCTGATCATCCTGGAAATGGTCACATTGCTTGATCCCTTCCGCCGCAATCCCCGCTACCTGGTGATGTACCTGCCGCTTTTTTATCTGATCGCCGCGCGCGCTGTTTTTAATTTCCGCCAGCCGCTTCGACTGATCTGGCAAAAGTGGAGACTACGAAATACGGAACACGCCATACCAACTTCAGAACTACCGAGCATTGCTACCCTCATCCTGATCATCCTGTTCACCCTCATCAGCTTCAACGATCTCCGTATTGCGTTTATCACGCCCGAACCCGCCTACGAAGAGGCCTTTGCCTTTATTCACGCCAACCACCGCCCCGGCGATGCAGTGCTGACCATGAATACGCCCGCCGCCGGCTTCTACCTGGATCGGGTGGACGGCTTCACCGCGCAAAATGAGGCCAAGCAATTTCTGCTGAATGCCGATACCAACCCGGTAGACCGCTGGCTGGGCGTCCCCTGGATCGGCACCGCATCCGATTTCAGCGCCGCCCTAAACAGCCACCCCCGCGCCTGGTTTGTCATCGATACCATTCGTTTGCCCGTATACTTTCGGGGCAGTTGGCTGGCCGTGGTCAACCGGCAAATGGAACAGGTGTGGGCTAACGATAATGCCCTGGTCTACCTCACCCGGCCCGACCGTACCCCGTTGCCCGCCCATCCCGAGGTTGCGCTTGAGACTCAACTTGGTGACACTATCCGGCTTACGGGGTATGCCTTGCATATATCGGACCAGACTCTCGATGTGTCGCTGTTTTGGGAGCCGCTTGTCTCACCGGCGTTTGATTACACCGTTTTTCTCCACCTACGCGATCAAAACGGAACCACGGTGGCTCAGCGTGATACACAGCCGTTAGACGGAATTTATCCAACCTCCGCCTGGCAACCTGGCGAACAGGTTATTGATCTGGTGTCGCTGCCCTTGCCCGCCGATGTGCCACCCGGAACCTACATCCTCTATGCCGGCATGTACCGCCTTGACACGCTGGAACGCTTGCCGGTGACGAATGACAAGAGTGGAGAAAACGCCGTTATTTTGGGAGAGGTTGTGCTGCCGTGACGATCAAAATGTCCAATCAAACTGCCCGATCCCCCAACCGCGCTGCATCCCCGGCCTGGTTTAAGAAGTCGTCAATCATCGCTGTGGCCTTGTTTGGGCTGGCCTTGCTCCCCCGGCTGCCCGGCCTGGGCCTTTTTCTGACCAGCGATGAGAACACCAATATCTTTTTTGCCGGGAGCGATGTCATTGCCGCCTTTTTGCAGGGTGATTTTCGCGGCACGTACTGGCATTTTTACCCCGGCGTGACCATGAGCTGGCTGGACGCCATCGGCATGGCGGGGCAGTATGGCCTGGAATGGCTCGCCGGCCGCACCCTGCCGCCCTTCACCGACTACATCTACAGCGATATTCTTTCTTTGCTGGTAGCCAATCGCCTGCCGTATGCCATTTTGACGGCGATATCCGTTCCCGCCCTCTACCTGCTGGCCCGCAAGCTGGTGCCCGGCTGGATGGCGCTGCTGGGCGCGTTGTTTTTGGCCTTTTCTCCCTTCTACCTGGCCCATTCCCGCGTGGCCCACGGCGATGCGCCGGTTGCGGTCTTTATGAGCCTGTCGGCGCTGGCCTTTTTTGTTTTTCTGGAGCGGGCGAGCGAGTCAGCGAGTCAGCGAGTCAGCGATTTGGCGATGCAGCGATTTGGTGAGGTGTTCAAGAAGAATGTCACCGATCCATATTTGTTGGCCTCGGCTGTCTTGGGATCATTGGCCGCCCTCACCAAAGCGCCCGGCCAATTTATGGCTCTTTTTATCGTCGGGCTGTCGATTTTTTATGCTGTTATTCAATTTTGGCGGGTTGCACCGGCCCAACGCACCGTCACCTGTGTAAAATTTATTGTGCTGCATTGGTTCTCTGTCATCATTATTTGGGGGCTGGTTTCGCTCTTCATTTTTGTCGTTCTGTGGCCCAGCATGTGGGTTGATCCGATGGACACGTTCCAGCAAATGCTGGACGAAACCTTTGGCAAAGTGGATGAGGGCCATCTGGTTTACTTTCTCGGCCAACCCACCCTCGACCCCGGCCCCTGGTTTTATCTGATTGTGATCCCGTTTCGGCTATCGCCAGTGGTGCTGGCGGGAAACGTTCTCTCGCTGTTGTTTTTTGTGCCGCTATTCAGCCGTAATCTTCACCCCCTCACCCGCCGCACTCTGTTCCACCTGTGGTTATTCACCGTCACCTTGCTGTTGTTTGGTAATCTCAGCCCCAAAAAGCAGGATCGTTACCTGCTGCCGCTTTTTCCCTTTCTCAATCTGCTGGCCGCTATCGGCTGGATAGGCTTCATCAATCTCACCTTGGCCTGGGCGCGGCAAAAATATTCAGACATCAAAACCGCAGCTTTCATCCTTCAGCCCTCAGCCTTCATTCTTTTACTTTTCCTCCACCTGCTGCCCGCCTTCACCTACTATCCCTACTATCTCACATATTTCAGCCCCCTCTTTGGCGGCCCCACCCAAGCCGCCGAGATCACATTGATGGGTTGGGGCGAGGGCATGGAGCAGGCCGCCGCTTATCTCAACACCAAACCGCATGCCGATGAACTCTCCGTGGCCTCGACCCCCTCCCAAACGCTGCTGCCTTATTTTGAAGGCACGGGTGAAAATTTCTACACCAACGACATCGCCCTGCGGGCCGATTACGTGGTACTCTACCTGGCCCAAATGCAGCGATTGGCCCCCAGCCCCGAAATTGTCCGCTATTTCGAGGCGCAAACGCCGGAACACGTTATTATTATTCAAAATGTACCCTACGCCAAAATCTACCCCGGCCCCAAATTTATTCTGACGGATATGCCGGACCGGGCAATCCCCATCAACCTGGGCCTGGAAAACACGCTCCGGCTGGCCGGCTATGAAATCGAACCAAACCACCTGACGCTCTATTGGCACGCCCTGGCCCCCATCGGCACTGATTATGCCATTTCCGTCCGCGCCCGCACGGCCAACGGCGATTGGTTATTTCAACGCGATACCTGGCCGGTTGGCGGCTTGCTGCCTACGTCTCAGTGGCAGCAGGGCGATTACGTGACCGACCTGCATCCGTTAGATCTCGCGCCCTCCGATTTATCTTTACTTCACGATTTTGAAATTGTGGTGTACCATCAACAAACCGGCCAAACCCTCGGCCCGCCGATCATTTTGCCGGCCAATTATGAGCAATGAGATAACGAGCAGCGGGGAAATGAGCAAAAACGAGATGAATAAAACGCAAATTTCCCTACCCTCCATTTCCTACTCCTTGCTCCCCCTTTTCATCCTGCTCATCGCTACATTTTTTCGTCTTTACCTGCTGCCTGCGCTCCCTCCCGGCCTCAATTTTGACGAAGCGGGCAACGGCGTTGCCGCCTGCGATATTCTGCGCGGCCAGCCGAAACTCTGGTGGGAAATTGGCGGCGGCAAAGAACCCCTCTGGCCCTATCTGATCGCTCTCACAACCTCCCTTCTTGGCAATATTCCCATAGCCTTACGCCTGCCGGCGGCGTGGACCGGCATTTTGACGGTGGTGTCCGTCTACCCTCTGACTCTAACTTTGCTCCGGACCAAAGATGAACCACACTCGCGTAGAGCGTACGGGATCGCCGTTTTGACGATGCTTGGGCTGGCGCTTTCGGCCTGGCATTTGCACTTTAGCCGGTTGGGGTTTCGGGCGATTCTTTTCCCGCTGCTGGCAGCGTTGGGTTTTTATTTCTTCTGGCGGGGAATAAAGTGTCAGGTGTCAGGTGCCAAGTATCAGGTGTTGGGAGCTTTGTTTGTGGCCCTGGCGGTGTATGCGTATTTGGCGGCGCGGCTGTTGATCGTGATTCCTCTCATTTTTTGGATGTTCTACTGGCTGATCGCACAATTTCGGTCGTCCACCCATCTTGCTGACTTTCGCCGCGTATCGTTTTGGATGGCCCAGTTTTACGGATTCCTTTTGTTTTTCCTGTCTCCCTTGATTGTCTATTTTGTCTTCAACCCGGCTGATTTTGTGGCCCGGTCGGGCGCGGTATCTATCTTTAATCCCGATTGGAATCAGGGTGATTTTTGGGGCACGCTGTGGCGTACCTTCACCTTGACGTTGGGCACGTTCTCAGGACTCGCCGGCGATGCCAATCCGTTGGTCAATCTGCCCGGCCAGCCGGCCCTCCCCTGGTTTTTAGCGATATTTTTTGTGGCCGGGTTTCTCATCAGCCTGTCCCGCGCGCTGGCCCACCCGTCGTACCTGTTTTTGCTCGTTTGGTGGATCGTGATGCTTCTCCCCGCCCTCCTCGCCCCCGAAGGCGCGCCCCATCACCTCCGCCTCATCGGCACGTTGGTGCCCACCTACATTCTGGTAGCTGCGGGGGTGATGGCAGCTACTCAAATTCTTAGTAAAATTCTATTATCTGCAATGCGCAACACGCAATACGCTTCTCGCCTTACCTATCTGCTATCTGCTGCCTGCTACTTGTTACCTGCTGCCTCCTACCTGCTCCTTTCCCTCAATACCTACACTCACTATTTCACCCGCTGGCCCGCCCTCGATTTCACCTTGCCGTTTGATCTTTATGCCGTCCATTTAGCCGATCAAATAGCCGAAACTCCTCCCGGTACAACCACCATTCTGCCTATGGACATCCGCGCCGGGGCCGAAGCGCGACATTATACCGTGGATTACCTCCTGGCCCATCTTGACCCGCCACCCTACACCTACTTGCCGGTTGATGAGCAGAACGCGGAGACAATTCTTGCTCAGGCCTCTCAAACCGGCGATGCGCTACACGTTGTCCGCTGGACGCAGGACAAACACCACCAGGCCGACGCCAAGGAAATTGTCACCTATCTTCTGAAAACCAACGCCTATTTGTTGAAGCGGGAGTCTTTTCCCGTTTATGATGTTGAAACCTACACCCTCACCGGCTCGCCCCATTTTGAGTTGCCGGCCATCGATCAGCCGGTAGACGTCATCTTGGACGATGTGCTTCGTATCGATGCCGTCCATCTTCCCCCTGCGGCTTCCGCCGGCGAATGGCTGCCGGTGGCCCTCACCCTGGCCCCGCTGGCCCAAATGGAGACTGATTACAAAGCCTCGCTGCGTCTCATCGACCCTGCCGGACAACTTGTGGCCCAAAAAGATCGGGTGCTGCTGCACACCTTTCATCAGGGAACCTCACTCTGGCCGCCCGAAACCGTCAACGAATATTACCTGCTGCCCGTCCCCACCGAAACGCCTCCCGGTAACTATACCGCCACCATCGTTATTTATCACCCCGATACCCAATCTCCTCTCACTGCCGCCGGAGCAGCCGAGACATTTTTAGGAACGGTGCAAGTCGCGCCCTAACCTGGCACAGCCAGAGCCAGGTAGGAACACAGAGATACACTGAGAATTTTTTTGATTTCCTTCTGTGAGAAGGCTCTCTGTGAAGTTCCGTGTAACATTTTCTTGTTTGGCATACAAGAATTTTACTGGTACCCTCACCTGCAACCCTGCTACCCTGCAACCCTGCAATCCTGCAACCCTGCTACCTTGCTACCTTGTTCCCCTGCTCCCAATTTTGCCCCTCATTGCCCGGCGTGGTATCATGCGCAACTTGATTTTAAGTTTGTATCCTATCAAAAGCTTATGTCCAAACTCATCACCAACAAATATTTTATCTCGCTGCTCATCTTTCTCCTGGCCTTTGTGCCCCGCCTGCTGGATTTAGACCGCTTTCTCACCCCCGATGAATTTTTGTGGGTCGATCGCTCGCAGGATTTTCTGGCCGGGTTGACCAATCCCGATTACGAATGCGTCCGCAGTTTCATTATCGAATGGGAAGGCTTTACCCAAAAAGGGCTGGGCTGCACCCTGCGCACCGGCCACCCCGGCGTCACCACTATGTGGAGCGGTACCCTCGGCTTCATTCTGCGCTGGCTGGCCGATGGCAGGCCCCTACCGCTCCATAACTACGTTTTATCTATTTCTACGGACCCGCTTGATCCCCGTTTCCTGGCCCCCACCCGCTTTGGCGTGGTGTTGGTCACCTCGCTGGCGGTAGTGGCGGTTTATTGGCTGGCCCGACGCTTGTTTGGCTCGTCTATTGCCTTGATTGGGTCGCTTTTGCTGGCCCTCGATCCGTTTCACATTGCCCTCTCGCGGGTGATCCATCACGATGCGCTCAGCACCACGTTTATGACCCTTTCTGCGTTGTGCGCGTTGATCTACTGGGGCCAGGGAGCGAGTCGAAAATGGCTGGTGGCCTCGGGTTTGTTGGCCGGCTTTGGTTTTTTGAGCAAAAGCCCCGCCATGTACTTGATGCCGTTTGTCGCTGTTACCGGCTTTTGGTTTGCTTTTGCTCGCGGCCACATGCAGGCTGATTGGAAAAAAGCCTTGCTCCGTTTGATAGGCGAGGGGCTGTTGTGGTTTGTGATGGCGGCGGTGATATTTATCGCTTTTTGGCCGGCGATGTGGGTGATTCCCCTGCGCGTGCTGGAAACCATTTTTGTCATCGGCAGCAAATACGCCGAAGGCGGCCACGCCAAGGGTAATTTCTTCTTGGGCCAAATCTCGCACGATCCCGGCCCGCTCTTTTACCCCATCACTTGGCTGTATCGCACCTCGCCGCTGGTAGTGATCGGCGTGTTGGCCGCGCTGGTGATGGGTCTTTTGCAATGGCGACGCTCTCAACCATCAGCCATTGCCACTGCCCCGCAGACCTCATTCAAACGCTACCTGCCCATCATTTTGATCTTCATTGCCGGCTATTACCTGTTGATGGCCAGCGGGGCCAAAAAACAGGAGCGTTACTTCCTGCCGGTCTATCCCTGGTTCAATTTTATTGCCGCTGCCGGGCTGGTGGCCCTCATCAACAGTCGCTCCCTTGCCCGGCGCATTCCTGGCCGGGCTTCCCGGCCGGCTTTTTTGGTGGTAACTTTATTCCTCATCAACGGCGCGTCGGTGGTTTATAATTTCCCCTACTATTTCACCTACTACAGCCCCTTTTTCGGCGGCATCAAAGGCGTGGCCAAAATCAGCACCATTGGCTGGGGCGAAGGGCTGGACCGGGCCGCGGCCTATCTCAACCGCCACGCTGATCCCGGCCGCAACCGGGTGTCCAGTTGGTACCAATCCACCTTTGCCCCTTTTTACCACGGTCCGTCGCTCAATTACTCCAAAGAAAAGGGCAAAGTGCTGGCCGGTGATTACGCCGTGTTTTACATCAACCAGGTTCAGCGCGAATACCCCGACACCATTTTGTTTGAATATTTTGACCAACACTTCGACCCGCTCCCGCCCGTAACGCTCCACGGTTTGGAATACGCCTGGATTTACCCCAGCTTGGGCATCGACCATTACGTCGAAGATCAGGTTTACACCGGCATTGCCTCCTTGCTGGCCTGGCAGTGGACCGGGGGTGACGCGCCGCTGATGCCCGGCCAATCTGCCGAATTTGAGTTGTATTGGGAATATCTGGGAAAATTGCCTGAAGAAGCCTTTTTCTTTCGATTGCTTGACCGCCAGGAGCAAATCCGGGCCGAGGGTGCCGGCCAACCGGTTGAAGCTGAAAATCCACTGCCAGAACAGTGGCGCGAGGGCGAGATCATTGTTGAACGAGGCGCGCTCCCCGTAGCCGCCGATATTCCCCCCGGCCAATACCGGCTGCAAATCGGTTTTTATACCAACGCGCCTGCCGTGAAAGCGGGTGAGTTGCTGTTTGATCTGCCGGAAGACGAAGCGCTGGTAGCGGTTGGCCCCAACCGGGAGGCGGACATTTTGCTGCCGGAGGTGATGACAGCCGTTGACCAACCTTTGGGTGATTCCCTGACATTGCAGGGTGTCGTGACTTCCAAGGAAACTGCCGCGCCGGGCGAGCGAATTCGGCTCGATCTGTACTGGCAAGTTGAGCAGCCGCTGCCGGCGGGCACTAAAGTTCATCTGGGCCTGATGGACGCCGCCGGCGAGGCCCAACAAGCCTGGTTTGATTTGAGCCTGGCCGAAACCTTTGACCGCGACGAAACCACATGGCCGCCCGGCACCACGCTCCACACCTACTGGCGGCTCGATTTGCTGCCGGATGTACCGCCGGGCACTTACTATTTTGAAGTCATTCTGCGCGATGATCTTGAAACGTCGCTGCCGTTTGGGGCGTTGGAAGTGGAATAAGGATAACGACGACAGGCAATTGACCACGGACGACCGATCAGTTTTTTTTAACGGCCCTCAGTGGTCGGTGGCAGTCGTCCTTGGTCAACTTCTGCCGCCACCAATAGCCCTCCCACGATACTCATAACCATACCCACCACCGTGAGCCACCAGCCCCATCCCAGGTGAATCGTTTGATCGTACGCCTCGCTGATACCGGGTTGGGTCAGGCTGAACTGGTCAATGGGGAGAAAAATAGCCGCAATTCCCCCGATAACCCACAACCCCACCAATATTTTCAGCGGAAAATTCTTCAGCCAGGGTGCAATCACGGCCAGCCCCACAGCGATCATCGCCAGCAGGGTTTGCAATCGAAATTCCGGCGCAATGAGTACGCCCGGCTTCCACACCGGGGAAATGGCAGCCAAGGCCAGGGGAAATACCGCTAATCGCAGCAACCAACGCAGCCAAGCGGGCAGAAGCAATGCTTTATTCGCCGCAAACAGCGGCAGCGCCAGCATCGCCAAAAAGAGCGGCAGCAGAAAATAGAGACGTTCAATCTCAATGCGCAGCAGCCGCAGATCGGGCAAAAACTTCACAAATTCCGCCAGCCCCGGCCCGGTGAGTTGGAGCGCTACCGACTCCCGCCAGACCCAGGGCAAAAACGCGCCGCCAATGCCGGTGAGCAATAATCCGGCGGCAGCCAGCCAACTGCCGGCTCTTAATGCGTGTTGCGTATTGCGTGTTGTTTGTCTATTCAAATCATACTTCCTTATTTTCTAACTTCCACGCTCTGCAACGTAACGTGCGTTCCTGCCGGGTTGCCGGCTTCGTCCAGCACGTCCAGCCGTTCAAAGGTATCGGGCAGGTAGAGGCCAATGTCCAGCCGGTAACTACCGGGGGAAACGTCGGGCGAAAGCGGAATGGCGTGTTGATCGGCAATGATCTGGCCGGGCTGCCACTCAGTGGTGGGATAGGTCCAGCACACGGGTACGCCGTCGGCTTGCGCCGCCAGGCCGCTCTCACTTTCCAGATGGGTGAACACTTGATACCCGTCAGAAATATGCGCCAATGCCTGCCAGTAAAGCGTCACCGGAAGCCGCCCGCCGGGAACGGCCCGCCGCGTATCAACATCGTACCCCACCAGTTTGATCAGATTGCCAAAATTTACATCGGCGAGGGTAGCCCCGCGCGCGGAGCGGGCAAAGGCAGCAGGCATGGCCGTTTGATCAAAGGTGCGGGAGAGCGCGGCCTCGTCCAGTTCACCCAGAGCCAGGCTCGAAGGCGCCAATTGCATAATTCGCATTTGTTTGTGGTTGGGTAAAGTAACTTGCCCAATTTGAGTGTAGTTTGTCTCGATCACTTCGCCGGGCACATCTACCGGGTCAATCAGATCATTGGCCAGGAAGTAAAATTCCGGCTGCGGATCGCAGGCGCGGGGCGCGCCGCGGGTGTACCAGGTGGTGACATCGGGTTCTTCGTTGCTGCCGTAATCGCCGGTCAGTTCGCTGGCAACAATTTTTTGGCCAACCGCTTTCCAGCCGGTGCGGTGGGCAAAGCCAAAGAAGCCGGCAGGTGGTAGTTCGTCGTAAGGCGTCCAGAACAGGCGCAGGTGGCCGTTGGGGTAATCCTGCCAGTATTCGATGTTGTGCCGGACAAAGGCGTTCCACAAAAAGAGCGTCGAAAGAATCAGTAGTCCGCCCAGCGCATAATTTGAAATTCGGTTGAGCCATGGCCGGTGGGGGTGGGGAACATCAAACAGGGTATACCAGCCCACCGCCGCCAGCAGCGCCCAGGCGGGAACAATGGTGTAAATATGGGTCAGCCCCAACGCCACCACAAAGTTATACCCCAAAAACGGCGCGGCCAGCCACAAAATGAGCGATTGCCCGGAACTGCCACAGGGAAGCGCAAAAAACGCGGCGGCCAGCAGCAGGGCAAAAGGCAGGATTGATAAATTGAGCGTGGCGGTGGTTTGCAGCACATCAGAATAGAGCATCACCATAACCAGGCCGAGGCCAAGCAACAGGGCCATCCATCCCCGGCCCCATTTCACCCGCCACACCAGCCACAGCAAAAGGCCAAAAACAAAGAGCGTGGTGAGAATGATGTAATAGGATGAACTGTAAAAGGTGTTGAAATGGAAAAAATCGGGCAGGTTGTTGCGGAGTTGGCTGCCGATGCGACCGCCCACATACTCGCCGGTTCGATTAGAGCGAGGGTTGAGGGCGTAGGGCAGGTAGAAACTCAGAGCGGTCAGGAGAGAAGTGAAGAAAAACAATCCCATCGCTTTTAACTTGACGGCCCATTCTCGTCCTATAGCCGACCACCGGTTGCCGCCTTGCGACAGAAAATCGGTGGCTGGTGGTCGGTGGTCGGTCGTTAGTAGTCCACCGGCAAACAACCAGAGAAGGGCCGGAACCACAAGAATAGCATCGTAATGGGCCAGCAGCCCGGTGCCCAGGCACAACCCGGCCAGGAAAACCAGGCGAGATTGGCTGCTTTGCCGCCACTTCAGAGTCAACAGAAACGCCATGGCGCTCATCCAGAGAACGAGGGCTTGATATTGCACTATCCGGCCAAAGGCTACGGCAAAGCCGTTGAAAGCGAAGAATCCGGCGGCCAGCCAGCCCAGGCGTTGGGGGCCCAAATCACGCCCGATCAAGTAAATGGTGATTACGGCCAGCAGCGCGACCAGGGCGAAGGGCAGCCGGGCGCTGGCTTCGTTGATGGTGCCGGTCAGCCGCCAGAGGGCCGCCGGCAGCAAAACCTCGGCGGGGCCTTTGGAGCGGAGAAAGAGCGCGTCTTCGTGACCTTCCAGCATTTCGGCAGCGGCGATCATGGCCAGGGCTTCATCGCCCTGGAATTCGCTGTAATTCAGGTTGGCAACTCGGAGAAACAGAGCCACCAGTAAAATAACCACAAGTGCCGGGGGCAAATTTTGTCGCCAATTTGTATTCGTGTAGTCAGTTTTTATTATAGTAACTAGAGGCAAAACGGCGGCTGCATTGAGAGCTGCTACAAGCTGCCAGGTTTGAACCGGGCCGGGCAGGCCGTGCAGCAGCAAGGTGATCAACGTGGTAAGGCTGAAACTCAAGGCGGCGGCAGTTGTCCAGCGCAGAAGGTTGGAGTATGAAGCCAGTAAGCGGTTGCTCCAACTCAAACCGGGCAGAAATCCAATGAGTAGCAGCGCCCCCGTCACGCGCAGGGGGGAGGCATCCGGCAGCAGCAGGGCCAGGTTCGCGGCCGGCAGGGCAATAAGATACCGCCAGGGAATTTGGTTGAACAGTTTTTGCCGGAAGGGTATCATAAGACAAAATCAACCGCCAGGATTTGATATTTATCAGGGCAAACCGTGACAAATACAAAGCCTTGGCGGCTATTGGCTGGTAAGTGTTTTTTTTCAGGTAATAAATGCGTTTTGAAAATCTATTGCTGAAGTTGCCACCCGCTGGCCTAATCCCAGGAAGAGGGCTTTTTCCAGAGCCAGGGTGGCAACCGTAGCATCTTGATTTTCCAGCCCGGTTAAATCGGCCACAGTAATTTGTTCGGGATGGGTGCGGCCTGGAATCCTGCCGATGACCAGATCGCCCACTTCTCCTTGAATATCCTTGCTGGTGATGGCGCCTGCTTCCAGGGCGTGATGTATTTCCCCGGTCAGGGCGCATTGTTCAAATTTATCTACAATAATTACGTCGGCCCGTTGGAGTACGTCTGAATGAAGTTCTTGTTTATAGGGGCGGTCGCTGCCGACGGCAATAAGATGCACGCCGGGTTTTAGCCATTCGGCGTGGACCAGCGGCGTTTCGGCGGCGGTGGCGGTGATGATCACATCGGCATCTTGCACGGCGGCCTGGACGGAGGGAGCAATTTCCACGTTCAGATCATGGTCTTCGACAATGCGCCGGGCATACGTATCTACTTTAAGCGGCGTGCGGCCCCACACTGAAACTGTTTCAATCATCGGTCTGACAGCTTTAAGCGATTTAATTTGCGCGTAGGCTTGATGCCCGGAGCCAATGACGGCCACCCGGCTGAGCGGGTCTTTGGCCAGATATTTGGCCGTCAGCGCGCCGGCAGCGCCGGCTCGCAGATGAGAGAGATAGCCGTTATCGAACATAACGGCGGCAGGAAAGCCCGTGGCCGCATCAAAAATGGTGATCAGCCCGCTGTGTACCGGCAGATTGATGGAAGGGTTATCACGGAAGTCGCTGCCGATTTTTACCACATAATAGGGCGCTTCTTCCAGATAAGCGCCTTTGACCTGCACTTCTCCCTTGACATTGGGTAATTTGAGCATGAAATCGCCGGGAATATTGATCCGATCCTCGGCCTGGGCGGCAAATGTTTTTTGAACCGTCTCAATCGTTTCGGAGATGGTGATGATTTGTCTGAGTTCGTCTTCGTTGAGTACAAGTAAGGGCATAAGCAGTCAACAACACTTGGCGGCACTTTGATAAAAGCTATTATTGATTCAAGTATAGCATAAGTTGGACAAGATAGAAATTTGTGGGCAAATTGATGTATCGGTTACAAATTACCGATACGATGATAAACATCCAGTAATCTTTGGGCGGCAGCCGGCCAGATGAATTTTTGAGCCTGATTGAAACCTTCCTGAATAGCGTTTTCGCGCAGTGAAAAGTTCGTTGTCAGGCGGGCTATGGCATCGGCCAGAGCGGAGGTATCGGTGGCGGGAATTTGCAGCGCCGATTGGCCGGCTACCTCCGGCAGGCAGGAGTTATCGGCGCAGACGACCGGAGTGCCGCAGGCCATGGCCTCGATGACGGGGATGCCGAAGCCTTCGTAGTGGGAGGGGTAGGCAAAAACATCGGCCAGGCTGTAGAGAGCAGGCAGGTCGGCGTCGGCCACAAAGCCGGTGAAGTGGATCCGCTCGGCCACGGGGGACTTGTTGGCGGCGGTAAAAATGTCATCAAACAGCCACCCTTTGCCGCCGCCAATGACCAGATGGTGGGTTTCCCGCGCCGGGGAGTGGGAAAAGGCTTCGATCAGGCCGGTAAAATTTTTGCGAGGTTCCAGCGTACCCAATCCCAAAATGAATCGTTCCGGCAGCCGGTAGCGGCGGCGAACGGTTTGCAGTACGTTGGGATCAGTGATGGGCCGGAAACGGTCTTCCACGCCGGCCCCAACGACGGTAATATCTTGGGCGGGAATGTGGAAAATATCAATTAGATCAGCTTTGGTGCTGTGGGAGTCGGCCAGAATATGGTCGGCGCGGGCCAGGCTGCGGGGTACCACTTTGTTGAGCCAGCGGCGCAGGCTGTCTACCGCGCCCTGCGGGTGTCGAATAAAAGATAGATCGTGAACCGTAAGCAGGGTTTTGGCCCGGCGTACCGGCGGCAAAATAAAATTGGGCGAGTGGAACAGGTCGATAGGCCCGGCAAACCACTCGACCGGCAGAGGCAGGTAGAATCGGTGCCAGCCAATAGTCATCCAGCGTTCGGGCAGGGGGTAGCGTTTGTGTTGAAAATTTGAATGGGCTTGAAAGTTCCTTAGCTCGTCATGGGGGACGTCGGGCGCGGTCAGCAGCGTGTAATGGTTGTGGGAGTCTAATTGGGCCAGGGTGGTGATGAGGCCGCGGGCGTACCGGCCAATACCGCCGCGCTGTTTGAGCGCGGCGGTGTAATCGATGCCGATTTTCAAGGGTGAATTATGAACGGTCAATTTTCATCCTTCAACCTTCAGCCTTGCTTACAGTCCCCGGTAGGTCCAGAGACGATTGGCGCCAAAGTTCCAGAAAAGCACGATCAAAATGGCAATGGCTTTGGCAATGTTGTAGCTCCAGGGTTCGCCGATGTAACCCACCAGCAAGGCATCCGCGCCAACTACGATCAGGTTGTTGATGATGAGGCCGATAAAGTTGATGAGCGCAAATTGGGGCAGTTGTGTCCGTTTTTTGCGGGTCCGCGATTCGGGGAAGGTCCACAGGCGATTCCAAGTAAAGTTGCTTAGAATGGCCGCGCTGACGGAGATGGTGTTGGCCAGCATCAGGTTGCCGTTGATGATCGGCAGAATATGCCAGCCCAGTACATTTTCAATCACATGCAGGCTTACATTGAGTAAGGTGAAATCAATGATGGCGCCAACCGCGCCCACAATGGCGAATTTGACGAAGCGGTTAAACTCTTTGGGATGGGTTTGATGAAAGTTAACGATGGTGTTGATCATTGATGACTGTCTCTCTTTTTCCATAAGTATATCGTCGAGATCAAACTCAAAATAATGGCGATATGCAGGTACATACCTTGCACGTACAGGTTATCGAACAAGTTGTGAATTTGTAAATGGACCAAAATACCCACTCCCCCGGCGGCTGCGGCGCGGTCAAAACCACGGCTGCGGCGAACAGCCAGATATGATACCGTTAAAGTGGAAATCCAGAAAATCAGATACCCGATGATGCCCGCCAGGCCGGTTTCCGCGCCCAGGTTGAGCAGGTAATTGTGGGCGTGGCCCAGCGGGTCCAGCCAGCGCCCCACGGCGTAGGCCGGGTAGACCACGGCGTAGTTTCCAAACCCCACGCCCAGCCAGACGTTATCACGCCACATCTCGCGGGCCGCCTGCCAATGGGCCAGCCGCTCCACAGTGGCAAAATTGGCGTCGGTCACTTCCAGGGTCGAGATGTCGGTGATGGTGATGATGTCCAGCGCGTCAACAAAACGTTGCAGGATGATGCCGTAAGTGGTGTTGGTGGGAGTGGTCGAGGTTATACTCAAATCGACCGAATTGGTCAAAAACAAAAGCGACCCGGCCAGCACCAAGCCGGTGAGCAGCATCCCTGGCCGTTTGCTGTAAACAATCAGCGTCACCAGCGCGGCTGCGCCAAAACTTAACCAGCCCGCCCGCGATTGCGAGGCAAACAGCGCGGCCACCAGCAATCCCAACGACAGGCCGGTCAGCAAAAAAGTGGATAAATGAACTACCCGTGAGGAGGAGCTTTTAGTAGAAATGAGCTGGCTCAAGGCCCACAGGGTGAGCGCCAGCGCCAGCGGCAAGATCAATCCCAGGTAGCCGGCGTAGGGGTTGGGTTGGGCAAAGGTGCCGTAGGCGCGGAGAAATCGCCCGCCAAACAGCAAGAACCCCTCCGGGCCTGCTCTAAAGACAAATTGGTACAGTCCCAGCACAGCCTGAGCGCAGCCGGCCAGGAGAAGAGTGACAACAATACACCTGACATGAAGGTCTTTTAGTAAGCCACCCTGTAACTCCGCCCACCGGGGGGAGAACCGGCTAACTTCCCTCTCTTTGGGGAGGTCTGAGTGGGGGCTGGATGTTGCTGACTTGATCTGGTGCCGGAGCAGCAGGGTTGTCATCAGCCAATAAAGTGCCAGCACTTCAACCCATTTGATGGTTTCGACCAGCGCCGCTCCAATGGACAGCGCATTGAGCCATGATAGGCTCACGCTGCCCAAAAATATGAGCAGCGGCAGCGTCAAGGGGGGCAGAGAACGAACGGTAGAAATGGCCGGAGACGTTTGGGGATAATCGGCTTGCGTTGCGGCTTGCAGCAGCCAGGCAACCAGCCCCGCTGCCAGAAGCATCTCCATCAAACCGACGTTAAATCCACCGATGGACATCGCCAAAAGTGAGCTAAAGGGAATCACCGGGATGAGCAGGTAAACGCTGATGAGCGGCCAGCGTAACAGCAGTACCAAAAATACAGCCCCCAACAAAACCAGGGCGGTGAGCTTGACCGGCAGCCAGGCGATCATCACGCCCAACGCAATGATCGCCGCGATCAGGCCCCATCGAATATATTTATCGCTAATCCGGAGAGGCGACAGTGTCAGCGATAGAAATCTGGTAAAAACAAACGTCATTATAAAGCGTTACGGAAATAGTCGATGGTGTTGCATAAGCCTTCGTCAATGGATACTTTAGGTTCCCACTGCAAAACGCGGCGGGCTTTGCCGATGTCGGGGCAGCGAACTTTGGGATCGTCTTGAATGCGTTCGTCGGTGGGTTGGATAAAGGTGATGTCTGAAGAACTGTTGGTGAGTTTGATCACCTTTTTGGCAAAGTCTAAAATGCTCAATTCGTTGGGGTTGCCGATATTCACCGGCTCCCGCTCATCCGACATCAGGAGACGGTAAATGCCGTCTACCAGATCGGAAACGTAACAAAAAGCGCGGGTGCGGCTGCCGTCGCCATAAACGGTCAACGGTTCGCCGTTGAGCGCCTGGGCAATAAAATTGGGCACCACCCGGCCATCGTGCAGGCGCATGCGCGGCCCGTAGGTGTTGAAAATACGCACGATGCGGGTTTCCACGTTGTGGTAGCGCTGGTAGGCCATGGTGATGGCTTCGGCAAAGCGTTTGGCCTCATCATAAACACCGCGCGGGCCAATGGGGTTAACATTGCCCCAGTAATCTTCGGTTTGGGGATGGGTCAATGGATCGCCATAGATTTCCGACGTAGAAGCCAGCAGAAAGCGCGCTTTTTTGTCTTTGGCCAGGCCCAGCGCTTTGTGCGTGCCCAGCGCGCCCACTTTGAGGGTGGGGATGGGCAGTTCCAGATAATCGATGGGGCTGGCGGGTGAAGCAAAGTGTAAAACCGCATCGAGTTCGCCTTCGATGTAGATGTAATTGGTAACATCATGCTTGATGAACAAAAAATTCTCGTGCCCGGCCAGGTGTTCGATATTGGCGGTTTTGCCCGTGATCAGGTTGTCCATAGCAATCACGGTGTGGCCTTCGGCCAAAAAACGGTCGCACAGATGGGAGCCGAGAAACCCGGCCCCGCCGGTAATTAAAACGCGCATATTGGTCTCCATATTATTATCAAGGGAAATGTTGGTTAAACTTCCCCACTTTACGCCATTTTAATGTGAACTACATCAGAAATTTATAAGAAAACGTGTAGTTTTTATCTCAATTTGATATGCAACTCCCGCAACTGCGGCTCGCTGACCTCGGTGGGGGTGTTGGCCATCAAGTCGATGGCGGCCTGGCTCTTGGGGAAGGCGATGACCTCGCGGATGTTGGGTTCCTGGGCCAGCAGCATCACCAGCCGGTCGATGCCCGAAGCAATACCGCCGTGCGGCGGGGTGCCAAATTCAAAGGCTTCCAGCATGTGGCCAAATTGTTCCTTGGCTTCTTCAATTTTGAGGCCGATCAAGCCAAAGACCTTTTCCTGGAGATCGCGCTGGTGAATTCTGATGCTGCCGCCGGCCACCTCGTTGCCGTTGAGCACCAGGTCGTACTGCTTGCCGCGCGCTTTACCGGGATCGGTGTCGAGCAGGGGAATATCCTCATCTACCGGCGCGGTGAAGAGGTGGTGGCTGGGGTCCCAGCGATTTTCGTCTTCGTTCCACATCAGGAAGGGGAAGTCGATGATCCAGCAGAAGGCCAGCACGTTGTCATCGCGCAGGCCCAGCCGGCTGCCGATTTCCAGCCGCAGCCGGCCCAACGATTCGTTGGTTACCGCAAAGGTGTCGGCCACAAACAGCAGCAGGTCGCCCGCTTCGCCTTCGAGCTGTTTGATGATGGCGGCTGTTTCTTCGGCGGAGAGGAATTTGGCAAACGAGGAGCGGCCCACTACGGGCTGTCCCTTCTCGTCCTGATCAACTATCAGCCAGGCCAGGCCCTTGGCCCCAAAATCTTTCACAAAATCGGTCAGATCGTCAATGTCTTTGCGGCTGTAGTGGCCCAATCCTTTGGCGTTCAACCCTTTGACCAGGCCGCCGGAGGCCACCGTACCGCTGAACACTTTGAAATCGCTGTTGGCTACCACTTGGCTGATGTCGGACAGTTCCAGGCCAAAACGGATGTCGGGATTGTCGCGGCCAAAGCGCTCCATGGCTTCGTGGTAGCTCAGGCGGGGAAAGGGTTTGGCCAGCAGCGGCAGGTCGGACTCATTTTCTACCATGCTGACCATCAGCCGTTCGATTATTTCCATGACGTCTTCCCGGTCCACAAAACTCATTTCCAGGTCGAGCTGGGTAAATTCGGGCTGGCGGTCGCCGCGCTGGTCTTCATCGCGGAAGCAGCGGGCAATCTGGAAATAGCGGTCGTACCCGGCGATCATAATGAGCTGTTTCAACTGCTGCGGGCTTTGCGGCAGGGCGTAAAATTTGCCGGGATGCACCCGGCTGGGAACCAGGTAATCGCGCGCGCCTTCGGGCGTGGTTTTGAACAGGATGGGGGTTTCGATCTCCACAAAGGCTTCATCGGCCAAAAAATTACGGATATGGCGTACCACGTTGTGGCGTAAAATAATGTTGCGCTGCATCCGTTCCCGGCGCAGGTCCATATAGCGGTAGCGCAGCCGAATGGCCTCGTCTACCGGCGTGGCTTTGTTGATGTCGAACGGCGGGGTGTGGGCCTGGTTGAGAATATTGAGGGTCAGGCCCTCCACCTCGATGTCGCCGGTGGCTAAGTTGGGGTTGTGCTGGCCGTCGGGCCGCAGCCGGATGCTGCCTTTTACCTGAATAACGTGCTCGTTGCGCAGGGATTGGGCGGCGTCGTGCATTTCGGGGCTGCTGCTGGGATCAAAAACAATTTGGGTCAGCCCCCAGCGGTCGCGCAGGTCAATAAAGATAAGGCCGCCGTGATCGCGCCGCCGGTGGACCCAGCCGGCCAGGGTGGTTTGCTGTCCTTGGTGTTCGGCGCGGAGTTCGCCACAGGTGTGAGTTCTATACATAATCTCTCTTCTTTCGATAAAAATTTGGGGAGGTTACAAATATTTGCAACCACCCCACTGTGATTTCAGGCCCGATTTTAGCACAAAGCTGAAATTTGGGAAAGTAGGGCCGGCGCAGGTATAATACATAGGCGCAAAGAGGCGGCATGATCGTCTCTTTTTTTGTCTTCGCGTTCCTTCGCGTGGCTTAGCGGACTCTAATCACCTGGGAGGTATTTTATGACAATCAAGCAAACATTAACTAAATTGGCCCATGAGCGCATTCTGATTCTAGACGGCGCCATGGGCACCATGATCCAGCAATACAACCTCACCGAGGCCGATTTTCGGGGCGAGCGATTTAAAGATTATCCCGGCGATGTAAAGGGCAACAATGAATTGCTCTCGTTGACCCAGCCGCACATCATCGGCGAGATCCACCGGGCTTATCTTGAGGCCGGGGCCGACATCATCGAAACCAACACCTTCAACGCCAACGCCTTTTCTCAGGCCGACTACGATATGCAGGGTTTGGCCTACGAAATGAACGTAGCCGCCGCCCAAATTGCCCGCGAAGCCGCCGGCGAACACACCGCCCAAACGCCGCACAAGCCGCGCTTTGTGGCCGGCGCCCTGGGGCCGACCAACAAAACCGCCTCGCTGTCGCCCGATGTGAATGATCCTGGCGCGCGCAACGTGGCCTTTGACGAGCTGGTGGCCGCGTACAAAGAGCAGGCGCGGGGGTTGCTGGAAGGCGGGGCCGATATTCTATTGATCGAAACTATTTTTGATACGCTCAACAGCAAGGCCGCCTTTTTTGCGGTGGATGAACTGCTGGCCGAAACCGGCCGGGACGTGCCGGTGATGATCTCCGGTACCATTGTCGATGCCAGCGGCCGCAACCTGTCCGGCCAGACCACCGAGGCCTTTTACCACTCGATGCTGCACACCCAACCCTTCAGCATTGGCCTCAACTGCTCCCTGGGCGCGGACGAAATGCGACCCTACATTGAAACGATGTCGAACATCGCCGATACCTTTGTCTCCTGCTATCCCAACCTGGGCCTGCCCAACGAGCTGGGCGGCTACGATGAAACGCCGGCAGAGATTGCGGCCCATTTGCAGGATTTTGCCCGGCATGGCTTTATCAACATCGTGGGTGGCTGCTGCGGCACCACGCCCGAACATATCCGCACCATTGCCCGGGCCGTGGAAGAAATTCAACCGCGCGAGGTTCCGGAGGTGATGCCTTACGCCCGTTACAGTGGCATGGAACCGCTCACCCTCACCCCTTTCACCAACTTTGTCAACATCGGCGAGCGCACCAATGTGGCCGGCTCGGCCAAATTCAAACGGCTGATTATGGATGAAAATTATGAAGAGGCGCTGCGCATCGCGGCCCAGCAGGTGGAAAACGGCGCGCAGATGATCGATGTGAATTTTGACGATGGCCTGCTCGACGGCGAGGCTTGCATGACCCGCTTTCTCAACCTGATCGCCGCCGAGCCGGATATTGCCCGCGTGCCGATTGTGATCGATTCTTCCAAATGGTCGGTGATCGAGGCCGGGCTGAAATGCGTGCAGGGCAAAGCCGTGGTCAATTCCATCAGCCTCAAAGAGGGCGAAGCAGCGTTCAAACGGCAGGCGCGGCTGGTCAAACGGTACGGCGCTGCCGTGATCGTGATGGCGTTTGATGAAGAGGGGCAGGCCGCCTCTTTGGATCGTAAAGTTGAAATCTGTACCCGGGCCTATAACATTCTCACCCAGGAAGTGAATTTTCCGCCGCAGGACATTATTTTCGATCCCAATATTCTCACCATTGGCACCGGCATCGAAGAACACAACGATTACGCCGTCAATTTCATCGAGGCTACGCGCATCATCAAAGAAACCCTGCTGCACTGCAAGGTGAGCGGCGGCGTGAGCAACCTCTCTTTCGCCTTTCGGGGCAACAACCCGGTGCGCGAGGCCATTCACTCGGCGTTTTTGTACCACGCCATCAAAGCCGGGCTGGATATGGCTATTGTCAACGCCGGGCAGTTGGCGGTGTATGATGACATTGCGCCCGATTTGCTGCAACGGGTGGAAGACCTCATTTTCAATCGCCGCCCGGATGCCACCGAACGGTTGGTTGATTTTGCCGCGACGGTGAAGGATCAGAAAAAAGAGGCGGTTGAAGATCAAGCATGGCGCAGTTGGCCGGTCAACAAACGGCTGGAACACGCCCTGGTGAAAGGCATTTTGGATCATATCGAACAGGATGCCGAGGAAGCCCGCCAACAACACACGCGCACATTGAATGTGATCGAAGGCCCGCTGATGGACGGCATGAACGTGGTGGGCGATCTGTTTGGCGCGGGCAAGATGTTTCTGCCGCAGGTGGTGAAGAGCGCCCGCGTGATGAAAAAGGCCGTGGCCTACCTGCTGCCGTTTGTAGAAGAGGAAAATGCTCTCAACGATGTTGATGAAGGGCAGGCCGCCAAAATTTTGCTGGCCACCGTCAAAGGCGATGTCCACGACATCGGCAAAAATATTGTGGGCGTGGTGTTGAGCTGCAACAATTACGAGGTCATTGATCTGGGCGTGATGGTTCCTGCCGAAAAGATTTTGCAGGCCGCGCGCGAGCAGCAGGTGGATGTGATCGGACTGAGCGGGCTGATCACGCCCTCGCTGGATGAAATGGTGCATGTGGCCGAGGAAATGACCCGCCAGGGCTTTGAACTGCCGCTGTTGATCGGCGGGGCCACCACCTCGAAAATGCACACGGCGGTGAAGATTGCGCCCGCCTACCACCAGACTGCTATTCACGTGCTTGATGCCTCGCGCAGTGTGGGGGTGGTGGAGAAATTGCTCAATCCAAACACCCGCAGCGCTTTTGCGGTAGAAATACAGGCCGACCATGAAAGAATGCGCCACATGCACCGTAACAAACGGGCCAAAAAGCCGCTGCTCGATCTCGCTACGGCCCGCGCCCACCGTTTTCAGTCCGATTGGCCGCAGGTGGATATTGTGAAGCCCAATTTGTTGGGCGTAAAAGTGCTAAACAATCTCAACCTGGGCAGCGTGGCCGAGCGCATCGACTGGACGCCGTTCTTTCACGTGTGGGAAATCCACGGCAAATATCCGGCTGTTTTGGATGATCCGGCCAAGGGCAAACAGGCGACCGAACTTTTGAACAACGCCCAGCCCATGCTGGATGACATCATAAAAAACAGCCGGCTGGCCGCCCGCGCCGTGATTGGCCTGTTCCCGGCTCACAGCGACGGCGATGATATTGTGCTGTACGAGGATGACTCGCGGAGTTATGTAGCCACCACTTTCCACACCCTGCGCCGGCAGCGGGACAATGGGGCGGATCGCCCTGCGCCGGCCCTGGCCGATTTTATCGCACCGATGGAAAGCGGCGTGGCCGATTACCTGGGCTGTTTTGCCGTGACCACCGGCATCGGCCTCAAGGAATTGGTGGCGCAATACGAAGCCGATCACGACGATTACAGCGCCATTATGGCCAAAGCCCTGGCCGACCGCCTGGCCGAGGCCCTGGCCGAGTTGATGCACGAGCAGGTGCGCAAAGAGTTTTGGGGCTATGCGCCTGATGAAAATCTGAGCAACGAGGCATTGATCAAAGAGAATTACCGGGGTATCCGCCCCGCGCCGGGCTATCCGGCCTGCCCCGACCATACGGAAAAGGGCATTTTGTTTGATCTGCTCAAAGTGCCGGAAAACATCGATCTGCATCTTACCGAAACGTTTGCTATGAATCCGGCAGCGGCGGTGAGCGGTTTTTACTTTGCCCACCCTGAGTCGCGCTATTTTAACGTGGGTACCATTGGGCGCGATCAGTTGGAGGATTACGCCCGGCGCAAAGGCTGGACCCTGGAAGAAGCGGAACGATGGCTGCGGCCCAATTTGCCGGATGAAGGTTGAGCCGGTCAGTCAGACAATATCTCAGCCTGATAGCGAAACATCTCGGCGACGGCCAGGGGATTCATCCCCTCAAAAATGCTGTTGCAGGTGGCCAGCATAAACCCGTTGCCGGGCGCGCCCTGCGCCAGGCAGCGATTTACCTCGCGGCGAACGGCGTCAAGATTGTTGTCGCACAGTACCCGCACGTCGATATTGCCGATCAAGACCAACGCCTGGCCGAAGTCTTGTTTGACTTGTTGCAAGTCAATCCCGGCAGCCGGTTCCAGGCCGTGAAATCCGGCGAACCCCGCCTCAATTGCCATGGGCAAGAGCGAAACCACATTCCCATCGCTGTGCCAGATCACGGGCGCATCCAGCGCATCTACAATTTGACGATGATACGGCAGCACAAACTCGCGCCACATGGCGGGGGAAATCATCGGCCCGTCGTTGTGGCCGGCGTCATCGCCCACGATGATGACGTCTGCGCCCAGGTTCACAGCTTTTTGGAACATAGCAATGGCCCACGCGGTTCGGGCAACCATTAATTGGTGGACAAACGCCGGATTCTCGATCATACGGACAAAGAACCGTTCAAACCCCATCGCCAGGTAGCTCATTGTGAACGGGCCAATGTGCGTGCCGAACATCAGACAATGGTCGGGGTACTTGTTTTTTATAGATTGGACCTGTTGCACGTTAAAAAATTGATCGGCGTAGGTCAGGGGCGGTGTATAGGTTTGTAAATCGGCTTTGGTGTTAACTGCGCCGGTCACGTACATACCGTTTTTCCAGGTACGGCCCCATTCATCGGTGCCGGTTTGCCAGGCCCGGCTGGTGGCGGGGTGTTGGCTGGGCATCATTACAGCATCCTGGCCCAGTTGAACGTATGCTCCCTGGGCATCTATTTGGCCCAATTCTTTCAATAGGGCATCAATCCAGATTTCAAAACGCGGGGTGCGGTCAGTGGGTTGGTGTTGCAGGGCGGCAAAGACACGATCTTTGGGCTTCATGGGTGATTTTTCTCTCCATCTTAATATTTTGTAATGTTTTGTAATAAACCGTTAGGCACAAAAATGGTTTTTTGTGCTATAGTATGAGTGTAGATTATTTATTCCCTCCTCCTTTTCATTGGCCCCCGGGTGTTGCCCCCACCCGGGGGACTTTTTTTGTCCTGCCTCATTTATTCACCGGACTGCCATGCCAAATCTTCCATATTGTGCCAGGCTCTAATTACTTTCTAATATTCTTTTAATTATTCTCAGATTGTTTTATACTACGCTGTCAAAGGTGCAATACATCCATTATAAAGAGAATGCTCACTTCGTTCAAGGAGGAACTGAAAATTGATGATTGAAGAATCACCTGCTACAGCGATGTTGATCTCGCCTTATGGCGGCACCCTGGTAGATTTGTTGGTACCAGAAGAAAACAGAAATGCAGTGAAGGCTTATGCCGCTCGGCTCCCCTCTTTCCAGTTATCGGAACGGCTTGTGTGCGATCTGGAACTTCTGGCTGTGGGCGCATTTTCTCCTTTAGATCGATTTATGAGCCGGAACGATTACCAACGGGTGTTGGCTGAAATGCGTCTGGCCAATGGCACGCTCTTTCCCCTCCCCATCACTTTGCCGGTTGACCCTGATCCCGACATCATTCATCTTGATCGGGATATTGCGCTGCGGAATTCAAAAAATGAATTATTGGCCGTGATGACCCTAGAAGAGATTTATGAGTGGAGCCTGCCGGAGGCGGCGGAAAAAGCCTTTGGCACGCAGGATTTGCGCCACCCGTTGGTATCTGAAATGCACCGTTGGGGCAAGTTGAATATCTCCGGGCGGTTGCAGGTGTTACAGCTTCCTCCTCGGCATGATTTTCGTGATCTGCGATTGACCCCGGCCCAAACCCGGGCCGAATTAGCCCGCTATGGCCGGCAAAATGTGGTTGCTTTTCAAACGCGCAATCCCCTGCACCGGGTCCACGAAGAACTGACCAAGCGGGCGATAGAAGAAGTGGATGGGGTATTGCTGCTCCATCCGGTGGTGGGGATGACCAAACCGGGTGATGTGGACCATTACACCCGCGTACGAACCTATAAAGCGCTGGCCGCCCATCACTATGACCCGAATCGAATTTTGCTTTCTTTGCTGCCGCTGGCAATGCGGATGGCCGGCCCGCGAGAGGCGTTGTGGCACGCCATCATCCGCCGGAATTACGGGGCCAATCATCTCATTGTCGGGCGCGACCACGCCGGCCCCGGCTCCGACTCCAGGGGAAATCCCATTTACGGCCCCTACGATGCGCAGGAGATGGTCAAAAAATATAGCGAAGAAACCGGGGTGAAAATGATTCCCTTCCGCAAGCTGGTATACCTGCCCCAAAAAAATTGTTACGAAGAAATCACCAACATCACCGATGGCACGCATACGGCCTCTATTTCCGGCACCCAGGTGCGAGAGGATTATTTGAATATGGGCAAAAAGCTGCCGGAATGGTTCACCCGGCCCGAAGTGGCCGAAATTTTAGGCGAGAGCTATCCCCCGCGCCACAAACAGGGAATAACCATCTGGTTTACCGGACTGAGCGGCGCCGGCAAATCTACCACAGCTGAGGTTTTGACCTCGTTATTATTGGAACATGGCCGCCAGATAACGGTGCTGGATGGGGATGTGGTCCGCACTCACCTGTCCAAAGGATTGACGTTTAGCAAGGAAGATCGGGATATTAATATTCGGCGGATTGGGTTTGTGGCGGCTGAATTAACGCGCCACGGCGGAACCGTCATCTGCGCGGCGGTCAGCCCCTACCGGGCCACGCGCAACGATGTGCGTAATATGGTGGGCCAGGATCGATTTATTGAGGTGTTTGTGGATACGCCGCTGGAAGTGTGCGAGCAGCGCGATGTCAAAGGGATGTATGCCCAGGCGCGCCGGGGCGAAATCAAAGATTTCACCGGCATCAATGATCCCTACGAACCTCCTCGCCATTGCGAGATCACGTTGAATACGGTTGATCACACCCCGGAAGAAAATGCTTATATTATTCTGGATTATCTGGTTGAGAAAGGATTTGTGCGCAGCCCGCAATCCGGCTCTAATGGCCAATCCGGTCTAAAGATTGGCCTGGTTGAACCTGGCGGCTCGGTTCAAGAAATGGTCTGATAACCTGTAGCCATTGCCTTACAACAAAATTAGATCGCTGCCGTTGAATTTTTGGCTGAGATTTGTTCAAGCGCGAAGATTCCCATATACTGTCCCCTTTCATAGAGATTCTTCGTCGGATATGGCTTTTTATTCAACATTGGCAGCGGTTTTTTTATTGGGGGTGTCTAATGATCTTCAGTATTTTGGGAGTGACGCTGTTTTTTGTGGTTTACGCTGTGGTGCATAGTTGGCTGGCCAGTCTGCCGGTCAAAAGACGCGCCCGGCAGATGTTTGGTCCCGCGTCATGCCGGTGGTATCGATTGTTTTACAATATTTTTGCCGTCATAACCTTGCTGCCTCTCCTGGTTCTGCTGGTGGTACTGCCTGATACAACTTTGTATGTTGTTCCTTCTCCATGGCGTTGGCTGATGTTAGGGGGGCAATTGCTGGCAGTCATTGGATTGGGAATCGCTTTTCTCCAATCCGATCCGTTTCATTTTGCGGGCATCGCGCAATTGTTTGCCGAAAGTCCGCGTGAAAATAGCCCGCTAATAGTCACCGGCTTCTATAAGTGGGTTCGACATCCGCTCTATTTTTTCAGCCTGTTATTCATCTGGCTGACCCCGTTGATGACGCTTAATCTCTTTGTGACTTACCTCCTATTTACAATTTACTTTTATTGGGGTTCTATATATGAAGAAAAGCGTTTAGTGGCCGAGTTTGGTGAAATATATCAAACATACCAACAGCGTGTTCCCCGCCTCATCCCCCTACCGGGCCGCTATTACCGCTAATACATCTGTTTGAAAACCGGC
Source organism: uncultured Caldilineaceae bacterium (assembly GCA_964612485.1). Classification (GTDB taxonomy): domain Bacteria; phylum Chloroflexota; class Anaerolineae; order 4572-78; family J111; genus JAFGNV01. The sequence goes on from CAZTFF010000004.1 coordinate 206,733, forward strand.
CATTAATCGTTTTTTTCGTGAGAAGGACACGGATTGCTTCCTGAGGAGTACCCGGCGCATGAGTTACCAGGTCAACATCAACGGCTACCATATCAGTTATAACAAAATTGGTCGAGGTTCCGGCAAGGCGGTTCTTTTGCATGGCTGGGGGGCCAGCAAAGCCTGGTGGAAAACAGTAGCCGAGGGATTATCGGAAACCTACACCTGTTATGTACCTGATCTGTTGGGCTTTGGCGAATCAAGCAAACCCACCCACCGCGATGATTTCCACATAGAACATCAAACAGAGATTATTGCCCGCTTTATCAAAAAACTCCATCTGGAACCAATTTATCTTATTGGGCATTCCATGGGCGGCATGATTACTATTACCCTGGCCCATCATTATCCCCGCCTGGTTGAACGGGTAGCCGTTTTCAATCTGGTTGTCACCGGGCGGTGCGGTTCATTTTTGCGGTTGGGGCAGTTAACCCTTTCGCTGCCGCTTTTGGGCCGGCCCCTGTACGCCCTGGGGCAATCGATCCCCAAATCAACCTTAACGGCTTACGCCCACTCCCTCCGCCCCATGTTCGAGCGACCGGGCAGCTTCCAACATCCCGAAGCCCGGGATTTTCTGGTGCGAACTTATCCGGCGTTGCGCGCAACCCCGATGCGCTCGCTGGAATTTGCTTTGTGGGCCTTTACCCATTTTGACGTGCGGCCCTTTATGGACCGGATTGATCATCCTACCCTGGTTGTTTGCAGTGAAAACGACAAGCAAATTCCCCCTGAAGACTCGCGGATTCTGGCCCGTGGATTGCCCAACGCCCGTTTAGAATGTCTGCCCAACGCCGGCCATAACCCTTTTGTAGAATATCCCGATCATTGTGTGAACCTTTTACAAGATTTTGCCCATAAAAATGGCCATGCGTCAGAAGAATTCGTCACTACAACGGATTTTTTAACCGCCGGTTGATGGCCGCAATCACCTCATCGGCGCTTTCTTCGATGGGTTTATCGGTAACGTTGATCACCGCAAAACCGTGCCGCCGGTAGAATTTGCGCGCTTCTTCAACTTCTTCATAAAGCTCTTCCGGCTCCGTATAAGCTGAACCGGTAGACACCCCTAATCGTCGTTGGCGTTGCTGGCGATGCGTGACCAGTTGGCCGGGGTCAATGATCAGCCCCACCACCCGGCGGGCATCAAGCTTGAAAAGCTGGGGCGGCGGGTCCACACCTGTAACCAATGGATAGTTGGCCACTTTCCAGCCCAGCGTAGACAAATACATACTCAGCGGGGTTTTCCCCGTTCGGGATACTCCTACCAGCATAATTTCAGCCTCATGCCATTCGTCGGCGTGGCGCCCGTCATCGTGCGCCACCGAATACTCGATGGCCGCTACCCGATCAAAATATTCTTGCCGCAACTGCCGGTAGAGGCCCGGTTGCCCTTGAGGCTCTTGCTCCAATACGTGCGCCAAACGCGAAAGTAATTGCCCCATGGCGTCAATGGCTACCACATTGTGGTCGCGAGCCTGGCGGGTCATGGCCTGGCGTATATCCAGGTCTACCAGCGTATGGAGAATGGTTCCGCCGGTCGCGGTGGTTTTTTTGACAATATCTTCGATTTGTTTGACTTCACGAACATGGGGCACCACAATAACTTCAATATCGGGGTCTTCAAACTGGGCCAGCGCCGTCCGTGACAGTTGTTCCCCGCTGGCTCCCATTCCGCCGGAAACAACATACAAGGGAGGTTTTTTGTTATTGTCGGCCATCGTCATACTCCGTCCGAAAACTATGGGCTAAAACTGTGTTTTATCCTCGGTAATTATACCACAAACGTATCACGTGATTCGTATTGCGTCTTCCGTGCAAAAAGTCGTTACGCAATACGCAATATCAACTTTCCCATTCCGGTTTCCGGGGCAGGCATTAGACTGTCTAAAAATGTGTGCTATACTTGCCCTGCTATCAATGTGAAAAGAGGCGCAAAATTGACCCTATGAACCTTCACACTTCACCGCCCCGCGACCAACTGGTCAGCATTATGCACCGTATTTACCGGCAGAGAATGACTACACTCTCCGGCGGGAATTTGTCAATAGTGGATGAAAATGGCGATCTGTGGATCACGCCGGCGGGTATCGATAAAGCAACATTGACGCCCGCCGATATTATGCGCGTGCAGGCCAACGGCACGGTTGAAGGGCCGCACCGGCCCTCATCCGAGTATCCTTTTCACCAGGCTATCTACCAACAGCGCCCCGATTTGCGCGCGATTGTGCATGCCCATCCGCCGGCGCTGGTTTCTTTTAGCATCGCCCGGCAGCTGCCGAACCCCCGGGTGATGCCGGATGTTTATCAATTATGCGGGCCGGTGGGCTACGCGCCCTATGCTCTGACCGGCAGTGATGCCCTGGGGCAGGTCATTGCGGAAACATTTGCCCAATCTTATGATGTAGTGCTGCTGGAAAACCATGGGATTGTGACCGGCGGCGAGGATTTGCTAACCGCCTTTGGCCGGCTGGAAACGCTCGATTTTTGCGCCCGCACGCTGCTGAACGCCGGCGCGTTGGCCGAGACGAATACGCCGACCGAAGTCAGCGCGCTGACCGAGGCCCAATTATCGCTTGCCGGCAGCGATAGCCCCATTGCTGACGTGACCAAGCCCGATTTGGATGGACAGGCGTATGATCTGGCCCGGCAACTTGTTGAGATTACACACCGGGCCTACGACGGCCAGATGATGACCTGCACCCAGGGAACGATTTCGGCCCGGTTGGATGCGCAACATTTTCTGATCACCCCGCCCAAGGTGGACCGCCGGACGTTGGCCGTTGAAGATATGCTATTGATTCCAGAGGGGGATGTTAATTTGTCTGGCCCGGCGGCACTCCACAACGCAATTTACAGCCAAGCGCCTCACGTTAACTGCATTATTACCGCCCAGCCGCCTCACATAATGGCTTACGCTATTACCCCGGCCAAATTCAGCAGTAAAACCATTCCCGAAAGTTACATTTTTTTGCGAGATGTGCCGGTAATCCCCTTTGAGGTTCAAGCGCGGGGTGTGCGCCACATTGGTGCCGTTGTATCGAAACGCAGCCCGGTTTTGCTCCTGCAAAATAACTGCGTGCTCACCACCGGGCAGACCATCCTCCAAGCGTTTGACCGCCTGGAAATTGCCGAATTCAGCGCTAAAGCTTTGATCGATACTTTGCGTATTGGTGAGTTGATTCCCATGGGTGAAGCGGAGATTCGTGATTTGGAAAAAGCTTTTCCGGTGGATGCGTAATCAATTAGAGCGACCGGCCCAGCCATCGCATTGATAGTACGACTGCCGTTATCATAAAGATGGCGCCCAATGCTGAAAAGATAACGGCAATTTCCATGGTCTCTTTTTGAAGGCTAATACGGCTGGGCAGATTGAGGAATATTTCCAGCAGTTGGTCGGCGCTTTCCGCCCGAAAATAGGAGCCGCCGGTTGTGTCGGCAACCGATTGCAAGGTTGTTTCATCAAGCAGCAAGAAACGGCGAAATCCCCCGCTGCCGCCGCCAAAATTACTGCCTCGAAATCCCCCGCCAAAACTATCGCCTCCCAGTTGCTGCTGGGAGCAGACCATCTGACCGGGGTCGGTGGTGCCAAAGCCGATGGTATAGACCCGTACGCCGCGATCTGCCGCCTGCTGCGCGGCGTCCATCGGGCGGAAGCCTTGGGTATTGGCCCCGTCTGTCAGCAAAACAATGATGTCCGGCTGGTATGTTTCTTTGCTTTCGTCCGCTTCGTTAGTTGTGGCAACTTCATCTTCTGTTCCCAAATTAAGGCCGCTGGGGTCAACCTCCGGGTTGATCTCGGCAATGGCATCAATCGATTTGAGGGTGGCGTTGCCGATGGCGGTGCCAATGGACGTTGTAAGATTTCTGATCGTGTCTTGCAGAACCTCTTTATCGTTTGTGGGCGGCACCACAATCTCTGCAAACCCGGCAAAGGCCACGACGCCAATTTGGGTATCTTCAGCCTGTTCATCAATAAAGGCCAGGGCCGCATCCTGGGCAATGGCCAGGCGGTTGGGAGCGACATCTGTGGAGCACATGCTGCGCGAAACATCGAGCGCCAGGATAATGGTAGTTTGGCTGAGCGGCACTTCTACCTGAGCCATCGGACGGGCCAGCGCGATAATCAAGCCGGCCAATCCGATCAAAAAGAGGGCAAAAGGAATGTGCCTGCGCCAGCCGGCCCGTTTGGGCAGCGCCTGCCGGATCAGGGATAGGCTGGAGTACCGCACGGCAAAGCGGCGCCTGCGGCGTAAAATCCAGATATAGATGATAATTGCCAGCGGAATGAGCAGAAGGAGCCACAAAAACCACGGCCAGAGCAAATTCATTATGGTACCCTCCCAAACCAAACCAGCGATAGCGCGCCGCCGGCCAAAAATAAGAGAATACTTGCGCCCGCGATAATTGAGGTGATTTCCATCTTTTCCTCTCTAACCGTTAATTGCAGATCAATTGTTTCGTATATTTCTTGAAGCGTTTCGCTAGCTGCGGCATTGTAATAAGTGCCGTTGGTGAGGCCGGCAATTTGCTGTAAAGATGCCTCATTCAATTGGGTGACAATATTGAAGCCGTCAATTTCCACCACCGCGCCTTCTGCGCTGCCAATGCCCACCGGAAAAATTCGGACGCCGGCTTCAGCAGCCACCTGGGCCAGTTGCAGCGGGTCCGGCGATTCTGTGTTTTCGCCGTCGGACAGTAGCACAATCACCGCCGAGGGATAATATCCAATCTGATCAGCCTCGGCTCCCGGCGAACTCTCGTCTCGCGGAAAATCTTCTTCCTCTTCCTGCGGATCATCTGTTTGCAGCGTATTTTCTTGAGAGGCCGTATCGTCAACAACAATGTTTTTACCCGCAATGGCGCTGAGCGACGAGAATATTCCCTGGCCCAGCGAGGTGCCTCCCTGCGTGCTCAGCCGGTTGATGCTGTTGAGTACGGCGGTCCGGTCCTGGGTGGGGGGTTGAACCACCACGCCGCCGCTGCCAAAAGCTACTACGCCAATCAGAATGGTGCTGGGCTGGTTTTCCACAAATACGCGGGCCGCCGCCTTAGCGGCGTCCAGGCGGGTCGGTTCCAGGTCATCGGCCTGCATGCTGCTGGAAACATCAAAAGCCAGGATCACGGTGCCCTCCACGCGGGGCAGGTTGACGATCATCTCCGGGCGGGCCAGCGCAAATAACAACATGGTGAGACCCACCAAAAAGAATGCGGGCGGTAAATGGCGCTGCCAGCCCAGACGCTTGCCGGCGGACTGCTGCACCAGCCCCATCTTATTGAATCTTGTCGTAGTTTGCTGCCGCCGTCGCAGCCACCAAATGTACAGCGCCGCCAACAGGGGAACCAGCAGCAGGGAAAAAAGCATTACGGGCCAGATAAAAGACATCAATCCATCCATCACTTTCGGCGCTGCTGCCGCAACGCGGCAAACCGTACAATGGCCCGTACCAGGTCTTCTTCGGTGGAGAGGGATAGCGCATCTACCCCGGCGCGGCGGAAAATTTCGTTCAATGTTGATTTGCGCTGCTGAACCACTTCTTGAAAACGGCGGCGGAAGGTTTTATCGTGCGTGTCTACAAAAAGCTGCTCGCCCGTTTCCGCATCTTCCATCACAATCGGGCCGATGTCGGGCAGTTCCACTTCTCTGGGGTCCCAGAGACGGACGGCCAGAACCTCGTGCCGCCGGTTGAGCAGGCTCAGGGTTCGTTCCCAACCCGGCAGGCTGATAAAATCTGAAATAATAAAAACCAACGACCGTTTTTTGATGCCGTTCAGCCCGGCGGCCAGCAGTGGGGACAAATTGGTGGCGGGCGCTTTGGGTAAGCGCGGCAGTTTGAGCAGATCGTTGATGATGCGCAGCACCTGAATTCGTCCGCCGCGCGGCGGAATGGTTCGCTCCACGCGGTCGCTGTAAAACATCGCGCCCACGCGATTGCCGTGCCGCGTGAGCAGCCGGGCCAGCGTGGCCACAAAATCAATCAGCATGGTGCGTTTCAAGCTGTGTTCCGGGCCAAAATCCATCGAGGGCGTCAGATCGAGCAGAAACCAGGCGATAATTTCCCGGTCTTCAACGTACTGGCGCACGTAGGGTGTATCCATCCGGGCGGTAACATTCCAATCAATATAGCGAATATCGTCTTGGGACTGGTATTCGCGCAGGTCGGCAAAATCTACCCCGTACCCGTAAAACAGGCTGCGATAATCGCCCTGCAGCAGGCCGTCGAGTTGGCGGATAACCTTCCAGTCAAGGCGCAGCAAAATATGGTCGGGCGTCGCGCGATGCGGCGTACCGGCTTGGTCAGATGCGGCCATCTGATCAGACGTTGCGGCCCGGCCCTCGGCGCGCTGTTTAGACTTTGACACGGTTGTTGGCGTGCTCATGTAAAGGGACCTCCGGCACGGGGATACGGTCGAGTATCTTTTCCAGCAAATCGTCGCCGGTTACATTATCTGAAAGGGCCTCGTACGATAAAACCAGGCGGTGGCGGATCACATCGAGCGCCATATCCAGCACATCCTGGGGCAGGGCGTAATCTCGCCCGCGCACAAAGGCCAGCGCCCGCGCGGCCAGGATCAGGTTGATGGACGCCCGCGGGCTGGCCCCGAACATCAGATACGGCTCCAATTCTTGCAAACCAACCGTGCCCGGTTTTCGGGTGGCGGTTACCATCTGGACGGCATACTCGATCAGGGCCGGGTCCACGTACACTTTATCGGCCTGATGCTGCAATTCTACAAGCTGTTCGGTGGTCAGCACCCGTTGGGCCGCCTGAAGCGCGCCCGTCATCCGCTCGACAATGACAAATTCTTCCGTTTCGCTGGGATAGCCCACCAGCACTTTCAGCAGGAAACGGTCTAATTGGGCTTCGGGCAGGGGGTAGGTTCCCTCGGTTTCGATAGGGTTTTGGGTGGCCAGCACCAGGAATGGTTGGGGAACCCGGAAGGTTTCGCGCCCAATCGTCACCTGCTTTTCCTGCATCACTTCCAGCAGCGCGCTCTGTACTTTGGCCGGCGCGCGGTTGATCTCATCGGCCAGCAGCAGGTTGGTGAAAACCGGCCCCAGCGACGTATTGAATTCGCCCGTTTTTTGATTGTAGATGCGCGTGCCAATCAGATCGGCGGGTACCAGATCGGGCGTGAATTGAATCCGTTTGAACTCGCCGCCGATGGTTTCGGCCAGAGTTTTGATGGCCATGGTTTTGGCTAGCCCCGGCACGCCTTCAACCAGAATGTGGCCTCGGGCCAGCAGGGCTACAATCAACTGTTCCAGCAGATGATCCTGCCCCACAATAATTTTTTTGACTTCGTACAAGACGCGCTCCATCGGACGCCTGTCTTCTAACCGCCTGAATTGTTCCATACGTGTTCTCCTTAAATTAATACGGCGGCAGGTTGGCCGCGCCGCCGGCAACGTTAATGGGCACGGCAAAGCCAATGCCGATAAAAACATCCTGCTCGGTAGGGTTGACCAGCCCGGTCACAATGCCGATCACCTGGCCGCCGCGATTGAGCAGGGGGCCGCCGGAATTACCGGGATTCACGGCAGCGTCAATTTGAATTAATCCTTGCAGTCGTTGATCACTGTTGCGGGGTTTGAATGAGCGGTCGAAGCCGGAGATAACGCCGGCGCTCATCGAGCTGTAGAGGCCC
>CAZTFF010000005.1:0-128404 GCA_964612485.1 uncultured Caldilineaceae bacterium
TATATCTCTGTGTTCCTATTCTGACGAATTTTGTACTGTCGTGTCCGGCGTTCCATCGCTTTCGATTTGAACAACGGCTTCCACGGGCGAGACATCGGAATAGATCACGCTCATAATGCCCGGCAGGTAACGATCCATATTGAAAACATTGGCGTAAACCAGATTTCGCAGCATGGTTTCGCTGGGGGGTTCGTTTTCGGTGTCTACGCTGGTCTTGTAGCGGATTTCGCCGTCGTTAAAATCCATTTCAAAATTGCCAATGGTCAGGCCGTAGTTGGCGCGGGTCAAAAATTCGGCCATCACCTGCCGCTTGTCGGGCGGCACATTGACCGGGCAGATGGAGTAGAAAAAAAAGTAGCCCAGGTCGTCGCGCACGCTGGCGTAACATATCCAGTTTCCGTTATCGCCCTGAAACCCCATCCGCAGGGTGGGGGTTTCTTCGAGTTGGACAAACGGCCATTGGTCGGTGGTAAAAAAATTGACCATGGCTTCAAATAGTTGGGTCATCGGGTAACCTCAGGTAGTTTTTTGCAGGCTTGATCTAAAATTCAAAATCCTTTTCGCCTACCAGCCGCCCCATCTTTTGCATTTCCCGGCGGGTGCTGTGCAGGAGATGGTCCATCGTCACTTGTTTGCCGTCGGCGGCGGCCAGGTAAGCGGCGTTCATGATGATGTTGCGAATGTTGCCGCCGGCCAGCTTGAAACGCTGCGCCAGTTGGGTGAAATCCAGCGTCTCTTTTTGCGGGATCGTGGTGGGAAAAAGCGTTTGCCAGATGCGCAGGCGGTCGTCTTTGTCGGGGAAGGGGAAGTCGATGACAAATTGCAGGCGGCGGGTGAAGGCTTCATCCAGGTTGGCGCGCAGGTTGGTGGCTAAAATGGTCACGCCGTCGTAGGCCTCCATGCGCTGCAAAAGGTAACTGATCTCGATGTTCGCGTAGCGATCATGGCTGTCTTTGACTTCAGAACGTTTGCCAAAAATCGCGTCGGCCTCATCAAAAAAGAGAATGGCGTTGCTGCTTTCGGCCTCTGTGAAGATCTTTTCCAGGTTCTTCTCGGTTTCACCAATATATTTGCTGATGATGCTGGACAGATCGATTTTATAGAGGTCCAGCCCCAGTTCGCGAGAGATCACTTCGGCGGCCATGGTTTTGCCGGTGCCGGGCGGGCCGGCAAACAGGGCGGTGACGCCGGCGCTGGAGGCCAGTTTGTGGCCCACGCCCCACTCATCCAGCACCAGGGGACGCCCGCGCACGGTATCCACCATTTCGCGCAAGATCAGGCGTTGATCCTGAGGCAAAATAATGTCCAGCCAGTCGTAGCGCGCTTCAATTTTACGGGCCAGGTTGGCCAGACGAGAGCTGGAGTGGGCGCGGGCGGCGGCAAACAGGTGGCCGCTGTGCAGGGTTTCTTGGTTTTGGGCCGCCATATCTTTAGCCGTCGCCACCACATCCTGGATCTGGCCGGTGGTCAGGATGAATTGGCCGGTCAGGTCGGTAAGGTTGAGGCCATCGGCGGCCTGATGGCCCAGGAAATGATGCCACAGCGTGCGGCGTTGGGTGTAGGCGGGTACGGGAAATTCCAGCCAGATGATCTGCCGGTCGCGGTTAATGCCGCCGGCCTGCCATTGGCCCTGCCCGGCCATAATGACCAGACCGGGATGATCGCAGAGTGCGGTTAAAATGGCGGGCGCAATCATCCCCCGCTCCTGGCACACTTTGCAGCCCATCAGCAGGGGAATGGCCCCGGTCAGCCGGGCATCGCGCAGGGCCAATTGTACCGCTTGCAAGGGCGTGGTATCGCCGGCGGTAATCGCCGCCAGTTGCACCGCCAGCAGGGGGCGGTTCAGTTGGGCTGATAAGATTCGGGCCGCGGCCTGCTGGCCGGCTTCATCCGGCCCGTAGAAAATCGCCAGCGGGGTATCGCCGGACTGGGCGAGGTGGGACAGCTCTGTTTCGATCTCTTTGACGATCAGGGTATCAGTTTCATTAAGGTGGGGCTGCGCAAAATTGGCGTGTTGGCCCAGATCGGGGTGGGGATGGTAATCGCCCAGCAGCCAGGCCACAATGGGTTCGTCAACTTGAAGCGTTTGGGCCAGCCGGGGGGATTTGGCCGGCGCGCTTTCGGCGATTCGTTCCAGCAAACGGTATTTGAACAGGGGTGCTTCGTCGGAAAAATGAGCCAGTTGGGGCAGTTTTGCCAGGCCGGGTTCGCCCAGCAGGTCCAGCACCAGGCTGATGCTGGGTCGTTTGCGGGTCACATCGTCTTGCAAATAGCCGTAAAGCCGCTCGTAGCTGAGATCGAGCGTGGGCGCCAGGCAGATGAGCAAGGCGTTCAATTCAAAAGAGTCCAGCTCGAAGGCCCCGGCTAAATGGTGTAACCGCAGAGGGTGGTTCTGCCGGCGGGCAGTTTCGACAATGGTTTCGATCCGCTGGTTGACCTGCGCCAGTGCTTTGGCGTAAGCCTGATGCTCCTGCTCCGATTCCGGCACAATTTGGCCCCAACTCATACCAAACGGGCGCTTGAGCCAGTCGTTGGCCTGTTCGTCGGTGGTATATTGGCCGCGAAAGGCATCGGTGGGGTCTTGCCCCGCGCGCTGCCAGCGCCGTATCTCACGATGGAGGAGGATATCGATGCGGATCAGTTCGGCTTGTAAATGCTGTAAACTCAGGTCAACGTTGGGCACTACTTTGTCCCTTGCGTATGAACCTCCAGCCCCTTTGCAAATTTCATCGATGGTGGAGAGGAAGTCAATTTGCGGTATCGAGTACGAAATGTCCGGAAAGAAGTTGAGAATAGAAGCATATTGATTCGACGAACCCGTCCGACTGCCCCCCGGACAAGCTATCGACTAAAATGTTATTGTAAAGACTGTCAGATGCTTTTGTGGAAAAATCAAGAAGATCAACGATTGAAGTATAACAACTATTTATGAAAAAGTCAATGAAATTGAAATCGATGTGACGAATCAGCCCCAAAATTTAAGATTGAATTTCTATTGTTGCCAGCGAGCCAATTTTTTGTGCGTGGCTTCCACAATAGCGATGGCGTAATTCCGCTGGCGGGCTGGTACCTGTGCCCAGGTTCCTTGGCCGGCAAACAGGGCCTCCAGGTTTTCCGGTCCCCAGTTGTAGCCCACTACCATCCACACATCTTCGGTGTAGCCGCGTGAATGGGTGAAGTCGCGCATATAGGCCAGGTAAGCCGCGCCAACCCGGATGTTGCTGTAGGGATCAAAAGGGTCTGTGACCCCCACTTGCGGGGCAAATTCATTCCAGGTGGCGGGGATGATCTGCATCATGCCCATATCGTTGTCCCGGCCAATGGCCCAGGGGTTCATCCGGCTTTCCTGGTAGGCTAATTCAGCCAGCAGGTGCCAGTCCAGATCATAGGCCGAGGCCGCCGCCTGGAACATTTCTTCGTAGGTCATGGCTGTTGGCAGCGGAAGAGACGGCTGTGGTGAGGAGGGTGGCCGGCGGATTATAAGCGGCGCAGGGTCAGTAGCAATGTCGTTGGATGTTGCCCGGTCCGGCGGGAGCGGGGGCGGCGGGTGATGGGATTCAAAACGATCAGCCAGAAGATGGACCATCCCAATCAACAGGAGGGTGACGCCCAGGGTGACGATGCCCATCAAACTACGCCCCAACAGCGGCGGAAGTTTGCTGCGCTTCATTGTCTCAATTCGTCGCAGGCAATGCCGTTGCCGTCGGGGTCCAGCTCGTTCAGATCGACCGCCGGGCCGCCGGTAGCCAGGTACAGGGCCTGGGCCTCGAGCCAATTGCTGAAGTTGAGGCAGGTGACGGTGGGCCGGCTGGTATCGTACGGCCCCACGTAATCGCCGGGGATGGTGAAGATGCGGGCGTCGGAGGTGGCCACGGGCACAATGGCCGGATAGGTTCGCAGCAGGGCCACATTCCACAGAAAGGGGCCGGTGGCCGCGGTTTCAACCGCCACCGACATCGGGCCGGGCGCGTCTTTGAGATTGGGCACGGTGTAACTGTACAGCCCGCTCACCGGATCGCAATAGACATCGTCGCGATGGGCAAGGGCGTCCATCGCGCCCATCGGTTCTCCGGCGGGCGGCCAGATACGCACTTCAAAGGCGTATTCGGTGGGCAGGTTACAGCCCTCGCTGTAGCGCCATTTGAATTCAAAATCTCTCACTTTGACCGGCATGATCAGATCGTGCTTGGGTTCTTCCAGGGTGATGACGCCCACAACTTCCGGCGTGGCCGTGGGCGGGGCGGTGGCTGTGGGCAGTGGGGTCGGTGGAACCGGCGTTGGTGTGGTTGTAAAAGTTGCCGTTGGCGGCGGCGTGTCGGTGGGCGGCACGGTGGGTGAGGGCGTGGGCGTTGGCAAGGGGGTGGGCGTGAGCGTGGGCGAAGGCTGCACCCGGGTGACGGCCACCTCGATCACAATGGTGGCCGTAGGCGCGGTGGTAGACCACGGAAACTGAAATTGGCAGGCCAGGCCGGACAATACCAACAGGATCAAGATCATAATCGGGAAAGGAAATTTGAATTTTCGGTGCTGAAACGATGAAAACGACATGGTCTCGCCTCCAACCTGTTTTGATTCTATCCGTTTCCTCTAGTATGCCGGATAGAGCCGGGTTCTGTCAATTTTTGATTTCTTTTCGTTATTTGCAGATAAAGTTTTGCAGTTCCACCACGGTATTGTATATTTAAGATATGCCCAACCTCAACCGCTTGTCTGTTGCCCTGAATATCCGCGCCGGAGAGGGACGCCTGGTCAGCTTGCTGCTGATCCATTCTTTTTTTATTGGCTTGGCCAAGATTTTTACCAGTACGGCCGCCGGCGCGTTGTTTATCGATGCCTACAGCGCTCAAGCCCTGCCCTACGTTTACATCGGCGTGGCCATGGTGGTCAGCCTGATCGGATTTGGCTACACCCGGTTAGAGGGCCGGCTTTCTTTCAGGGCTTTGCTGGTCACCAATCTCATTGGCCTGCTGGTTGGATTGGCCGTTCTCCGTTTGCTGGTGGGGGTCATCGATGCCGGCTGGCCTACCGCGATTTTGATGATCTGGTTCGAGGTGATCTGGGCCTTGACCAGCCTGGAGTTTTGGGGATTGGCCGGGCGCTTGTTTGATCTCCGCCAGGGCAAACGGCTGTTCGGCCTCATTGGCTCCGGCGATATGGTGGCCGTGGTGCTGAGCGGTTTCACCATGACCTATGTTGTTGGCCTGCTGGGAACCAAAAACCTGTTGTTTGTGGCGATGGTGGGGCTGGCCGGTTCGTTGTTATTGTTGTTTTTCATTACCCGGCTGTATCACGATGAACTTTCCGAACCGGCTGCGGCGCAAATAGCTTCAAGCCAAAGCCAGGCCCCTTCGGGAAAAAGTTCGTACGGCGACCTGTTCAAGAACCGGTACATCGCCCTGGTGTTTGCCCTGGCCGCGATTTCTTTACTGAGCTATTACGTGGTAGACAACGCCTTCTTTGATCGCGCCCAGGTAAGATACACCAACACGGATCAACTGGCGGCCTTTATGGGTAATTTTTTGGCCAGTGCGGCTGTGGCCTCGCTGGTCTTGCGGGTGGTGGTAACCGGCCCTTTTATGGAACGCTTTGGCCTGCTTGGCGGGCTGCTGTCGCTGCCGGTGATGGTCAGCGTGGGCGCGATTGCCGTGATCTTCACCGGAACTGGCTGGGGCGCGATCCCCTTTGTTTTCTGGCTGACCACCGGCACCAAACTATTCGACAGCAGTTTACGCTTTTCGATTTTTAGATCGGGCACATTGGTACTCTACCAACCCCTGTCGGCGCGGCAGCAGGTGCAGGTGCAAACCGCGGTGGAAAGTTTTGTCGAACCCGCTGCCGGCGGTGTGGCCGGATTGCTGCTACTGTTTTTGGGCAGCTTTTTGGGGTGGAACGCGGTTGAACTCTACTATTTGTTGGCCGTGGTGCTGGCCGTCTGGTTTGTGTTGGTATTTCTGCTCAACAAAGAATACGCCGTGGCCCTGACCCGCGCCCTGGCCAAACGCCGGTTAGGCGGCGATTTGCTGGCCCTGACCGACGGCTCCAGCCTGGCCGTGCTGCAGCAGGGGCTGAACAGTTCTCACGTGGGCCAGGTGATCTATGCCCTGGATGTTTTAGAAGAAATCGAACACGAATCGTTGACGACATTTTTACGGGGCGCGTTGCGCCACCCCGCCCCGGCGGTGCGCCAGGAGGCCCTGCGCCGGATCGAACAGCGGCGGGCTGTGCCGGTTTTGCGTTCGGTTCGGTTGGTGGTGCGATACGAGCAGGTATCTGAGGTGCGGGCGGCGGCCCTCCGCACCCTGGCCGCGTTGGGCGGCGCGGACGTCATCGAAGAGGTCAAACCCTATCTCGATGACCCGGATATGCAGGTCCGGCGGGAGGCGCTGGTGGGGCTGTTGCGCAGCGGCGGCATCGAAGGGGTGCTCATTGCCGGGCAGCGCCTGCTGGAAACGGTGAGCGCGCCCCACAGCGCGGACCGGATTTTTGCCGCCCGCGTTTTGGGCGAGGTCGGCATCAGTAGTTTTTACCAACCGCTGCAAACCTTGCTGCAAGATACGGATCCTCGTGTGCAGCGGGCCGCGCTGCGAGCCGTGGGCCAGCTCCGGCCTCCACAGCTTTGGCCCCAGGTTATCCAGGCGCTATCTTCTCCCGATTTGTCGTCAGCCGCCGCCTCGGCGCTGGTGGCCGGGGGCGAGGCGGTTGTGCCCCAAATCCGTGCCGCCTTTGCCGGGGCCAATCGACTTCCCCAAACCCGTATTCGCCTGGCGCGCGTGTGCGGTCGTATTCAGGGAGAATCGGTTATTGATTTGCTCAAAACGCAGATGGACGACCCGGATGAGAACGTCCGGCTGCAAATTTTGAAATCGTTGAGTCTGTGCGGCTACCGGGCCGGGCCGGCAGCAACCGCCTCCATCGAACAGCACATCCGGGATGAACTATCTGATGTGGCCTGGACTCTGGCCGCTCTGGTAGACATCGGCCAGGAACAGGCTGTGCAGCCGTTGGCCCGCGCCCTGCACAGCGAGTTAGAGCAAAATCGAGTCAGGCTCTTTTTACTACTTTCTTTTATTTATGACTCAGTGTCGATTTTGCAAGCCCGCGACATCTTGCTGCAAGAAACTGCGCCGCCCGGTAAAAAAGCTTACGCCCTGGAAGTCATCGATATCCAGGTTGGCGGCCAGCTAAAACCGGCCCTGATGCCGTTATTGGATGACACGATCCCCTTGCTGCAAAAGCAGCAGCAATTGGCCGCTATGTTTCCCCAACAAAACATCGGCCAGGACCGGCGTATCGGTGAGTTGATAACGCGGTTTGACGAGTGGGTCCACGCCTGGACCGTGGCCTGCGCCGTGCAGTCGGTGGCCGATCTGGCCTTAACCGAAGCGGCTCCCGCCGTGGTTCAAGCCCTGTCCGCGCCCTCGTCCCTGGTTCGGGAAACGGCTATGTGGACCCTGGTTCGGCTGGATGCGGCCCAATATTGGCCCCAACTCGAAGCTTTGTCTCAGGATTCCAGCCCCCAGGTCAGGCGGGCCTTGGCTTATTTACACACGATCAAACCGGCGCTGTTAAAAAATGGAGCGAACATTACTATGCTATCAACCCTGGAAAAAGTATTTGTACTCAAAGCCGTTGATATTTTTGTGGAAACGCCCGAAGACGCCCTGGCCGAAATCGCCTCGATTGTGGAAGAGGTAGAGGTCCAGGCGGGCGCGCCCGTTTTTGAAAAAGGTGATACCGGCACCAGCATGTATGTTATTTTTAACGGCCGGGTACGCGTCCACGATGGCGACCACACGCTCAACGAGTTATCCAACCGCGATATTTTTGGCGAAATGGCCCTGCTTGAGTCTGAACTGCGTTCCGCCTCGGTGACGGCGTTGGAAGACACCCACCTGCTGCGGCTGGATCAGGCCCCCTTTTACGAGCTGGTGGCCGACCGCAGCGAAGTGGCCTGGGGCATTATCCGGGTGCTGACCCGCCGTGTTCGGGATTTGAGCCAAAAATTGGCCGGAACCGCCGAATTGTCTCCCAGGGAAAAGCAGAAACCGGGCAAATCCCGAGACGCGTTGTTAGACGGCATTATGAACAAGTTATCTTAGCCCAACACAAAAAATTGGAGATACCATCTCGATGACCACGCCCGCTGTTACCGTAGTCCACACCAACCACAATGGATCGGCTGTTTTTGCCGCCCGATCATTTGAAACCGGAGAATTTATCGAGTATTTTGCAGGCTACGTTATCACAGAAAGAACTCGTTATTCGCTTTTTTTGAGCGGCCAGCATATCGAACCGACCGGCAGCCTGAAATATTTGAACCATTCCTGCGATCCCAATACCCAATTTGAATCGCGCAATCTGGTGGCCCTGCGCCCAATTGAAACAGGTGAAGAATTGACCATCAATTACAAAACCATCGAAACCGAACTGAGCAATCCGTTTCAATGTAATTGCGGGGCCGCCAACTGTTTGGGCTGGATTGCGTAATGGCTGACACTTGAAAATGATGTATCGATGTCAAACCCAAAAATAATCATCGCCGCCACCTTTACCGCAGACCCGGTTCGAGAACCGCTGGATTTTTGGCTCGAAACGCTGCAATTGCCGTTTGAGGTTGAGCTTGCACCCTATCACCAGGTGTTTCAACACCTGCTTGATCCCACCGGCAGCCTGACCCACAATCGACAGGGCCTGAATGTGCTGCTGGTTCGTTTTGAAGATTGGTTGGCCGATCAAAACCCTACCCATCGAGGCGGTGGGTTGCCCCTCTCCAACACCCCTCAAGGGGGTGAACACCGGCCAACCTCCCCCCCTTTGAGGGGGATCGAGGGGGGGCTTTTTGCCAAACCCGGAATAGCTGCCGAGTTGGCCACGCTCGCCCAAGACCTGGTTTCAGCTCTCAAAACAGCCACTGCTCGATCCGGCGCGCCTTATCTACTTTGTTTTTGCCCGCCCTCGTCCCACCTCGATAAAATTGCCCTCGATCACATTCAACAAACTGTCAAGGAGGTGATCTATGAGTTGGCCGGCATCGAGGGCGTCTACACCCTCTCGCCCGCCGACCTCCACGCGCTCTATCCTGTTCCCCCGCACGCTGTTGACGATGCCTACAGCAACGCCCTCGGCCACATTCCCTACACGCCCACCTATTTCACCGCATTGGGCACGATGCTTGCCCGGCGTCTTTTGGTCATGCAGCGCCCACCGGCCAAAGTAATTGTGCTGGATTGCGACCATACGTTGTGGGGCGGCGTCTGCGCGGAAGACGGCCCCCAGGGGGTTGATGTGGCCGGGCCATGGCATCACCTGCAAACGTTTATGGTAGCTCAAAGCCGGGCCGGGCGCTTGCTGTGCCTGTGCAGCAAAAATCAAGAAGCCGATGTACAAACCGTTTTTAATCACCACCCCGAAATGCCCCTCCGGCCCGATCACATTGTGGCTTCGCGCATCAACTGGCAGCCCAAATCAGAAAATATCCAATCGCTGGCACAAGAACTGCAACTGGGCTTAGACAGCTTTATTTTTCTGGATGATAACCCTCTGGAATGCGCCGAGGTCCGGGCCAATTGCCCCCAGGTATTAACCTTGCAGCTTCCCAAAGACCCGGCGCAAATCCCCCAATTTCTGGCCCACGTCTGGGCCTTCGACAGCTTGCGCGTTACCGGCGTGGACCGGCAGCGCACGGCCCTCTACCGGCAGCAACAGCAGCGCGAGCAACTGCGGACGGATTCTTTAACCTATGCCGATTTTTTGGCCGAACTGGACCTCACGGTGAAATTTTCATCCCCCACCTCGGCTCAACTGGAGCGGGTGGCCCAATTGACCCAGCGCACCAACCAGTTCAACGCCACCACCCTCCGGCGCTCGGCTGCCACCCTCCGGCGGCTTTGGCAGAACGGCGCGCCCGAAATGCGCGTGGTCCACGTGAGCGACCGCTTTGGCGATTACGGCCTGGTGGGCGTGATCTTTTTTACGTCTCAGGCCGATGCGCTGCGGGTTGATACCTTTCTCCTCAGTTGCCGCGCGCTGGGCCGGGGCGTCGAGCATCAAATGCTGGCTCACCTGGGAGAGCTGGCTGCTGAACGAGGATTGCAGCGGGTCGATGTCCCCTACACGCCCACCGAGCGCAACCGGCCGGTGCTGGATTTTCTCACCCGCGTGGGCAGCGATTTCAAGATCGAGCAGGACGATGGACTGCTTTTTCGATTCTCGGCCCGCGCCGCCGCGCAGGTTACTTTTACGCCGCCCGCTTCAGAACAGCCAACAAATGCGGCTCCATCTTCCAACCGGATCTCTCAGATTCCCGCAACCGATAACTCGATAAATTACCAACTTGCGTCGGCGTTGCAGCGCATCGCCACCGATCTCACCACCGTGGCCCAAATCGAACACGCTGTCAAACACCACCATCGCCGCGCCCGCGCTCCTTTGAGCCGGGATCATACGCCACCTCAAACCGCCCCCGAAAAACAACTGGCCGCGCTGTGGTGTAGTGTCCTCGATCTCGACCGGGTGGGCGCGCGCGATAATTTTTTTGATCTGGGCGGCAACTCGCTGCGAGCCACGCGGCTGGCTTCCCAAATCCAAACCCATTTTGGCTGCGCCTTATCGCTGCAAGATTTGTTCTATGCGCCGGTGCTGGCGAAACAGGCCAAATTGGTGGCCCGTCGCCCCTCACACTCTGACGCCGCCAATCTCGACCCCATCTCCCCCCACTCCCGGCCCGACCCCATCCCGCTCTCGTTTGCCCAGCAGCGTCTCTGGTTTTTGCGCCGTTTGCAGCCCGATAACGCTGCCTACAATATTTCGTTTGCCATTCGCCTCACCGGCTCGCTCGATGTGACCGCCCTGGCCCGCAGCCTGGCCGCGCTCGTGCATCGACACGAAAGTCTACGCACCATCTTCCCGGCCCCGGTGGGCAAGCCGGCCCAGCAGGTTCTGGACTTGGCCTTTACAACCGATGACCTATCGGTTGTTGATCTTCGCTCCCTGCCTGCCGCAGAACGCGAGCAAAAAATCGCCCGCCGGATCGAAGCGGAAGCCCGGCGTCATTTTGATCTGACCATCGGGCCGTTATTTTTTGCCACGCTGCTGCAAGAAGATGCGCGGCAAAATATCCTGTTGTTGACCATGCCCCACATCATCACCGATAGCTGGTCGATGCACATCTTTTTTCAAGAACTCAGCCTTCTCTATCAAAAATTTGAAACCGGCTCATCAAAATCACTGCCTGATTTGCCTCTTACTTACATCGATTTTACATTATGGCAGCGCCGCCATTTCAGCCGAAATCCCCTCCCCCACTTAGACTACTGGCAGCAACAACTGGTTAATTTGCCCATCCTCCACCTCCCCACCGACCAGCCCCGTCCGGCTGTTCAAACCTTTCAGGGCGCGGTCCACATCTTTTCACTCTCCGCCGCTACCACCGATGCCCTGCGCGCCCTCTGCCGCCGGGAAGAAACCACCCTGTTCATGACCCTGCTGGCCCTATTTCAAACTCTGCTGCATCGCTACACCGGCCAGGCCGACATCCCCGTTGGCGCGCCTGTGGCCAATCGCCATCGTCCTGAATTGGAAAACTTGGTTGGCCTTTTTGTGAACACCCTGGTGCTGCGGGGCGATCTGTCCGGCAACCCCGATTTCCGAACCCTGCTGCGCCGCATACGTCAAACCGTGCTCGAGGCCCAGGCCCATCAGGATTTGCCCTTTGATCTGCTGGTTGACGCCTTGCAGCCAGAGCGCGATCCCGCCCGCTCGCCGCTCTTCCAGGTGATGTTCAGTTTGCAGAACGAGCCGTCGCTGCATCACCTGAACCTGCCCGGCCTCACCGCCACCCGGCTGCCGGCGGACAGCGGCGCGTCCCAATTCGATCTATCGTTGGAGTTCATCGAAGATGGCAAAACATTGACCGGCTGGATCGAATACAATACGGATCTGTTCGATGCCGCCACCATCGTCCGGCTGGCGGGCCATTTGCAGACGCTGGTCGAGGCCATTTTGGCCGACCCGGACCAACCTCTTTCTCAACTCCCTCTGTTAACCCCGGCGGAACGGCAGCAGGTGCTGGTTGATTGGAATGGTCCGGCCGTACCCCTGCCGCCGTGCCAGAACATCGTCCATTTGTTTGAAGCGCAGGCGGCCCGCACGCCGGACGCGGTGGCCGTAATTCAGCCGGACGCCGACAACTCGTTGACCTACGACGAATTGAACCAACAGGCCAACCGCCTGGCCCGCTATCTGCAAGCGCGCGGCGCCGCCCCGGAAATCATTGTGGGCCTGTGCGTGGAACGCTCCCTCGAAATGGTGGTGGGGTTGCTGGCGATTCTCAAAACCGGCGCGGCCTACCTGCCCCTGGACCCCGACTACCCGCCGGATCGTCTGGCCTTTATGCTGGCCGATACGCAGGCGCCGCTGCTATTGACCCGGAAAAAAATCATAGAACGCCTCTCCTCGATCTTTGCCAAAGGGGAAGAAGTTAGCCAATTCTCCCCCCTTTGGGGGGAGTTAGAGGGGGGCAGCCAACGTGTGGCGGATTCTGTAGCCGTTATCTGTTTTGATGCCGATGGGCCGGCCATCGCCCGGCAAAGTGCCGCCAATCTGGCCGTTGAGCTTTCGCCGGAACATCTGGCCTACGTGATGTATACCTCCGGCTCCACCGGCCGGCCCAAAGGGGTGATGATCGAGCAGCGGTCACTGGCCTGGTACGCGCAGACCGCGGCCGAAATGTACGGCCTCACCGCTGCGGATCGAATTTTGCAATTCTCATCGATCAGCTTTGATATCAGCGTGGAGGAAATTTATCCCTGCCTGATCCGGGGCGCGGCCCTGGTGCTGCGCTCAGATCGGATGCGGGGCGCCGCCGGCGCCTTTCTGGCCGAATGCCGGCAGTGGGGCCTGACCGCCCTTTTTCTGCCCACCACCTTCTGGCACGAGTTGGCCGGGGCCCTGGCCGCCGAGCCGTGGCATCTGCCGGAATCCTTGCGATTGGTGAGCTTTGGCGGCGAAGAAGTGCAGCCGGAGCGCGTATCCGCCTGGCGGCAAACGCTCGGTGAGCGGGTGCAGTTGATGAACGGCTACGGCCCCACCGAAACCACAGTGGTAGCCACTCTATGCCAATTGATCCCCTCCGAAAGCGAAACGTGGTCGCCCGCCTCGATCGGGCGCGTCATCCCCGGCGCGTTGGCCTATATTCTGGACGAAAATTTGCAGCCGGTTCCCATCGGCGTACCCGGCGAACTTTACCTGGGCGGCGTGGGCGTGGCGCGCGGCTACCTTAACCGGCCCGATCTGACCGCTCAACATTTTATCCCCAACCCGTTTGTTGAGACAGACGCGCTTTCCCCCTCTCCGCGTCTTTACAAATCCGGCGACGTGGCCCGCTTCCGGCCCGACGGGCAGATCGAATACCTGGGTCGGGCCGATCAGCAAGTCAAAATCCAGGGGTTTCGGGTGGAGCCGGCTGAAATCGAAAATATACTTGCCCGCCATCCGGCGGTTCAGGCGGCGGCGGTTGCTGTTTATGACGATAACGGCCCCAAACGGCTGGTGGCTTATATTGTACCGTTCCCTTCGGTTGATGTTGATGTTTCGCCCTCCGGCGCGCTGCTCGATGCGCAATTCAAACAAAACCTTCGTCAGTTCCTCGAAACGAAAGTGCCCGCCTACATGCTGCCGGCGGCGTTTGTGGCGCTGGAGGCCCTGCCGCTGACCCCCAACGGCAAAGTAGACCGCTGCGCCCTGCCGCCGGTGGATATGGCCGCTGCCGCCGGAGCCGAAGATTATGTGGCCCCGCGTCACCCGGTTGAATCCGCGCTGGCCGAAATTTGGGGCCAGGTGTTGGGGTTGAAGCAGGTGGGGGTGTATGATAATTTTTTTGAGTTGGGCGGCGATTCCATTCTCACTATTCAGATTATCGCCCGGGCCGGTCAAGCCGGACTCCGGTTCTCGCCGGGGCAAATTTTTCAGCACCAGACCATTGCCGCCCTGGCCGAGGTGGTGGATACCACAGCCGGTGTTGAGAGCCAGCAGGGATTGGTCACCGGCCCGGTAGTGCTGACGCCCATTCAGCGTTGGTTCTTTGAGCAGGCTTTGGCCCAACCCCATCATTGGACGATGCCGGCTCTGTTTGAAATCGATTTTCCCCCCGATCCCACTCTGCTGGCCGAGGCGCTGAACCACCTGGCCCGGCACCACGATGCGCTGCGGCTCCGTTTTGAGCCAACGGACTCCGCCCGGCGGCAATTCAATGCGGGGTGGGATGAAAAGGCCGGAGCTTTCGTGTTAGAGGAACACGATCTGTCGGCGGTGCCGGAGGCCGAACGCGAAGTCCACATCCGGCAAGCGGCGGCCCGGATGCAGGCCGCGCTCGATCTGAGTGACGGCCCTCTCTGCCGGGCCGGGCTGTTTCACGCCGGGCCGGAGTCTCCCGCTCGCCTGCTGCTGGTGGTTCACCATCTGGCTGTCGATGCCGTATCGTGGCAAATCTTGCAGGAGGATCTGAATACTGCTTACGAGCAGCTTGAGCGCGGCGAACCCGTCCGGCTGCCGCCGAAAACCACCTCGTTTCAACAATGGGCCGAACAGTTGCAGCAGGCAGCGCAGCCGGCGGTGGTGCAGGCGGAAATTGAATTTTGGCGGCAAACGCTGCCGGATCAGGCCGCCGGTCTGCCGCTGGATCATCCCCATCGACAGGAAAATGTCGAAGCCGATGCCCGCGCCGAAACCGTTTCCCTGGATCGGGACACCACGGCGGCCCTTTTGCAAGCCGCCACCGGAGCCACTCACGCCCGCGTCGACGAAATATTGCTGGCGGCGCTGGCCCAAACCCTGGCCGAAGCGTTGGACGGCGATCTGCCGCTTCTGATCGATCTGGAAGGCCACGGGCGGGAGGAACTTGCCGCCGGGGTCGATGTTTCCCGCACGGTGGGCTGGTTTACCATGATGTTTCCTGTTTGCCTGGATGTGAAGCCGGGGATCACGCTGCCGGAACGAGTTCGGCTGGTGCGGCAAATTTTGCGCAACGTGCCCCGCCGTGGCCTTGGCTATGGCCTGCTGCGCTATTTGGGTGGGGATAAAACGTTGGCGGCCAAACCGCAGGCCCGGATCAGTTTTAACTATCTGGGTCGATCAGACGCCGCTCAAAACGAGTCTGTGTTTCGTCTTGTACCTTTTTTTGCAGCGCGAGCTTTCATCGGCCCGGTGTCCCACACCGGCTCGGTGCGGGGAGCCGCCAACCGGCGCAGCCATTTGCTGGAAATCGAAGCCGTTATTGCCGCAGGTGCGCTGCAAGTGGCGTGGGTCTACAATGAAACCGTTCACCGGCCGGCCACCATTGCCGGTTGGGCCAATCGTTTTATCGAGAATTTACAAACGTTGATTGCGTATAGTCATAGCAGTCGAGCGACAAAATTCGGCCCGGTAGAGGAAGTCTATCCACTTTCTCCCTTGCAGCGAGCTATGCAATCCCTGGCCGCCGGGGCGCCGGAGTCAAGAGAGTTTGTGGTGCAATGGTTTTGCCGGCTGCGCGGCCCTTTGGATGTAGACGCTTTTCAACGGACCTGGCAAACCGTGGTCAACCGCCATCCGGCGCTGCGCACCGCGTTTGATCCCGATCAGCCGGTGCAGCGCGTCCGGCCGGCGGTGCATTTAGAGTGGGAGGTTCAAGATTGGCGCGCCCACTCCGCCGCCGAACAGCAGGCCAGTCTTCAAGCGTTCCTGGCTGCGGACCGCGCCCGCGGGTTTGATCTGGCGCAGGCTCCGCTGCTGCGCCTGGCCCTGTTCCGGCTGGGCGTGGACGCCTGCCAATTTGTGTGGAGCCATCACCATCTCATCCTCGACGGCTGGTCTACCCAACCGTTGTGGCAGGAGGTGTGGTATTTTTACCACGCCTTCGCTGCCGGGGAAAGTGTGCAGCTGCCCCCGCCACCGCCGTATCGGGCCTACATCGAGGGATTGCAGGCGCGCGGCATCATTTCGGATGATAGACCCCTGGATGTTCATTTTCGATCCACGGGCAAAACGGGCGGCTATGGCGAACAGCAGCTCATTTTGGCAGATGAGGCGTGGGCGCAGGTGCGGGCGTTTGCCCAAAATCAACGGATCACGCTGAATACGTTGATGCAGGGCGTCTGGGCCTTGGTTTTGCACGCCGTTTCCGGCCAGACCCCGGTCTATTTCTGGGCGGTTGTGTCTGATCGTTCCACCGAGATAGAATTTGAGGCGATGGTGGGGTTATTGCTAAACATAATCCCGGTGCAGGTGGATGTTCCATCGGAGATGGTGTTGGAAATCTGGCTCAAAACCTTGCAAAAACAACAACTCGCAGCGCGTCAGTCAGAGGGTCAAGATAGAGCCAATTCTGTTGTCCCGCCGCCGGCCTCACCTTTGTTTAACAGCGTGCTTCGTTTTCAGAATTACCCGTTGAACCAATCCGGCGGGGTAAAAGCAATGCTGCCGGAGGGACTCGGTATGAGCGATGTGGATTGGATGGATCGCTGGCCGTATCCGCTCAACCTGGAAATTGTGCCGGGCGAGTCGTTGTTGGCCCGGTTGAGCTATCAGAAAAGCCTGTTTACCGACCAACAGGTCAGGCAAATGTTGTCTCGTTTTGAAGCACTGCTTGAAACTGTCAGTAAAGTTTGGGATTAGAAATCAGACAATTTCCGCATTTAGCAAATTAGAGATTAGGTCTAATCCAGGGATTAGAGATTGGAATTTTTTGGCTGGCAATCTCTAATCTCCATTCTCTAATATCTCGACCAATTGGGTCATAGAAATCGAAAAACTAATCGGGTATTACCCACTTGAGCTATATGTTTCGTTTTACGGTATCTGGTTGGATGATTGAGAACCACCCAATTTCTTTTTCATAATCGCCCAGGTGAGTATGGAAACCGTTCATTCAAAAGCCTATAATAAGGTAAGATCGATAATCAGGCAGTTACAGTTCATT
Source organism: uncultured Caldilineaceae bacterium (assembly GCA_964612485.1). GTDB lineage: Bacteria > Chloroflexota > Anaerolineae > 4572-78 > J111 > JAFGNV01. Next base: position 16,955 of record CAZTFF010000005.1, read on the forward strand.
TATTTTTAAAACAATCGGGATAATATTAAAATTACCCGGTAATAACGAAGTATCACCCCCCGTGGTCGCCGATGTTACGCGCCGCCACGCAGGAGCAATCCGTATGGACATCTGGCAAGATTTTCACGGCCCCAACGCCGCCTATATTCTGGAACTTTACCAACAGTATCGGCAAAATCCCGATGCCGTTGACACCGCCACTCGAAAATATTTTGAACAATGGACACCGTCTTTTGACGGCAGCGACCTTGCAACTCAAGCTCAGATAAACATCCAGGCCATTGCCGGGGTCATGAACCTGGCAATGGCCATCCGCCGCTATGGACACCTGGGCGCGCGGCTCGATCCATTGGGCAGCGACCCCGTCGGCGATCCGGTTTTGGAGATGGAAACGTACCAACTTTCCGAAGAAGACGCCCGCCAACTCCCGGCTCACCTGATCGGCGGGCCGGTGGCCGAGAAAAGCGAAAACGCATTCGAGGCACTTCAGGCACTGCGCGAGGTCTATTCGGCCACCACCGGCTACGATTATGAGCACCTGCACGATTCCGAAGAACGCGCCTGGCTGCGTCAGGCCGCCGAGTCGGGCCGCTTCTGTCCTTCTCAGATGCCGCTTGACGCTCCCGCTTTATTGGAGCAGCTCACCCGCATCGAGGTCTTTGAAAAATTCCTGCACCGCACCTTTCCGGGCAAAACGCGCTTTTCCATCGAGGGGCTGGATATGCTGGTGCCGATGCTCAACGAGATCATCGGCGGCGCGGCGGAAGCGGGTATTTACACCATTTTGATTGGCATGGCCCACCGGGGACGCCTGAATGTGCTCACCCATATTCTCAACCGGCCCTACAGTAAAATTCTGGCCGAATTCAAAGATCCGCTTCAAGGGCGAGACTTTTTTGTCCGCGATGCGTTGGGCTGGACCGGCGACGTCAAATATCACCGGGGCGAGCGCCGCGCCCGCGAAAACAATCAGCCGGTGGATTTGATGATTACCGTGCCGCCCAATCCCAGCCATCTGGAAAGCGTCAACCCGGTGGTGGAAGGCATGGCGCGCGCCGCCGGCACCCACGTGGATCAATCTGGCCCGCCGCGCTTTGAACACATTATTTCGCTGCCCATCCTCATCCACGGCGATGCCGGATTTGCGGGCCAGGGCGTGGTGGCCGAAACGCTCAACCTCTCCCGCCTCTCCGGCTATCGCACCGGCGGCACCATCCACATTGTGGCCAATAACCAGTTGGGCTACACCACGCTGCCGGACGAGGGGCGCAGCACCCTGTACGCCAGCGATCTGGCCAAGGGCTTTGAAATCCCCATTGCTCACGTCAACGCTGATGATCCCGAAGCCTGCCTGGAAGCCGCTCGCCTGGCCGCCCACTATCGCCATAAATATCAAAAAGATTTTTTGATTGATCTGATCGGCTACCGCCGCTATGGCCACAACGAAGGCGACGAACCCAGTTTCACCCAGCCGTTGCTTTACGAGAAAATCCGCAGCCATCCCACCGTGCGCGAGCTGTGGGCCGACTCCCTACGGGCACGGGACGAGATTGAAGCGGATTGGCCTGATCAATTGGTGCAGGAAAAAATGGACGTCCTGCAAAAAACCCTGGATGAACTGGAACCGGCCAAAGACCTGGCCGACACGCCGCCAGAGGAACCCCCGCCCGGCGCGGCCCAAAAGGTAAAAACAGCCGTAGAATTGGAAAAACTCCAGGCCATGAACACGGCGCTGCTGGATTTGCCCGATGATTTTGACCGGCACCGCAAGCTCAAACGCGCCATGCAGCGGCGGCAGGAGGTGCTGGACGAGCCGGACGAGGCCACCGTTGATTGGGCCACCGCCGAAAGTCTGGCTCTGGCCTCGATCCTGGCCGACGGCATCGCCGTGCGGATGACCGGGCAGGATGTGGAGCGCGGCACTTTCAGCCAGCGCCACGCTGTTTTTTACGATGTGGACAGCGGCGCGCGTTTTATCCCTTTGCAGGCGCTGCCCCAGGCCAAAGCCGCGTTTGAAATTCATAACAGCCCTCTCTCCGAGGTTGCCGCCCTGGGCTTTGAATATGGCTACAACGTGCAGGCCCCGGAACGATTGGTGATCTGGGAGGCGCAGTACGGCGATTTTATCAACAATGCCCAAACTGTGATTGACGAATTTATCACCTCGGCGCGGGCCAAATGGGGGCAAACGCCCTCTTTGGTGCTGCTGCTGCCCCACGGTTACGAGGGCCAGGGGCCGGACCATTCCAGCGCCCGGCTGGAACGTTTTCTGCAAATGGCCGCCGAAACCAACATGCGGATTGCCAATTGCACCACCGCCGCCCAATATTTCCACCTGCTGCGGCGGCAGGCCGCCCTGCTGCAAACCGACCCCCTGCCGCTGGTGGTAATGGCTCCCAAAAGCCTGCTGCGCCATCCCCGCGTGGCCTCGCCGCCCCGTGCCCTGGCCGAAGGGCGCTGGCAGCCGGTGATTGACGACGCCGGGGCCGACCCGGAGCAGGTGCGCCGCCTGCTGTTGTGCAGCGGCAAGGTGTATGTAGACCTCGTTACCGCCGAGGCGCGGGAGGAAACGCCCGACGCGGCCATTGTTCGCCTGGAGCAGTTGTATCCCTTCCCCCAAAATGAGTTGGGGTCGATCCTGGAAAAATATGATAACCTGCGAGAAGTATTGTGGGTGCAGGAAGAGCCGCAAAATATGGGCGCGTGGTCGTACTTGCAGCCTCGCCTGAATTTGCTCCTTCAAGAGCGCTGCCCGCTCTATTACCTGGGCCGCCCGCGCAGTTCCAGCCCGGCGGAAGGATCCTCGGCCTGGCATGCGGCCACTCAGGAAAAATTGGTAACGCTGGCCTACAATTTAGAAGCGGAGCTTAAGGCCGGCGAGATGATTGTGTTTGAAGAAGAATCCTGGTGCGGAGAAGATTAAACTATGACCATTGAAATTGTAGTTCCAGAATTAGGTGAATCGGTTGTCGAGGCCACGGTAGTGCGCTGGATGAAACAGGAAGGCAATTTTGTGAACGCCGGCGAGGCGGTGGTCGAATTGGAGACCGAAAAAGTCAATTTGGAAGTAAGCACCGAGCAGTCCGGCGTGCTGGCCGAGATCAAAGCACAGGAAGGCGACGATGTGGAAATTGGCGATGTGTTGGGCCTGGTAGACCCCTCGGAAGAGGGCGAGGCCCCATCAAAAGATGGGGCCCCATCTTTTGATGGGGAGGAGGACGAGGCACAACCGAAAGATACCGTTGATGAAGATCGGGAAGCGGAAGCCGAAGAATCGGCGGAAGAACCGGAGCCGGATCAGAAACGGGCCACGCCAATGGCCCAGCGGCTGGCTGATGAACATAATATTGACCTGGCCGATGTTCCCGCCAGCGGGTCGGGAGGCCGGGTGACGAAAGAAGATGTTGAGCAGTACGTGCAATCCGCCGGAGAAGAAGCCGAGAAAGCGGAGCAAAAACCGACCCAGGGAGAGAAAAAAGCGGCCAAACCGCAGCAGGCCGCCCCGGACGTTGGCAAGCGCCCGCAGCGAGAGGAGCGCGTGCGCATGACGCGCCGCCGGCAGACCATTGCTCGCCGCCTGGTGGAGGCTCAACAAAACGCGGCTATGCTGACCACCTTTAATGAAATTGATATGAGTGCGGTAATGGAACTGCGCAAACGCCGCCGCGAGGCCTTTCAGGAGCAGCACGGCGTCAAATTGGGTTTTATGTCTTTTTTTGTCAAAGCGGTGGTGGGTGCCCTGAAGCAATTCCCCCATCTCAACGCCGAAATCGACGGTAAGGAGATGGTGCTCAAACATTATTACGACATCGGTATGGCCATTGGCGCGGAAGAGGGTCTGGTGGTGCCTGTGATCCGCGAGGCCGACCGGCTGACGTTTGCCGAAATTGAGCAGACCATTGCCGATTACGTGGATAAAGTTCAAGAAGGCACCCTGTCGCTGGAAGATCTGCGCGGCGGCACCTTCAGCATCACCAACGGCGGCGTCTTTGGCTCGCTGTTTAGCACGCCCATTTTGAACCCGCCCCAGGTAGGCATTTTGGGCATGCACAAAATAGAAGAACGGCCTGTAGTTATAGACGGTGAGATTGTGATCCGCCCGATGATGTACGTGGCCCTCACTTACGATCACCGCATTGTGGATGGCCGGGAAGCCGTCCAATTTCTGGTGCAGGTGAAAGAGTTGATTGAAGACCCGGAAGTTTTGCTGCTGGAAGGGTAGAATTGAATCAACTCCAATAATTGTGAATTGCGAATTATGAATGGTTAATGGTTTGATGTCTGAAATCTTCCACTATTTGCCTGGTCATGACGAAACCCGATAACTGGTCTGCTGGCGGCACGTTTTCTCGATACTGGGGCTTAATTTTTTCTCTGGGTGTGGGGTTGGTTGCCTACGCCGGGTTGGTGGCGCTGCATTGGCAAACCGGCACGCTCACCTTTGCCTCCGTTCCCGCCACCTTGGGCTGGTATTTTGTAGCTTTTGCTGCTTTTATAGGCGCGGTCATTTGGATAGAACGGATCGACGGAATTTCCCCCTTCTTTATCCTGGCGGTGGCACTCATTGCCAGGGCAATCCTATTGCTCACCCCGCCCACGCTTTCTGACGACGTGTATCGTTACATCTGGGATGGCTACGTGAGCAATCAGGGCATCAGCCCCTACGCTTACCCCATTGAATCCCCGGCCTTGGATCATCTGGACAATGAGTTCCGGGCCAAAGCCAATCATCCCTGGATGGCCAGCCCCTATTTGCCGGTAGCGCAATATCTGTTTGCCGCGATCACTCGACTTTTCCCCCTGAATCCGCTATTTTTTCAGATCGCTATGGTGATGTTTGATCTGATCACCGGCCTGTTTTTGATGCGTTTGCTGTCGGTGGCCAACCTGCCCGTTTACCGCAGCCTGTTGTATCTCTGGAATCCGCTGGTGGTGATCGAGATAGCCCACGTCGCGCACGTGGATGCCTGGATGTTATTTTTGATGATGGCATCGCTGTGGCTGACGTTTGAGCCGCGTGGGGGTAGGCCGGCTCAATGGCTGGCTCCGGTGCTGTTGGCGCTGGCCACGCTCACCAAAGGATTGCCGGTACTGCTGCTGCCGGTTTTATTTTGGCGGTGGCGCTGGTGGCAGTTGGTATTGTGGAGTACGATCACCGTTATCCCCCTGGGCTATGCGGCGCGGCAAGTAGGGTGGGGTCTCGCCGGCCCGTTGGATGAGGGGGTGGGCGTATTTGGCGCGTTACGCATCTATGCCGAATATTGGAATTTCAACAGCGGGATTTTTCATTGGTTGGAAAAAGGGCTGCTGAACGTAAACATTGCCGCTGCCAACCGCCGGGCCAAAGAAATTATGGGATTGGCTCTGGCGGTGGTGCTGGTCGGGGTATGGTTCGGCGCGAGAATTCGGCTTGACCCCCGCGCAGCCTTGCGCCTGATGGCCGTGCCGTTGATGGCTTACCTGCTCTTAACGCCCACGCTTCATCCATGGTATCTTCTGATCCTGCTGGCCTTTGTGCCTTTTTTAACGCCCGGCCCTGCGGAGTCTCGCCGATACTGGCTGGCGGTGTTACCGTGGCTGTACCTGAGCGGGGCGATTGCTTTCTCCTATTTCACCTATGTTGATCCCTCAGATTTTCGCGAATACGAGTGGGTTCGCCGGGTTGAATGGCTGCCCACTCTGGCCTTGCTTGCGCTCTGGCTCATAGGGGCCGGGTTTGGCGTTTGGCAAAAAAAATCCACAAGTAGACAAAATTCCGTTTCGTAGAATTCGCGAATGGTACCTAACCCGAACAGGCCGGAGCCAAACAGGTTTTGGCGCGAAAATTCTTGCATATAAAACAAGATTTTCATGGGTTAGGCCCTAATGGGGACTTATCCTCCGCCATCGCTATGTTAGAATGATATTGCCCACAGACGACAGACCACCGGAGAGATTTGGCGGTCGGCCGTCAGTCGTTGGTGGTCTGCTTGCCAAGGAGCAAATCGCCAAATCATTTATTTCGGAACAATTCTAATATATTCTGGAGGTGCGGTAATGGATCTGTTTGCGATCTCTTTTTTGGTAAATGTACTCGTTGTCGGGATTCTTTGGTGGACGGCGGTTCGATCATCGACGCACCGGACATTTTGGCGACTCTGGGCCATCGGTTGGAGCTTGAACCTGTTGGGGAACGTGGCCTGGATTATTTATGATATGATGATCGACCAGGGCAGCCTGCCGCCGCTCTCCTGGATTGATACGCTGTATCTGGGGCGCTACCTGCTGCTGGGGCTGGCCTGGTGGCTGTACCCGGATGGGAAAAAGTCGGCGCGGTGGGGGCTGGAACTGGCCGGCGTGATGCTGCTGGTCGGTCTGGTGGCCTGGTTTAGCCTGTACCAACCCATGCTGGCCTCAACCGGGCGTTCCTGGGCCTATTTTCTGGGCGTGGCCATCTATCCAATTTTGGATGCCGGCCTGGTTTATGCCGCCTGGCGAGGGTTTCAAGCCAGTGTATCCGGCATGAAGCCGGTCATCGCGCTGCTCTTGCTGGCGTTGGTCAGTTATGGTGGGGCGAATGTGATCAACTTTTCAGCGCGGATGGCCTCGGTGGAAGCTTTATCCAATTGGGCCACGCTATTTTGGCTGCTGGCAGACCTTTTGACCGGTATCGCGTCGGTTTATTTTCTTTGGAAACGTAATGTGGTAGCAGAGTAGCAAGTATAGTAGGGTACCAGAGTTACAGATCTGTTGTTTTGTTTTTCTACTGGGCGAAGTTCTTATTTTGTGGTAAAAAAAAAGCCCTTCGAAATATAGATTTCGAAGGGCTGCAAATCTATTTTGTTGAAGGTTGGCTCTATTTTTTGATCAACCCTACCACAAACAACAACACTATTGCACCGACCAGGGCCACAATAAACGTGCCCACATATCCCCCCAGGCTGATGTTTAACAGCCCAAACAAAAAACCGCCGATCAACGCGCCGATAATGCCCACAACAATATTGCCGATCAGGCCAAACCCCCGGCCCTTCATAATTTGCCCGGCCAACCAGCCGGCCAAAGCCCCAACAACCAACCAGATGATAATGCTTACAATGTCCACAGTACGCTCCTTTGTGATTGAAAAAAATTTGGAAGAATACAGCTCTGCAACTGCATGTAAGAACCCCGCTTGGTCTCATCCGTTACGCGGTTTGCAGCCTCAATACCCGTAGTTTATACGGAATTCGATGAGTAAAAAAGCGTATATTTTGCGGTTCACAGCACGTGTTACGTCGTTTATAATAAAAAATAGGAATTATACGACCAAATAATAGCTACTTAACAAAGGGATAGAGAAAATGACCAGTCTAAGAAAGAGCCTCAAAATAATGCCGCAAGCTATTTTACCCCAACTCCCCCGCATTTCGCCCCCCGGTCTGGTAATCCGAAAGCAGGCAGTGTTAAGTGGCGCTACCATAAAAAAATTCTATTTTCACCTGCCCATTGTTTATATCCACACAGCCGTGATTGCCATCACCCTGTTATCGGCAATTGCCATGGGCGTGCTCATGCCACAGTGGGCCGCAGGTGTTGAGCATCTCTATATACCGTAATACGCCCGATTCTTTTTTAATACCAGAGCGCAAACGTTCAGAGGCGTGGGGATTAATTTTTTCCGATTAGACGACATTTTCGATTCTTGTGTCTGATGTTGATTGTTGGCGCAAAATTTTGCTTGGGCTGATTGAGGCAAAATCTTAAACTACGGCTTCGCCCATATCAGGCGTGGGAAGATTACGAAGAAATTCGGCTTGGTTTTAGTTCAACCCAGCCGAATTTTTATAATAAAATCAAATTGATCGAGGAAAGCAGGTTATCGGGCCTGGGGAGGCACGTATGCTTTTAATTGCGCATCAATACCGCAAATGTGGTTGCGAACCCAATCTTCCAATTCAATGAAGGCGTGATACGTCACGTTGATGTCCAGGCCGTTTTCCTGCCAATGCTCGTAGAACCGGTTGAATTTTTTCACAAATTCAGCATGAGCTTTTTTGTTTTGTTCGGCCACCGGGCATTGGTATTGCTGCATACACGCTTCTTCCCGTTCAAAGTGCCATACGGCGTAAAACTGCAAAAAATCCAGCACATCGCCGGCCATATTCATATCCGCGCCCTGGCCGTGTTCGATGGCGGCAGAAAATTCATTGAATTTTTTGATCAGCTCTTTGTGCTGCGCGTCAATATGGGGCACGCCAGTGCTCATTGATTCGTCCCAGGTAATCATGCCATCTCCTGATTGTCCGGTTGAAAAAACAGTTCCTTACAGATTTTACAAAAATTTAGCAAAAAAACAAACATTACTGAAACATATTTGTCTGGTATTAGGCAAGTGGTAAATTTTTGTTATAATTTAAGATACAGAGTATCAGGGTATCAGGGTAACAGTGATTTTGCTACCCTGCTACCCTGATACCTTGCTACTTTGTTACTTTGCCAACAGGAAATCCTAAGCCTATGACCAACGAAAAATCGCTTAAAACTCAGGCGGAAACTATTATGGATGCGGTTGACCGGGATTTGCAGCAGGTGACGCAAACGCAGTCTCTGGCGGCGCTGGAAGAGATCGATGCCCGGGCCGGCGCGATCTCCCGGCTTATTTATGGGGCTATCAGCGATGTAGATATTGAAGCGGCCACTAAAAAGGTGGCGGCGCTGCGAGAACAATATCCCAACGCCTCGCCACAGGAATTATCGCAGCGGCTCATCCGCGAGAAATGCCGCAAAACCGGCGCGGTGGGCGCGGTCACGTCCGGCGCGGGGCTGATTCCCGGAATCGGCACGGCGGCGGCGCTTACGCTGGGTACGGCGGCGGACATTGGCGCTACCTTCAAACTCCAGGCGGAACTGGTGCTGGAAATTGCGGCGGTCTATGATTACCCGCTCTCCGATGAGGAAAAGCAGCGCATTGTGCTGACGATCACCGGCCTCAGCGCGGGAACCACGGCTGTGGCCCGCCGGGCCGGACAGGCGGTCACGCTGAAAGCCTCGGAAAAAGTGGCCGGGAAGGCGCTGGAAAAATCATTTTTTAAGGCGCTGCCGGTGGTGGGCGTGATGGCCTCGGCGGGCACCAATGTGCTTACCAGCTACATCATCGGTTACCGGGCCGACGCCTATTTTCGGCTGGGGCCGGAGACTGTGGGCAGTTGGAGCGACAGCCTGCGCGCCATTACCGGGGTGGACGAGCGCAAAATCACGCGCTGGGTGGCCGATAGCGGCAAAAACGCCGGCCAAAAGGTGGCTGCCGGCGCGGGCAAAGCTGCTGAAGCGGTTGGCAGTGGCGCGCAAAAAGTAGGTCAAACTGCCAAAGCCGGCGGGCGCTGGTATTTGAACTGGCTGGTTACGTTCTGGACGGCGGTGTTCCGGCTGGTGGGCAGCGTGTTCGGTTTTGTCTGGACCGTCATTACGGATCTTCCCCGCAGGGTGATGGGCTTGTTTCGTCGATAAAAACGGTGCTGGTTGCGATTTTTTAACCGTAACCCCTTCTACGCCGATTTAAGCCGGCAAAATGCCGGTTACAGTTTTGAAACTGTAACCATCACTGTCGCGGCTTAAGTTGGCAGTCAAATTTTGTTTTCAGGTTATTCCATCGATGGCTAACAAACCGATTTTACTCAATCTATCATCAACAGAATTAAAAAATCTGGTCACAGAGTGGGGCCAGCCAAACTACCGGGCCGGACAGATTGAAACCTGGTTGTACCGGCACTATGCGGCAGATGCCGCGCAAATGAACAATCTGCCCCAATCGTTGCGCCAGCATCTGGCCGAAGAAACCGTGGTCAGCCCGCTGGAGCCGTTGGTTTCGCTTGATTCTATGGATGGTCAGACCCACAAAATGTTGTTTGCTTTACCCGATAGCCGGCAGGTAGAGGCGGTGTTGATGCGTTACGACCGGCGGCAGACGTTGTGTATCAGCACCCAGGCCGGCTGCGCCATGGATTGCCCCTTTTGCGCCACCGGGCAAATGGGGTTCCAACGGAATCTGTCGGCGGGAGAGATTGTGGCTCAGGTGCTGGCCTATGCTCGTCAATTGGCGCAGGAAGATAAACAAGTCACCAACATTGTATTTATGGGCATGGGCGAGCCGCTGGCCAATTACGCCGAAACCTGGCGCGCCATCCGGCGGCTCAATGATTCCCAGGGTTTTAACCTGGGCGCGCGGCGGATGACGCTCTCTACGGTGGGGTTGGTGCCGGCCATTCGTCGGATGAGCCGGGAGCCGGAACAGGTAGGGCTGGCGGTATCGCTGCACGCAGCCACCGATGAACTGCGGAATCGGATCGTACCCATCAACCGGCGCTATCCGCTGGCCATGTTGATGCAAACCCTGCGAGACTACATTGAGCAGACCCATCGCCGGGTGACGTTTGAGTATGCGCTGATGGATGGCCTGAACGACAGCGAGACCCAGGCCCGGCAACTGGCCGGTTTACTCCAGGGGCTGCTGTGCCACGTCAACCTGATTCCGCTCAATCCTACGCCCAACTCGCCCTGGAGCGGTTCGCCCGATGAACGGGTTTACGCCTTTCGAGATCAATTGCAAGCAGCCAATATTCCCACCACCGTGCGGCTGCGGCGCGGCATTGATATTGCCGCCGGCTGCGGCCAACTGCATAATGCCCATCAAACCCTGAAAATCTCCTGAAATCCTGCCGAACGCTGGAAATTCGTTCAAAAAACCCTTGATTTTTTAGCCGGAACGATGTATTATAAAGCCCGGTGTTTCCGGGACGTGGTGCAACGGAAACATACCGGAGCATCCATGCATTGCGTTCTGTCTCCCACGCAAGACAAAAGGCCAGCATTTGGTTGCTGGCCTTTAAATTAAAGAAAACCAAAAAAATTTTGTAAAGTTACATTAGCTGCTTTTGGCAGCCGTGCGCAAACACCGGGAGCAAACTTTCATCTTGCGGGCTTTGCCCTGTTTATAAAACGTTACTTTCTGGATGTTGGGTTTCCATTTTCGCTTGGTGTGACGCATTGAGTGGCTGACATTGTGACCACTCATCGGTTTTTTACCACAAATTTCGCACTTGGCCATGATCAACTTCCTTATCCTGAATTTTCAACAAAAGGCCGCAACATTTCTGTTGCAGCCACAATGCGATATAATACCATGCAGCGAGCGAATTGGCAAACAGCGATGGGGTAAGAAACAAAAAAGGATGTGCCCTTGAATTCAAGCGTACCTGAGAAGGCAATAGCCCGGAATTTAACGGATACCGGCAATGCCACCTGTAATGGCCTGGATTTAAGAAACTTGCTGCGCAGCGGGCAGCAATGGCTCGAAGCGCACGCGGAGCTTGTTAACAACTTAAATGTTTATCCCGTGCCGGATGGCGATACCGGCACCAATATGGTACTCACCATGCGGGCCGCGCTGGCCCAGACTGCTGAAGCCACCGATCACCAGGCCGGTACCATTGCCGTGGCGGCGGCCCACGGCGCGTTGATGGGCGCGCGCGGCAATTCTGGCGTCATCCTGTCTCAGTTTTTACAGGGGATGGCAGAAGCGTTGCAGGGCCGTAACACGTTTACCACCGCCGATTTTGCCTGTGCTTTACAGCAGGCCAGCCGCCAGGCGTACCGCAGCGTACCGGAGCCGGTCGAAGGCACGATTCTTACCGTGGCCCGCGCCATGGCCGATGCCGCCCGGCAAAGCGCCGCCCGTTACACCGATTTGCAGGTGGTGTTAGCCGATACATTGCACGCGGCCAAAGTGGCTCAGGCCGGCACCCCTTTGTTGTTGCCAGTGCTTAAAGAAGCCGGCGTCACCGACTCCGGGGGGCAGGGATTGGTGTATATTCTGGAAGGCGGCCTGCGGTATCTGCAACATGAGCCGGTTGATGTTGCTCCGGTTGAGGCTGAAGTCATTATTCCAAAAGGTATAGCAGCGGAACCATACGGCTATGATGTGCAATTTCTTGTCCGGGGGACGAAGTTGGATGTAACTTCCATTAGGGCCGTTATTGGCCGTATGGGGGAGTCTGTGCTGGTGGTGGGAGATGAACAACTGGTAAAAGTTCATCTTCACGCGCCAGACCCCGGCGCGCCGCTCAGTTACGGGGCGCGGCAGGGCAGTATCAGCGAGGTGGTGGTAGAAAACCTGGATTTGCAAGCCCGGGCCTTTGCTCATTCGGCGGTCAATGATGAACCGGCCTCTGAAAAAGCTGCTCCGCTGGCTCTGGCGGCCATTGCCGTGGCCTCCGGTGATGGATTTGGCCGTATCTTCCGAAGTTTGGGCGTGAACCAGGTGGTTTCCGGCGGGCAAACCCATAATCCCAGTGTTGATGAACTGCTGGCGGCCATCAACCGGACGTCGGCCCAACACATTGTCATTCTACCCAACAACAGCAACGTGATCCTGCCGGCGCGACAGGCGCAGCAGGTGGCGCAGCGGGATGGCGACGGGAAGCGCGTGACCGTTTTGCCCACCCACACGCTGCCCCAAGGCATTGCGGCGATGTTGTCTTTTAATGCCCGGCCGGATGTGGAAACCACCCTGGCGCGGATGGCCGAAGCCATGGCGCAAATCAAAACCATCGAGATAACCCGCGCTGTACGCAGCAGCCAGCTTAACGGCTTTCGGATGAAAAGCGGCGATGTGATGGGGCTGTTGGAACAAACATTGGTTGCGGTGGGGCAGGCCGTCGATGAAGTGACAGCGCAGGTCTTGAGCCGGTTGGAAGTTGAAGCGTACGAAATCGCAACCATTTACTTTGGCCGGGAGCAATCGCCAAGGCAGGCGGCCGAATTGGCTCAAAAAATTTCGACGCTTTATTCTGATTTAGAAATTGAGGTTCACGCGGGGGGACAAGCCTATTATGACTATATTATATCAATGGAGTAAGGGTTTACCTTGTCAAAAGTAGCCATTATCACCGATAGCACGGCCTATTTTGAGCCGGGCGAAGCAGAAAAATTGGGAATTCATGTGGTCCCGCTCAGCATCAGGCTGGGCAGCGACCAATTTTTGGAAGGATCAGAGATTGATGCGGACGAACTGGCGCGCCGCCTGGAATATGGCGCGCCGTTTCCCGTCAGCGTTCCGCCGGATGTGGCCACATTTGAGAAATTATACGCCGATTTGCACAAGCAGACCGATCAGATTCTGGCTATCCATATCTCTAGCCGGTTGAGCAAAACGGTGCGCCACTCCGAGTTAGGCGCAGAGCCGCTGCTGGGACGCTGTTCGATTGAAGTGATCGACTCGATGACCTCCTCGCTGGGGCTGGGTATCCTGGTTAAAGCGGCGGCCAAAGCCGCCAACGAAGGGATGCCGCTTGATGATATTGTGCGGCTGGTGCGCGGCATCATTCCCCACATTTACCTGGTGTTTTATGTGGAAACCATGGAATACCTGGAACGCGGCGGGCGAATTGGCAAAGCCCAGGCTATTTTGGGATCAATGCTCAACATCAAGCCCATTCTTTTTATGGAAGACGGCGATATTATCCCCCTGGAGAAAGTTCGCACCACAGAAAAAGCCATCGAAAAACTGTTTGAATTTGTAGCCGAATTTGATGATCTGGTACAAACGGCGATTATTCAGGGCAGCAAGCACCCCAACAAAGATGCGCGAAATTTGCAAGAACGGTTAACCCTGAGTTTCCCGAATTTGGATTTTCCCATTATTCAATATGGTCCTGATCTCGCCACCCGGGTTGGAACCAATGCGCTGGGAATTGTAGTTTACGAAGGGATGGCTTAACCGTGTTGCCCAGTTTCGATAAACTCACCCGGATGCTGATCCAAGAACGGCGACTGGAATACAAGAACAAGGCCGTGATGGGCGGCTTGGAAAAATATGCGCCCAACTGGGTGGCTGAGGCGCAAGAAGAAGCTCAAACAGACGTGGAACGTCAGGTGATCGCTGATATAGCGCAAGACCTGGCCCACTATCCGCAAATTCCCAAAGAAGCGCGCCCCGATTTTGTCCATGAAATGATGTTGAAATTGCACAAAGCAGGGGAAGAGGCGGAAGCACCAGAATCTTCAGAATCATCCGATACGTCTGAGGCGGCGGACAGTGACCGGGCGAACGAACCTTTGGCAGCCCCTGAACCGGCCCCGGCTGAATCGTCCGAAACTGAAGACTCGTCTCCGGCACCGCCTCAAACCGGTGCGGAATCCGCGCCGGCAGAAGCCAAAATGGTCCCGGAAAGCAAGCCGAAACCGACGCCATCGCCGGCTCCGAAAACATCTTCCCCACCACCAACCCAGGCATCGCCTGTAAAAAAAGAAGCGGTCTCAAAACCGCAACCCTCGAAGCCTGCGCCGCCCCCGCCGCCACCGCGTGAAACGCGCTCCGACTTTGCTCAGACCGGCTTAAATTCGCCGGTAACCAAATTGCCGGGTATCAAAGAGGCCATGGCCAAAAAGCTGGCCCGGCTCAATGTGCAGAGCGTGGGCGATTTTTTGAGCCTGTATCCCCGCCGCTACGATGATTATCGCAGCCTCAAGCCCATCAACCGCCTCCGCTACGGCGAGGAAGTCACCATCATTGCCCAGGTGTGGAAAGTGAAAAAGCGGGACTCGCGCCAAGGCCGCCCGCTGGTTACGGCTACCCTTTCGGACGGCACCGGCAAAATCGATGTAACCTGGTTCAACCAGCCCTGGCTGGTGAACAAACTCAAACCCGGCACCCAGATTGTGATCAGCGGCAAGGTAGACGAGTATTTGGGCCGGTTAACCTTCCAATCGCCCGATTGGGAAGAACTGGACAAAGATTTGCTCCACACCGGACGCATTGTGCCCGTTTATCCGCTCACGCAGGGCATCACAGCCCGCTGGCTGCGCAAGCAGATCAAAGCCGCGGTCGATTACTGGGCCGCGCGGGTTACGGACCATTTGCCGCCGGAAACTATGGAGCGCCTGCAGATGCCGTCGCTGCCGGAGGCCATCCAACAGATCCATTTTCCTGACAATCAGGAAAAGCTGGAGTCCGCCCGGCGCCGGCTAGCCTTTGACGAGCTGTTGTTGATCCAACTGGGCGTGCTCCAGCAGCGGCAGGCGTGGCGCATGCAGACGGGCCGGCCCGTAACCATCAACCCCGGCACATTGGAACAACTTTTGCAAGCGCTGCCCTTTGAATTGACCGGCGCGCAGCGTTCCACCTTAGACGACATTATGCGCGATTTGCAGCAGGATGTGCCGATGAGTCGCCTGCTGCAAGGCGATGTCGGCTCCGGGAAAACTATTGTGGCCCTGGCCGCCATGGTGCTGACCGTGCTGGATAACGGGCAGGCCGCCATTCTGGCCCCCACCGAAATTTTAGCCGAACAGCATTTTAAGGGGATGAGTAACTTGCTCGACTCCATCGGCCAAAACCTGGGGCGTGAAATCACCATCCGGCTGCTAACCGGCAGTACGCCCGCCGCCGAACGCCGCGAATTGCTGCACCAACTCGCCAACGGCGACATCGACATTTTGGTGGGAACCCACGCTATCATCCAGAGCGATGTGGAGATCAACGACTTGCGGCTGGCGATCATCGACGAGCAGCACCGCTTTGGCGTGGGCCAGCGCGGCGCGCTTCGGGAAAAAGGGTACAATCCCCATATGCTGGTGATGACGGCCACACCCATCCCCCGCACGTTGAGCCTGACGCTTTACGGCGATCTGGACTTGTCGATTATTGATGAGATGCCGCCGGGCCGCCAATCGATTGCCACGCGCTGGGTAACGCCCCGCGAGCGGGAGCGAGCCTACAGCTTTTTGCGGGTGCAAATTAAAAAGGGGCGGCAGGCGTTTATCATTTGCCCGCTGGTAGAAGAATCGGAAAAAACCGAAGCGCGGGCTGCCATTGAAGAACACAAACGCCTGCAAACCGAGATCTTCCCCCGCCTGAAGTTAGGGCTGCTGCATGGTCGGATGAAGGGAAGGGAAAAGGATGAAGTGATGTCCGCGTTCCGTGATGGGGAGACCCATATCCTGGTTTCTACCTCGGTGGTGGAAGTGGGCATCGACGTGCCGAATGCGACCGTCATCCTGATCGAAGGTGCTAACCGTTTTGGCCTGGCCCAAATACACCAGTTTCGAGGCCGGGTGGGGCGCGGCGAACATAAAAGTTACTGTTTGCTGCTGGCCGACAAAGTAACGCCCGAAGTGGAAAAACGGCTGCAAGCTGTGGAAAGCACCACCGACGGCTTTAAACTGGCCGAACTGGATTTGGAAATGCGCGGCCCCGGTGAATTCTTTGGCACCCGCCAAAGCGGCCTGCCCGATCTGAAACTGGTGCAGCTCAGCGATGCCAAATTGCTGGAACTGGCCCGCCGGGAAGCGCAATTGATCTTTGAACAGGACCCGGCGCTGGAACAATCCCAATACCAATCCTTAGCCCAACAAGTGCAAAATTTCTGGAACCCGGAAAGCGACCTAAGTTAATGACTCGAGCAGTTTATCCCGCAACCTTTGATCCCCTGACCAACGGCCATGTTGACATTGCCGAACGCGCCGCCCGCATGTTTGATGAACTGGTGGTGGGCGTATTTGACCGTCCCATGAAAAGTTTGCTCTTTACCATTGAAGAAAGATTGGCCCTGACCCGCGAAGCACTGGAGCATGTGAATAATATCACCGTGCTCAGCTACAGCGGACTCACCGTGAACTTTGCCGCAGACCAGGGCGCGGGCTACATTGTGCGCGGCCTGCGCGCCCTTTCTGATTTTGAATGGGAGTTGCAGCTCTCCCTAGCTAACCACAGCCTGGACCCCGAGATTGAAACGATTTGTTTGATGGCCAGCCAGGAACATTCGTTTCTGAGTTCCAGCGTGCTCAAGGAAATTGCCCTCAACGGCGGCAGTATCGATCACCTGGCCCCGCCATGTGTGGTTAAAGCCTTTTTAACCAAAGACATGGTTGATGAAGATGGAAACAGCCGGGTTAAAATTGTTTCTGTGCGCGATTGAAACAGGTTGACAAGTTTGTTTTTTGGTGAATTTTTCTTTACAATGGAGTTATTATTCACCAACATACCCTGATGAAGGTGGTGCGTGCTATGGACATTATTCATTTGATAGACCGCTTGGAAATATTGATTACGGAAAAAGGCTTTCGGATCCCCTTTACGTCTAATGTGGTTGTTCAGGAAGATGAATTTTTGGATATTATCGACCAGATGCGGGTTTCGATTCCCGAAGAAGTGAAACTGGCCAAACGCACCGAAGCCGAACGGGAACGCATGCTGCTCCAGGCCCAGGAAGAAGCCGATCAGGTGCTGGATGTCGCCCGCAATAAAGCCAAGGCCATGACCGAGGACCACGAACTGATCACCTTTGCCAAGCAGCGCGCCAAAGAGATTGAAGTCCAGGCCAAAGAACAGGCACAGGAGATCATTTCTGAGTCTGATGAATACATTGTTGACCAGTTGGGCGAGTTGGAAGAACAGTTGATGAAAACCCTTACCACCGTGCGAAACGGGCTGCGGTTTGTGCGAGAAACCCAAACCCAACGGCAGCAGGAGTTTCTTGAAGAATTGGAAGCGCAGGAAGGTAAACCCGGCGCGCGCTCAGAAACGGTAGCCGAAGAGGCCGAACCTTCGAAGTAACGAGTACCATCCTTACCGGGAATTTTGAGGGAACAAGCATTGCGCCCCGGCGGACCCAAGCAGGTACCCCGGGGTTTTTTGTCGCCGCCGGTGGAAATATTTGACAATCTCCCGAACATTTTTATAATCAATTGCTTGTATGCATGAAGAAAAGGCCACACCGGCCCAATACGCCCTGCAATTTAACGTTGCGCAATTATTAAAAGAAGCAACCGGCGCGACTCGTCACTACGATATCAATGTTGATGTTGCGAACGAATTTGATGAAGACGTGATCGCGGTTTCTCCTCTAACCGGTCAGCTAAGACTTCTACGAACAGGCACTAATATTCTGGTGACCGGGCTGCTGGAAGTTACGCTCAGAAAAAATTGCGTCCGCTGTCTGACCAGCCTGGAGATGCCGGTTTCTATGGATATTGAAGAGATATTCTATCCAAAAATCGACATTATTACCGGCGATCCCATCGATATTCCAGAGGATACGGAACCGGCCAATATCATCGACGAGCCTAACATCTTGAATTTGTTTGAGATCGTGCGGCAAGAAATGGTCCTGGCCAATGACGTGATCCTCTATTGCCGGCCCGATTGCAAGGGCTTGTGCCCGCAGTGCGGGAAAGATCAAAATATAGACCCCTGTGATTGTGAAACCAATCAAATAGACCCGCGCTGGGCGGGTTTACAGGCTTTACAAAAAGACGAAGATTAAGACCGAAACATCACTAGAAAGGAAATTAGCAAGATGGGTGCATTACCGAAACGAAAAGTCTCCAGTGTCCGCCGAGACCGCCGTCGCGCGCATTACCTGCGCCTGAAAATGCCGTCCATGGTTCCCTGCCCGCAGTGTGGCAGTTTGCGTCTGGCGCATCATGTTTGCCCCAATTGTGGCACCTACGAGGGGGAACAAGTGTTAGAAGTGGAAAAGGCTGCTGAGTAACATCTAACCGAGACGAATGATAAAAATTGGCCGTGCTGCGCTGGTACGGCCTTTATTTTGTGTGAAATATGGATAAAAATATCGCATTTGTCTTTCCCGGACAGGGATCGCAAGAAGTTGGCATGGGGCAGGCGCTGGCCGAAGCGTATCCGGCGGCCCGCCGGCTATTTGAACAGGCCGACGATCAGTTGGGGGTTGCCTTAAGCCGCCTTTGCTTTGCAGGGCCGGCTGAAGACCTCAATGATACCGTAAATACCCAACCGGCTATTTTTGTAACCAGTATGGCCGTGCTGGAGGCGCTTAAAGTGGAAGGCAGAGTGGTTGTTCCCCATTACGTGGCCGGCCACAGCCTGGGCGAGTTCAGCGCCTATGTGGCCGCCGGCGTGATGTCGTTTGCCGACGGCCTGCGCCTGGTTCGGGAGCGGGGCCGGTTGATGAAAAAAGCCGGGGAGATCAACCCCGGCAGTATGGCCGCCATCATAAAATTGGATGATGAAACGGTGATCGGGATTTGTGATGAAGTGACGGCGGCAGGCAACGGTATCCTCACCGCGGCCAACTTTAATTCGCCGGGCCAGGTGGTGATTTCGGGCCACACAGCTGCGGTAGAGCGAGGTATAGAATTGGCCCAGGCCGCCGGCGCGCGGCGGGCCATGAAATTGCCCATCAGCATTGCGTCTCACTCTGAACTGATGCGCGTTATCACCGATGAATTTCTGGAAGTAGTGGACAACATATCGTTGAGCCTGCCGGAAATTCCCTTGGTGGCGAATATGACCGCTCAACCGCTTGATTCGTCTATCGAGGCTATTCGCGCCGAAATGGCCGGGCAGTTGACCTCTCCGGTACGCTGGACCGATTCGGTGCGGTGGATGGCCGGGCAGGGCATCACCGATTTTGTGGAAATTGGCCCCAAAAATGTGTTAAGCGGCCTGATCCGCCGGATTGACAAAAGCGTGAACACTCACACCCTTGGCGCGCCCGGCGATCTTGAGGCGTTTGTCTCGTAACTTGTGGGCCGGGCCGGTGTTTTTTACTGAGACTTTAACACAACCCAGAGGGGGTATTTAATACCATTATGACAACTTCAAACAGATTTCAGGATAAGGTAGCGGTTGTAACCGGAGGGGCGAACGGTATTGGCCGGGCCACCGTATTGGCGTTTGCGGAAGAAGGAGCCAAAGTTGTTATTGTTGATCTGACCCCGGCCGGCGAAGAACTGGCCGAACAGATTCGGGCCGATGGCGGCGAAGCGCTGTTCATCGAAACCGATGTTTCTAACGCCGAAGCCGTGCAGGCAATGATCAAGCAGGTCATTGACTCTTACGGCCAAATTGATATACTAATTAATAACGCCGGAATTACGCGCGATAATCTCATCCTGAAGATGAAAGAAGAAGATTGGGAGCTGGTGCTGAAAGTCAACCTGTCCAGCGCCTATCATTGTTCCAAAGCCGTTGTCCGTCCGATGATGAAGAAGCGCGCCGGCCGCATTGTCAACCTGGCCTCGGTGGTGGGGCTGGCCGGACAGGCGGGGCAGGCAAATTACGCCGCGTCTAAAGGCGGGATCATCGCCTTTACCAAATCGCTGGCCCGCGAACTTGGTTCGCGCAATATCACGGTCAATGCGGTAGCGCCCGGCTTCATCAAAACCCGGCTAACCGATGTGCTGCCAAAAGAGATGGTGGAAGCAACCGTGGCCAATACCGCGCTGGGGCGATTGGGCGAGGTGGAAGACGTCGCCAACGCCATTCTCTTTTTGGCCTCTGATGATGCCGCCTTTATCACCGGCCAGGTGCTGACGGTTGACGGCGGTTTGATTATGCAGTAGACGTTTCCAGGAATTAAATTCGTCATTTAGATTATGTTGAATGACCAGCCTATCTTGAATAGTTACGGTTATTTGTGGAAAAGCTTAAGCAATAGCCTGTTGCCTAGTACTTTACGGTTATTTTGCGCCACTGCATTACACTTTATAATAGAAATAAAGTGACATAAAGTTTTAAAAACGTCCAAAGTTCTAAATTTTTACCGGAGCCTGATCGAGAGTCGGGTCTCTGTTAGCGAAGTAGTTTATCGCTATGAACATTCACATCAAGATATTATTATCCGGACAAGTCTATTCCAGCCGGGAGGTAGCTTTATGAAAGCTCGACGACGCGCGCGCGCGAATGTTTTACAAACGCTCTATGAGCTTGATTTTACCGACCACGACCCTAAAACTGCTCTGGCCGCCAGGCTTGAAGACCGGTCTTGTCAGAAGTGCGGAAGTTATATTACGGTAACAGACCCTGTTTGCCCTAATTCGCGCTGTAAATTCTTTAACCGGCCTCAAGAGCCTCAACCCGGGCCGCTTTCCCAGGCGGCGGAAACCTTTGCCCGTTCCCTGGTGATGGGGGTGCAAACTTACCGGACTTATCTGGATAGTATTGTGGGTGAATTAGCACCGGAATGGCCCATCGAGCAAATTGCCGCCGCCGATCGCAACGTGCTGCGGATCGCCATTTACGAGTTGTTGTTTGATCCCGATATTCCTCCCAAAGTGGCCATTAACGAAGCTGTAGAATTGGCTAAAATGTTTGGCAGCGAAAGCTCACCCCGCTTTGTGAATGGGGTTCTTGGCACGCTGGTTTCGCGGGATCGCACTAAAATGCGAGAGATGTTGCAAGTGACGGTATGATACCAGGTTGGCCGTAACAAGATTGCGTTACGGCCAACGTTCTATTTTTCCTGCCTCCATTGGGTACATTGTGGGGGAAGTTACCCAATCGCTTGAAGTAACGGCTTTAACTTACTCCACTTGATTGAAGCGCATCACTACGAAGCCGAATCCATTCACCCCGCGATGTATCGGCCTCTGTTGAGTTGTCAGTCTCTAATTTGCCACTTCTAAAGAATGGATTATTATTTGGGTTAATGGATAGAGTTTTAACCGAATGAATATTTTAGGTATTGGTTTCCCCGAATTTATCTTAATCTTCATCCTTGCCCTGATGATCCTGGGACCGCAGCGCCTGCCCGTTTACGCCAACAGAATTGGCGGCAAAATACGGGAGTGGCGCAAGATGTCCCAGCTTTTCCTGGTTGAGTGGAAAGAAGAACTGGCGGCTCTGGAAGAAGCCCGGCAGAGCCTGGAAGAGGCTCGCGCCGCGCTGCGTGAGGCGCAGGATACGGTTTCTGCCGAAATGGAGGATGTGTCGCAGACGGTCTCCAAAGAGGTGGAGCAGGCTCAGAAAGAGATTTCGGCTGAATTGTCGGAAGCCGAAAAGGTTATTTCCACCGAGGCCGGCCAGGTCCGCCAGACAATGGACGAGGTCAAACAAAAGCGGGCCGAGATAGAAGAGGCCATTGGCCAGGGCGGTACGCTGGCCCTGGTTGACCCGGCGCAATCGCCAACCGATGAAGGTAAATCGGAATCAACCGACGATGTTGGCGGCGTTGAGACGGTTGATGTGTCCGAAGTCAGCGATGTGTCCGAGGTGAGTGATGTGGCAGAACTTGACGAAAGTGAAGTTGCTGCGGTCCCAAGATCGACAGCCCCGTCTTCGACCTCCCCCACGCAGCCGGCAGCAGGCTCAGTATCTGAATTGGATGAAGTTGATGTAGCCGAAGTTACCACAGTCAGTGATGTGGCCGAAGATGTGGCTGAAAGAGTTGCCACGGAAGTAGCCCGGAAAGTTGTCAGGAATATGACCTCGGATATGGCCGAGCAGGTAGCCGCCCTGGTACTGGTAAAACTGGCCGATGCCGGTATTGTTATTGATGAAAACGGCGCGGAAAGCGGCGAAACAACTGAATTTTCAGATCAAACTGTATCCCCTGCGATGCAAGAGGTAGTCAATGAGTAGTCTTACAGAACAACCGGTTGATCCCGATCAGGCCCCGGACATCCCGCAATCTAAATTTACTGAAATGAGTTTGTTGGGCCACTTTGATGAGTTGCGGAGTCGGCTGGTTAAATCAGCGATTGCAGTTGTGATTACCACCTTTATCTTTGCCATCTTTACCGAACAAGTCTTTAAAATTTTGATTGCGCCCTATGGCAGCAAACTTACCGCGCTGGAACCCACCGAGAGCATTGCCGTTTATTTTCGCGTGGCCTTAACCGGCGGCGTGGCGCTGGCCATGCCGTATTTGGTGTACCATGTTCTGATGTTCATTATGCCGGGCCTGGAAGAAAAAGAAAAACGGTATGTAGCTTGGGGGGTTCCCTTTGCTAGCCTCTTATTTTTTATTGGTGCCGGTTTTGCCTGGTTTTTGATGCTGCCTACGGCCATTAGTTTTTTAAGCACTTGGCTGCCTGATATTTTTGAACAACAGTGGCAGGCTAAAAAATATATCCCCTTCATCATCTCCATTGTGTTTTGGATTGGTGTCAGTTTTGAAACGCCGCTCATCATCTTTATTATGGCCAAGGTTGGTTTGGTTACCCCCAAATTTTTGATGCAGCAATGGCGTTTTGCCATTGTAATTGTGGCCATTGTAGCCGCCATGATCACGCCCACCATCGATCCGGTGAATATGGCCTTGGTCATGGCTCCTCTGCTGGGTTTGTATGGGGTCAGTATTTTGTTCGCCTATTTGGCTTGAGGAACCCGCCGACTGTATCGGCGCGCCGATACAGTCGGCGCGCCGTCTGCATTGGCGTAGATTACTTTCCCTGTGCTGACTTTCGGGTATAATATTCCCAAATCCTAAACAATTATTATTTACAAAAGGAGTTGTTTCGATGACGAAGCAGCGTGTATTAATTATGGGCGCCGCCGGGCGCGATTTTCACAACTTTAATGTTTATTTCCGCCATAACGACGCCTACGAGGTCGTCGCCTTTACCGCCACGCAAATCCCCAACATCGAAGGCCGGGTCTACCCGCCGGAACTGGCCGGTAAGTTGTACCCCGACGGTATTCCCATCCACCCTGAAAGTGAATTGGTTGAACTGATTAAATCATTGCAGGTTGACCAGGTAGTGTTTGCCTATTCCGACATCACCCACAGCTATGTAATGCACAAAGCCTCGGAAGTGCTGGCTGCCGGCGCCGATTACCGGCTGCTGGGGCCAAACCACACCATGCTCAACAGCAGCAAGCCGGTCGTCTCCGTTTGCGCCACCCGAACCGGCAGCGGCAAGAGCCAGACCACCCGCCGGGTGTGCGAAATTTTGCAGCAAATGGGCAAAAAAGTGGTGGCGGTCCGTCACCCCATGCCCTACGGCAACCTGGTGGTTCAGGCCGTGCAGCGTTTTGCCGAGTACGATGATCTGGACGAATACGAATGCACCATCGAAGAGCGCGAGGAGTACGAGCCGCATATTGCGCGCGGCACCGTAGTTTATGCCGGCGTGGATTACGAATCGATCTTACGCCGGGCCGAAGCTGAGGCCGATGTGGTGGTCTGGGACGGCGGTAATAATGATATGCCCTTTTTCCGGCCCGATCTACAGGTTGTAGTGGTCGATCCTCACCGCCCCGGCCACGAGCTGGCCTACCATCCCGGCGAAACCAATTTGCGGATGGCAGACGTGGTCATCTTGAACAAAATTGATACCGCCGACGCGGACGCCATTGCCCAGGTGCGGCGCAACGTGCAGCAAGCCGCGCCTAATGCCATCATCATTGATGGGGCCTCGCCCATTGGCGTGGAAGACCCCGACGCCATTCGCGGCCAGCGGGTGCTGGTGGTAGAAGACGGCCCTACCCTCACCCACGGCGAAATGGCCTACGGCGCCGGTGTGGTTGCCGCCCAACGCTTTGGCGCGGCAGAGATTGTTGATCCGCGCCCGTATGCGGTAGGGTCTATTGTGGACACTTACGCCAAATATCCCACCACCGGCCCGGTGCTGCCAGCAATGGGCTACGGCGAAACCCAGATGCAGGAATTGGAAAAAACCATCAATGCTACTTCTTGCGATCTGGTGATCATTGGCACGCCCATTGATCTGGGCAAGCTGCTGTCGATCAGCCATCCCTGGCAGCGGGTGCGGTACGATTTGCAGGAAATCGGCCATCCGACCCTGGTTGAGATTCTTCAAGAAAAATTCGGGTAACTGAGCAGCGAGAGGACAACCTATGGAGTCGATGTTAGGACAAACGCTGGGCCAATACCAACTGGTAGAGCAGATCGGCAAGGGCGGCATGGCCACGGTTTACAAAGCCTACCAGCCGTCGTTGGAACGGTACGTTGCGGTCAAAATACTGCCCGCTTATTTTGCCCACGAACCCGGTTTTGCCGAACGCTTTACCCGCGAGGCCAAAGCCATCGCCCAATTGGATCATCCCAATATCCTGCCGGTGTATGATTTTGGCAAGCAGGGCGATACCAGCTATATTGTGATGAAATATGTCCCCGCCGGCACCTTGCACGATAAACTTGGCACGCCGATGTCTCCGGCGCAGGCGCTGTCCATCATCGAGCAAGTGGCCGGCGCGCTGGATCACGCCCATGAAAAGGGTATCTTGCACCGCGACATCAAACCCAGTAACATTTTGATTGATGACCGGGAGTGGGTGTACCTGAGTGATTTTGGTCTGGCCAAAATGGTGGAAGGATCGGTGCAGCTCACGGGATCAGGCGTGGGGGTAGGCACACCCTCGTATATGAGTCCGGAGCAGGGCAAAGGGTTGCCGGTGGATGGCCGGACCGATGTCTACGCCCTGGGGGTGGTTCTGTTTGAAATGCTCACCGGGCGCGTACCCTACGAAGCCGAAACCCCGATGGCCGTGGTCATCAAACATATTACCGACCCCGTGCCCCTGCCTCGCCAGGTTAACCCCAATATCCCCGATTCGGTGGAGCGGGTACTGCTCAAAGCGATGGCCAAAGAGCGAGACGACCGCTTTGCTTCGGCGGGCGATCTGGCGGGAGCGCTGCGGCGAGCGGTTCAGGAATTGGCTCCCGGTGTCGCTGCTGCGCCGACGCCTCCCGAATTTGAACACACGGTGGCCCAGCCAACGCCCCCACCTTCACCGCCACCTGTCTCCTCCTCACCGCCTGCGGCGCCGGCGACTCCGGCGAAGAAACGGAGCGCGTGGCTGCCGGTCATGGTGGGCCTGTTGGGGCTGGGGTTGCTCGCCGCGTGTATTTTGGTTGGCGTATTGTGGTTTTCCAATCAGGGTGGAGCCGTCGTGTCTGAAGCCCTCGTATCGCCTACATTGACTCCCTTGGCTGCCCAAAGCATTGATACCGCCACCCCAACACCGGCGGAACCCACGCCCACAGAAACTGTGGTTCAGGATACCCCCACGCCACCCCCAACCGACACGCCCACCCCGCTTCCCACCAACACGCCGGTACCGGACAACTCGGAAGGCTCCTCAGGAGATACCGTGTTGCTGCCGACCGATACGCCCACTGTCACCCCTTCACCATCACCCACTTCGCCGCCACCGCCCACAGCAACGTTCACTCCTACCCCGCCGCGTTGGACGGATACCGGGCTGCGTCCTTCGGGCCGCTATGCCGATATCTGGGCCGCGTTAGGGCAGGAAAACAGCGAGTTGGGGTATCCGGTGTCGGAGCCGGTGGGAGATCGCTTGTGCGCCCGGCAAAATTTTCAGCGCGGTTATATGGTTTGGTTCGATAACCCGCAAGACCCCGATCCGGTATGGGCTGCGGTGATGCCAGGCTCCGGCCAAAGCGGCGACAAATCCTACAAATTCACCGATACCTGGCCCGGCAGCCCCGAATATTGGTGTGCGGAGGCCGAAACCTACGCGCCGCTTGGCCCCAAACGCGGCTTTGGTATGTTGTGGTGCGAATACCCCGCGCTGCGGGCGGATGTAGGCAATGCCGTGGATGAGGAAGTTGGCGGCCCCGATCATCCCCGCTGCGCAGCGCAGCCGTTCCAGGGCGGGGCCATTGTGCATACGCCGCTCGACAGCGCCTACTGGGTGTTCATCGACAACGGCGGCTGGTACCGCTTTGATCAATAATTCATTACTTTCAGGAGACGTTTTATGACCCATTATCCCCCAGAGATGACGGCGGTTCGCCTTTACGGTCCGGCAGATATGCGGGTTGAGCAGATTCCCCATCCCGGCCCGCCGGGGTCGGAAGATGTGTTACTCCGGGTTACTGCCGTGGGCGTTTGCGGCAGCGATCTGCATAGCTACAAAGATGCCCGTATTGGCGATGTTTTGATCCAGGACCCATTGATTTTGGGCCACGAGTATGCGGCGGTGGTGGAAGAAATCGGTGGAGACCCCCACGATGGCCTGGGCCAACGCGATGGCTTGGGCCACCCCCTGACGCCCGGCATGCGCGTGGCTGTGGACCCGGCCCAACCTTGCTGGCGCTGCGAAATGTGCGAGCAGGGACATCCCAACCTGTGCCGCCGGCTGCATTTTTGTGGTTCCTATCCCGATCATGGCAGCCTGTGCCAATGGATGCATATGCCGGCCCGTACCTGTTTTCCCCTGCCCGATTCTATGGATGATGCCGCCGGCGCGATGCTGGAACCGTTGGGCATTGCTATTCATACGGTTGATCTAGCCAAAATTCGCGTAGCCAATAGTGTCGCCATTCTGGGCGCGGGTTGTATTGGTTTGATGGTTCTGCAATTGGTGAAGTTATCGGGCGCGGAGCCTATTCTTATCAGTGATAAATTCAACTGGCGGCTGGCCGAAGCGGAAAAATACGGCGCTATCCCCATTAATTGCGATGAGGTTGACCCCGTTCAGGCCGTGCAGCAAGCCACCCACGGCGATGGCGTGGATATTGCCATTGAAGCCGCCTGGGCCGATCATTCGGTGCAGCAGGCAGCCGATATGCTGCGGCTGGGGGGACGGCTGGTGATTGCGGGAATTTCCGAGGAAGATGAGTTGGTGCTGAAACATTCCACCGTACGGCGGAAGGGACTGGATATCCGCACGGTGCGGCGCATGAAACACACCTATCCCCGCGCTATACGTCTGGCTGAGAGCGGGCTGGTAGATTTAACCGGTATGATCAGCCATCGCTTTCCGCTGGAAAAAACACCCGAGGCGTATGCCATGAATACAGTGTATCAGGATAACGTCATAAAAGTGATGATTGAAGTTTGATTATTGCTGGGCTTAATTTTTGGGCAGGTCGGGACAATCTACCAATCTTTGCCGGGTGGCGTATACCCGTTCCCCCACCAGTTTGATCATTCGGCGCATGATCACATTTTCCAGTTCGTGGTCTGTTTCAAAAAGATAATTGAGCCGGTCCCCATCAATCAGAAAAGCGCGAGTGTCTCTGAGTACCCGGGCCCGAGCGCGTTTTTGCTGTCCGGGGAAGAGGGAAGACCAACCAAAAAGCTGGCCTTTTCCAATAGTTAGCACCGGGGCGTAGCTTTGATTGGGCGCTTTCATTTCGATAACTACCTCTCCTGCTTGAATGAGGTAGATGCCTTTGTCCAGATCGCCCTCTTTGTATACCAGATCGCCTTTTTCATAGGTGATCTCACTGGCAATGGCAGCCAGTTTATGCAAATGTTTGGTCGCCATATCGTGGAAGAACTCCATCGACCGGAGTGCCGTGATAATTTCAACTTCAGTCTTGCTTGTCATTTGATTATCCTCCCTGAAAATCTATTTTGCTCCCAAAGTTCTGGTTGAATTATACAGGTGGCGCGGCTCGTCGGGAGTCTGGAGGCATTATCCTCGCAGGCAGTTATTGTGCCCCCATTTCATCATTGTGTCAAAATTAACAAATTTCGCCTGAGTCATTAATATAACACGCATCGCCCTGAAAGCGGCGCCAGTCGGCCACAATCTGCTCCAGTTCTATTAGATAGGCGTTGATGGCTTCATACCCGGAAACGATTTTTCCCTCATCCTTAAGGGCCGGTAAAGGTGTGTTGGGAGTAAGTTGGGGTGTGGTCTCATCCGATTCCAGGGTGATGATTTTATGCGCCACGACCAATTCTTCCAACATCTCCTCTATCCCGGCGCAATCGGGACAGTTGGTTGGCCGATACAATTCTATCATTTTTATTCCCCCAATCATTAAAGCGCTACTTATATTGTAGCACAAAATCGTTTACTCGGCGGCTTAAGTTTGTTAAAATTTCTGGCGGTCCAAACAATGGCTTGTAGAGTGAGGTGGTTGGCGTGGAGGCGCGGGCGCAACTTTTGGTTAAAGCATTCGTATAGGTGGATGGATTCAGGTGTACTCTTTGTTGAGTTTTGCATGGGATAAAGTTTTTACTGAAGGGGCAAGCCATGTTCAAACAATGGTTCGGATATCAAAACGAGAATAACAAACCGCGCAACGGTCACAATGGCGTAAACGGCCACAACGGGAGCGGAAGTAGATCGCTGGTTGATATTTTACAGGTGGTCAAAACCTATCAGAGCGAGGCCGGAACGTTTACGGCGCTGGATCACGTTGATTTGCAAGTTGAACCGGGCGAGTTTGTCTCCGTGATCGGTAAATCGGGTAGCGGTAAATCAACGCTCATCAATATGATCGCCGGCATCGACCGGCCCACCGCCGGCAAAGTGGTGATTAACGGCACGTCGATCCAGAATTTTAAGGAAGGCCAGATGGCCCGCTGGCGGGGCCAACACATCGGCGTGATCTTTCAATTTTTTCAACTCCTGCCTACCCTCACCGTGGCCGAAAACGTGATGCTGCCAATGGATTTTTGCCGGATGTACACCCCCGCCGAACGGGAAGAACGGGCCATAGACCTGCTGGAAAAAGTGGATATGGCCGATCAGGCTCACAAACTGCCCGCGCAAATGTCGGGCGGGCAGCAGCAGCGGGTAGCCATCGCCCGCGCCCTGGCCAATGATCCGCCGTTGATCCTGGCCGATGAACCCACGGGAAACCTTGATTCCAATACCGCCGGTTCGGTTTTTCATCTGTTTGAAGGGCTGGTGGCCGGCGGTAAAACCATTTTGATGGTCACGCACGATCATGATCTGGCTCGCCGGGCCACCCGCACCATCACCATTGCCGACGGCGAAATCATCAACGAGGAGCGCCGCAGCGGGCATTCCTCAAAAACGGCGGAAGGAGTGAACGATGTTCGGGCCGCGCTGGCGTAAAATTTTACGCGATCTCTGGCTGAACAAAATTCGCACGCTGCTGGTCATTCTCTCCATTGCCGTGGGCGTATTTGCCATTGGCATGATTGTGAGCACCCAGATCATGCTTTCGGAAGATATGGCGGATTCTTACGGGGCCACTAACCCGGCCCACGCCCACCTGTTCCCCGGCTGGTTTGATGATGATCTGCTCGAGGCCGTGCGCCGCGTAGAGGGCGTAGCCGAGGCCGACGCCCGCCTGGACGAGTTTGAAACGCGGATCAAAGTAGGGCCGGATCGGTGGAAAACCCTCAATCTGGACGTGCTGAACGATTACGAGGACCAGCGGCTGGACATTGTGAAATCCGTCAGCGGCGCCTGGCCGCCGCCCAAACGGGAACTGCTGTTGGAACGGCAATCGCTGGGTATCATCGATGCCAAAGAGGGTGATGTTCTCGAAATCGAAACGCCCGACGGCAAAATCCGCCACCTGCCGGTGGCCGGCATTGCCCACGATATGTCCAACCCGCCCGCGCCCTTTGTGGGGGAGGCCTATGGCTACATCACCTTTGAAACCCTGGAATGGCTGGGTGAAGAACGGCATTATGATGATCTGCAAATTCGGCTAGACAAATACGCGCCGACCGAAGACGAAGTCCAGACCGTAGCCGATGCTGTGGAAAAAAAGGTCGAAAAGAGCGGCCTGAACGTCTATTGGACCTGGATTCCTGAACCGGAGCAGCATCCCGCCAACGAAGCCGTGCAGCCCATGTTGTTGATTTTGGGCGTGCTGGGCGTGCTATCGCTGTTTTTGAGTGGTTTTCTGGTAGTGAACACCATTTCTGCTATTCTTGCCCAGCAGGTCAAGCAGGTGGGCATTATGAAGGCTGTTGGGGCCAGGGCCGGCCAGGTGATGGGCATGTACCTGGGTATGGTACTGTTCTTTGGCCTGTTGTCGCTGCTGGTGGCGGTGCCGTTGGGCGCGTGGGCGGCCTATGAGTTTTCGGCCTATATTGCCTGGTTGGTTAATTTCGATCTGACCGGTTTCCGCCTTCCGCCGCAAGCCCTGGCCGTTGAGGTGGCGGTTGGCCTGGTTGTGCCGCTGCTGGCCGCGCTCTATCCGGTGATCACCGGCGCGCGGATTACCGTGAATGATGCCATCAGCAGTTACGGCCTGGGCAAAGGGCAGTTTGGTACCCATTTTATCGACCGGGCCACGGAATGGCTCACCGGCAAACTTTTGTCCCTTTCCCGTCCCATTCGCATTTCCATGCGCAATACGATCCGGCGTAAGGCGCGCTTGCTGTTGACCCTGTTCACGCTGACCCTGGGCGGAGCCATTTTCATCGCCGTGTTGAGCGTGCATACCTCGCTGTTGGCTACGCTGGACGAGGCCCTGACCTACTGGAATTTTGATGTTGAAATAGATTTTGATCGCGCTCACCGTACCAAAGAAATCGAGCGTATGGCGCTGGCCGTGCCCGGCGTGGTTGATGCCGAAAGCTGGATCGGTAACACCGCCCGCCGCATGCGCGATGATGGGCACGAAGGCCCCAACCTGTCCGTGCTGGGCATCCCCGCCGACACGAAAATGATCCTGCCCACCCTGCTCGAAGGCCGCTGGCTGCTGCCGGATGATGAAAATGCCGTTGTGATCAATACTGAGTTGCTCAAAGAAGAACCGGATATCAAAGTGGGTGATGATATCACGCTGACCATTGAAGGCCGGGAAGATACCTGGCACGTGGTGGGGGTGGTCAAAGGGGTGATGACCGGGCGTATTGCTTACGCCAACTATCCTTACTTTGCCCGTTATGTTCGCTATATCGGCCGCTCCGGCGGGGTGCAGTTGCTGGCCGAGAACCACTCGCCGGAATTTCAGGAGAAGTTGGCCTTGCGGGTCAAAGATCATTTCGACAGCCTGGGCTTGCAAGTACAGGAAACAGAAACAACGGCCTCCATCAGAGAAAATATAGAATACCAGTTCAACGTGATTGTTGTCTTCCTGGCGTTTATGGCCATTCTGATCGCTGTGGTGGGCTGTTTGGGGCTGATGGGTACAATGAGCATCAACGTCATCGAAAGAACCCGTGAGATCGGCGTGATGCGCGCTGTGGGGGCTTCTGACGGCGATGTAATGAAGATCGTGATCGTTGAGGGGTTGGTGATCGGCCTGACCAGTTGGGTGATCGGCGCCGCGTTGGGCTGGCCCATCGGCAAACTGCTCAGCGATTCCGTGGGCCTGGCTTTTATGGAGGCCAAACTGACCTACCAATTCGCCTTTGGCGGAACGCTGTTGTGGCTGGGCATCATCCTGACCCTGGCTGCCCTGGCCAGCTTACTGCCCGCCTGGAACGCCTCGCGGCTGAGCGTGAAGGATGTGCTGGCGTACGAATAGCAGGAGTCATTCGCCAACTCCTTCCGGGATGGCCTGCCCGGTTCGCGCCCGTTCGGCAGCTTTCAGCAACGTTTTAGGGAGTTGGATGCGAATCATCTCGGCCCGGTATTCTCTGCTGGCGCGGTGGCGGCTGGCGCGCAAGTTGGCTTCTTCCAGGGCGATCTCGGCGGCAGCGGTAAACGTGATGGTTGTGGCCGGCTGCCCGGTGA
Source organism: uncultured Caldilineaceae bacterium (assembly GCA_964612485.1). Classification (GTDB taxonomy): domain Bacteria; phylum Chloroflexota; class Anaerolineae; order 4572-78; family J111; genus JAFGNV01. Next base: position 49,068 of record CAZTFF010000005.1, read on the forward strand.
GATAGGCCATCGCCTGTTCGGCCACAAAGGGTGTTGGCCCCGCCGGCCCAATGGTTACGCGGGCGGTGGTAATTGTGTCACCGTCAACGGTGAGCCGGGCCGCCATGCCGATAATGGGCAGTGCCACGCCCTGGGGCCGCATCACCCGGCGAAAGGCCGAGCCTTCGTTCTCTCCGGTGGGTTTGAAACGCAGCCGGGCAATGATCATCTGGGTGGGATCAACTGTGCTCCGGCCTGGCCCCACAAAAATGTCGCGCATCGAGGCCCAGGCAAGGCCCTCGGCGGTGGCAATTTGGATTTCTCCGTTCAAGGCCAGCAGGCTGATGGTGCCGTCACCGGCGGGCAGGGCATGGGCCACGTTGCCGGCCAGCGTGCCTACATTACGCACCTGCGGCCCGCCAATTACCCCGCAGCTTTCCACCAGGCAGGTGCCGCTCTGTGCAATGCGTTCGTCGCTTACAATCTGGCTGTGGGTTACGCCCGCGCCGATCACAATAAACCCGTTTTCCTCTATAATCTCGTTCAAGCCGGGGATTTGGGTTACATCCACCAGCGCTTCCACCGGGGTGCGATGGCCTTGCTGCATTTCCAGGATCAAATCCGTGCCGCCGCCGATCACGCGCGCCTGTCCGGCGTACTGGATCAGCAAATTGATGGCCTCATCAATGGAGGCGGGGGTATGGTAATTTTGCCAGTAAGTCATAATGGAAAAAACCTCAAAAACGACGACCAACGACAGACGACCGACCACCGTAAAATCGAAAGCGGTCGTCCGTTGTCGGTCATCTCTAAATTCTGCTGCGTACTTTGCCCAGGCCCCGCAAGACTCGCTCCGGGGTCAAGGGAAATTCGTCAAACCAGATACCAATGGCATCATACACCGCCGAGGCAATGACCGCGGCGTAGGGCAGGTAAGGCATTTCGGCCATGCCGCGAGCCCCAAACGGCCCCTGCGGGTGCGGGTCTTCCACAATGATCGATTCCACCCGCTGCGGAATATCGTACACCCCGGGGATCAGGTAGGTGCTGAGATAGGGGTTCAAAATCTGGCCGTTGTTGACCTTTAGATCTTCCAGCACGGCGTAACCGTGGGCCTGCACAATGGCCCCCTCGATCTGGCCGATAATTTGGTCCGGGTTGATGGCTTTACCCACATCATCGGCGCACACAATGCGGTTGACGGTGATCACGCCGGTTTCGGTATCGACGGTCACTTCGGCCATTTGGGCCACGTAGCCGTAGGCAAAATTGGGAACGCTGTAGCCGGTTTGGGGGTCCATCGGCGTGGTTTTGGGGGCCAGCCAGGTGGCTTCGGCCATGGCCGGGCGGTCCTCGGCGCGCCATTTGCGCAGGGCAAACTCCGCCGCCTCTTTGACGGCGTTGCCGGCCATAAATGTGAGGCGCGAGGCGCTGGCGCTGCCGGAGCTTTCGGTAAAAGCCGTATCTGAGACAGCCAGGATGATTTTCTCCGGCGCGATGTCCAGCACTTCGGCGGCGATTTGAGCCATCGCGGTGTGGTGGCCCTGGCCTACATCGGCCCCGGCAATGCGCACGATGGCCTCTTCGATCTCGGCGGCTCCGTGCAGTTCGACTTTGGCCCAACTATTTTCCTGATACCCGGCGCTAAAGCCGATGTTTTTAAATCCGGCGGCAAAGCCCTGGCCTTTGACCAGCCGGGGCAGCGCTTCGGGGTAGTCGGGATTGTTTTCGCCGCGCGCGCCGCGATAGTGCCAGTTGGATTTCCAGGCGGTTTGACGGATGACGGTTTCCATGCTCACCCCGCCGGGAATGGTGGTGCCAACGGCCAACAATTTGTCCTCATCCAGCACATTTTTAAGCCGGATTTCCACCGGGTCTTTACCCAGTTTTTCGGCCAGCTTGTTCATTTGCATTTCGGCGCTGAATTGGGCTTGCGGCCCGCCAAATCCCCGGAAAGCGCCGCCCACCGGATTGTTGGTGTAAACGGCGTAGGCATCGATTTTGACGTTCGGGATTTCGTACGGCCCGGTTGCGGTGAGAATGGCGTTGCCCAATACTTTGTTGCTGGTATACATATAAGCCCCGGCATCGCTGATAATTTTGATGTCGGCGGCCAGCAGCGTGCCGTCGGCTTTAGCGCCCCATTTGGCCTCGATCATCATCGGGTGGCGCTTGCAGTGGCCGATGATCGATTCTTCGCGGCTCCAGATGATTTTTATGGGGCGGCGGCTGCCGTTTTTCTCATGCAGCCGCAAAACGGCCAGCGCCAGGATGATCTGCACGCTCATATCTTCTCGCCCGCCAAATGCGCCGCCAATGGCATCGTACACCACGCGGATCCTTTCCGGGGGCAAATCCAGGGCGTGAGCAATTTGCTGCTGGTCTTCCCAGGTCCATTGCCCGGCGCAGTGAACGGTGATGACGTCATTTTCGTCCATGTAGGCGGTGCCGGCTTCGGGTTGAAGGTAGGCGTGTTCTTGAAAGGGGGTCAGATAAACGGCCTCGATGATCTCGTTGCAGCTATCCCACACCGCTTCGGGGGTTCCCCGGCGGATTTTTTTATAATCGGCCACATTGTTGAAAACATTGGGATGCAATTCGGGCGCGCGGCCCGACAGGGCAAAAACAGGATCGATGACCACCGGCAGGTCTTCGTATTCCACCTCGATCAAATCCCTGGCCTGGGCAGCAATTTTTTCCGTTTCGGCCACGATCACGGCCACCTGGTCGCCCTCAAAACGCGCAATGTCGCCGCCTTTTTTGTTGGAGCCGGGGCCGCACAAAACCGGCTGGTCCGGGATTTGCAGGCCGTACTGGTTGATGGGCACATCTTTGGCGGTGAAAACGCCCACCACGCCGGGCAAGCGCTCTGCCGCGTCGGTATTGATGCTGACCACCCGGGCGTGGGGACGCCGGGCAAACAGCACTTTCATCCACAGTTCGTCTTCATAATTGCGGTCGCCGGGGTAGAGAGTTTCCCCGGTCACTTTCCCTAAAGCATCAATTCGGTTAAGAGATTTGCCGATGTATTTGTCGGTCATAAGTCACTCACTTGCTTTTTCTAACGCTTGCAAAATCTTATAGTATCCCGTACAGCGGCATAGATTGCCGGTAATGGCCTGTTTCAATTCGTCGCGGGTGGGGCGATGCCGTTCATCCAGCAGGGACGCGCCGCTCATAATGAAGCCGGGCGTACAGTAACCGCACTGCACCGCGCCGTTGTCCACAAAAGCCTGCTGCACCGGATGCAGTTTATCCGCCTGGCCCAGTCCTTCGATGGTGATGATCTCGCTGCCGTGGGCGCGGGGCGCGGGAACCAGGCAGCTCATCACCGCAATGCCATCGAGCAGCACGGTACAGGCCCCGCATTCTCCTTCGGCGCAGCCTTCTTTGGTGCCGATCAGGCCGGCGTCTTCTCTGAGCATGCGCAGCAACGTTTTATGGTTGGCCCCGTGGATTTCCCGGCGCTCACCGTTGATAGTGGTGATGATCGGTTCGTCGTTTTCTTCGGTATGGGTCAGCGTTTCCTGATGCGCGGGGAATCGGCCTTCTGTTCTGCCCCACAACATCACCGGGCGCGGCGGCAGCGGGTCTCGTTCGGTGCCTTCGCACAGGGCCTCCAGGGCGTGGCGGGTTAGCACGGTGGTCATGTAGCGCCGGTATTCCGCCGAGCCTCGAATATCGTTGATGGGGGCAATGGTTTGGGCGGCCAGTTCGGCGGCATGGATTCTCACTTCTTTGCGCAAGACCTTGCCGGTGAGGAACCGTTCGGCATCTTCCGCCCGAACAATGGTGGGGGCCACGCTGCCCAGGGTGATCCTGGCCTGGGTTACGGTATCGGCCAGCATGGTCAGCACCACGGCCACATTCACCACCGAAATGGCCTGGGCGCGGCGCAGGCCCAATTTCAGAAAGGTGCCGATCTGGTAATTTTCCATGGCTGGAAAGATAATGTCCACCAGCATTTCATCCGGTTCCAGCGCGGTTTGGCGTACGCCCTGGAAAAATTCTTCAAACGACAGCGTCCGGCTGCCGCGCGCGCTTTGCAGCGTAACGCTGGCTCCCATGGCCCACAGCGGGGTGATGGTATCGTTGGCCGGCGAGGCGGTGACCAGGTTGCCGGCAATCGTGCCTCGATTGCGGATTTGGGGCGCGCCCACTTCCCAACAAGCTTTCACCAGCGGAAAAGCGCGCTGAACGCACAAGTCCGATCCCACCACCTGATTGTGCGTGACCAGCGGTCCGAGATGGATCTGGTTTGAATCATCCCGGCTGATGGTATCCAAATCAGGAATGGCGGAAATATCAATAACCACCGTTGGCGAGCGCTGGCCGCGTTCTATCTCGATGATCAAATCGGTGCCGCCGGCGATCAAGCGCGCCTCGTCTTGATGGGTTGCTAAAAGTTGCAGCGCCTCGTCCAGCGTTTGAGGCGTATGGTAAATTTGCCACATAGTCTACGTCCCGCTTCAGATTTGATTGCAAAAATGCCCCCTGGTGTCAGGGGGCACGGAATATGTGTTACTGCGAAGCCCCAACATTGGAACAATATTATACTTTAAAGAGCCTAACCCCTTTACGTTCAAGATTATAATGCCGACAGGCAGGGGAGTCAATAATAATTTTTAACGCAATGCTATTTATTTGGGCGCCAATTTACCGGCAACCAGGCTGGCGGCCAGGGTTTTTGGCCCGGCAGTCACAAAATCAACGGAAAGCAGCGTTTCATCCTCCCCAGGCGTAACCGACACGATCACGCCCGGGCCAAAAGTCGTATGCTCGACCTCCATCCCTTCTTTGAAGTCAATTGACGGCGGGGGGGACGATGGCGGTTCGACGGGTTCTGGAATTTGATATTGGCGATCTTCCCACAGATCGGCATAGAGGCTGAAATCACGTTCGGTCTGGACCTGTTGGGAGATGCGGCGGGCGATGGCGCGCGCGTTGCTGACCTGCCGGATGAGTTCGGGTTTTTGGACGCGCGCGGCGGCCCGGCTCAGGGCCATATCAATGGTTCTAAAAGCGGTTTGTGGTTTATCACCAATGTTGACCACGATCAGTTCAACCTTGTGTTGGCGGCACAATTCGTCGCGGGCGCGCAGCCGGATTTGCTCTTGTTCTTCCTCTTGCAAACTGAGCCGCTGGCGGCGTTTTTTAGCCGTTAATCCTTCAAGACGAACTGCTATACCGATGTCTGGATACAACATATCCAGTTTGAGGCGGCGGTTGGTGGCCGGGTTCACCAGCCATTCCGGCGAAACATTGTATTGGGTGTCAACATCTTCAAAAATGCGGGTGAAAATTTCTCGCCAGGCATTGGCAATCACCCATAGGGGTGGACTTTTTTCCATTCTGGGGATATCCTCCAGCAAAAAACTGATCAATAGTAGGAGAGCAATGTTGCAACTGTACTCCCCGCCTGTCATTATCATAGCACACACGTTCTTGGCAGGCAAAACAGTGCTATACGACAAATTGCTTAGGCCATGCGGCGCAGTGAAGTTGCCATAAATCATCGCCTCTTGGCCGATGCCAAACGTCGGTTTTTGCAGTATACTGTTATCGATAAATCGCGAGACACTTCTCGCGCATCTCCTTCCTTCTTTCTTGCCCAGGGGTTGGACGTTCCCACCAACCCCTGGGCAAAATCTTTTTTTAAAGCCTTTCGCCGCCTCTCTGTATCTTTTCCATCTTTTCATTGACACGCCTCCGGCCTCGTGATATTATTGATCTGAAAGTACCTTCTCAATAATCTGGGGTAGAGTTGGTTGAGCTTGTCGAAATCAACGGTCTTCGACAGGCTCAGACCTCGTTCCCCCGAAATATTGAGAAGATACATCTGAAATGTTAAAAACCGGCAGCGCCTATAACCTTTCAAAGGGGGACCTTACGATGATTTTCAATCAAAAATACCACCGGTTCGACACGTTTTACAACCATAAATTTGGGTTTCACATTACCGGCCCGCGTCAGGATGCGTTTGAGGCGGTGTTTCGGCTCAAACCCAAGGTGGTAAAAACGCTTGATTTCAGCGTTGAGGTAATGAAGCAAATTCGAGAGCAAATCCCCGATGTTTTTTTGATTGGCCGTTTGTTTGTGCATCCGCAAGATTTTGGGCAGTTAAGCGGCGGCACCGCGCAGGATGCCAAAAAACGCGGCCTGGAAATGGCCGAACGGATTTTGCGAGAGGAAGTCAACCGTGATATTCACCATATTAACGGCCGGCCCATTTTTCACGCCTGGGAGTCGCTCAACGAGGTCTTCCCGGAATGGGAAAATGCCGAAATTCAGAAACTTTATGAAGAATACCAAATTGCGTTTGGCGAAAAAATGCTTTCAGCCGGCTTTGAGCCGGTGGCTTTTAATTTTGGTCAGGGTAACGGCCGGGGGCAGCAGTGGTTGGAGTTGTATCCCGGCACGTTGGAACTATACAAATATTTGGGTTTTCACGAGTACGACTGGCCGGAAATGGATCGACTGCACAATGTGGGCTTGAACGGCCCCGGCGAGCCGGAAAATCTGGTCCCCGGCGTGGGAGAGGGACGCGGCAACGACGGTATGTGGCGCGCGCTGCGGTACCGGCGGGTGATGAATGAGGGTATTCGCCAGAAATATGGCGACAAGCACACGCTGATCATCACCGAATGTGGGATGACCCAAGGAGTATGGGGCGGCGAAGATATTGGCCCCTGGGCCAAAGAAGTGACCGTGCCGGCCAATATCCCCGGCGGCGTGGTTGAATCACCGCTTCCGCTGGAAGATTACTGGCAGAGCATGCTCTGGTACAACAGCGAATTGATGAAGGATGATTACATGATGGGCGCGTGCCTGTTTGTGACCGGAGCCGCCGGTTTGCCGCGCTGGGAAACGTTTGAGCATTTGGGGCCGTTTCTGGATAGATTGGCCGCCTTTCAGAAAGAAGTGAGCCTGGATGCGCCGGTTGAGGCCGCGTCTGCTCCCTCGCCGCCGGTGACAGAAACGAAAGCCAGACCCGCTACGGTTGATGCGACTCCACCAGGCACAAGTTTTGATACACCGGAGACTGAATCTACGGTTGATGCTTCGGTTGAAGTTGAACCACCCTCTGAATCCCAGCCGGAGCCGGCGGCTTCAACCTGGCAGGTTGATATCCAACGCGGAGCAGGCTTGGCCTTATTGGTGGGCGATATTGGCGTGGCCAATGAAACCGTCACCATTACGTTGCCCAGTGGCCGGGTTGAGCGCGTGACCAGCGGCAGCAAGGCCGAACACGGGAAAGGCGGGTTTGAGATTTACGCTCACGAGCAGGGAACGTACACAGTGGAGTTTTTGGATCAAACGTTTGAGATTGAAATGAGCGGGCAGTTCACTAAAGCGGTCTTTTCTCAACCGGCGTAAGTGGGGGCGCTGCCTTTTCAACCCGCCACGATTGCGCGTCTGTGGACTCTTCATAAATGTGCATTCCTACTTTTTCCAGCACCCGCTGCGATGCAATATTTGTTCGCAGCACCTTTCGGGCTACCACGGCCCGGCAAGCCTCAGCTTCAAAAGCCCAGGACACCAAGGCATGCACGGCTTCGCTCATATAGCCCCGGTTACGAAAAGCCGGATCGATGCCGTAACCGATTTCTGCCTCACCCTTTTGATCGGGAATGCCTTTGAAACCGGCCAGCCCGGCCCCACACCGAATTTCCGGTACCGCCAATAACCAGTAGGTATACCACGGATGATCTGGCCGCCTGGCCCGGCGCATTTTGCCGATCTTGGTGGAAATGGCTCGCAGCGCCGCCGGGTCTTGCGTGGTGTTTGGGGTAAGCGCAAGTTCCAATTCTTGTTCCAACTCGTGGGGACTGATCAGAAAAAAGTCCAATTGTTCCAGGGAGAGAGCCATCAAGCGGAGACGTTTGGTTTTAAGTTGGAGCATGAGCGGCCTCTTTTTTGAAGATATGCCTGGATTCGGCTACCAGCATCCCGGCCAAAATGAGCGTGCCGCCAATGAGAATGCGCGTGGTAAGTGTTTCTCCCACCCACCAGCCGGCCAGGGCCGCAAACACCGGCTCCAGCGCCGCAATCAACGCCAATCGGGTGGGTGAGACCAGCCGGGCCACCCACGTTTCCACGCTGGTTCCCAGGCCGATCACAATCACGCCGGTGCTGAGAACGGCCAGCCACAACGCCGCCGACGTGAGCGGCAGGGCCAGCGGTTCAGTTGAAAACAGCCAGCCGATGCCGCTGAGGAGCGCCGTGACACCCACGTGCAGCGTGGAAAAAAGCAGCACATTCAAGCGGGGCGAGTAGTTAGCCAGGGCAATCAAATACAACGCCCAGCCCACCCCGCTAACGCCTACCCAAAAATCCCCGTGCGACAGGGTGAGATTCCCCAACTCGCCTTCAAAAGATAGCAGGTAAAGGCCGCCAAAGGCCAAAATTACGCCGGTAATGGCCGTCCAACTGGGCACACGGCGCAGCAGCAGCGCCGAAAAGATCGGCACATACACCAGGTTAGTGCCGGTCAAAAATCCGGCCTTGCTGGCGGTGGTAAATTGAATGCCGTACGCCTGGGTTCCATACGACACAAACAGCAGCGCCCCGGTGACAAGCGACGGTATCAGATAGCGCCGGTTGACGTTTCTCCAATCACGGCCCACCAGCAGCGCCAGGGTGAGGGTTCCCAGGGTCATTCGAAACGTGTTGTAGGCAAACGGGCCAACCACATCCAGAGCCGCTTTGCTGAAGACAAAGGTGATCCCCCAGAAAAATACAATCACCACAAAGGTGATTTCGGCAATCAGGGTATGATATTTGCGCCACCGGGGATGGGCGGTTGAACGATCCATAAGGCGTTTACGGTCCCTTCATCAACGTAAAAGATGCCATCGAGTTGCGTTCCAGGTAAAGGACGCAAATGGACCGGGTTCAAGCCCGTGGAGGCTGCCTGCGACCCACAACTGCCGGTGGGGGGTCAACAAAAAATCAACCGGACGGTCTTTAGCCAGAATTTGTTGGACTTCGGTGTAAAAGTTGGTCCGCTCCTGCTGCCGACATCCCGCGACGGTCACGCCTGCCTCCAGCAGCGCATCAACCTGCGGATTGTTGTAGGAGGTGAAATTCAAGCCCATGCCTTCCTCATTTTCGGTGGAATGCCAGAACATTCGTTGGTCGGGATCAGGCAGAAGAGGCCAGCTAAAAATGGCCAGGGTGAAATCGTGGGTGAACAGATCGTCCACCACGCTGTCAAAGGGCACGCTTTCGGCGCGGACAAACAGGCCCAGATCGCGGTAGTAGCTGCTGACCAGCCAGCCCAAGTTCTGGTGCAGCGAATTTTTGCCGTTCAGCCGGATGCCCAGTTCCAGGCGCTGGCCGTTGCGGTCCAGCCAGCCGTCGCCATCGGTATCACGTAAGCCTGCATCGGCCAACAATTGACGCGCTGTGTCTGGCTGGTAATCGGGCGGGGATAGAGATGTGTTGGCGGCCCAATGGGGGGGCAAAAGCGAGCCGGCCAGCAGGTGTCCCTCATCTGCCAAAATCTCGGTCAAAATAGACTCTCGATCAAGTGCCAGGAGCAGCGCGTCTCTGGTTTCGGGCGCCAGCGGGGTGTCGTTACGCGGATCGTAATTGATGGCCAGGTAGGTGACTTGGGGGGCGGGATAATTGTGAATTGTGAATTGTGAATTACTAATTTCTAATGATGAATCAGGCCGTAAAAATTCTCTATTCATCATGGATGGCTGAATCGGACCGATGGTATCAAATTGGCCTTCGGAGAGGGCGATAGCGATCTCGTCTTCGGGTAGAAAACGGATTGTGAGACCATCCAGGTAGGGGGGCGAGCCGTGATAGTGGGGGTTTTGAATCAGGGTGAGGGCGCTCTTATCTGCGGACAGCTCCGAGACGATAAACGGGCCGCTGCCGCCGGGAATGGTGGCAGTGATTTCTGAAGCGGGTAAGAGCGGCAGTTGGGCCAGGGTGGTTAGGGCAGCGCAGTCAATGGTCAGAAAGGTAAAAATCAGAGTGTTATCATTACGCGCGCCAATATCGCTAAAGGCCCGCAGGGCGGGATGTTGGGTGGCTTCCAGACTCTCTGCCACAGCAGCGGCGGTGAGCGGTGTGCCGTCGCTCCAGGAGAGGTTGGAGGGCAGCCGGAAGATCACTTGCCGTCCATTGTCGGTGTATTCCCAGCTTTCGGCCAGCCCTGGTTGGAGTGCGGCGGTTTGGGGATTAATCCGCAGCAGGGTATCAAACAGTAAGGGTATCAGCTCGCGCAGCGCCGGGCTGTTATCGGTGATGGGATTGAGGTTTTTGACTCGCCCCACGACGCCCAACACGGCCGTACCGCCTTGTTGCGGCGCAGGTGTGGGCGAGGGCGTTGGTGTTGGTGTGAGGGTGGGGGGTATTTCGACGGTTGGGATCGGTGTGGGTGTGTTTGGAGACACAGGCGTGTTGGACGTTATTTCTGACGTGGCCGTTACAGTTTCCGGTCTGGGCGAGACGGGTTTGTTGGCGGGTATAGGTTCGGATTGACAGGCCACTAAGACAAGTGTGGGCAGAAGAATTATTCCAAGCTGGCCAAAGAAAACGCGGAAATTCGCAGAGAAAAAAATCATCCATTTCTCTGCGAATCTCTGTGAGTTTTCCGTGTTTCTCTGTGTTCCTGCTTTTTCCCGGTGTTGGTTATTCAAAACGCTTGAGATGTTCATTCCAGCCGTCGGTTACGCGAGTTTCGGGATCGGTGGCTTCCAGGCGCAGGCCAAAGACGGTACTCATCTGACGCAGGGCTTTCTGAGCCGTTTGCACATTTTGCCCGGTTTCAGTGGCCGTCAGAATATCATCGGCCAGTTGTTCCAGATGGGTGAGGGCAGCGGGCGTGTCCAGATCATTGGCCAATGCTTTGTTGAAAGCGGTCAGGGCCGGGGTGGGATCGAGCAACCTATCCTGCCCGCCACCAGCGGTAACTGCGGCCAGTAGTTTTTCGGCCAATTGGCCCGCTTGCTTCAATTCTTCCTCGTCGTGGCTCCATTCCTGGCGGTAGTGGTGGCGGCCCATATACAGCCGCAGCGCGTCGGGCCACCATGTTTTCAGCAGATCGCGCATCATCACCAAATTGCCCAGCGATTTGCTCATTTTTTCGCCGTCGTGGTACACCATGGCGGTGTGCAGCCAGAAGCGGCTAAAGCGGGCATCGTCATCATCCAGTAGCGGCTCCGCCTGGGCAATTTCGCTTTCGTGGTGGGGAAAGATCAGATCGGCCCCGCCGCCGTGAATATCAATAGTTTTGCCCAGGTAACGGCTCGACATCGTAGAACATTCAATGTGCCAGCCGGGACGCCCCGGCCCCCACGGGCTGTCCCAGGCCGGTTCGCCGGGGGCTTGGGCCTGCCACAGCACAAAATCCAGGGGATCTTTTTTATTGGGATCATCGGGATGGTTGCCCCGTTCGTTGGCCACGGGCAGCATGGCGTCGCGGTCCATACGGCAGAGCTTGCCGTATTCCGGCCAGGCATCGATGTGGAAGTAAACGTTGCTTTCAACCTCATAAGCTACGCCGTTTTCCAGCAGTCCTTCAACCGTGGCGATGATGTCGTCGATGACGTCGGTGGCGCGGGGAAAATGTTCCGGCGGGCGGACATTGAGCGTGATCATATCTTTGATAAAATGCGTCGTCCAGCGATTACCGACCGCATCCCAGGCATCGTTCACTTCCTTGGCTTTGCGTAAAATGTCGTCATCAATATCGGTGACGTTTTGCACGTAGCGCACCGGATAGCCCAGTTGCTCCAGCGCGCGGATCAAAATATCAAATGCCGCATAGGTAAAGGCGTGGCCCAGATGGGTGGTATCGTACGGGGTGATGCCGCACACGTAAATGGTAACGGCATCGCCAATGGGTTCAAACGGTTCAACCTGTTGTGAGAGGGCGTTGTATAGTTTCATCAGGGAAAGTTCCATTCCTATTTCTATTTTCTGCTGCCGCGCTTGGGGCGGTACACGTGCGTGGCCTGGCCAAAGAAGACTTCGGCGGATTCCATCACCGTTTCCGACAGGGTGGGGTGGGCGTGGATGCTTAGTTTGACATCCGAGGCCAGTGCCGCCATTTCAATGGCCAGCACCCCCTCGGCAATCAGCTCACCCGCGCCCGGCCCGGCAATGCCTACACCCAGCACGCGCTCGGTTTCGTTGTCGATGATGAGTTTGGTCAATCCGTCGGTGCGGTCCAGCGTAATGGCCCGGCCCGACGCCGCCCAGGGAAAGCGCGTCACCTGCACGTCCAAATTTTGTTTTTTGGCCTCCGCTTCGGTGATGCCGGCCCAGGCAATTTCGGGATCGGTGAAGACTACGGCGGGAATGGCTGCCGGTTCATAGGCCACTTTGTGGCCGACAATGGCCTCAACGGCCACCCGGCCCTCGTGCGACGCTTTGTGGGCCAGCATCGGTTCGCCGGCCACATCGCCAATGGCCCAGATGTTGGTTTCGGCGGTGCGGCGCTGTTCATCAACTTTGATGAAGCCTTTGTCATCAACTTCAATCTGGGTGTTGTCCAGCCCAATGTTGCCGGAGTTGGGTTTGCGCCCCACCGACACCAGCACCCGGTCGAACACCTGCTCTTTCTCCTCCACCTCGCCGTCAAACGTCACCTGGATACCTTTTTTGACTTCCTTCATCTCGGTGACGGTAGTAATGAGCAGGATAGCCTCGAATTTTTCATCCAGCCTTTTGGCTAAAATTCGCGCCAAATCTTTGTCGGCTCCGGCAAGCAGGTTGGGTAGCATTTCCACCACGGTTACGTTGCTGCCCAGCGCGGCGTACACGCTGCCCAGTTCCAGGCCAATGTAACCGCCGCCTACCACCAGCAGCTTTTTGGGAACTTCTTCGAGGTCCAGCGCGCCGGTGGAGTTCATCACTTTGGGCGTGTCCAGGGCAAAGGCGGGAATTTCGGCGGGGCGGGAGCCGGTGGCGATGATGGCCTTTTCAAAGGGCAGGGCCGCTTCGCCGCCGTCCACCAATTCAATTTTAAGATTTGACGCATCAACAAATGTTGCTTTGCCGCGAATGTGGTTGATTTTGCGCTGCTTGGCCAGTTGGCCGGTGCCGCCGGTTAGCTGCTTGACCACGTCGTTTTTCCAACCGCGCAATTTGTCCAGATCAATTTTGGGTTTCTCGTAGGTGATGCCCCAGTTGGCGGCCTCTTCTGATTCGTTGAGCAGCTTCGCCACGTGCAGCAGCGCCTTGGAGGGAATACAGCCGCGATAGAGGCACACCCCGCCCGGATTTTCCTCGGGGTCTACCAGGGTTACTTTCATATCCAGATCAGCGGCCAGAAAGGCGGCGGCATACCCGCCGGGGCCGCCGCCGATGACGACCAGTTGGGCTTTGTCTAATTGTTCGGTCATGTTAGCTCTCCAGGAGTACAAAGAATGGATTTTCCAGCGCTTCCACCAACCAGCGCAGAAAACGGGCCGCGTCCGCGCCGTCAATCAAACGGTGATCGTAAGAAATCGCCAGGGGCAGCATCATCCGGGGCACAAATTCACCGTCGATGTAGACCGGCTCCATCCGCCCGCGGGCGATGCCCAAAATAGCCACGTTGGGCGTGTTGATAATGGGCGTGAAGTTGGTGCCGCCAATGCCGCCCAGGTTGGTGATGGTGAAACTGCCGCCTTCCAAATCTTCCAGGCCGATCTTGCGGGCGCGCGCTTTTTCGGCGATTTCGTTCAGTTCAACCGCCAACTCGATAATGCCTTTTTGGTCAACATCCCGGATCACCGGCACCAGCAGGCCGCGCTCGGTATCCACGGCCACGCCGATGTGAGTGTATTTTTTGTAGATAATTTCTTCATTCGCCAGATCGATGCTGGCGTTGAATTGCGGGAATTTCTTGAGGGCTATCGCCGCGATTTTAAGAATAATGGCGGTGACGGTCAGCTTGCCGCCGGCGGCTTCGGCCTGTTTGGCGTACCGTTTACGTAATTTTTCCAGTTCGGTGACGTCGGCTTTATCAAAATTGGTCACATGAGGAATTGTCCACGCCTGGCCCATTTGCCGGGCGGTGGCGCGGCGCACGTTACTCATCGCCTCTCGCTCCACCTCGCCATATTTGGTGAAGTCGGGTAGAGGAGCGGCCTGCGCCGCCGGGGCAGCCGCAGTAGCTGTCGGACGTTCGGTATTCAGTTTTTTGACGTAGGCTTTGACATCATCCTGAGAAATACGCCCGCCGGGACCGCTGCCGGGTACGGCGTGGATGTCAATCCCCAGTTCGCGGGCCAAGCGTCGGACCGACGGCGCGGCGGGGGCCGGTTTGCCGCTGTCCGGTTTTTTCGCCGGGGCGGGTTTGGACTCCGGTTCAGGCTTTTTTGCCGGTTCCTGGCGGGGTTTTTCCGGTTCTTCTTCCGCTTCCGGCTCTGGTTTTTCTTCCACTTCTGGTTCTGGCTCTTCTTCGGGTTGGGCCTCGGCTTCGGGTTCCGGCTCTTTTTCGGGCGCGGCGCCATCGGCATCTACGGTAAAAATCACCTGGCCCACTTCGGCCCGGCCACCTTCTTCGACCATAAGTTCTTTGATTACGCCGCTGACCGTGGAGGGAACTTCGATGGTTGCTTTATCGGTTTCCAACTCCAACACCGGCTGATCGACATCAACCGTATCTCCCACAGACACCAACACCCCTACAATATCGCCGCCTTCTACATTTTCACCCAGTTCGGGCAGTTTAAATTCGGTTGTCACAATGTTGCTCCCTGATTAATTGTGAATTGTGAATAATTAATTGTGAATTTCTAATTCAGCCACGTCCCAAATTATCAAATCGCTCCTCGCTGATTCGCTGTCTCGCTGAATCACTGATTGGCTGAATCGTTATGAAATCATCGGATTTGCTTTTTCCGGATCAATTTCCAGTTCTTCCATTGCGCCGGACAGCATATCGTCATCCAGGTCGCCTTTTTCGGCCAGCGAGTCCAGCACGGCCAGGGTGATGTAGCGCGAGTCGACTTCAAAAAAGTCGCGCAGCGCGCCCCGGTTGTCGCTGCGGCCAAAGCCATCGGTGCCCAGGGAGGTGAGGGGGCCGGGAATCCAGGGCGCAATGGAATCGGGCAGCACTTTCATATAATCGGAGGCTGCCACAAATACGCCGTTGGCATCGGCCAGTACCTGGGTGACGTAGGGCACGCGCGGTTCTTCGGAAGGATGCAGCATGTTCCAGCGTTCCACGTCCAGCCCGTCGCGCCGCAGTTCTTTATAGCTGGTCACGCTGTACACATCCACCGCCACATTGTATTTTTCTTCGAGCAGTTTTTGCGCGGCCAGCACTTCGTTCATGATCGCGCCGCTGCCAAAGAGATTGGCTTTGAGTTTGCGGCGGGGGTGCTCCGAGGCTTTGAATTTATACATGCCTCTGACGATGCCCTCTTTTACCCCGTCACCTTCCGGCATGGGCGGCTGGGCGTAGTTTTCGTTGGTCACGGTCAGGTAATAGAAGATGTCTTCCTGCTCTTCGTACATCCGGCGGATCCCCTCGCGGATGATGACGGCGGTTTCGTAGGCAAAGGCGGGATCGTAGGCTTGCAGGGTGGGAATGGTGGAGGCCAGCACGTGGCTGTGTCCATCCTGGTGTTGCAGCCCTTCGCCGGCCAGGGTGGTGCGGCCCGCCGTCGCGCCAATCAGAAAACCATGCGTGCGCAGGTCGGCGGCGGCCCACATCAAATCGCCAATGCGCTGGAAGCCGAACATAGAGTAGTAGATAAAGAAGGGGATGGTATTGACGCCGTGGGTGGCGTAGGCCGTGCCGGCGGCAATGAAGGAAGACATCGAACCGGCTTCGGTGATGCCTTCTTCCAGAATCTGGCCGTCGGTGGCTTCTTTGTAGTAGAGCAGGCTGTCGGAGTCTACGGGATCGTACAACTGGCCCACGTGGGAGTAAATGCCGGCCTGGCGGAAGAGAGCTTCCATGCCAAAGGTGCGGGCCTCATCGGGCACAATGGGCACGATCAGGCGGCCAATTTCGGCATCGCGCAACAATTTGGCCAGGATACGCACAAACACCATCGTGGTCGAGACTTCGCGGCCTTCGGTGCCTGTGTAGAACTCCTCAAACAGTTTTTCTGACGGCGTGTTGAGATAACAGCAGGATGAATTGCGTTCCGGCACGTAGCCCCCCAATCGCTCGCGGTGTTCGTGTAGATATTTCAGCTCTGGGCTGTCTTCGTCGGGACGGTAGAAGGGCGCTTCGGCCAGCTCTTCATCGGAAATGGGGATGCCAAAACGGGCGCGGAATTCGCGCAGTTCTTCTTCGTTAAGTTTTTTCTGCTGGTGGGTAATATTTTTGCCTTCGCCGGCTTCGCCCAGGCCGTACCCTTTGATGGTTTTGGCTAAAATGACTGTGGGTGATCCTTTGTGATCTACGGCGGCTTTAAAGGCGGCATATACTTTTTCGGGGTCGTGCCCGCCGCGTTTGAGTTTGCGGACCTGCTCATCAGACAGGTGTTCAACCAGACGGCTCAGTTGTGGATCGGTGCCAAAGAAATGTTGGCGAATGTATTCGCCGCTTTCTACGATGTATTTCTGGTATTCGCCATCGACCACTTCGCACATCCGGTCAACCAAAATGCCATCCTGATCTCGTTCCAGCAGCGGGTCCCAATCTCCGCCCCAGATCACTTTGATGACATTCCAGCCCGCGCCCCGGAAAACCTTTTCCAATTCCTGGATGATTTTGCCGTTGCCGCGCACCGGCCCGTCGAGCCGCTGGAGGTTGCAGTTAATGACAAAGATCAGATTATCCAATTTCTCGCGGGCGGCCAGGCTGATGGCGCCCAGCGTTTCCGGCTCGTCGGTTTCGCCATCACCCAAAAAGGCCCAGACTTTGCCGGTGTCTTCTTTGAAGCTGCGATCTTCCAGGTAACGGTTGAAACGGGCCTGGTAAATCGACATGATCGGGCCAAGGCCCATAGACACGGTAGGAAATTCCCAAAAACTGGGCATCAGCCAGGGGTGGGGATAGGAGGACAGCCCTCCACCGGGGCGCAATTCTTGCCGGAAGTTTTCCAATTGTTCACTGGACAGGCGACCTTCCAGAAAGGCGCGGGCATAAATACCGGGCGAGGCGTGCCCCTGAAAATAAATTTGATCGCCACTGTAGTTATCGCCTTTGGCTTTGAAAAAATGATTGAAGCCGACTTCGTACAAGGTTGCTGCCGAAGCGTAAGTAGAGATATGCCCGCCGATGCCGGCGCTGTGCCGGTTGGCGCGCACTACCATAGCCATGGCGTTCCAGCGGATTATGCTCTTGATGCGTCGTTCAATGTCCCGATTGCCGGGGTAGGGCGGTTCTTCGTTGGCCGGAATAGTATTGATGTAGGGCGTGTTGGCCGAAAACGGTATGCGTATACCTGCTTGAAAGGCATGGTTGCTGAGTTGTTCTAACAGTTGTTGGACTCGTTCAGGGCCACTATTGTCCAGAACATAGTCTAACGACTCCAGCCATTCCTGAGTTTCTATGGCTTCCAATTCTTCTTTGTTGATTTCGTCTGTCATCAGTAAAATCCCCCTGATTTAGTTTTTTAGTTCCGGTCAAGTTCAGAAATCGAGTTTTACGAGCCGGTGGGCGGTGATAGGAGGGAAAAACTCTCGTCTGAGCTTAACCGGGTTGAATATTTCGAGTTTTAGCGTTGTTGTGTCATAAATGCGGAAGATAGGAAAAGTAAGGAACAAGCGAAATCCTTTTTACGCCTTGTTTCCTCGCCTTAACAAAGTTACTTTTAGAAGTAGCAATCAAACAACTTCCGCATTTAGAAATCTGGAGATTAGAGATGGGGAAATTGTTTTAAGCGTAAGCGGCGAGATCTCTAATCTCCATTCTCTAATATTCCGACGAATTGGGGAAGTTAATTAATTCTCATTCCTTATTAACAAATGTGGATTACTCCCCTCACTTATCATAGCCAGTCTGTCAGACAAGTCAAAATTTAGGGTAAAGTTTTTCTGAAATGTCCCTTATTTCGGGGGAACGAGGTCTGAGCCTGTCGAAGACCGTTGGTTTCGACAAGCTCAACCAACTCCGCCCCAGATTATTGAGAAGATACAAAAAATAGGTGTAAGGGTTTGACCAATCTTAGTGAAATGTCTAAACTAGGGAAAAAGCAAATTTTTTTAAGATACTATAGCAATTTCACAGCAAGCGCGTTTGGGCGTTTTGCTGCACATTTCTTTAGAACTTGTACCACAGGAGATTCCCGTGACAGACTTATTACGAATTGTACCCTTAGGTGGGGTGGGCGAAGTTGGCAAAAATATGACCCTGATCGAGTATGGCGACGAGGCCATTGCCGTAGATTGCGGTCTGATGTTTCCGGAAAATGATATGCTTGGCATAGATCTGGTGATTCCCGATACCACTTACCTGCAAGATAATCCCGATCTGCTCAAAGCCATTTTTCTGACCCACGGCCACGAAGACCACATTGGCGCCCTGCCGTATGTTTTGCCCGACATCCCGGTTCCCTTATACGCCACCCGCCTCACCCGCGGCCTGATAGAGGTAAAATTAAAGGAAGCCAAGTTATTGAATAAGATCGAAATCAACACCATCAGCCCGGACAGCGTGATTGAAATTGGCCCCTTTACCATCGAACCGTTCCATATGTGCCATTCCATTCCCGATGCGGTGGGCTATGCCGTCTACACGCCGCAGGGAGTCATCGTTCACAGCGGCGAGTATAAGTTTGACGAAAGTCCGGCCAGCGGCCAGCCCCCCGATCTGGAACGGCTGCGGCGCTACGGCGATGAAGGCGTGCTGGCCCTGCTGTCAGACAGTACCAACGCCGAACGTCCCGGCCGCACGCCGTCGGAGCAGATCGTCAGCAATACCTTTGAGCAGATTTTTGGCGAGGTCAAAGGCCGTATTATCATCTCTACCTTTGCCTCCAATATCTCGCGGGTGCAGCAGGTCATCAATATTGCTATGAAGCACAACCGCAAACTGGCCGTGGTGGGCCGCAGCATGGTAGAAAACGTAAAAATGGCCCTGCATTTGGGCTATTTGTCTGCGCCGGAAGATATGCTGGTCCATATCAATGATATTGATGATTATGCCGATTCCAAAATTGCCGTTGTCTGCACCGGCACGCAGGGCGAACCCACCAGCGCCCTGGTACGCATGGCCAATGAGGAGCATCGCCAGGTGAACCTGCGCAAAGGCGATACGGTTATCCTCTCTTCGACCGCCATTCCCGGAAACGAGGAACTGGTACATCGAACCATCAATAATCTTTTCCGGCTGGGGGCCAATGTGATCTATCAGGATTTAAGACCGGTTCACGTTTCAGGCCACGGTGGGCAAGATGAGCAAAAAATGCTGCTGGAATTGGTGCGGCCCCAATATTTTATCCCCATTCAGGGTGAGTACCGGATGTTGGTTTTGCATGGCCGGTTGGGTGAAGCGGTGGGGATTGCCCCGGAAAATGTGTTCATTATTGAAAACGGCCAAGCCATTGAGTTTGATGAGGGCCAGGCCTATCTGGCCGAACGAGTGACCAGCGGCCAGATTTTGGTTGACGGCTTGGGCATTGGCGATGTAGGCAATGTGGTGCTGCGCGACCGCCGCCTGCTTTCAAGAGATGGCTTTGTGGTGGTTGTGGTGGCGATTGACCAAAAAACAGGCGAATTAGTGGAAGGTCCCGAAATTATCTCGCGGGGATTTGTGTATGTTCGCGTGTCGGAAGAATTGCTTGAAGAAGCCAAAGAGCGCGTCATCGATTTGTTCGAAAGCGGCAAGACGCATCGGGATACAGCCGCGACGGTCATCAGTGATAATTTAGGGCAATTTTTCTACCAGAAGACCCATCGTAAGCCTATGGTTTTTCCGGTGGTTTTGGAAGTGTAAGGGTAACAAGTTGTTACCCTGCTACCTTGCTACCTTGCTCACACTTCTGCCGCAGCCTCTTCTTCTGGGGGGACTTCTATGGTTGGCGTGTCATCAATATTAGTAGCTTTATCTCGACGTCGGAGCCACAGCACGCCGCCGGGTAAACTGCCCACGTAAATAATCACCTGTTTGATCAAAGAAAGCGCAAAAGCCAGCGGCCCCGCTACGCCCACCAGTCCGTAGAAATAAACATAAAAGGCCGACATCGTGCCCAGCCCGCCAATGCTGATGGGGGCGATCAAAGCCACGGCAATGATCGGATTAAACAGGAAGATGTAAATGGCCGGAATGTGGCCGGGCAAGCCGGCAATAATAGCCACATCCACCAGGCCGGTCAGCAGTACAGTGATTACACTCACGGCAAATGCGCTCAATAACGCGCCATATTGGTACCGGTACGCGCCAAACGCCTCTGACAGCCGTTGGTACAGGGGGCGGAACGGCTGCAAAAACTTGATAGCAAAAAGGTTGCCCACCAGTTGCCGCAGCCGGTGGCTCAACATCATGGCAAAAGCGGCGGCAATCCCGATGGTGCCGATGATGGCTACCGTGCCAATGTAGGTGAGATTGTCGGTCAGGGCCTGACCGCCGGTCAGGGATTGCCCGGCGGAGGGGGTGGCGGGCAGAACATAGACCACCAGCAACGCAGCTACCACAGCGGTAAACATAAAGCCCAGCAAACCAATAATTCTATCCACAATCACCGATACGGCTGCTTCGGCGCTTTGGGCGGTGTAGCGGGCCAGGCCGTAGCCGCGCATAATGTCGCCGCCTACGTTGGCCGGGAAGAAGTTGTTAAAAAAGAAGCCCACAAAAGTATAATTTGTGACCGGCCCCAGTGGAACGAGAATTCCCTGCGCCCGGAGCAAAATGTGCCATTTGACCGCATTGGTGACGATGGCGATCACATACAAACTCAGAGCCAACAGCAAATACCAGTAATTGGCTTCGCTGAGTGTATTGAGCAAGGCAACTCTATCTGCCGGGTTCGATAAAAATCGGTAAAAGAGATAAATCATCAGCCCCAGGCTAATGACTACTTTTAATAGGGTGATGACGGTGTCTTTAAATTGCGTTTGTTTTTTCATACGATTGGCCGTTAACAATAGAAAATGCTGAGTTATGGGGAACACTCAGCATAGTAAGTGGGCGTTATTATGCGGTAAAAATAGTTATCACGCAAAAAAAGTGGTCAGGGAGCGCGGCAAGTTATTTGAGCGCGTTTATTTGCTCTCTCGCTTGGCGGGCAAATGGGGTGAGGTGATATTGATACCGCTGGTATCCACCGGACGTTTGACCTCTTTGGTGGTCCAGGCAATATCCCACACCACATGGGTCCGTTTATGAAAACGGTAATCATACCAGCCCAGAACGCGGGAATATCCTTCGATGACGCCCAGGGCAAATAAAATCCAGATCAAGCGTAAGGCGCCAAAAATCTCATCCAGCGCCAATTTGGCCAGGCGCGTACCCCCCATGCTCGATACCTCGTAACCATATTTGGCTTTAAGGTATAAATGCCCGGCGTGGTTACGGCGGCGCTGTTTGATGAAATCGCTAACGGTTTCCGGCCCCATATTAAAAACCACGGCGTCGGGCGCGTATCGAACCTGCAAGCCCCGCTTGATGACCAATGCTTCGACAAAGGCTTCATCCATCGCCACATCGGCCGGAATCTGGTCGAATACTTTGCGAAACGCGATCATTTCGCCCAGGCGCGGAATTTCCAAACAGAGTTGGTGTTCCATTTTTAAGCGCAAATGGGTGAGAAAACCAACCACGTGATCGGGGGTATTGACGGGAACCTTGTGCGCGCCGGTCATGCCCACCCCGGAGTCGGCAAACATACGGACCATATTTTCTACCGCATCTTCATGGGGTACCGTATCCCCGCTTTCCAGCACGCAGATGTTTTCTGTGGCGTGTTTAAGGAAAACATTAATGGCGCTGGTTTTGCCTTCTCGTTTTTCCTGCACGTGCAACTGAATACGCGGTTCAAGAGCCGCAAATTTCTGGATGATGTCTACCGTGTGATCCGTACAGCCCGATGCCACCACAATGATCTCGGTAATTTCAACCATATGGAGACGCTGTGTTAACATTGCTTCCAGAATCTGGGCAATGTTGGCTTCTTCGTTGTGGGCGGTAATGCCCACGCTGCACTTAATGGTTTCAGGCTGTTCGATCAAGGCGCTCAGACTCCGTTTCGGTTGGATCTTTTTCGGGCAGTTTTTTGGTCAATTTTATAAACAGAAACGATAAAAAACTGCCGGTGGCCATGCCAAAAGCAATGTAGAAATATTGCGGCCAAAGGCCGGGGATTTGGCCCAACCCCATCAAAACAGCCGGAATGATGGTCAAACTACCAATGGTAAAGGCCAGCAGCACGCCTCGCACCGCCGAAAGATCCGGCGTCAGCATGCCAAACACGGCGAAGATGCCAACGCCAATGGTAATTAACCCAACCTGTAAGCCCCAGTAGGATAAAGTTAAAACGCCGTTGGCCCAATCTAAGAGTGTGACAATGATGACCAGAACCAGATAGAATAAAACAAAAGCGGCCCAGGAAGATCTAATATTTTGTAATGTCATTGCTTACCCCAGGGTACAATAATCCCACACAATGTGAAAGGATTTTACCATATTCACGGATTGTTGTAAAAGTTTGATAAAGACCGAAAAATTTTAGGTTGACAAGCCCTAGCCCTGTGATAAAATATTGGCAGGGGCAAATTTTTTTTACCAGCATTATTCACAAGGTCGAATTCCCACTTCCATCTTAAAACTTATCTTGCCTTTATTAAAATCTGTAGGTTGAGTGTGCCAGTCATTGGTTTACGTTATGGGGTAAACCGGGATCGGATATCTTAAAAATGCTAGGATATGTCCGAAAAACCTTTACCTATTTGAATTCTCAAATAAGGTTTAAGATTATATTCCCTTTTTTGTTGCTTACGGTTATTGTAGCTGCGTTGGGAACTTATTTCAGCGTGCGCTCGCTAACCGAGTCTTTAGATGAGCGTTTTACCCGGCAGCTTGTTGGCGCGGGCGGGCAGGTAACGGATCAACTGGGGCAGCGAGAAGCAGCCCATCTGGCGCTGGCGCGGGCGGTTGCGTTTACACAGGGGATTGATCAGGCCCTTCTTAACAATGATCGCATGCAATTGGAGGGGTTACTATTTCCCCTGGTAGCCAATGACGGCAAGATTGATCGAGTTGATGTGATCGACGCTGAACGACGCCCACTGGTAGGCATTTACCGGCCACCCGGCTCAAGAACTGTGGGAGATTACCGCGCGGCTGTCCAAACAAGCCTGCCGGATTCGGTGATCATCGACAGAGTATTGAGCGGCATGGTTGATGAACAGGGCGATAAATATATTGCGTTAACAACCATCGATGACCATGCCATGCTGGTAACAGTTGGCCCCATCAAACAAAACGATGAAGTAATCGGCGCTGTTTTGGTGGGCAGTTATGTTGACGATCTGCTTCGTTCTCTGAAACAAACAACTTTCGCCGACGTGAGTTTGTACAACCTGGAAGGTGAACTGGTCAGCACGACTCTGCCGGTAGATGAAACAACCCGGCCGGTTATCTCGCTAGAGTCGCCCGATGTTCGTCCGATGGTGGCGCTGGAAGGAGAATACATCTCCCGCCGGTCGATTTCTTTGGAAGGGCGCGAGTACGATCTGCTTTACAGCGCTTTTTTTGCCAGGCAGGAGCCGCTTGTTATCTACTCCGTAGCGATGCCAACCGCTTTTATGGAAGCGCAGACCAACCAGGCCTTTATCCGCATGCTTTACCTGGTATTGCCGGCCTTGCTGTTGGTGTTTGGCATTGGTTATTTATTGACCTACGTAATTACCAATCGATTGAAACAACTCATGGAAAACGCCCGCGCGGTTGCCAGCGGCGATTTTTCTCGTCGAACAAAAATTTCGTCGGGTGATGAAATTGGGCTGCTGGCCCGTTCTTTAGACGATATGACCGAAAGCCTGGCCGATTATACCAATACCTTGCAAGACAGAATTGATGAACTGATAGCACTTTATGAAAGCAGTTCCGCCGTCACCATTCGCTCCAGTTTGAATTTAGAATATGTATTGCTGGCTGTGACCAACAGCGTAAAAACAGCCGTGCGTGGTACAGAACAGGTGATCATTCATTTGCTGGATGAGCAGCAGCAAACTTTACTTCCAAAAATCTCTTATCCTTCACTCAACGGGAAGGAGCCTTTGCCGGCCCTGAGATTCGATTCCCAACAGGGTTTGAAAAAATTCTTGGCGGTTATGTATCCTCAGGTTATGAATACGGCTGCCCTTAAAGCCTATGCCCGGGAACCGGTATCGCTCCAGGAAACCACCGATTTGATCATAACGCCGCTGGTTGCCGGCCGGGAAACCATCGGCATGCTAACCCTGATACCGGAAGCCGGATACACCCCGGAGAATTTGTTGAACGAAGATAGAAAACGTTTATTAAGTACGCTGGCCAATCAAACCGCTATTGCCGTAAAAAATGCTCAACTTTTCGAGGCGACTCAAGATGCTTATGAGGAGTTGCGCCGGTTAGATGATCTAAAAACAGAATTTATCAACATTGCCGCCCACGAGCTGCGGACGCCTTTAGGCGCAATGATGGGCTATGCCAGTTTCGCTCAAAAGCGAGTCCCGCCGGATTTACAGAAAACAATGGATTTCTTAATGGCCAGTACCCTGCGCATGCGCACCATGGTTGATGCCATGCTTACCATTCAACGCCTGGATGCAGGCACCGCTTTTGTGCGCGCCAGACCAACCGATCTTCGAAAAATTATCAACAAAACAATCGCCGATTTCCGGGCCATGGCAGAATTGCAAGATAAAGACCTTTCATTCAACTATCCCGATACACTGCCATCTATCGAGGTAGACCCGGAGAAAATAGATTTGGTTTGTTCCAATCTGCTTTCCAATGCTATCAAATTTACGCCTGAGGACGGCTGTATTGAGGTCAATATTATCGATGAAAAGGATTCGGTATTGATTACGGTTCGTGATACCGGCGTTGGTATTGCTGAAGCTGAACAAGAACGGATTTTTGACCGATTTTATCAGGTACCCGTCGATCATATTGCCGGGCATAGCGGCATGGGCATTGGCCTGACAACTGTCAAATATCTGGTTGAGCTTCACCAGGGACAGGTGTGGGTGAAAAGCCAGTTGGGCCAGGGCAGCACATTCTTTGTCAGATTGCCAAAAATATTTGAAGCTGCTCCTGAACCACCATCGCCGCCAGAGTCCGAAGCGGTTCAACCATTATTACTTAAAACAGATATGTTGGCGGATGTAGAACAAAAAGGATAACCCTGTGCAGCATCAGACCGTGAAGACGGAGCCTGATAATTGGATAAAACGCTGGCGCACCTTGCTCTTTGACCTGTGGATATTTTTGATTCTTATCCCCATCGGCTTATTAATTATTTTTGCCGCCGCAGCAATCGCCATGCAGCGGAACGACTATGTCTGGCTGCCGGTTCGTTTGATGGCGCAGTCGTCCGGTAATTATCGGGTTGATGCGGCCCAGTCTCTCAGATTAGCGCCGGTTGATCCCAAAATTATCGACGCAGTAAAACAGGATTTAAGAAAAACAGGGGGCCAAATACCTGATACAAACCAAAGTATCACTGAAACAATTCCCCCCGCCACCGTAGAACCAACGCCTACCCCTGAACCGCTTCTGGAACTTATTGTTGATGCGGGAGGCACCTACCAGGGCCTTGAAGGAACCCCCATTCCCTTATCGGCCAGAATTCTCAACGGTCTCGGAACTGTTGTGCCCGCCTCGGTTGCCTTTACCTGGGATCTGGATGGGGATGGCGTGTTTGATGATGCCTCCGGACGTCAAATAAATGCCGTTTTTGTTGACGAAGGCGAATATCCGGTCAGCGTCCGGGCCAGAGATTGGCTGGGTCGTATTACCAGTAGCAGCGCTGTGGTTTTTGTTACCAATGTGGCCCCGGTGGTGGAGATACAGAATCCCGGTACCGTAGAAGAAGCCCAAGCAATTTCTTTTCAGGCTACTGCTCACGATCCCGGACAGGATGTACTGTTGTACACCTGGGATTTTGGCGATGGCAGCCCCCCCGTTGCCAATACCTTGAATCCTTCCCATACCTATAACGATAATGGCGATTACGAAGTCCGGCTTCGAGTTCAAGATAATGACGACGGCCTGGGCGAAGACGTGCTGCGGGTTCGCGTGGAAAATTCTCCGCCTCAAGTAGACGCTGGAGAGGATCAAATTGTTGAAGAGGCGGAAACCGTGCTCTTGCGTGGAAGCGCGAATGATCCTGCCGGAGATTTCGACAACCTCTCTTATGCCTGGGATCTGGATTTCAACGGCACCTTTACCCCCGATGTTGATGGGGCAGAGGTATCGGCTACTTATGCTGATGGCCCGACCACCGTAGTGGCGGCCCTGCGGGTAAGAGATGAAGATGGCGGGGAAGCCTTTGATATGGTTAACATCACCGTCAATAATGTGCCGCCCCGGATTACGGCCGTTTCCAACACCGGCCCGGTTGGCGAAGGTGCCGAGCTTGAAGTGCAGGTTTCCGCCACCGATGTAGACGCGGATGTGCTGACCTATAACTTTGATTGGAACAACGACGGCCAGTTTGAGACCACCAGCAGCGCCCCTACCATATCGCACATCTGGACAAATCAGGGAGATTTCACCATCGGTATCCAGGCAGCGGATGACGACGGCGGGCAGGTGTTTACCACCACCACAGTTGGTATTTTGAATGTCCCCCCCACGGCGGTGGCCCTTGGCCCGGCAGCGCCTCGCCTGGAAGGCGCCACCGTACAATTTTCCAGCGACGGAACCTTTGATCCGGGCGATGATGTTTTAACTTACACCTGGGCTTTTGGTGATGGAACGCAATCCAATCTGGCCAATCCCACCCACGTTTACGCCGACAATGATGCCTATACCGCCACATTGACCGTTAGCGACGATAGCGGCGCCGGCGATACACAGGCCGTTGCCGTCAACATTCTAAATGCAAATCCTACGGCCAACGCCGGCGCGGACCTCACCGTAAACGAGGGCGAAACCCTCACCTTCAATGGCCGGGCCACCGATCCCGGTTCCGACGATACGTTGCGCTATGCCTGGGATTTCACCTATGAAGCCCCAGCGTCTAATTTTGTTGTACAGGACACAGGACAAACCGTACAATGGCCCAATAACGAAAACTTGGAAGGCCCGGCCACTTACATTGTTGCGCTGCGGGTACAGGATGATGATTATCCCTTTTCTACCGCGCAGGGGGGCGAAATCGGCCAGCATATTGATACCCTGAGAGTCACAGTCAGAAATGTGCCGCCGCTGGTTGAAGCCGGTTCATACAACGGCGTAGAAATTGCTCCGGTTGATCTGACCGGTTCGGCCACAGATGTTGCCTGGGATATTCTCACCTATGATTGGGATGTTGATAACGACGGTGTATTTGATCGTTCGGGGCAAACCATAGCCCATACCTGGCCCGTGGCAGGAAATTATGTGGTCACACTGCGGGTAACTGATGATGACGGCGGCATAGGCTTTGATACGGCCCCCGTCACTATTGGAAATGCCGATCCCACTGCCGAAGCGAACGGCCCCTACACCACCGACGTCAACCTGCCCGTCACCCTCAGCGCCGCGGGCAGCGCAGACCCCACCGGCGATCCGTTAACCTATCGGTGGGATTTTGGCGATGGTTCTCCGCCGGTTATCACCAATGTCCTCACCGTAACGCACATCTATTTGGATGATAATATTTATACCGCCATTTTAACCGCTGACGATGGACGCGGCGGCAGCGATACGGACACCGCGCAAGTTACGGTTCAAAATTTACCGCCGACTGCGATGGCCACAGCCGTTCCCTCCACAACCGTTGAGGGCGGAACGGTTACATTTGATGGAACCGGGTCCAGTGATCCCGGATTGTACGATACGCTTACGTACCGTTGGGATTTTGGCGATGGTACTCCTGGCGTTATGGGTATCACCACCACGCATGCTTACATGGATGAGGGGCTGTATCTGGCCCTGCTAACCGTTACCGACGATGCCGGTGATTCCGGCAGCGATACGGCGCCGGTTTCCGTGCAAAATATTGCGCCCACGGCAGTGGCGGTAGCCAATCCGGCGCTGACTTTTGAAGGATCGCTCATCACATTTGATGGGTCCGGTTCTAGCGATCCCGGCGCGGATACCCTGGCCTACCAGTGGAATTTTGGCGATGGCAGCACCGGCAGCGGGGTCAGCCTTACCCACGCTTACCCGGATAACGCCGTTTACACCGCCATCCTTACCGTAACTGATGGAGATGGCGGCATTAGTACAGCTACCCTGACCGTTACCACGGTGAACACATCACCCCATGCCATTGTTAATATTACGCCGGGCGTTGTTTATGAAGGCGATCTTGTAACCTTTGATGGCAGCGGATCCAATGATCCCGGCAGCGGCGATACCCTGACCTATGATTGGGATTTTGGCGATGGCACTACCGCCTCCGGCGTTACGGCAACCCATACATTTGGCGCTGAAGGCGTCTACACAACCACTTTCCGCGTTGCCGATGATGATGGCGCGGCGGTTACTCGCACCACCGTTCTTACCGTGCAAAATGCTGCGCCCACCGCCCTGGCTGCGCTCACGCCGGCCTCCGCAGGGGAGGGCGAAACCATTACCTTTGATGCCGGCGCATCCACCGACCCCGGCGGGGATCCGTTGTCTTATCGATGGGATTTTGGGGATGGCCGCCCGCCCGCCGCCGGGATAGTGGTGACGCACGCCTATCTGGACGACGGAGCATTCACCGCCACCTTAACCGTAACCGATACAGCCGGTGCCGCCGATACGCAGGTGATTCCGTTAGTCGTTGCCAACCGGCCGCCCACGCTTGATGCCGGCGGGCCTTATTCAACAACCGTTGGCGTGCCGGTCCAACTGAGCGGCAGCGCCGGGGATGTCTTGTCCGACACGCTAACCTATGCCTGGGATCTGAACAACGACAACACCTTTGAAACAGCCGGGCAAATCGTAACATTTACCAATGTGATCACCACCGGCACTTTTACCGTGACCCTGCAAGTTGACGATAGTGACGGCGGCATTGTAACCGATAGCACGACGATTCAGATCAACAGTATTATTCCCATCTCTGTGCCGGCGTTGTTATATTTCTTTTTAAGAAATCGGCATTCAAAAAAGAAGAGAAAAAATTCTCCTGATGAAGAGGAACGAAAAAATGACAAGCGGTTTTAACCCAAACCTGATTTCTGAGCAGGCGTTACGTTACTTTGAAAAAAACAAAAATGTTTTGGTGATCGAAGATGATGCCATCATGGGGCAGATGGTCTCAAATATTTTGAGTGATGTTGGTTTTGATGTGGTATCGGCAGCCAATGGCCGCCTTGCCTTTGAAAAGTTGAGGCAGAATCCCATCGACTTTATTATGTTAGACCTCCTGCTGCCGGAAATGAGCGGCTTTGACATCTATGAAAAATTACAGGCTGATCCTGAAACTAAAAATATTCCGGTGATGATTATCACCGCCTGGGCCGACTCAAATCATATGGAGCGAGCCTCTGAGTTGGGTATAAAACATTTCCTGGCCAAACCATTCACCGAAGATGAACTTTTACTGGCAATTCTTACCTTGTTAGTGGATAGCGCCCATTCCAAAAAAGTGTCATAGCTTACGCGTTTAGTTACTGTGGAGAATATTATGAACAATTCAAAACACGTTTATTTGACCATCGACTGGCAAGAACAAAATGTAATTGATAACACAAACCGCCGGCAGATATGGGAAAAACAGCGCCGGGTTCTCTCGATTGATGATCTTATTGAAGTGTTACCCTGTAGTAATCCCGACTGCGAAGGCGGTGGGTTTGAAATTGGCGATAGAATCCGGGATCTTTTGGCTCAGGGTAAAGATAGCGAACAAAATTCATTAATTTGCCGCAACGCCATCCACCCCGACCGAAACAAACGCTGTTTGCATACGATTATTTATTCCATCGCTTGCATCCGTCCTTACCAGCGCGAGTCCCTTAAAACGTCGATAGATAAAGCTGCTTGATTTATTATTTGCTCCATAATTTACGCAGCAGTCCTCTTAGCCCCTTTTTTTGAGGTTGGGCCGCCATCGTTTGTTCAACCGTTTTCCCAAACGAGGCCGGGATGTCAGGGTGTTCTTCCGCTAACCTGGCCAGCTTTTTTAATGCTCTGCCGGATAGATTGTGTGCCCGCTCGTTTAGGCGCGGCAGGCATGCGGTTTCCCCCGCTTCAACCAGCGCTTCGCTTAACGCTACCACATCGGCATTGTTTGAGGGCAGGTACAGCTCCAAAAAAGTTTCCCCCCGGCCCGGCACCAGAAGTTGTAAGGGTTTGACCAATTCTAAATTCAAGGCCAGGTTGCAAAATTGACGATAATCGGCTTCGGCGGCCCGTTCCAGCGCGGCAGGCAGTTTTTTGCGCGGGCTGTCCCAGTAAGCCATAAACAACCGCAACAGGGGATGATTCATCGTTTCCAATAACGTTTCCAGCGCTTTTACTTCCTGTCGTGGCGGTTCTTTGAAGTTTTCCGCCGCATAACTTTGATACAAAATGTCCAGCAGGGGCCGCACTTCGAAGCCCTGCCGCAGTTGCCGGAACAGGTTCAGCGCCGGCGTATCCCGGTATACCTGACCGGCGGCCCGGTCAACCAAATTGGAGGGCAACCTTTTCCGAATCTGACTCCGCAGTGATTTCTGCACCGCCTGCGGATTGATCTGAAACATCGCCGTGATGAGATCGTTGTTGGCCGCGGTCAACAAGTCCAGGTCGTAGCTTTTCCCCTCCAGCCACTCGCCCAGCGCGTGCGCGGAGTCACGGAAGCGGGCAATCTGGTCCAGATTGTCGTTCTCAATGGCCTGGAACACCCAACGCTCGTAGGCCGTTTCCGGCTGTTCCGTGAATTGCCCCTGCACCTGCCGCGTTTTTCCATCAATCTGGGCAAATTTGATACTGACCGGCGCTTCCGGCAGTCCGATGGCCCAAAAATATGTAGCCACCAGATTGCAGCGATAAAAATAAGTGTCAAATGTGCAGCGGAGCCGGTTTGCCGCCGGTACGGCTAAAAACGATGCTTCCAGTGCCGGCTCAATCTGTTCGGGCTGGCCCACCAGCGTAATCGTTTCCCGGTTTTCCGCCTGCTGTTTGGCCCGTAAGGCCAGCAGCGAAAGTTTTTTGAATTCGGCTGCTGGCCATTGTCGGGCGGCTTTGAGATCGCCCGCCAGTGCGTCCGGTAGTTCCAACGATTCCGCCGGAATGTCGCCGGTCTTAAAATTGCCCCACGCCAACGCCTCGTCAACCGTGGTCACGAAGGAGAAAGTACGAAAGACGCGAAAGGGATCGGCCTCAAACCGGGGCAAATCATCCGGCGCAAAGATCAAGCTGTGGGCCAGGTAGCGCCCGCCCCGGCCAAACTGGTCGGGATGGGGCAAAAACGTGATTTGCGCCACCACGCCCTTGCCGGTAGACGTGGTGAAAAACAACCGCTTCATCGGCTCCACCTCCGAGGAAAAGTAGAGCAGGTAACTCTCCATTTCTTCCACTTCATCTTCGTTGAGGCCGTTGTGCGAATAAAACAGCGTTTGAAAGCCGCCCCGTCCCTGCGGCGAGCGTTCTTTTTCCACGTTGCTGTAGAGGTGCTGCCAGGCGTTGATCGTTGTCATTTACGGAAATTCCCTTTTCAATAAGGTATCAAAAATTAGGTGCC
Source organism: uncultured Caldilineaceae bacterium (assembly GCA_964612485.1). Taxonomy (GTDB): domain Bacteria; phylum Chloroflexota; class Anaerolineae; order 4572-78; family J111; genus JAFGNV01. The sequence goes on from CAZTFF010000005.1 coordinate 80,747, forward strand.
ATGTGCCAGGTGTCACGTGCCACAGTTGACTTGACACATGGAACCTGGCATATAACACCTGATACTCAATAAACATACCGTATCGTTTCTTTATCCGATAAATATGCATCCCCCCGCCGCACCAGCCGGAAGCCAAAGTAGGGGACGCGTTCAGTCAGAGAAATAGGTTTGATCTCATTGACCAGCGGGTCCCACAAATTGCCCTGAAATTCGGGACGAGGCGCGCCCAATCCTAAAAAGCTTTGGCCTTTTTTGACCCATTCCACCAGCCCATGCTGCATCAAGGAGACATCCAGCATTGAGTTGGGATTGAGCGCGTCCAGTTTTTCCAAAATGATTTTGGCCGGGCAATCGTCATCGTCCAGGCAGGTGGTCAATTCATCGTGAAAAGGCGTCGAGGTGCGTCGCAGCGCGGTGTAGATGGCGCGCCACTCCTTCACCGTGGGCAGGTCGAACCCCTCGCCCAGCCAGCGGGCAAACGCCAGCGCCTCCGGCGGCAGGATGCCGGTGGCAAACAACCGCTCCCGCTCATCCACATCAAATTGATCGGGCGAGACCGCCGGATTGAGGGCCGCCATATCCCGGTATTGCTTTTCACTCACCGCGCCGGACTCGGCCACAAATTGGGCAAACTGCACTTTGGTGATGGGCAGCAGGTTGATTTCCACCCCCACCGCCTCTACGGCCAGCAGGGGAAAGTTGGTTTTATCCAGGGATAGGAGCATAGTTCTCTGTCCATATCAAATTTATGTGTGTTATTGAAAAATATTGACAAATTCTATTTTGCCTGTCATAATTGATTCTATCAAGCAATAGTTCTTTTGGGAGATTTTATTATGATCGTCAGTAAAATCGGTCGTCGCGGTCAAATAACCATCCCCGGTGTGATCCGCCGCCGGTTGAGGCTGGAAGATGGAGATCGGGTTGCTTTTGTCCGGCGGGGTAACGAGGTGGTATTGCAGCCCCTGGCTCATACTTTGCTGGATATGAAAGGCAGCGTTCCCGTTTCCGAGCCTCAAGATTTTGCTGATATTCGCCACCAGGTTCGTGAAAGTCGCTCCAAATACCGACAAGAGGAAGCGGACAATGAGTCCTGAGCGCGTATTTGTCGATACCAACCTCTTTCTGCGTTATTTGACCAACGATGTTCCGGCCCAGGCCGATGCCGTTGAAAAACTGCTGCGTCAGGCCGTTGCGGGGGAGATCACCCTGGTGACGAATACCCTGGTGATAGCCGAAATTGTCTGGACGTTAGAGTCTTTCTACCATCTTACCAAAAACGATGTACGCGAGAAAATTTTGGCTATCCTCAATACGCCCGGCCTCGATGTGGTTGACAGCGATCAGATCTTGCAGGCCATCACCTGGTACGCCGATCAGAATATAGATTTTATCGATGCCTACAGCGCCGTCTGGCTCCTGGACCGGAAAATGTCTACAGCCTATACCTTTGACCGTAAGCATTTTGCTCGATTGCCCGGTATTACGGTGCGCGTGCCGGGAGATAACGAACCCTAATTCACTTTAACGGCCTCGCCTAATACCCAAACCAGCGCTGCCACAAGGTTTTGGGAAACGATTTCTCCATAATCCACAACAGTGGGTCCAAAATCCGGCGGGGCACAATATCAACCGCCAGTCGCGCGCCCAGCGGTTCGGTGCCCAGGGCAGAGATGATGGAAAAGTTCAGGCTTTTGAAATGGGCCTGGGCGGTATTGACAAATTCGTGGGCGTCCAGCTCTTGCTCGGTGAAATCCAGCAGCCGGGATGAAACTTTGTACATCTTTTCCATATAGCCGTCGGGCTGGGCCAGCGCGTCTACCGAGCCGGCGACCAGGTAGCTGTGTAAATCGACCCACTGGCCGCTGAACCGGCTCACCATTTGGTCCGCTTTGGTAAAAACAATCACCAGATGCTGGTCGTGGGTGCTGTCGCCCAACTCGCGTATGCCCACCACATAGGTATTGAGCAGTTTTTGCATCTCGGCCCGGGGGTCATCCAGATCAGGTACGCTGATGAGCAGCATCACGGCTTTGGCCTCGCGCACAAAGCTGGCAAATTGCACCAGTTGGCGGGGCTTTTCAAAACATTCGCCGCCGGTGTCAAAAAACAACAGGCTGCTGTTGGGCTGCATGGGCATGCCCTCCACCCGGATCATGGTGGGGCGGGGAAAGTTCTTGGGCGTCGAGTCGGGCAGCGCGCCGCCTTCCAGCATGCGGGCGTTGCCGTACACGGTGTCCAGGCTGTCTTCATCCAGCCCCATCGTAAAAAAATCGGGCCAATCGCGGGCCAAGGTCAGTTTTTTGAGGGTATAAAACAGCGAGGCAAAATAAACGGTTTTGCCGTGCTGCCGGAATCCCACCGCGCTGATCACCACCGGGGGATACTTTTTATAATCCTGCGCGTAGAGCGCGGGAACGTGCTCGTTGCAGTTGGGGCATACATAAACCGAGGCCGGGTTGTTGGCGAGTCGTTTCTTTTTGAATTTCACGTCGGCCAGGCAGAAGGAGCAGAGCATGGATCACCTCGTTTGGAATCTATCACCACTATACCACAGGCAAAATTCGTTGTCACCTGCCAAATGTCAGGGCGAAACACGACGATTGTCCGTATCATAGTTGTTTAGTTATAGCATAAACGATAATGACACCGAATTTTCGTAGTCCGGCTACGAATTTTTGTAACAATGCGGGGATTTTTCGAAGAACCAGTTGAGGAGAGACCACAAAACAGCCAGGCGACAGGATGCCGGTCTACCGCTACCCTGCTACTTTGCTGCCTGTTACCCTGCTATTCTCCCATCATCTGTACCACAATTCGGCGGGAGCGGCTGCGATTATCAAAATCCACAAACGCAATTTCTTGCCACGTACCCAGCGTTAACTGCCGTTCGACAAATGGGATAGTGATTGAGGGGCCTAATAACGCGGCGCGTACGTGAGAAAAGCCGTTACCGTCGTGCCAGCGCTCGTTATGTTTGTATTCCCATTCGGTTGAAGCCAGCCGCTCAAAAAGCGCTTCAAAATCTTGCAGCATGCCGTCTTCGTATTCTACGGTGGTGAGCGCGCTGGTGGCGCTGGGGGTAAAAACCGTGACCACGCCATTTTTTAGCCCGCTGCCGCGCACCGCCCCGGCTACAGCCTCGGTGATGTTGTGAATATCGCAAAATCCTTCCGTAGAAAGGTGAAATTCGTGCGTGATGACCATATTTGGCTCCTTCAGGGTAACAGGGTTGCAGAGTAGCAGGGTAGCAAGATACAAACCTGTTACTTGCAACCTTGCAACCTTGCAACCTTGCAACCTTGCAACCTTGCTATACCCTGTCATTAACTCCGCAATTTTGCGCCCAATTCGCGTTCCAGCCGCTTCACAATCTTGTTCTGCTGTTTGGCAACCACTTTATCGGTGAGAGTGCGCTCTTCAGATTGAAAGGTGAGGCTGTAGGCCAGACTCTTTTTACCCACACCCAACTGTTCGCCTCGGAACACGTCAAACAGTTGCACTTTCGTAACCAGTGGCTGGCCGGTTTGGGCAATTAATTCTTCTACCTGGTTGGCGGGGATCGATTCATCCACCACCACGGCAATATCCTGCTGTACCGCCGGGAAACGGGGTACGCTGCGCACCACGTGCATTTCCGGGGCCAGGCCAAGTAAAGCGTCCAGATCAAATTCGGCGGCCAGTACCGGCTGCTCGTCATCCACCTGCACTTCGTAGGCTTCCACCACCAGCGGATGCAATTGCCCCAGCACGCCCACCACTTGCCCGTTGACCGATACTTCGGCCACGCGGCCCGGATGGTAGGCCGGCTGTTTCGTAGGCGCAAACGAAACGTCGCTGATGTACAACCCCGCCAGCAGCGCTTCAACCACGCCCTTTATATCGAAAAAGTCAACCGGCTCGGTATCGCTGCCGGGCAGCCAGGTGCCGGCTTCGCGCGGGCCGGTCATCACCAGCGCCAGCCGCCCCGGCTCCGACGGCAGCACCGCGTCTTCGCCCGTACCGTTGGCATTGGGCAGGTAAACGTGACCAACTTCAAAGATCTGTACCCGCGCTTGATGTTTGCTGTTTTCGGCGGCAATTTCCAACACGCTGTTGAGTAAGCTGTGGCGCATGGCGGCGCGCTCCGGCGTGGAAGGGTTGGCCAGGGTGACGTATCGGGCCTGAGCCGCGTAATCCTGCCCCAGCACCCGGGCTTCGGCTTCGGGCGTGGTCAGGCGGTAGGTGATCACTTCGGTCAGCCCGGCCTGCACCAACAGGTTGCGGGTTTCCTCTTCCCGGTACAGCGACGTATTGTCTCGCTGCGGCGGCAACTCGTCAGCAATTTCCGTCACCGGCACGCGGTCATAGCCGTAGATGCGGGCAATCTCTTCTACCAGGTCGGCCCGGCCCGACACCGGTTCATCAGAAATATCCAGCCGGTGATCGGGCACGGTGACGCGCAGGGTGGGCGACTCGGCCTCGATTTCGGCCACTTCAAATTCCAGCGATTCCAGTATACGTTTGATCTCGGCCAGGCTGATCTCGATGCCCAGCAGGCGAGTGACTTCCGCCTGCGGCAAATCGATCACCACCGGCTGCGGCGGGTTGGGATAATTGTCGAGCAGCCCCTGAACAGTGCCGCCGGCCACATCCTGCATCAGCTTGGCCCCGCGCAGCGCGCCAAACATGGCCAGACTGGGATGCACGCCCCGGCTAAAACGATACCCCGCTTCGGATGGGATATTAAGCGCCTGGCTGCTGCGCCGGATGTTGATGAAGTTCCAGGCCGCCGCCTCTAACAGAATGTTTTGGCTGTCGTCGGCCACTTCGCTTTCCAGGCCGCCCATAATGCCGCCGATGCTCAGGTTGCTCTTGGGATCGGTCACCAAAATGGAGAAATCGGGCATTTCGTGGGTTTTTTCGTCGAGCGTTTCCACTTTTTCGCCCGGTTCGGCCAGCCGGGTGATGATTTTGACCGGCCCGTCAGGCTCTGCGTATTCGTTGGCCCGGCGGCGCAGTGCATCCCAATCAAAAGCGTGGTTGGGCTGGCCCATTTCTAGCATCACGTAGTTACTCACATCGACAATGTTGCTGATGGGGCGCATCCCGGCCAGCCGCAGCCGCCGCTGCATCCAGTAAGGCGAGGGTTTGATCTCAATATTCTCGATGAGGACAGCCACAAAACGCGGGTTCAGCTCCGGCTCGGTAGTGTCGATGTCCAGAACGTTGTCCAGCTTGGGCAGGTCTTGGCCCTGCTTGCCGGCAGGGTTGTACGGGACCGCTGTTCCTTCTTGGCCGGCCAGCACGTCCGGGTAGCGCAATGTCTGGCCGGTCAGGGCGGCCACTTCGCGGGCGACGCCCAAGATCGAGGCGCAGCGGCTCAGGTTGGGGGTGATGTCGATGTCCAGCACCACGTCACCCCAGATGTCAACCAGAGGCGTGCCCGGCGCGGCCTCGTCTTGGGTCAAAATGATGCCTTCGTGCTCATCGCTCAAGCCCAACTCCTTTTCCGAGCAGAGCATATGGCGGTTCATAATGCCCCGAATCTCGCGGCCTTTGAGTTTCATCATTTTGCCGGGTTCTTTGGCGTGGCCGTCGTACACCGTGGCCCCTTCCATCACAAAGGGAGATTTGAGACCCAGCCCGCTGATGTCGCCCTGGCCCACAAACTCGAACAGGTTAGGCGCGCCGGTGACCACGGTTTCGGGTTCGTTTGCGCCAATGTCCACCGTGGCCAGCACCAGCCGGTCGGCATTGGGGTGCTGTTCCACTTTGAGAAGATGGCCCAGCACCAGTTTATCACGGGGCCATTCCAGATCGCTCCCTCCGACGCCAATTTTTTCAATTCCGCCCACTTCCAACCCGGCCAGGGTGATGCGCTCGGCCAGTTTTTCAATGGGAATGTCAATGTCTACAAAATCTTTCAGCCAGCTTATCGGTACTTTCATGGTTGCTCTCTCGTTGTTTTTTTGTGTTTAAGTGCTACCCTGCTACTTTGCTACCTGCTACCTTGCTACCCTGCTAAAACTGCTCCAAAAACCGTAGATCATTTCCCCAGAAATAGCGAATATCCTCAATGCCGTGGCGCAGCATGGTGATGCGTTCCGGTCCCATGCCAAAGGCGAAGCCGCTGAACGTTTCGGGATCGTAGCCGCCGTTGCGCAGCACGTTGGGGTGAACCATGCCGCAGCCCAAAATCTCCAGCCAGCCGGTGTATTTGCAGATGCGGCAGCCCTGGCCGTCGCACAGGAAACATTGCACGTCCATCTCCGCCGAGGGTTCGGTGAAGGGGAAGTGGCTGGCCCGGAAGCGCACCGGGCGGCCCTCGCCGTAGAGCCGGTTGGTAAAGTTGATGAGCGTGCCCTTGAGATCGCTGAAGCGGATGCCGTAGCCCACGGCCAGCCCTTCAACCTGGTAGAACTGGATTTCGGAACGGGCGGTGATTTGCTCGTGGCGGTAACACATGCCGGGCAGGATCACCCGGATCGGTTCCGGGTGGTACTCGCGCATCACCCGAATTTGGCCGGGCGAGGTGTGGGTGCGCAGCAATACATCGGGATTGGTGGTATAGAAGGTATCCTGCATTTCGCGGGCCGGGTGGTGCGGCGGGAAGTTGAGAAACTGGAAGTTCATTTCGTCGGTTTCCACATCGCGGCTGCGGTACACCTGGAAGCCCATATCGGCCCAAATCTGGTAGATGCGGCGCAGGGTTTGGGTGCTGGGATGCAGCCGTCCCCGCGCGGCGGGCCGGCCCGGCAGGGTCACATCCAGCGCGTCGGCGGCCATGGATTGCTCCAACTCGGCGGCTTTGATGGCCTGCGCTTTTTGCTCGTAGGCGGCTTCCAACTCTTTTTTGAGCTGGTTGGCCCGCTGGCCAAAGGTGGGGCGCTCCTCTCTGGGTAGTTCGCCCACGCGGCGTAACAGTTGAGTGATTTCACCCTTGCGGCCAATATATTTGCTGTTCCACGTGTCCAGCGCATCGCCCGTCTCCAATTGGCCCAGCTCGATACGGGCGGTTTTGGCCAGGGTTTCAAGTTGGTTGAGCATAGTTTCTCCTTCGTCGATAGGGGTCAGGTGTTGGGGGTTGGGGTTAGGACAAGTTCTGCCACTCCCTAATCCCTGGCCCCCGCCCCCAAATTTTCCGGTCAGTCGTGTATTCCATGCGTGTGACATTCTCTTTGTTTACTGCGAGGCCCTATCATAATCTATCTTGCCCGGTGAAACAAATTGCGCGCAGCCAGACGGGCGCGCGCAAACAAAAAGGGCGCAACCGCTGTGGTCGCGCCCTTTGAACTCTGATCTTTGCCTAAATTGCCTCAGCCTCCAAGCGCGCGCCACAAGGCGCTGCCAAAAAAGTAGGTAAAGCTAAAAAAGGCAAAAGAAAACAACACCAGCCGCACTTTGTTGGCCGTATTGTCTTTGGCTTGAGCAATCACTTTAACTTTGGATTGGTTGAGCAATCGTCGCTGATATTCGTTCATTGTATTATCCTTTGGCGCTATGCAGCACCTTTTGATGAAAATATAGCATATTCTGAGGGCGGTGTCAACCGTTTTGACAAAGTTTCCTGGCTCAATAGTATCTTTGGGCTACGCCGGTTTTAATTTTGGGAATATTTTTGAAAATATCAGCATTATGCAGTATGATGTGAGTGATTTCAAGATTGGAGAAAAAACCATGTTCAGTAACCTGGTAAAGAAAAACCGCAGCTACCGCCGCTTTTATCAAGAAGAAACCATTGAGCTGGATACGCTCAAGGCACTGGTAGAGCTGGCCCGCCTCTCGGCGTCGGGCGCGAACCGGCAGCCGCTCAAATATATACTTGCCAACGATCCCCAACAAAACAACCTGATTTTTCCACATCTCCGTTGGGCCGGCTATCTTAAAGATTGGCCCGGTCCCGGCGAGGGCGAACGCCCTTCGGCCTATATCATCATTTTGGGCGATAAACAGATTACCGATCAATTTGGTGTGGATCACGGCATTGCCGCCCAAAACATTCTGTTGGGGGCCACGGAAAAGGGACTGGGCGGCTGTATGATCGCCTCGATCCAACGCACCGGACTCCGCCGGGCGCTGCAAATCCCCGATCCGTATGCTATTTTGATGGTGCTGGCCCTGGGCAAACCCAAAGAAACCGTTGTGCTGGAAACCGTTGGCCCGGACGGTAAAATTGAATATTGGCGGGATGAAGGTAAAGTTCATCACGTGCCCAAACGTTCGTTGGATGAAATCATCATCACTCAACCCCACGAATCATAATTAATAATTCACAATTATTATGGACACTCAACTAACTTTTTCAACAGAAACGCTCTTTCGATCGTTTCCTTTTGTCAACACAAAATTGAATGTACCTAACTTGCCGGTCGGCTTGGTCGAGCGGCCCCGGCTAACCGGTCTACTCAACCAGTCGGTGCAGCATAAGCTCCTGCTGCTCTCCGCGCCTGCCGGGTTTGGCAAAACCACCCTGCTCAGCGATTGGGCCGGACGCAGCGAGTGGCCGGTGGCCTGGGTTTCGTTGGATGCGGCAGACAACGACCCGCTGCCTTTTTGGTCGTATGTAATTACCGCTCTGGACAAAGTGGAGGCTGACATCGAGCATATTCTCGATTTGTTGAACGCTACGCACGTAGATACCCACTATATTTTGACGGGGTTGATCAACGCGCTGGCCGGCATCGCTGATGATTTTGTGCTGGTTTTAGACGATTACCACTGTATTGAGAATGAGGATACCCACCAGGCGCTGGCTTTTCTAATCGATTATATGCCGGACAATATGCACCTCATCCTGGCCGGACGGGTTGACCCGCCGCTGCCCTTGGCGCGTTGGCGCGGGCGCAGCCAAATGCTGCAAATTGGCGGGGACGACCTGCGTTTTTCGCCGGATGAAACGCAAACGCTGCTCCGTCAGGCTGTCAACCGGAGCTTACCGGCGGACGCTGTGAATGTACTCCAGCAGCGTACCGAGGGATGGGCCGCGGGCCTGCATTTAGCCGTCCTGACGGTGGATAGCGCATCCGGCACAGACGCCCTGCCCCAAGATTTTGGCGGCGACCATCGGTATATTGTTGATTATCTGGCCTCGGAGGTGTTACAGCAGCAACCCGAATCGATCCGTAATTTTTTATTGAATACGGCCATTGTGGAATATCTGGACAGCGGTCTATGCAACGCGCTCACGGGGCGGGAAGATAGTGAGGCCATATTGGCCGAAATCGAACAGCGAAATTTGTTCATTGTTTCTTGTTGTCCCAGGCAGCGCACTTATCGTTACCATCATTTGTTTGCCGATTTTCTGCGCAGCCAATTGCAGAAAGAATCTGCCGATCAACTGCCGGGGCTGCACCGTCAGGCGGCAGTCTGGTATCAGGCGCAGGGCGATGTCAATGCGGCGATCAAACACACGCTGGCCGCCGGAGATTTTGCCGAAGCCGCCGATCTGGTGGAGCAGGTAGCCAAACACCGCCTGATCCTGGGCGAATTCAATACTTTGTTGGGGTGGTTTTCCACCTTGCCGCCGGATGTTATTCAATCCCGGCCCAAGTTATGCCTCTTTTACGCCTGGACACTGACCCATGCCGGCCATTTTGATGAAGCCGATGAATACCTGAACCGGCTTGATCCGTTCGATGCGGATGAGTTTGTCGGCGGTATCGCCGCCATCCGGGCCCGAATGGCCGGCATACGGGGTCAGCCCGACCGGATCATTGAATTTTCCAGGGAAGCCCTGGCCCATCTCCCCGCCGATCTTGCAGCGCTGCGAAGTGAGATCTCGCTGGATTTGGCCTTTGCCCAGGACCAATTGGCCACCGATCTGGATACCGCCCGCCAGGCGTTTGAAGAGGCTATTGCCTGCAATCAATCCGCCAACCACCCTCGGGCCGCGATCATGGCCGGTTATTATCTGGCGATGTTGTATGTAAACCATGGGCAGTTGCAACCGGCCGCCCAGGTGTTGCAGCAGGCGCTGCAATGGGCACAGCGCCACAAACCGCCGGTAATGTCAATCTGTTGGGCTTATGTCGGGTTGGGCCACCTGTTGTACGAATGGAATCGTCTGGACGAGGCGTTTGAAAACTTGCAGCAGGCCCTCCAATTGGCCCAACAAAGCGGCGAGGTAAAGGTACTCATTTACAGCCACCGGACCTTGGCCCGGCTGTATCAAATCAGAAATGAGATGGATAAAGCCCAAACAGCGCTGTCGGCGGCGGAGAACGTGATCGGCAAAACCAATATTGTATCGTTGGTAGAAGATGTGGCGCTTGAGCAGTTGGTGCTATGGCTAAATGATAAGCAGCTCGATACCGCTGCCGGCTGGGTGCAGGCGCGCGGTTACCGCTTTGATTTTGAGCATCCCGAATCAAAAGAAAACACCATGCTCATTCGGCTAACCCTGGCGCAGAGTACACAGCAAAACGCGCCGCCTCCTGATGAGGTAATTCCGTTATTGCAGCAGCGCTGTGATCACGAGCAGCGCATCGGGCATACCTGGCAGCAGCTTCAGAACCTGGTTTTGCTGGCCGTGGCGCAAAAAATGATGGGCAACGAAACCTCGGCGCGGGAAACGTTCCGGCAAGCCCTGCTTCTGGCCCAACCGGCCGGTTTTATCCGCGCTCTCGTTGATGAAGGGCCGGTGGTGGCCGAGTTGTTTCACCATTTTGTTAATGACGATGCGGTGGGAGATTACGCGGCGGATGTTTTGTCTGCGTTTGGGGATGACCAGGCCGCGCCCCCCCGCGTTCCCCAGGCTCCTGTTGCCGCGCCACCGCTGGTGGAGCCGCTGCGCCAGCGAGAGTTGGAAGTTTTGCATCACATTTCACAAGGGTACTCCAACCAGGAAATTGCCGATGAGATGGTGTTGGCTGTCAGTACTGTCAAATGGCATCTCAAAAATATTTACGGCAAACTTCAAGTCAACCGCAGAACGCAGGCGGTGGCCAGAGCGAAAGAACTGAGCCTTTTATAAAAATTCCTACAACCAGTCCTATCCCACTCAGGCCGCCCCTCTTTTTGATCGATACTATCCTTTCACCCTCCTTTTGGGGGGTGATTTTTTTTGTTTCGGGCCATATAATGAACTCAAATTGGACAAAATGAGGTTGTTTAGGAGGTTTCAAATGGTTGAGTGTAATTCTCCATCGACAATAATTTATCAAGAGGTGGGAAACGATCAGTGTTGTGAAATCCACAACAGTTGTGAAAGCAGCCGGGTGCCTGTTCTAAAAAGGTGGCGGCGGGTTCTCAAAAATATCCTGGCCTATACCAGGGCAACTCACCATCAAAATGATAAATACCAACCTGTGCTGCTTGGCGGGGGGAGCTGCATGCTGGTTCGCTGCGAACCGGAAGCAATTTTTCGAGAAGGAAAGTAACCGTGAGTAAAGTTTTCACCATAGAAGCGTTACGTCTTTATGATGTGGTGCGGCACCAGGGTGTCCTGAGTAAACTCTGGTCGATGTTGACCGGACACTCCCGGCGTTTGTTGGATCTGGAAACCGTTCGACACGCCATCAATGTAACTAATCGTCACTACATTGGCATTCAGACGGTGCCTATGACGCAAATTCGAGGCAGCGAGGGACGCAGCCGGGAATTTGATACGCGTTTCCGCCCCCGGCAATCATACACCAAAGAGCGTTGGATTAACCTCGCCGTTGTCCACCGGCAAGGCCGCTCATTGCCACCGGTAGAATTGATCCAAATTGGCGATGTCTATTTTGTTCGAGACGGGCATCACCGTATCTCTGTGGCGCAGGCAATGGGTCAGGAGCAGATAGAAGCCACCGTTACGGTGTGGGAAACCGGCGGTACGCTGCCGTGGGAGCCGCCCGTGGCCCGTGAAGAATCCGAAACCTTTCCCGCGTGGTGCGAAAATATTTGCGCGTGAAATAGCAAAAGAGTATGCTTGAAAAAAGAAAAATAAGAATTCAGGAGAAAAAAATGACAACATTTACGCGAACATTAGGCAAATCCGGCATCGAAGTGAGCGCGATGGGCCTGGGCTGCTGGGCCATTGGCGGCCCGTTTATCGATTCCGGTGGAAATCCGGTGGGATGGAGCCAGGTGGATGATAATGAGTCGATCCGGGCTATTCATCGCGCGCTTGAACTGGGCGTCACTTTTTTTGATACTGCCGATGTGTACGGCGCGGGCCATTCCGAGGAGATATTGGGCCGGGCGCTGGCCGGTAAGCGCGATCAGGTGGTGATCGCCACCAAGTTTGGCAATACCTTTGACAGCGCCCAAAAACAAATTACCGGCCAGGATGCCAGCCCGGAATACGTGCGCCAGGCGCTTGAGGCCAGTTTGCGCCGGCTCAATACCGATTATATCGACCTGTACCAACTGCACATTTGGGAATATCCACCGGAAGAGGCCGGGCCAACCCGTGAGGTGCTGGAAGAACTGGTTGAAGCGGGCAAAATTCGGGGGTACGGCTGGAGCACCGACCGTTTGGAGAGCGTGCAGGTATTTGCCGAAGGCCCCAATTGCATTGCCACGCAGCAGCAGCTAAATGTAATGGGCGGTAACCCGGTAGGCGATAGCGAAGGGTTGCTGGCCTTTTGCGAGCAGAAAAATCTGGCCAGCATCAACCGCGCCCCGCTGACGATGGGCCTGCTTACCGGCAAATTCCAGCCGTCCACCACGTTCAGCGCCGACGACGTCCGCAGCAAAGTTGAGTGGTTTGAGGGTTTTCAGGATGGAAAACCTAACGCCGTTTGGCTCAAAAAATTGGAAGCCGTCCGTGACATCCTCACCAGCGAGGGCCGCGCGCTGGCCCAGGGCGCGCTGGCCTGGCTCTGGGGCCGCAGCGAACAGACCATTCCCATTCCCGGCTTCAAAACCATTCAACAAGTGGAAGATAACGCGGGCGCGTTGCAGTTTGGCCCGCTTACGCCTGACCAGATGCAGGAGATTGATACGATTTTAGAGCGTTGAGGATGGCATCAATACGTCCCAACTTTTTAGAGTCCGCGAAGGGCCGCCAAGGTACGTGAAGGAAAAATTTTAGCGTATCTTCGCGTGACTTCGCGGGCCCCATGTTTTTATGATTCACAGCAGGTTGATTAGCTCTGTATCGCCTGCCGTACTTCATAAGCCAGCGCGCCAAAGGCATCGCCGTAAATCATCGAAATAGGCCGGGGGCGGGGCAAGTTAACGGGGATGATTTGGGCTACGCGGCCCGGCCTGGGGGTGAGCACCAGCACGCGGTCGGCCAGAAAAACAGCCTCGCGGATGTTGTGCGTGACCATCACCACGGTTTTTTGGCTCACTTCCCAGATGTGCATAATTTCCTGGTTCAAATACTCGCGGGTCAGCGCATCCAGCGCGCCAAACGGCTCGTCGAGCAGTAAAATTTCCGGCTCGTACGAGAGGGCGCGGGCAATGGCCACCCGCTGGGCCATGCCGCCGGATAATTCGTGCGGGTAGTTGTCGGCAAACTCCGTCAGGCCCACCAGATTTAGCGCGTGATACACCCGTTCCTGCGCCTCGGCCTGCGGCCTGTTTTTAACCTGCATGGGCAGCAGCACATTATCGTAAACCGTGCGCCAGGGCATGAGGTTGGCCTGTTGAAACACCATCCCGATCTCTTGACACGGCCCCGGCAGCGGTTTCCCGTGCAGATAAACCTGCCCCACATCGGGTTCCAGCAATCCGGCCAGCAGCCGCAGCAGCGTACTTTTGCCGCACCCCGACGGCCCCACCAGGCACAAAAATTCACCGCCGGCGACATCAAATGAAATATCTTCCACCGCGGTCAGATCACCCTGACGGGTAGTGTATTGTTTGCACAGGTTCTTAGCCTGGAGAATTGGATCGGGCATTGTAACAGCCTTGACGACCGACCACTGAGAATTTCAATGCTACGGTCGTCAGTCGTCGGATAACGATCTATTCTTCCACAAACTCATTGGTATACAGCGCGTCTACCGTTACCGGCGTTTCAATCAGGCCGGTGTCCAGCATAAATTGGGCCGATTCAGCCCAGGCCGCGGGATCAGACCTACCGGGCTGATCGCTGCGCCATAATTCAATCGAAGCGTCCAGCACCGCCCGCTGGGCCGGCGCGTCTTCATCCGTGATTTCCGGTACCGCTTGCCGGGCGATGTCAAAAGCTTCGTCGGGGTTCTCAATCGTGTACGCCAGGCCGCGCAGGGTGGCCCGCACCATGCGCCGCACCAGGTCCGGGTTTTCACGGATCACGCTTTCGTTGGTGATCAGGCCGTTAGAAATCAGGTCGATATAATCCGACACCTCAATCACGTTGATGTCCATCCCCAACTGCCGGAGCTGCACCGGTTCGTTGGTGATGTAAACTACGGCGGCGTCTACCTGGTTTTGGCTGATGGCTTCGGCCTGGGCGTAGCCAATTTCTTCCAGGTCGATGCTTGATTCATCCAGACCGGTGGCGTAAACCAACGCCTGCCAGCCTACGTAGCTGGCCCCAAACAAAACCGGAATGCCGATGGTGCGGCCGTTCAAATCTTCGGGCGTATCGACGCCGGTTTCAGCCGGCGCGGTAACGCCCACCGGGAAACGCTGGTACCATTTCATCACATAAACCACCGGCAGCTCTTGCGACCGGGCCAGAATGACTTGGTCGCCGCTACCGATGGCAAATTGCCGCTCGCCCTGGGCGGTCAGGGTGATAAAATCGTTTTCGTAACCGTATTCCAGTTCCACCGCCAGCCCCTCATCAGCGTAAAATTCTTTGGCTTGGGCTACATACAATGGGGCAAATTGCACGTTGGGAATAAACCCAACGCCCAGTTTGATCTGTTCCAGTTCCGGTGTAGAGTCCGTTGCCTGTCCTGTTGGAGGGGCGTTGACTTCAGCCGCCCCACAAGCGGTCAATACAAAAAAAATGAGACTAAGTGTGATTAAAAATAATCTTGGCATGGTTTGAAAACTCCCTGAATTTTTTATGATGTACGCCAGCGAAGCAGCCAGGCTTCGAGCAGCGTTACAATACCGTATAGCACCAAAGCAATGCCTACCAGCGAGAAAATAGCTACAAACACCAGCGGCGTATTGAACAAGCCCCGCGCCTGGTTGATGAGAAACCCCAGCCCCCGGTCGGCGCCTACAAACTCGCCCACAACCGCGCCGATGACGGCCAGGGTCACGCCCACTTTTAAACCGCCAAAGAGAACGGGCAGCGCCGCCGGAACATCGAGCATATAAAAAGTTTGCCATTTATTGGCTTGCAGCGAGCGCATTAGATCGCGTAAATCCTCATCCACCGAGCGAATACCGACAATGGTATTGATCAGCACCGGAAAAAAAACAATGAGCGCGCAGACCAGCACTTTGCTCAATTGGCCGGAGCCAAACCAGATCACCAGCAGCGGGGCAATCGCCACCACGGGCACCGATTGCAGCGCCACCAGATAAGGGGCCAGCAGGCGTTCAACAAGCTGGTTTTTGGCCAGAATATAGCCCAATATCGTGGCGGCGGTTAAACCCAGCGCCAGCCCGGCAAATACTTCAGACAGCGTGGCCTGGGCGTGATACCACAATGTGCCATCGGCAATGGTGCGGCTAAAGGTAGCCACCACTTTGGCTGGAGCGGGCAGAATAAAGGTAGGGTAATTTCCCAACCGGATAATGCCTTCCCACAGCAACACAAAAACGGTCAGAGCCACCGGCACCAGAAACAACTCAAAATGGAGACGAGGCCCGCCAAAACGGACGGATTTGCGCCGGGTTTTTTCGGTTGAACGTGGTTTTTGATGTAAACGGGCAATTTCTTGCATGGTTAGACTTTCCATAAAATAAAAATACCCCGATTTGTTGGTACAACTTCGGAGCACAGGCAGGTAGGCACAAATCCCCTGCAACCTGCGATGGAATTCAACAAAAAAACCGAAGGCGATAAGGCCTTCGGGATTTTGCAGGGAACGTGTCAAAATTTTCACAAACTATACCAGCGCGTATCCATTTTCGGGCCACCCGTTGATGTGTTTGTGCGGTTACCTTCTCCTATCCGGACTGTACCGTCGGCTCTGGACTTTCACCAAAATCCTGCCAGGCAGTGGCTGGCTCGCGGGCTTAAAGGATCGGCTCTTAACAGAGCCGCCTCATCACCGCCGGTCGGGAATTGCGCTGTTTTGGCGCTCACCCTGCCCCGAAGGTTATGATTATTTTATTAGCTGAGATTATATGGATTGTGATAAATATGTCAAACACCCCCTGACGAAACTTGTAAATTTAAGTTGACGGGTTTTAAGAAAGGTGCTATAATCCCGAAGGAAATACAGCGTAGACTCCGCACAGATTTGTGCTACTTAAGGCTTTTCCCATCTTTTTATCCCAAAAGTTGTCGGTAAGATGAGCGCAGGCTAATACTGTGATTAAATGTTGTGGAAAAGCTTAAGGAATTCCCCCAATCTATTTTGTATACGCGTGTTCTTAAGAGAAAATTGGTTTTTGGGATAATATTTTTCTGGAATTCCCTAAGTCCTTAATTCCCCCAATAGAGAAATTTTTATAAGTACCTGATTAAAATTTGACAATATAAATTATTTTTTTGATGGCATCCCCTGAGTCGCCACCTACGGATTGATCTGCAAATTTTAACTTTGCTTGATGGTGAAGAGGATGATCAAGCGAGTTGTCCACCCAAAGTTAATTATATCAACATAAATCGCCCTGAAGTATCGATTTAATATTCCATTTAAAATTTTGGAGTTTTACTATGAACATGGCAGAACTTGAAGCCAAAAACCTTGCGGAATTGAGGAGTTTGGCTAAAGAATTTGAAATTTCTGGCTTTACCAATTTGAAGAAAAGCGATCTTGTTTTGAAAATTCTCAAGGCCAATGCCGAATCCCAGGGGTTTATTTTTGGCGGCGGCGTACTGGAGATTGTGCAAGACGGGATTGGGTTTCTCCGTTCGGTTGATTTATTGCCCGGCCCAGACGATATTTATGTCTCCCAAAGCCAAATTCGACGGTTTGGATTACGCACCGGCGATATGGTTGCGGGCCAGGTTCGCCCCCCAAAAGATACTGAAAAGTATTACGGCCTGCTGCGCGTGGAAGCCGTCAACGGCCTGGACCCCGAATCGGCGAAAAAACGCCCGGTTTTTGAACGGTTGACCCCCATTTTTCCCCAGGAGCGGCTGCATTTGGAGACAAAGCGGGGTATTCTTTCTACCCGCCTGTTGGATATGCTGGCCCCCATTGGCCGCGGACAACGCGCGCTGATCGTTTCGCCGCCCAAAGCCGGGAAAACCACCATCCTCAAACAGATTGCCAACGGCCTGACCGCCAACCATCAGGATTTGCATATGATGGTGGTTCTCATCGGCGAGCGCCCGGAAGAAGTCACCGATATGGACCGTTCGGTAGAGGCGGAAGTGATGGCCGCAACCTTTGATGATCCCGAAACATCGCAAACCCGCGTTGCCGAAATGGCCCTGGCAAAAGCAAAACGCCTGGTTGAAGGCGGGCGGGATGTGGTGATTTTGATGGACTCCATCACCCGGCTGGCGCGCGCTTATAACATGGTGGTTCCGCCCAGTGGCCGCACCCTGTCCGGGGGTATTGATCCGGCGGCGCTTTATCCCCCCAAACGTTTCTTTGGCGCGGCTCGCAACATCGAAGAAGGCGGCAGTTTAACCATTGTGGCTACCTGCCTGGTTGATACGGGCAGCCGTATGGACGATGTGATTTATGAAGAGTTCAAGGGAACCGGCAATATGGAAATGCACCTCAGCCGCAAACTCTCAGAGCGACGCTTCTTCCCGGCCATTGACATTGAGCGCTCCAGCACGCGCCGCGAGGATCTGCTGTTGTCGCCGGATGACCTGTCGCGGGTGTGGACCTTGCGCCGGATGATCACGGCCGTGGGCGGCGGTGGTGAAGCGACTGAGATGATTTTGGATCGCTTGCCCAAAACAGAGAACAACGCCGAATTTTTGGCAACGCTTAATAAAGAGATTTATTAGGTTTTGCATTTTTCTGTTGTTTGTTAAAACCGGCTCGATTTGACGGGACCGCCATATCCGACTATGATAGTTGCCTGTTTGTTTGCGTAACAGTACCTGATAAAGCAGAGAAATTGTATGCAACAGCCCCTGACCCACAAACATTTGGATAATACCGCGGATACCGCTTCTTTGGATGAATCCTCCGGGTTTGCTCCCAAACAAATTGTTGTAAACGGGTTCGATAGATTGATCGGCGATGACGATTCGTTGTTGATGCGGATCTCAACCCACGTGGTGATCGTGCTGCTGGTCTTTCTGTCGATTGCTGTTGGTAATCTGGGTGATCTGAAGTTATCCTGGAATCGGGCTATTCATCCTCTCAAACAGTTGGCCGAACCTGAAACAGATGCTACAACGCAATTACCTGAGCAACCCACGCAGCAGCAAAGCGGCCAGGCGCTGTTGTTGCCGGCTGAAGTTGGAACAAAAGACGATGTTTTGTTGAAAGCGGCGGTACCCCGGACGATCATTCCTGACCGAACCAAACCCGAAATCAAAACATATGTCGTTGAATTTGGCGATACTGTTTTTGATATTGCGCTCGATTTCAACCTGGCTCCCGAAACGATTATGTGGTCTAATCCCAGCCTGGGCGATAACCCCGATCTGTTGCGCGTAGGCCAGGAACTGGTCATTATTCCGGTGGATGGCGTGTACCATCAGGTAGGGGGGGATGATACGCTTGACGGTATTGCCTCAACCTACAAAGTGGATGCCAACGCGATTATCAATTACAAATTGAATGCCCTGGACCCGGATGCTCCAATTATCCAGCCGGGCCAGTGGCTGGTGGTTCCCGGCGGAACAAAGCCCTACATTCCTCGCACAGTTACGGCTTACAGCGGCCCCGTGCCGGATGATGCCACCCAGGGAACCGGCATTTTTGGTTGGCCCACCAGTGGTACAATTACGCAGGGCTATTGGGGCGGACATCCCGGGTTGGATATTGGCGGTTGGAGCGGCGCGCCAATTGCCGCCGCCGACTCCGGCCACGTGGTTGGCGCCGGCTGGGACGATACGGGATATGGTTATTTTGTGGTGATTGATCACGGGAATGGCTTCCAAACGTTGTATGCTCACCTGCAGGCCTATTATGTGGAAGCGGGGGATGATGTGTCTAAGGGCCAGACCATTGGTGAAATGGGCAGCACGGGGAATTCTACCGGCCCGCACCTGCATTTTGAGATACGACAGGGCACGGTGCAGCGGAATCCCTATGGGTTTTTGCCCTGAGGCCGCAAGGATACTGAAACTGAAAGCCGCTCTAACCAGAGCGGCTTTTTTTATTGGTTATTTGAAGGGGTCTCGGTAGCGCCAAGGGGGATAAGTTTTCCATCGTTTTTTGAGATAAGGGCGGGTTTCTTCAAACTCTACCGCCTGGGCCGAAATGGTACCCTCTCGTGCCACCAGAGATAAACCGGCAATTTCTTGCCAGTAGGCGGCCAGCCGGCCCTGGTACAAGGGATAGAGTGATTCTACAATTTGGAGGGGATCATCCTCCCCTTTGTTAAAAACAACCGCAAAATCATAAATGATGCGCGCCCACAGATCTGAGGGAAAATAAAAACGGTCGGCGGGTAACGTGGCCAGTGCTTCCAGATGGGCCAGATTATCTGGCGTGAGAATATGCCGCCAGAGAGTGCGGTACTCCATCCAACCCAGCGCCAGGTCATCCAGCAGCGGCACAGGATCGTGCTCTGGAACAGGATCAGCCTGAATGTCCGGGGCAAATTGGGTGAGGGTGGATAAGGATTGAAAGGCTTTTGTTTGTTGCCAATTCTCCTGGTGGTGATACATTTGTTGAAATAGAACAGATACAATATTTCTGAAGTACAGCCTGGTTTGCCTGGCCAACCGGCCGGCTTGTCGTTTTTGAGCCGGTGTTTGAGGGTTTTCCAGTGGCGAATTGTGTGTGGCCTGTTTTTCTCCCAACGCCGATTGGACCACACCCCAGTTGTGAACAATGGCATAGGTGGCCAGCCAGGGCGGCAGGCCAAAAAACGCCACGTCTGTTTCCCATACATCTTCGTCTAACAAAGCCGTGGCCAGTTGGGGTGATAGAGCGAAGTCGGAGGCGGCAGGATGGCGCACGCTCCGGCCCCACAAAGCGCGAAAAAGCGGGTACACAATTAGATCGCTGAGGATGCTGCCCGGCATTTTCAGCGACCATTGGTAACGGGGCAAAACCAGATCGCTTTTGTGCTCCAAAATCAGGTGCGCCAGCCCCGGAATCCAGGTGGGGGTGATGGTTTGGGTGGTAGTGTCTAAGATAACAATGGCGCTTGCATCCAGCGCCAGGGCTGCATCAAGCAGCGCGGCAACGGCGCTGCCCTGGCCCGACAAACCCTCGTATCGCCCGGTAATTGTATCGCAACTGTGGTTGTGGGTCAGGACCTCCGCTTCGATGGCTTTGCGAGTTGTGGCCGCGTAACCTGTATCGGCGTTGAGCAGAACGGTCCGCAGGTCGGGATAATATTTGGCGATGCCCGCCAATACCGTCCGGATTGCAACCAACGCGCGGGCGGTGTTTTTGTGGGTGGGCAAGCCGATGACTAAATCTGCCTCACCAAGTTTTTTTATTTTGCGTTGGGCACCGGGCCTGAAAATAGGGTGATACATAACTGATTTACTGGGCCAGCGCATCGATGGCGGTAGTGGTAGCTTCTTCAGGGGTTGCTTCGCCGCTGATAACCTGCCGGACCGCTTGCTGGATAATGCGTCCAATTCGATCATACCCGCTAAAGTTGGGTTGGGGTTGGGCTGTATTCAATTGTTCGGCCAGATAGGCCCAATAGTCATCATTCTGGGCCAGAATCTGGTAAGATGTGTCCCGGGTAGGGATTGTGCGGTTGATGGCGTTCCAGGTAGCGTTATTAGGAGTTGACATAAACGATTCTATCAGGCTGAGGGCTTCGTTTTGGCGCTCAATGTCGTCGGTGATCAGCACCATTGCCCAACCATGGGTAATGAGAACCGGGATATCTTCCGGGTCTTGAACCGGCAGGGGGGCGTAAGACGTGCTGTTTAAAATATGCCGGTCGGTGATAAATTGACTGGTGCTGATTTGGGTCAATTTGGCGTCGGCTTGCAGGTAATTGGGCCATAATTCTTCGGTGGTGGTCGCTTCCAGGATCGTTTCATCGATGATGTTGTTTTCTCGCGCCAACCGGTAAAAATCTAAAACCTTCATTAAAACGCGCTCGTCGATGGTAGGGTTGCCCTGATCGTCAAGCAGCTTTCCTCCTGTGGAGAAATAAAAAGAGAGCGTGGTATCGTTAACCAGCCCGTTGATTCCTTTGGCCGGAAACAGGTAACGGGTATTGCTGCTCAATACATCGGACCAGAGGACAAGGGGGGCGGTAAAAGTGCTGGTATTGTAAACGGTGTGTTCCATTTCCAACCCCAGCGGTACGCCCACAAGTTTGTTGTCTACCGTGCCCATCCGCCGGGCTGCCGGCAGTAAATCTTGAACCACAGCGCGATCAAGCCGCCCTTCCAGCGATTGGATGAGGCCATCTTTGTAAGCCTGGTTTAGATCGGTGGCATTAAGAATGGCCACATCGGGCATAATGGTAGGCGCAACCTTGCTGGAGGTTCTAAGAAAATCCAGCAAACCGCCTTTGCCGCTGGCCTTTTTTAGCTGAACCTCAACCTCGGTGTTGGGGTGAGTGCGTTCAAAATTGCGCAGGCTGTTTCTGATAAAGTCCCCGGCTTCGCCTTCGGCATCAGGTGAAGTGGATTCTATGGTCCACACGGTCAGGGTAAGGGTCGTGTCCTCCGGCGTTTCTGTAGACACAGGCGTGGCGGTGGTGGCCGGGGTGGGTGTACGGTAGGGTCGAGGCGTGATGGATGTCTGTGGCGTGGGCTGTTCTGTTTCTGGTGTTGCGCCGGATTGTTGGCAGCTTACAATCAGCAAGATCGTTGTTACCCCAATTGTCAAGACAAAAGCCAGCCGTATGGCGCGAAGAAGATGATGGATCATAAGTTCCCCTGCAATATCAACTATTGAAACTTGAGTTTGCTCAAGATACCTTATTTATAAATCAGGCACTATTATACCACAGAGCGCAAAATTTTGGAGAGCTTTTCTCTAAATTGCTGATTTGATAAGATTTTGCTAGAATGGGGGGCGTGAAGGGTTCTCCAAACTACAGGAACTTAAAATACAGGAGCAACAGGAGCATTAGAATGGACCTGGCAAGTACGATCCGCAGTGTACCGGATTTTCCGATTGAAGGCATCTTGTTTTACGACATCACAACGTTGTTAAAAGATCATGCGGCCTTAAAAGAAAGTGTTGATCAGTTGGTGGCCCACTATCAGGATGTAGGGATTGATGTGATTGTTGGCATGGAGTCCCGGGGGTTTATTTTTGGGATGCCGGTGGCTTACAGAATGGGAACAGGGTTTGTGCCGGTGCGTAAGCCCGGCAAATTGCCCGCCGCCACGGCTTCTGAAAGCTATGCCCTGGAATATGGCACCAACACCCTGGAAATTCATGTGGACGCCATCAAAAAAGGGCAAAACGTTCTCATTGTGGATGATTTGCTGGCTACCGGTGGAACCGCCAAAGCTACTTGCAATCTGGTAGAAAAATTGGGCGGGAACGTGGTTGGATTGGCCTTTGTCATTGAACTCAATTTTTTGAAGGGCCGGGAGAAGTTACAAGGGTACGATGTTTTCTCCCTGCTGCGGTATGACGAATAAGACCTATCAAAAAAGCCTTGGGAATTCCCAAGGCTTTTTTGATAGATGATCATTTAGCCTCAGTAGATTCAAATTTACCTCCTCTAACTCCCCCTCGTGAGGGAGAGGGCTGAACTTCCCCCTTCGTGAGGGGGGATTGAGGGGGGTAAATATCCGAAGGCAACTCAAAAATTGGATCCACTGAGCCTAAAAAGCCTCATCCAGTTTTAGCATGACGGTTGCCATGGGGGGCAAGGTCAGGTTGAGAGATTGGTCGTGCCCGTGCATGGGCGTGTTTTCTGTTTGCCGGCCTCCTTCGTTGCCTACATTGCTGCCCCAATAAATTTCGGCATCGCTGTTGATGATTTCTTTGTAGAATCCCGCTTTTGGCACGCCGATGCGGTAATTGTGGCGAGGCACCGGCGTAAAATTACTAATGACCACAATGAATTCATCGGTTGTTTTGGCGTTGCGAACAAATGAGAGCACGCTGTTCTCGCTGTCGTTGGCATCAAGCCAGGAGAAACCGGTCCATTCAAAATCATCCTCGTACAGGGCGCGTTCGGCCCGGTAAACGTGGTTCAGGTCTTTGATGAATCGCTGGATGCCCTGGTGGTTGGGCGCGGTGAGGGCGGCCCATTCCAGGCTGTTGTTAAAGTTCCATTCCTGCCATTGGCCGAATTCGCAGCCCATAAATAGTAATTTTTTACCCGGATGCCCCCACATATAGCCGTAATAGGCCCGCAAGCCGGCAAATTTTTGCCATTCATCTCCCGCCATTTTATTCAGCAGCGATCCTTTGCCATGCACAACTTCATCGTGCGAAAGCGGCAGGATAAAGTTTTCGTTAAAAGCGTAAAGCAGGCTAAAGGTCATATCGTTGTGATGGTAGCGCCGAAACACCGGATTTTTGCTCATGTAGCGCAGGGTATCGTGCATCCAGCCCATATTCCATTTTAGACTGAACCCCAAACCACCCATATAGGTGGGGCGAGATACCATAGGCCAGGCGGTTGATTCTTCGGCAATGGTCAAAACGCCGGGGAACAGGCCGTGAACCACCTCATTGGTTTTGCGTAAAAAGCTGATGGCGGCCAGGTTTTCTCGTCCGCCGTACTCGTTGGGTATCCACTGCCCTTCTTCGCGGGAGTAGTCGAGATACAGCATCGAAGCAACCGCATCCACCCGCAAGCCGTCAAAATGAAATTTATCGATCCAGTACACTGCGTTGGAGATAAGGAACGAGCGTATTTCGTTGCGGCCGTAGTTAAAAATAAGCGTGCCCCAATCCTGATGCTCGCCCTGTCGGGGGTCGCTGTGAGAGTAGAGATGCGTGCCGTCGAAATAGTTGAGGCCGGAGCCGTCTTTAGGGAAGTGGGCCGGCACCCAATCTAAAATAACGCCGATGTTGTGCTGGTGACACTGATCGATAAAATACATCAGTTCATCGGGCGTGCCAAAGCGGCTGGTGGGCGCATAAAAGCCCAGCACCTGGTAACCCCACGAGGCATCCAGCGGGTGTTCGGAAATCGGCAGCAGCTCAATGTGGGTGTAGCCCAGATCAGCCACGTAGGGAATCAACTCGTCGGCCAGTTCCCGGTAGGTCAGGTACCGGCTGCCCCACTGTTCGTCGGACACTTTGCGCCAGGAACTCAGGTGAACCTCGTAAATCGCCATCGGTTGGTCAAAAGCCTGATGTTCCGTTCTCCGGTTGATCCAATCCTGGTCGTTCCACTGGTATTTGTCCAGATCAACCACCACCGAGGCGGTTTTAGGGCGTTGTTCCATAGCAAAGCCATAGGGATCAGCTTTGTCAAAGCTATCGCCGCTGCGGGCAACAATCCGGTACTTGTAAACCGTGTACTCTTTCAGGCCCGGTACAAACAGCGTCCAGATGCCGCTGTCGCTGGGATTCATGGGATGGCTTTCGCCGTGCCAGTTATTGAATTCTCCTATCAGAAAAACCTTTTCCGCGTTTGGCGCCCATACGGCAAAATGAACTCCTTGTTCGCCGTCTACTTCTACCAGGTGCGCGCCCATTTTCTCGTAGGCCCGTTCATTGGTGCCTTCGCTGATGAGGTATTTGTCAAAATCAGTTAGAACTTGCGTAGCTGATTCCGCTTCACTCTTTTTCTTTTTTGCCATCGTAGTCTCCCTTTCATCTCCCCATTAGGAATGAGAATTAATTAACTTCCCCAATTTGTCGGGATATTAGAGAGTGGGGATTAGAGATTTTGTCGTTTATGCTTACGTCTATCTCCCAATCTCTAATCTCTACTTTTCTAAAAGCGGAAGTTGTTTAATCTCCAATCCTTAACTATATCTTTCGATATTATCACAATCCTGCCATAGGAGCAACATCTAAGCCAGAGGAATTTGGCTGCATCATAGACTTTTCTGGTTGATACATAATTTAGCTTAAGCTATTTTGCGCTTTTGGCAATTTTTAGTACAATCTGCATAGATTTTGGCGAAAATAGCGTAGGCCAAATTGCTTAGTGGTAGTTGCCAAGTAATAGGCGATTGTGCTATAATGTGTTCGTCTTAAGAACGATACATCATTTACGGCTGTGGGAACAAGCCGTTAGATTTCTATCACTGGGTAAGAAAGAAGAAGGAGCCTGTTATGACTGTTGTAACCCGAAGACGGCAGCAACCTCAAATTGTTACCACCCCTCGCCGCCGGCGCAGAACCCAACCCCGGAAACAAGTTCAGAAAAAAACGCAATCCGGTTCTTTGGTTATGTCGAGCCTCAAGGCCAGTATGATAGGCGGCTTTGCCATTCTGTTATTGATGTTGATCAGCCTTATTCCGTTGCCCTTTCTGGCCTGCCTGGTCGTGCCGGGATTTCTGGTGGCCTGGTTAAGCACCGGCATGCTGGCCGGGATTTTTGCCGGAGATAGCGTAAAGAACAGCTATCAGGGCGGCAAGGCCGGCTGGATGGCCGGTTTTTGGTCCGGTGTTTTTGCCGGCGTAATAGCTATGATCTTAGCCGCCTTCAGTGTCTCCGTATTAGGTATCCCCATTGTTAATTTTGGCCAGGGTATTGTGAGCCAAATTTCTCCCGAAACATTACAAAGCTGGTTCAATATTGGTATCACCGCCGAGATGATCGCCCTGATGGGGCGCGTTTTTGGCATGTTCGTGATCGTTGGGGTGATCGGCTCGTTGATATCCGGCCTGTTCAGCTCGATTGGCGGAATGATCTATCCTAAATTGAGCGCCGGCTAATTCTCATTCTTGTTAACCCGAATAAAAGGCTCCCATTATTTGGGAGCTTTTTTGCTTGGGAGATGGGAAATTGACAATTGATCGCGCCTGGTTAATATTTACGGCATGACATTTAACTCCCCTACCGAGAAAAAAGCATACGTCAACACCATGTTTGCCCGGATTGCCCGGCGGTATGATCTGATGAACCGGGTGATGACCGGCGGGCAGGATGTCCGGTGGCGCAAATTGCTGGTGCAGCGGGCGCAGCTGCCGGCCCAGGGCCGCTTGCTGGATATTGCTACCGGCACGGGCGATGTGGCCTTTGAGGCGCTGAAGCAGCATCCTTCGCTGGCCCATGTGGTGGGCGCCGATTTCACCCTGCCGATGATGCGCGTGGGGCAGGAACGCTGGCAGAAGAAAACAGATTCCATCGCCCAGCCGGTTGATCAACTCAGTTGGAGCGGGGCCGATACGCTCCATTTACCGTTTCCTGAAAATACATTTGACGCCGTCGCCAGCGGCTTTTTAATGCGCAATGTCACCAGCGTGCCCCAGGCGCTGGCCGAACAGCGGCGGGTTTGCAAAAAAGACGGGCGGGTATTGGTACTCGATGTGCCGCGCCCGCCGGATCATCTGTGGGGCCGGCTGTTTCGGTTCTATTTTCACCGAGTTGTGCCGGTTGTGGGCGGATTGATTACCGGCCAGGGGGATGCCTACAGCTATCTGCCCCAATCAGCCGATGCGTTTTTGCGCCCCGAAGAATTGCAGGCTGAAATGGAGCGCGTGGGCTTGCATGAGGTCCGTTACACAATGTTAATGTTCAATACTGTTGCCCTGCACGTAGGAGTCAAATGACCACCGCCGAAGATTTCAGCAAAGCGGATGAACGAGGGGTTCCCAGCCTGGTCTGGCGGGCCGGGCAAGACCGCCGCCTGGCGATGATCAAACAATTTGCCGGCCCGCGCCTGTCGCCGGAAGGCCGGGTGCTGGTGGACGGCTGCGGCGTGGGAATGTACGTGCGCGCCTTGCGCAGCTACACCCCTCATGTGGTGGGTTTGGACATCGAAGGCGAACGGGCGGCCCGCAGCCGGGACCATTCGCCGCTGGTCAATGTGGCAGCGGGGGAATATTTACCCTACCCCAGCCATTTTTTTGATCTGGTTTTGAGCCACGAGGTCATTGAACACGTGCAAAACGATGCTCTGGCGGTGGCCGAAATGGCGCGGGTGCTAAAACCGGGCGGGCGCGCCATCATCTTCTGCCCCAACCGGTGGTATCCGTTTGAAACTCACGGCCACTACTGGCGGGGCAAATATTATTTTGGCAATACGCCGCTCATTAACTATTTACCGGATAGAGTCCGTAATCAGCTTGCGCCACACGTGCGGACTTACACCGGCGGGCACTTAAGGAAACTGGTTCAGGATTTACCGGTGACAATTGTGGCCCACACCCAAATCTATCCGGGCTACGATAATATTGTGGCGCGACGCCCCTTTTTGGGCCGGATGTTGCGAAACATTACCTATGCGCTAGAACAGACACCTTTACGATCTCTCGGCCTTTCCCATCTGTTTGTAGTAGAAAAAACATAGATCATGAGAATTGTGGGGTGGATGACGGTGGAGCGTTGGCTTATTTTCATTCAAAGCTTGTTGATTTTGGTTATAATCCATAAACAACAAAAACAGGCTCACCGGCCTGTTTGAAAGTGAAGGATAAACGAGGAAGCGGTTAAAATATCAAGAATCCTGGTCTTCTGATTTTTTTGCCTGGCTTTTGATCCGGGTGGCGCTTTTGGTGAGAACTGCCGAGCCAATTTCCAGGCACCGGTCGATAATATCGGTCAGGTCGTTGGGTAAAATGGTCTTGTTGATATAATCGTCCGCGCCCGCTTCCAGCGCCTCGTTGATGAGCGCATCTTCGTTGTAGGCGGACAGCACCAGGATCGGAATCTCTTTGATGATGTCGATCTGCCGTAACTGCCTGATCGTATCGGCCCCGCTCATTTTGGGCATCATCATGTCAACCAGAATCAAGGCCGGACGCCACGCCCTGGCTTTTTGAATACCCTGGGGACCATCATCAGCGGTAATGACTTCGTAGCCGGAGCGGGCCAAAATAAAGGTCAGCATCCGTTGAGTATCGGGATTGTCTTCAATGCAAAGAATTCTAAATTTAGACATGATGCCTCTTCTTCTATATGTTCAATATTCTACCATATTGGTTGAGGGTTGTAAATATACCGAAAGTCCATTCCGTAAATTCAAACAACTCAGTTTGACTTGCCCAGCCCTTTCCTTTCTGCTACCATGGTTTCTTTCGGTAGTGGGAAAATGATTAGTCATCAGGATAAGTTGTAGCCTATGCAAACCAGTCGAAAAGTAATGATTACGCGTCGTCGCCGGCGGCGCGCGTGCGAGCAAAAACCCAAGATATTTCTTTATTTCCTGAGTTTGATTGTAGTTGTTGTGGTGTTAGTGGTTGGCGCCTGGCTGACCTCGCTGATGGTGAGCGTGGGGTCGGCCTACGCCATGTACGAGAGTTTTGCCCAACAACTGCCCGATCCAACCTCGATTGAAACAGAGCAGGAAGATTTTGAAACTACCAAAATCTATGATCGAACCGGTCAGGTTTTGTTGTACGAGGTGTTTGATCCCCTCTGGGGAGATCGAAACTACGTGCAGCTCAATGAGATTCCTGAGTTCTGCCGTGAATCGACGATTGTTCTGGAGGATAAAACTTTTTATTCCAATGTTGGTTTTGATCCCGAAGGCATTGGCCGTGCTTTTGTGCAGAATTTGCAGGGCGAGCGGATCCAGGGGGGCAGTTCGATTACCCAGCAGTTGATCAAAAATATTTTGATCGATGAAGAAGAACGGTTGCAGCGGTCTTACACCCGGAAACTCAAAGAAGTGATCCTGGCCGTAGAGATCACGCGCCGTTTTGAAAAAGACCAGATTTTGGAATGGTATTTTAATACCAACTCTTACTTTAACCTGGCCTACGGCATCGATGCGGCAGCGCGTGTTTATTTCGACAAACCGGCCAGCGCCTTGAGCGAAGCGGAGTGCGCCATGCTGGCCCCCATCCCTCAATATCCCTACTTGAACCCAATTGACAGCCCGGAAGAAGCCAAGAAACGTCAGCGGATCACCCTCAACCGGATGGTTGAAGAGGGCGCCATTACCCAGGAAGAAGCCGACGCGCTCTTTGCCCAGGAAATTCAGGTAAAAAATGTTCAGGAACGCTTTGATATTGTGGCCCCACATTTCGCCATTTATGCCCGCAACGAGTTGCAGCGAACGCCGGGCCGGTACAATATTGAAAGCCTGGAACAGATTTACCGGGGCGGCCTGAAAGTTTATACCAGCCTGGATTTGGATCTGAATGAAAAAGCACAGGAAATTGCCGCCCAACAGGTTAAAGAGTTGCAAGAGGGCGATCATAATGCCAGCAATGCCTGTGTGGTATCCATCCGCCCCAAAACCGGTGAAATCCTGGCCATGGTCGGCAGCATTGATTATTGGGATGAGGAAAACGACGGTAATGTAAACGTTTGTACGGCTGATCCGGGCCGCCAACCGGGGTCTTCCTTTAAACCGTTCAGCTATCTTACGCTCTTTTCGCAGGGCGTTTACAATGCGGCTACAATGGTGATGGATGTTCGCCAGTCGTTCCCCGATGATCCCAACCCGCCCTATGTGCCGGAAAATTACGACCGGGAATATCATGGCCCGGTGCGGCTGCGCAATGCGCTGGCTAACAGTTACAATATTCCGGCGGTGTGGGTATTGCACAAGGCCGGCGTCAAAAATGTCATCAACACCGCCCACCGGATGGGTATCACCACGCTTAACGCCGATTACTACGGCCTGGCCCTGACCCTGGGCGGCGGTGAGGTTAAACCCATTGATATGGCCTATGCTTACAGCGTCTTGGCCAATTTAGGAACCATGGCCGGCCAGCCTGTGCCCGAAATCGAACGTCGATCCGGCCACCGCACCCTTGATCCGGTGGCAATTTTGCGG
Source organism: uncultured Caldilineaceae bacterium (assembly GCA_964612485.1). GTDB lineage: Bacteria > Chloroflexota > Anaerolineae > 4572-78 > J111 > JAFGNV01. Next base: position 110,661 of record CAZTFF010000005.1, read on the forward strand.
ATTGAAGACCGCGACGAAAATATCATTTACGAATACAAAGAACCGGCCACCGAACAGGTGGTTGATCCCGCGCTGGCCTATCTGGTGACCAATATTTTGTCTGATAACCAGGCGCGAACCCCGGCCTTTGGCCCCAACAGCATGTTAAAGCGGGATTTTGAAGATCGGCCTATTGCCGCCAAAACCGGCACCACCAACAACTTCAGAGATAACTGGACCGTTGGATTTACGCCCCAATTAGCCACCACCGTGTGGGTGGGTAATAACAACAACGAAGAAATGAAAGATGTGACCGGACTCTCCGGCGCGGCCCCTATCTGGCACGATGTAATGCTCTATTATCATCAGGATAAGCCGGTGGAAATCTGGCAGCGCCCGCGCGGCCTGGTTGATGTGCAGGTGGATGCCGTATCGGGCCTGTTGCCCACCGATAAGACTCAGCGCGCCGTGTATGAAATTTTCCTGGAAGGTACCGAGCCGACACAGAAAGACACTGTTCACCAGGTGTTCCGCGTGAATCGGGAAAACGGCAAGCTGGCTACGGTTTACACCCCGCCCGAACTGGTGGAAGAACGCGTCTACGAAATTTATCCCCCCGTGGCCAACGATTGGGTGAAGGAAAATGATATTCCCCAGCCGCCTACCGAATACGACGACAGCACCGGCCCGGCGCTGAACCTGGGGCCGGTGGCTATTATCAATCCCCGCCCCTATGAGTATGTGAAAGGCGGCGTGGTTATCAGCGGCAATGCCCAAATTGACGGCTTTCAACTTTACCGGTTGGAATACGGCTCCGGCCTGAACCCCACCGAATGGCGGCAGCTAGGCGGCGACCATACCAACCCGGTGCAGGGCGCGCCGCTGGAGTTTTGGGATACCATCGCTGAGGAAGAAGGCTTGTACACCTTGCAGCTTACCGTGGTGCGGGGCGACCAGAGCGTGGAACGAAAATCGGTTCAGGTAACGGTTGATAACACCCCGCCGGAAGTTGAAGTGATCAATCCCGAACCGGAACGGGTTTACGTGCTGGAAGACGACGAATGGATCAATTTCCAGCTTGATGCGTTGGATAACTTCTCCATGGATCGGGTAGAATACTATATGAACAACGAGAAGATCGGTGAAAGCACGGTAGATCCCTACACCCTGCGCTGGAACCTGGTATTGAGCGATACCCAACTGGCCTGGGAAGCGCCGGTAACTCAAACAAAGACGATGACCCAGCCCGACGGCAGCGTGGTCGAAACCGGTGAGGTGTTCACCCTGACCCAGGTGATGACCGTGACCCAGCCGATCACCGATCCGGAAGCGTTGGCCGCGTTGGAACCCGATGAGGAGCCGGAAAAACCTATCGGTTACACCAAAGTTTATTCCGACGGCTGGACCATCATCAGCACCACCAACGGCTACACCGAATCGCATCTGATCCACATCATTGCCCACGATGCAGCCGGCAATGAAACCAAAACCGATAAATTCCGTATTTATATAGTTCACGAGAAAGAGGAAGAAGAAGATCAGGAGGAAGTTGCCGCCGATGATAGCCAGGCGTTCATCTTGCCTTCTGTCTTTGATCGCGTCAGGTATCGAGAAGGCTGGAATTGGAAAGACCTGGCTTTATGACCTTTCAACCAACACCAACCCGCAGCGGCTATGTAGCTTTAGGTGTAGCTGTTGTTTTTGGAACAGCGGCTATTTATCTATTCAATTTAATGCTCCTCCCGCATTCGGAAAGATTAGCAACGGCAATCTTTCCGTTGAATATTATGCTTTCCTCAGATAATTTGGTGGCCGTGTTTAAAATACTCCTGGGGTTCTTACTGGCCGCACTCATCACCCTGATGGCGCTGTATTACGTGATTATTGCGCTGAAATCAACGTATTATCTCGACCGGAACGGCCTGATGATCCAATGGGGCCTCACCCAATACCGCATTCCGCTGGAGATGATCGAAGCGATAATCCCCGGCCAGGAAGCATCATCCACGGCCCGTTTTTGGGAAACGAATGTGGCCGGCTGGCGATGGGGCCGGGGCCAAACAGCCGACCACCGCCCGCTCAGGTTTTACACCACCGCCGCGCTGACAGACAGCATGTTGGTGACCACGCCCGAACAAACGTATGTAATCTCTCCGCGCCAACCGGAAAATTTTTTCCAGGCGTGGCGCCAACGCCGCGCCCTGGGCACTACCCAACAATGGGCCGTTGCCGTCCATCGCAGTTGGCCCCTGAATTCCCCGCTGCTGGCCGATCACCTGGCCTGGTGGTTTTTGGGACTGGCCGCGCTGCTGTGGTTGGCAATGGCGGGGTATCTGACGTTCAACTTTGCCGATTTGCCTGCCTCCATTCCCATTCATTTTGATGCTGCGGGGCGCGCCGACCGCATTGCTGACAAAATGAATCTGTTGGTTTTACCGGCAGCCGGAGGTCTTGTCTGGTTGGTGAATGCCCTGTTGGGCGAGTTGGCTTTTTATCGAGATCGATTGGCTGCCTATTTTTTGTGGGCCGCTGCGCTGGTGATGCAGTGTTGTTTAGGCGTGGCCCTGTGGATGATCGTCCCCTGAGTAGCTCATCATCATCTTTCATTTTTGACAAGGCCGGCTGCTAAAGCCGGCCTTGTTTCTTATTCAAACCTGAAATAAACCCCCAAAAATTGCGCTTGTAAGCACTAAAAAAATAGAGTATGATGGGTTGGGACGCTTTGGGAGCATCCAGATCAGGTTATGGGGTCGATTTTATGAATAAAAAGATACACAATCTGGAAAAAAAATTAACATCATTGGAATCCTCATCTCAGGCCAACCGGCGGGAACAAATCAATGTAATGAATGAACTGGCCTGGGAACTTCGCCACTTTGATCCTCACCGCGCGCTGGCTTTGAGCAACACAGCCTATGAGTTTGCCAGACGTGAAACTTACCCTCAGGAAGAGATTCGCAGCCTCCGCAATCTGGCCGCCCTGAACACCTATCTTTTTCCCAAATACGATGTTGCCTTTACCTGGATTAACCAGGCCCTGGCGCTGTTAGAAACCTATCCCGACGAATTGGCCCAGGCGCACATTCTGGAATGCCTCGGTACAATTTATAAAGATATGGGCGATTACCCCACTGCCCAGGCGTATCTTATGCAGGCGCTGGCGTTGTGCCGTCGGGCAGGCGATCAACAAACTGAAAGTATGCTGCTCAATGATCTGGGAATTGTTTATAGCGATATGGAGGACCATGAACGTGGATTGAAGTCTTTTGAGCAATCCTTAAAAATTGCTCAGGCCATCAACGATCAAGAAATGCAGGCGCGGATGATGAACAATATCGGCGATTTGCTGAATCGTACCAGGCGCTATGAGGAAGCATTTCCCTATTTGGAGCAATCGTTGGTGCTAACCCGGCAATTGGGAGGACGGCATCTTGAAGCAGCCGTGTTGGATAGTCTGAGCGAGTCTTATGCCGTGCGGGGAGATTACGAGCAGGCTTTGGACTGCCTGCAACAGGCTTATCAGCTTGCGGAAGAATTTGATGACCAATGCTATCAATCAATATTTTTGAGAAATATCGCGCGGGTGTACCAACGTCAGGCGCAAACTGATACCGCGCTGTTTTATCTGCACCAGGCCCTGGCCGCCGCCGAAGCGGTTGAAGCCAAACTAGAAATATTTACCTGTCACCAACTACTGGCCCAATTTTACGAAGTGCAACAAGCGCCGGACAAAGCGTTGTTTCACTATAAACAGTATTTTTCTATAAAAGAAGAGGTCTTCAATGAAAAAGCCGATCAGAAACTCAAAACCTTGCAGGTGGTTCACGATACCGAAACAGCCAAACGCGAGGCTGAAATTCATCGCCTGAAAAATGTAGAATTGGAAGCCGAAATCTCCGAGCGCCAACGCGCCGAGGCCGAGGCTCAAAAACGGGTTGAAGAGATGACGGCCTTAGCCGAGGTCAGCCGTGAAATTTCGGCTCTGCTCGATCTCCCGGTTGTTCTGGAAAAAATTGCTTCTCTGGCCAAATTGTTACTCCGGGCCGGTTCAACCGCCATCCTGCTGCGCCAGCCTCAAGATGAAATATTTGAGCCGATCATTGTTTTAGGCAAACACGCCACTCAGATCAGAAGGGGGCGAGTGATGTTGGGGCAGGGCATTGCCGGCCATGTGGCCCAAACCGGCGTGGCCGAAATTGTTCACAATGCCGCCCAAGACCCGCGGGCCTTGCATATTCCCAACACGCCTACGGTTGATGTCGGGATGGAATCGATGATGTGCGCGCCCCTGAACTACCAGGATCGGATCATTGGCCTGATCATTTTATGGCGAAGCCCCGAACTCGGCCAATTTACCCCTACCAATTTGAATTTTCTAACCGGTTTAGCTCAGCAGGCGGCCATTGCTATTGAAAACGCCCGGCTGTTCAAGGCCGAACAACAGGCCAGGCAAGAATTGGCGCTCAAACTGCAAGAATCTTATATCTTTAATCACACCCTGCAAACCATCACCCGCACGCCTAATGTGGCCGAGTCGCTGGAGGTGGTAGCCAATATCCTGGTTCATTTACTTGATGCGCGTAACTGTGGCATCGCCTTGCTGAATAAAACGGAATTGGAAGTTGTCGTCAGCGTGTCGCCGGATATAACCTACCCCACTACCGTTGGCATTCGGATCCCTGTTATCGGTAATCCCTCCTTCAGTCAGGTTATTGAAACACGGCGATCTCTGGTGATAGAAAATGCGCAAGAACATCCCTTAACCGCGCCTATCCACAAGATCATGCGTCGATTGAATACGCAGTGTTTGATGATTGTGCCTCTGCTGGCCCGTGGCGAGGCGATTGGCACCATTGGCGTTGATACCGATCAAGCGGACCGCGTTTTTTCGCCTATTGAAGTGCAAATTGTGGAGACGATGGCCGGCCAAATTGCCGGAGCCATAGGCATGGCCCGCCTCTTTGAAAAAGAACAGCAGGCCAAAGAAACCGCCGAAGTAGCCAGCCAGGCCAAGAGTGTTTTTCTGGCAACGATGAGCCATGAGTTTCGAACGCCGCTTAATGCCATTCTCGGCTTTACTCAAATTTTAAAACGGAACCCCAACCTTGATCCTGAACAACTGGAAGGATTGGATACCATTGAGCGCAGCGGACAGCACCTGCTTACCCTCATCAGTGATATTTTGGACCTGGCCAAAATAGAGGCCGGCAAATTGGATATTTCTTACAGCGAATTTAACCTGCCGGCCATGTTGGCCGAAATCAAACACCTGATTCAGATAAAACTTTATCAGAAGCAGCTCGAATTTAAATATGAGGCGGACGAGGGCCTGCCGCTTTATGTGTGCGGCGATGAGGGGCGATTACGACAGATACTCATTAACCTACTGGGAAATGCCATCAAGTTTACCGAACAGGGCGCGGTCAGTTTGAGTGTTGCCGTGGTGGAAGATACGGTTAGTTCTGCCGAATTGAGCCGGCCCAAAGACACTGTTCGCTTGCGCTTCACGGTCGCTGATACCGGGATTGGGATTGCCGCCGACGAACTGCGCCTCATTTTTGAACCCTTTCAGCAATTGGGTAAATCGGAACAAAAATTGGGCGGCACCGGTTTGGGGTTGACCATTTGCCGCAGCCTGGTTACGCTTATGGGGGGCGATTTAAACGTAAAAAGCCAGATAGGCGTTGGCACGACCTTCTGGTTTGAACTGTCTATGCCGGTAGGGGGCGGGGCCTGGGATGTGCGGGTTAGAGATTGGCGGCAGATTAAAGGTGTGACCGGCGCATCACCAAAAATTTTAGTGATTGATGATAATGCTGCCAACCGGACGATGTTGACCAAACTGCTGTCTTCGTTGGATTTTACGGTAGCGGAAGCGGCAGATGGCCCAACCGGCCTGGCTAAAGCCAAAGAAATAACACCGTACGCCATCATCACCGACATTGTGATGCCGGAGATGTCGGGCATCCAGTTGATCCGTCAACTGCGTCGGGAAACGGCGCTTCAAAATACAGTCATTATTGCTGTATCGGCCAGGGTATTTACCGAAGACAAGGAGCAATGTCTGGCCGCCGGCTGCGATGCGTTTTTAGCCAAACCGGTTGCCATTGACCAGCTACTGGATACCCTGCAACAGCTATTGAAATTTGAATGGCTTTATGAGGATAGCGCTATTCCGGGCGAAGGGAGAGACTTTTTCTCTCCGGAAACGCTGCCGCCGGCCCATGAAATTGAACAGCTTAAAGAATGGGTCCTGATGGGCGATATTAGCGCGCTTCGAAGGCGGGCGGAACACCTTATCTTGCTTGAAGGAGGACGCTACCGGTTATTTGCTGAAACCTTACAGCGCATGTCTAAACGGTTTGCGATTAACGAGATTCGGAACTTGCTACAAGAAATTCAAAAACAACACGACAGGAAAGAAAAGAAATGAACAATTCCAGAGATACAATTTTAGTTGTCGATGATATTCCGGCCAATCTGAGCATGCTATTTAAAGCGCTGGAAGGCGCGGGATACCGGGTGCTGATAGTGACCAATGGAGAGGATGCCCTGGTCAGCGCCACCCGCCAACCGCCCGATTTAATTCTTTTAGACATCATGATGCCCGGTATCGATGGGTTTGAAACATGTAGACAATTGAAATCGAATAAAACCACGCGAGATATTCCGGTAATTTTTATGACAGCTTTGAACGATACCGTTGATGAGGTAAGAGGTTTTGAAATGGGCGCGGTAGATTATATTACCAAACCCGTTCAGTTAGACCGGGTACTGGTCAGGATCAAAACCCATTTAACCCTGCGTAAACTGCAAAAAGAGCTGCAAGATAAAAACGCTCAACTTGAAGAAGCTTTAGCTAACATCAAAACCTTAAAAGACCTGCTGCCGATTTGCGCCAACTGCAAAAAAATTCGGGATGATGAAGGCTATTGGCAAGAAGTTGAAGTATACGTGCGCGATCACATTAATATCCGTTTCAGCCACAGCATCTGCCCGGATTGTGTAAAAAAGCTTTACCCCGACTACTGGGCCAAACTCTACAACTCTGACAGTAAGGATATGCCGGAGACATAAAAAAGGGGTACAAAATAGCTCTGTACCCCCTTTTCAGCAAGTGGTAATCGGTTTATGGTATGGTTGCTACCGGTACCGAAAATTTCATGATCCGATTGTTGTCCGAGTCGGCCACCAAGAGATTATCCTGGTTATCAAACGCCAGGCCAACCGGCAGCGCAAACGAGGCCCGATCCTGCCCGTATTGGCCCCATGTAACCAGCACGTTGCCGGCAGCATCGTAGGCAATTATCCGGTAACCTTCGGGATCGCTGATAAAAACGCGGTTCCGGCTGTCGATGGCCAGGTAAGGTTTGTTGACCACGCTTTCGCTCTCCCAGCCCACCACATCCCATTGGGCCACCGGATTGAAATTCGTATCAAACTTTTGAATCCGGCGGTTCCAGGTGTCGGCCACATAAAAATTGCCCTGGCTGTCGATATCAATACCTACCGGCTCTTCAAACGCGCCGGGAATGATGCCGCCGCCGCCCCACGAAGCCAGGAACTCGCCGCTGGGGCTGAATTTTTGCACCCGCTTGTTGCCGGTGTCGGTCACGTAGATATTTCCTTGGCCATCGATGGCTACATCACGCGGCCCCCAGAATTTGCCCGGTTCGGCAGCGGAGTCGTTTTGCACGTTGGCAAAAGAGCCAATACTGTTGATGTATTCCCCATCCGCCGAGAAGATTTGCACCCGGTGATTCCAGGTGTCGGCCACATACACCTGACCGTCCGGCCCAATCTTGATGCCCCACGGTTCGCTGAATTGGCCGGGGCCGGCTCCTTCCTGGCCCCACATAAAGAGAAACTCTTGATTCTCGTTAAACACCTGGATGCGGTGGTTGCCGCTGTCGGCCACGTAAATGCGGCCGTCCGAGGCCACCGCTGCATTGCGCGGCGACACAAATTGGCCTTCGCCCGCGCCGTTGCTGCCCCAAATCTCCAGGGCATCGGCCTCGGCGCGTTTGCCCTCGTAGGGGTCCAGGCCGCCGGCCTGGGTAAGCTGCACCGGCCCGCTCTGGTAATCCCAAATATCGTTGAGAACATCGTTACGGATGTAGAGGTAAAAACGATGCACATACGGCCATTCGTTCAGTTCGTAATCCTCGTAATCACGGTAGAACCAGATTTTCCACAACTTGCGCCAGTTGTCGCTCACGGTTTGGCGGCGGGCGGCCTGGGCTTCGGCTGTATCGGTGGTCGGGTCTTCAGCCGGTGGCCCAACCACATAATTTTGCCATAGTTTTTCCGGGGTTTGGTCCTTGTAATCTTCAATGGGCCACCAGACCAGCCGGTAGCGATAGGCCGTGTATTTATCGCCCAAAAACGGTTTCACTTTGCTCTCGTTGGCCGAGCCGACGATCACAATAGGCGCGTCCAGCGCCTCGCGGGTGGGGTTTTCGCCGTAGTAGGCGCGGTTGGGGTATTCGCGCATGTACCACTCCAGCGGCCAGGTGGAGTCGTTATCGTAGGCCACTTTGATCTGTTTATCACCCACCGTGCGGCGGGAAATATCGTCAATCTGGTTCAGCACCAGTTTGACATCCGGGGCGGCGTGGGCGTAAACCATCATCTCGTTCACGTAATCGTAATTGATGTAGTTGAACATCCAGGCAAACCGGATGGTCAGCAGCGCCAGCAATACCAGCAGGGTGATGAAAGCCGTGCGCAGCGCCGTGACCAGGCCCATTTTACGGCCATAATACCAGACGACCCAGCCCAGCCCCACCAGCACCGCCAGCGACAGGATGAATTGCAGCGTTTCCTGAATGGCCTGGATCGATTGGCCCCGGAACGGGTCAACAATGAGCAGCGCCGCGAGCGCCGGAATCGCCAGCAGCAGCGCGCCGCCCAAAAGCAGCCCACCGTTTTGCCGGGCGTAGGCCCCGTTGAATTTGCCCAGCACCGTCTGCACCACGTGCCCGGCCAAAAAGATGAAGGGCAGGGTGATGTGAACCGTCAGCCACGGCATTTTTTCACCGGCCCAACTGTAGATGACAATGGCCAGCAGGGTCCAGTAAATGATGAACATCACAAACGTACCGCCGTCGGAGGGCCAGATGGAACGGTGTTCGGGATCGGGTTCAGCCGGTTCCGGTGGGGTGTGAGCGGGTAGTTTGGCGCGGATCATATAGACCAGGCCGCCGATCAAGCCGATCAGAACCGGCAGAAATTCGTACATCGGCACCAGGAACAGATAGTAGTACCAGGGCTGGGAGCCGCGCTGCACCTCTTGCTGGCTGAGCCAGTAGCTGATCGCGCCGTAGGTTCCGGTTCCCAACCCGGCAATGTTGGAGAAAAAGGTGGTGTAAAGCAGGGTGAAGATGATGGCGGCCAGCACCACGGCTTGAATGAGAATCGGAATCCGTGTCCGCAGGCTGTTGATGGCCGCCGTAACCGGCCGGTTTTGGGTATCAATGCCCATTTGGATCATCACCGCGCTGATGATGAGGGCGGTGATCATAAACAACAGCCCCACCGCATCGCCGGTATCAAAGCCGTTTTCCTCTCCCGCTGCGGGTAGAATTGCCTGGCTTGATAGCACAAACATCGCTCCCACCAGGATCAAAATGATAATCAGGATGGCGATGGTGGCCGTCCGGCGCGCGGTGGCCGACAGGTTTTCCCACATAAAGGCCCAGCCAATAAAACTGGCTCCGATAAAACCATGAATGAACGAAACTTCTTTGGTAGACAGCATAAAGGCCACGGCTGCTGCGCCGATGAACAACCAGCGGTTAGCTCGCGTGCGCATATACTGGAAAAAGGCCAGGACCATCAACGCGGTCCACACGCTGATAAAAATATCGTGGCGGATGTAGCGGCTGTAATAGAGCAGCCCCGGCGAGATCAAAATCATAACCGCTGTGGCCAGCGCGCCGATGCGCCCCAGCCAGGGCCGGAACCAGTAAGGCAAAATGACCAGCGCGACGCCAAACGCCGCTGTAGCAATCCGGGCGGTGAAATCGTTATCGCCAAACAAAAAGTACATCAGAGCGGTAATATGGAACAGGAACGGCCCATGCATCAGCGGATCGTGCCGGTAGCCTTTGCCCGCGTACAGGTTCCACGAGTAGAGGGTGTGCAGGCTTTCATCGTGGCTCATCACGCGCGCGCCCAGATCGTAAAAATGGGTCGCGACGGCCACAATAAAGAGCAGAATGTACAGCGCCGTTTCCCAATTTAGGGTAAAAGTGGATAAGACAGGTTTATCCAAAACTCTGTTTTGTTCGAGTGTGTCGTTTTGAACGGTCAAGATAGGCTACTCCTCACAAATTTGTTGCGATGATAGATATTGAGTTTTATGGCGCGCCATTTTCTATGGCGCGGCGTTCAGCCACAAAATCACTTCGTCCCCTTCGGGGGAAGTGTCCAACTGACGATAGATCAACCAACTGATCAGGTTTTTGGCCGGCAGCCCCGCCGGCGACCAGATGGCGTTGAGCGCAAAATCTTGGCCCAGATAAGGTTCGTTCAATCCCAGTTCGGTGTTGGTGGGGGTGATGATGGCCTGAGTTGGAGCGTTGGTATCAACGCCGGCTTGCAAATTACTGAAGTTTTGAAGCCGCCAGCGCAGGGCCGGGCTGCCCACGCCGGTTACTGTGATGTCTAGCAGAGTGGGATCGCCCACCCGCTGCGCCGATTCCCGGCCCAAAACATCGCTGAGCATCACCAGTTCGGTGGAAGGCGGGGTGCCGGCCAGGGGTTGGTAAGCCAGGTTCATCAACGCGCCAAAGTTCAACCGCCAGCCGATGTTGATCGTTACCAGCAGCCCCACGGCCACCGCGGTGAGCGCCGCGCCCCGGAGGGCTACGCCGCCCCCGTTCAAAAACCAGAAGGCAAATACCACGACCAGGAACAAGGCCAAGGCGGCCACGCTTTGCAGCCAGGCGTATTGGCAAAAAGTATCTTCAGTGCCGCAGGTGCGGTAGAGCCAGGCGGTCAGCCCCAGGTAGGCAAAACCAAGAATAGCCAGCCCGGAGGCCAAAATAATGCCCTCATTTTGCCACGCGCCCTCCTGCTGTAATCCCTGCCACAACTCGGCCAGGGCCAGCGCGGCCAGAAACCCCAGGGGAACCACCAGTAAAATCACATTACTGGCAGGCCGGCCAAACATCAACAAATCCAGCAGCAGCAATCCCACAAACCAGATACTGAATGAAACCGACATCACATTGCGTCGGATGAGGGTCATAGCCAGCCCGGCCATTCCGGCAAAGACCGGCAGCGGTTCGTAAATGGTCAACAAGAAAACGGCGTTGTAACCGCCATCGATCCGGGGGGTAAAACTGAAACGGCTGAGCCAATCGGTGAGCGCGCCGGTGAGCATACTGAGACCTACCAGGTTGAACAAAGCGGCGGTAGATAAAACCACCAGCGCCATCCCAAAGAAAATTCCGGGCAATTGCCAGCGGCGTCGATTGACGGCATCCTCATCGGTCCACAATGTTTTGAAAGTGGGATATTGGATGCCCACGATCAGGGCAAAAACAATGATGATCGAAAAAGCCATGCTCCCCGCCGCCAGCAGCAGGGCCAGACCGCCGGCCAGCAAGTAGAGCCAGCGGGTTTGGCGCGTGGCTGTCCAGTTAAAAAAACCGCTAAAGATCATCAGCGCTCCGACAGCCACCCCAACCTCGCTGTTGAGCGTACGTGAAAGAAAAATGGCGGTGGGCGAGAGGGCCAGCAGCGCGGCAGCCAGCAAAGCGGCTCTGGTGCCCAACTGGCGGCGCAGGGTCATCGGCAGGATGACCAGGCCCATGCCCAATACCACCGGAACCAATCGCGCCGAAGCATCGCTGATGCCAAATAAAATGAAAGCCAGCCAGTTGAGCGAAAGCAGCAACGGGCTGTAAGTGTCGGCGGTGGGGAGATTGCCAAAATAGAGGTTGAGCGCCGGCAGGCTTTGTTGGGCCTCAACATCCGATAGCGGGTAATGGTTCAGATTCCACCAGCGCAGGCCCAGGGCCGCCAGGAAAACAAGGCCGTACAGCAGCCATTCCAGGGTAAAGCGGGGGAAAACGGGCTGGTTGCTTTCAGCCGGCCGGGCGGCTTCCGGAGCCGGCTCCGGCGATTCTGTAACCTCAAAAGGATGGGGTCTGACGTGTCTACGTAATTTTTTGCTCAAAATGGTTTATCCGTTGCTTTGGTTTGGATAGTCCCTCCTCATGAGTGTTGTCCAAAGCTGGATATTTCTACCGCAGAGATCGCTGAGTACACAGAGAAAATATGGACGGTGTTTGATAATCCACAAAATCTCTGCGAACTTGGCGCACTCTGCGGTATTTTTTTTGACAACACCTTAGCGGGGTGCTACCCGGTTTGGATTTTGATTTTAATGGAGGCATTATAGCACAAATTGTGGGAGATGCTCGATTTTGGCTCCTTTTTTGTCAAAACGAACTGTTTGGTTTGATAGGCAGCTCCGCCGGAAGCGTGACTTGAACCGTAGGATTGGCGGAAATGCCGCGATGTTCCGTCACCCTGGCCGAGATCGGGGTGGCCGACGGGTGGGGCGTGGACAGATAAGATTGCGGGCTGGCCATCTGAGGCGCTTCGGCGGAAACAGCAGGGTTGGGCGTTGTGGTCAAAAAAGGCGTGAAACCGGGGGTTGGTTCCAACAAAAAGAGCCGGACAGCCCCCTGCCGTAATACCTCGGCCACCGTGGCGCGCGCGGGCGAGACGGCAATCAGCACACTCAGCACCAGCACGGCCAGCAAAATGCCCCAGGCCAGCCGCCCGGGAACGGGTGAGGGAAGGCGTTGGTGGCCCAACTGCTGCCGCACGTTGGTTGAGAGCACGGCGGGCGTGGGCGGATAGGGAAATGTTTTGGCCGCGTTCCGCAACCGGTTTTCCAACAGGTCATTCGCGGAATCATCCGGTTGATCTATAAATTGTTGGTTGGCAATATCTGAACTATTCATTCCTTTATCCGTTCCGCCTGTAAATCCGGAAATTCGTTGGCAATTACCCGGCGCAAGCGGTTGAGGGCGCGATGCAGCCGCGATTTGACGGTTCCCGGCGCAATGCCGGCGGCTTCGGCGGTTTCCGTCACCGACAGCTCCAGGAAAAAGCGTAAGTAGATGATTTCCCGGTCGGCTGAACTTAGACGCTGCACGGCCTGCCACAGGGTTTGCGCTTCCCACTGTCGTTCCGGCACATCTTGAAAATCCGGTTCCACCGGCGCGGCTTCTTTTTGAAACCAGCGTCCCACCGCCGCCAGATACCGGGCGATGCTCCGCCGTTTGTTGGACACCAGGTTGCTGGTGATCTTCAGCAGCCAGGGCCGGAGCGGGCGGGTGGTGTCAAATCGATCCAGCGCGTAAAAAGCGCGGATAAAGACATCCTGGGCCACATCCTGCGCGTCGTCGGTGCTGCCCAACAGCAGGTAGGCCAGCCGGAAAACAGCCTCCTGGTGTCGGGCCACCAGGGCGCTCCAGGCTTCCTCGTTGCCATGCTGGGCCTGTTCGATGAGATTGGCCTCGGCATTTGCCGGTTCAGGTGTTTTTGCCGGTGATGACGCGTCATCATTTGATGACGCGCTATCAAAAGATGGCGTGCCCATTTTTCCGGCAGGTTGATTTTGTTCTAAATACACCGCTGTCTGCATACCGGTTCCCAATGTTACCGTCGTTGATAGATCGTCGTACCGTCTTGCTCAAATACAACGTCCATCAAATAATCAAACTTGTGCAGCGCTTCCGCCGGATAGCGTTCCCGTTCCAGCGACCCCACAATCACATAGGTGATATTATACTTATCCAGCAAATTCAAGGTTTCTTGCGCGTCGAGGGAGGTAAAAAGGCGCTCGATGTCCGGTTCCCGGCGCGCCGGCTCCTCGTAAGTGCCGCGCCACTGGCTCTGATGGCCGCCCCAGCCCAGCAGCGTAGGTCGGCCCGTCATCGCCGACATTCGCCCGGTGTATTGGTAAGCGGCGTAACTCGCGCCGGGCGCTTCCAGGATAACGGCGTCTTTGGGCGCGTTGGCCCGCAGCCATTGGACGGCGGCGTAATCGCCGGGCCGGCTGTCGGCAATCCAGGCGATGCCGTTGAGCGTTGGCTCGTTTTGAAAGTTGTTGGTTTTGTTGAAAATAGACAACACAGGATACACCAGCGCCGCCGCTACCAGCAGCGCCATCCCCACCTGCCAGGCCACCGTCCCCATGCCGCGCACTTTTTGCGATACGTAGTAAACGGCAAAGGCCGAGGCCAGCGCCAGCAGCACCCAGGCCTGGAAATAGAATTTGAAGACCGTGTTCATGCGGATGCCAAAGTTATCGCGCAGGTAGACAAATTCCACGGCCAGGGTCAATCCCAAACCCACCAGGAGCAGAATCAGGGTAAATTTTTCGATGAAAATCGAGGGCAGCGGTGGTGAATTTGCATCATCAAGCGTATTATTTTGATTTTGTTGACCGGATTGGTTCCCCAACAGCAGGGCCAGCGCCCAGCCCAACAGACCACCGACCAGCAAAAAGGTCCAGGGGTTGGCCAGCCGCCGTTCCAGCGCAGCCTGGACCAACGCGCCAACGGTATTAGCCCCGATGATGGTTTGGATTTCCGGGTTGCTCAAAATGCCTTCGACAAAACTGCGCCCGGTGGGGCTGAACAGAATGCCGCTCACCACGGCCAAGAGCAGCAGGATCGGCCCCAGCAGCGTCAGCAGCAGTGAGCCGCCCAGATATTTTTGCCAGCCCTGGTGATGCCGGGCCAGCACTATCAAAAAAACGGTGATCGCTGCCAGGAAAGGGCCAAGAAAGACAAAATATTGCGGCAGGCGGGTAGGGTTCCACAGATTGGGTAAAATTCCGCCGGCCTGAGATTGAAAGGTGGCGTAAAAAGGCAGGTAAAGAATTACGCCTGCCGCTCCCAGCATGCCTGTGCCGATGAGGCCGGGCAGGAAAATAGATTTTTGCCGGCGGCTGAGCCAAAGCAAAAACGTGAGGCCGACTACGGCCAGGTAAATGGGGAAATCCCAGGTGTTCAGAAAACCCAGGCTGCCCACGCCGAGAGCCAATAACCCAAATTGCAAACGCCCGCCGCCGGCCTGGCTGATGGCGCGCCAGCTATTTTTCAGTAGGGTAATGATTCGCTCCCCTAAGTTGGAATTTTGTGACGACTGACGACTGACCACTGACCACTGATTATTATTGAGAAGATTCAAGGCCAGGGCTATCACCAGGAGTACAAAGGGCAGGGCCAGCACGTGGGGGTGAACATCGCCCAGCAAAAAACTAAAGAAGGGAAATTCGTCGATCACTTCCTGTTCCTGGCCGGTGAGGGTGTAATCGGTGAGCACGCGAGAGCCGCGCCACCACCAGATGAAGCGGTCGGGAATCCAGGCTGGCAGCCCCTCGGAAAAAAGGTTGGGGGGAAACCAGCGGCCTTCGCTGCCGGGTGGCGGCACTTTGAGATCGCGGATGTCGAGCCACTCCCAGAATCGGGCCGGAAGCAAGCCGCGTTTGTGCAGCACTTCCAAAAATCCTTCCAGGTTGCCCAAAATGGCCACAAATAAACCGGCTACCAGCCCCGTAAGAATCGCCGGCGCATTGGTCAGCGATGAGCGGACGGCAGCGTCATTGGCATTAGCCCGGTGCAGGTTGACCCCATTGGCCAGAATGCCAAACGCGCCGGTCAGGGTCATGGCAAACAGGGTGGGCACGTAGAGATTGAAGGCGATCATTGGATTGAGGCCGGCCAGGCGGGTGAGCATGGCCATCAATACGTAGCCAAAGTAGTAGTAGCTGATGGCAAAGCCGGACAGCCAGGGGTCTTGCGGTGGAAAGTAGGCGCTGTTAAGCGTACCGTTGATAAAGGCGATCTCCATCCACTTTTCGCCGCCGGCGGTTTCGATGTTGGGATTGTAGGCTTTGAACACGGCCCAAGCGACCAGCGCCACCGTAAAAAGCAGTTCCACCGCCAGCGCGTAACGCCATTCCTGTTTGAGCCAGGTGAGGATGGATGGCGTCCCTGCCGATTTTACCTGCTGTCGATGCCAGACCAGGCCCCCGGCCAGGATGGTGATAGCAGCAATGATCGTGCCGCCGGCATTATTTTGCAGCAGCCGGAAGGTTCCGCCCAGCCAGAGTAAATAGCCGGTCAATAACAGGCCCACCGGCCGGACAAAGGCAAAACCTCGATCCGGCAGAAACCGGAGCCAGCTATACGCCAGCGGCCAGCCCACCAGGCCGATAATTAACGTAATCAACCACCAGATGAGGAGGGAAGAGAGTATCAATATTTCTTGTTCCTTGAGATTTATTTTTTCCAACAACTGCCCGAAGCGATAATATAACGTCACCGACACTCAAGCAAATTTTGTATAAAGATTTTGCTAACGGACATATTTTTCTACGCATGACCACCGACGACTGACGGCCGACCACTAACTCACCTCGGTGGTCTGGTTATCAATAAAAAAGTCCGATTTATTTATTTATACACCTCCGGCGTGCAAAGCGTTCCAGCTTATGGTAATTTTTTTCGCTTAAATTGGCCTGAAAAAAAATCGTGTTGACCCGATGACCGGTTGAATTGGCCTGATCCAATTTGTTTTGATTGGCTCTGTACTTTCCGCCAAATTGTTTTATCATAGAAGGCATCTTTTTACCCGGAAAGGCAATCCATGACCGACTCTGGTTCACCCGAAGAAAAACTCACCTATGGTTATTCCCTTGCCTTGATCAGCGCCGTTATTTTATCAACTACAGGTATTTTTATTCGTTATCTGACCCAAACTTACCACATGCCGCCGCTGGTGCTGGCTTTTTGGCGTGATGTGTTTGTGGTACTCACCTTGCTGGCGGTTCTGGCCGTCGTTCGGCCCGGTTTATTGCGGTTACGGCCCCGGCATTTGTTTTATCTGCTGGCCTATGGTTTGGTGCTGGCCATATTCAACGCGGTGTGGACTCTGTCGGTTGCGTTGAACGGTGCGGCGGTTTCTACCGTGCTGATCTATTCATCCGCCGCTTTTACGGCCCTGTTGGGGTGGTGGCTGCTCAACGAACGGCTGGATTGGGCCAAACTGCTGGCGGTTGTCATTTGTCTGGCCGGCTGCACCCTGGTTTCCGGGGCCTTGGCCCCCGGCAGTTGGCAGGCCAATGGGCTGGGAATTTTGACCGGTGTGATTTCCGGGCTGTGTTTTGCCGCTTACAACTTGATGGGTCGGGCGGCGTCGCAGCGCGGGCTGAATCCATGGACAACGTTATTCTATACCTTTGGCTTTGCTACAATATTTTTGTTGATGTTTAACGTCCTGCCGGCAGGAACCTTACCCGGTGCGGCGGCACACCTGGCCGATTTTTTGTGGTTGGGCTATGCGGTGTGGGGCTGGGTGGTGTTATTCTTGCTGGCGGCAGGCCCCACGCTGGCCGGGTACGGCCTGTACAATGTCAGCTTGAGTCATTTGCCCTCCAGTGTGGTTAATTTGATCGCCACGCTGGAGCCTGTTTTTACTGCTTTCTTTGCCTATGTTTTGTTGGGAGAACTCATGAACGGGATGCAGCTAGCCGGCAGCGTTTTGATCATGAGCGGCGTTGTTTTTCTGAGGCTTTACGAAGGCCGGTTGATGATCTCCCGCCGATTCCGGCCACGTAGGAAAGGTGTCCCGCTCTAAATTGTTCTGGCAGCGTCGGATTGCTCCGGCAGCGTTGGATTACTCCGGCACGTCGGATCACTCCGGCACGTCGGATCACTCCGGCGCATCGG
>CAZTFF010000005.1:128504-181805 GCA_964612485.1 uncultured Caldilineaceae bacterium
GATTACTCCGGCACGTCGGATCACTCCGGCACGTCGGATCACTCCGGCGCATCGGATCACTCCGGCGCATCGGCCCAGGCCACCGGACCGGCCCACTGCGGACGCTGCTCGCCGGTATCGCCGATCATTGGGCCGTGCGGGGCGCTGACGCCGGGGATTTCGATTTCCGGCGTTTGAGAGCGGGCGGTCAAAAAGCCCAATGGTGTGGCCGCGGTCGCTACTTTGAACAGAGTGTGGGTTTTCTGTAACAACAGCCAGAATCGTGTCCCCCATGAGCCTCGAAACGCGGGCAGCCAGGGCACGCTGTCTAACGGAATGCGATGAACCCAGTCGTCGTGGTCAATGGTCAGGCCGTCGGCGGTGGCGTAATCGGTGAGGCCGTAAAGTTCCATAATGGGGTAGGCTTTGGCTTCGGGGTAGGTGGCGTGCGATCCGGCCCCCACGTGGCCGATAGGATGGGTGCCAATTTTGCTCACATCAGGGTGATCCCACGGTTTGGTGATGCGGGAATGATGGCCCACAAAAGTAACATAAGCGGGCGGCTCTTGCGGGCGACCCTGCTCGTCAACCTTAAAAAACAGCATCATATTTTCCCAATCAGCCTCATGGTCATTCATCCCCTGGAAACTGCTTCCCCAATCGTTGAAGCTGTAAAAAAGCCAGAATTGGAGACAAAGATATTGGCCGTCGCGGATCTCTCGGTAGTAATAGGTGTAGGGCGGTTTGTGGTTTTCATATTGGTCAACCGCCAGATCGCGGGTGGTGAGGGGCAGGATGAGGCGGGGGAGTTCCTGCCCGGATGCGCTTTCCAGCAAAGGAATCACCAAATCGTTCCACCAGAAGAGTTGGGTGGCGCCTTTGGTTTTGGGGCTGAACCAGTTATAGGCTTTCTGGGCCAGGTCTTCGGTCCAATGGGTGGTAGTTTTCGAGGCCCAGCGATACACCAGTTCCAGAGTGGCCTGGCTCCAATCCTGCACCACTTCCAGGCCGGTAAACGGGCCGGAGTCGACAGTGCGCAGAAAAATTTCTGGCGATTGGGCGTATTTATGCAAATGATCGGGCGTGACCTGCCCGGCGGGCACAATCGGTGTACGTTGATCTTTAGTGTGGAGGCTGCTGTAAGGAAATACGTCATCAACCCGCATCGGGTAAAAATGTTCGCTTTTCGCGTAGCGAAGAATTGGAGCGTATTTTTGATGTAAGTTGGTCATCGGAGCCTCCTTGAATAATTGTGAATTATGAACGGTTAATTTTTAACTGTTTTTTGAACTCATTTAACAAGTTTGGCAATTTGTTTGAATTGCGGTCCTTCGGCCACGCGCAGCAGTTCAAACAGAGCCATTTCGGTACCGGTAACGGTAGCGCCGGCATCTTTCATGCGCATCAGCCCCAGCTCGCGGTTTTCCGGGGTGCGGGACGACACCGCATCGGCCACCACCTGCACCTCGTAGCCATCTGCCAGTAAATCCAGCGTGGTTTGGTAGACACATACGTGGGTTTCAATGCCGGTTATTAGGATCTGTCGCCTGTTCAACGAGGTTAGCTTATCTGTAAACGGCGACACCCCACAGCAGCTAAAAGTGGATTTGGGAATGGCGTCGGAACTTTCAGCC
Organism: uncultured Caldilineaceae bacterium; assembly: GCA_964612485.1. GTDB lineage: Bacteria > Chloroflexota > Anaerolineae > 4572-78 > J111 > JAFGNV01. The sequence goes on from CAZTFF010000005.1 coordinate 130,118, forward strand.
AGAAGTTCAGCCAATTGAGGCAGGGTTGGCCCCAATTTTTCCGGCACCTGTTCGGTCCAGATAATGGGAATGTTCAGCACCTGGCAGCCTTTGATCATTCGTTCCAGGTTGGCAAACAGGCTTTCTTTATGGTGCATAATTTGGGCCAGTTTGCCCTGCACGTCAACAACAACGAGGGTGGTATTTTCGATAGTCAGCATAAATCATCTCCTAAAAATAGTTACACAGAGTTACACGGAGGAATCACAGAGATACGCGGAGAAAAGTCATTTGTACATTCATTCTGTTGTCCGCCGGTAGATTTTGGTTTTTTCGTTGGCGAAAACAACGTCCAGGTGGCCCTGGTTGGCCAATTGGTCAAATTTATCGCCCACCTGCTCGCCGTGGGTGATGCGCTCTATCTGGCCTACGTACACGTATTGGATGTCGAGTTGATCCATCAGTTCCAGCGTACGGGCCGGGTCGGGATTGTTCCAAAATTCGTTCACCAGCATATCGCGCTGGCCCACCTGGGCGGGAGGCCGCTGTTCGCTTTGGTGCAGGCCGCCCAACACTGAGGGCAGGCCGGTGTAGGCGGCCACCCGCATCCCGCCCTCGCGGTAGTAGCCCACTTTGGCTTCGGCGATGATGGGCGTGCCGGATACGTTTTCTTGCAGCCAGCGGATGGCTTCGTAATCGTGCTTCAATTCGATGGTGCGGCCGGCGGGCCATTCAAATTCACCCACGGTCATATAGGCCAGTCCATCCAGCGTGCCTACCGGCGGGCGATTTTCATCACGAGGGAAGCGGTCGTTGATGCGGGTGCGGGTGGCCATCAACGGGTAAATTAGCGCCGAGAGCAGCAGGATCAACACCGTTGCCTGCCAGATGATTTGCCCGGTGAGCGACCACCGCCGGCTCAAATGCCACATCTGTACCAGCGCCACCGCCGCCGCCACGCCAAACATCACCCATACCTGGATGTAGAATTTAAAGAGCGTGTTCATCCGGTAATACTCGCCGCCGCCGAGGAAATCCCGCAAAAAGAAAAATTCTACGCCCAGCAGGATCAACAGGCCGGTAAAAATCAATAAGGTGAGCATGCCGGTTTCTGCCGGTACGTCCTCCCGGAGCAGCAGCAGAAAAGCGATGAAGACCAGCGGCAGCAGGTATGCCGGTACCGTGAATCCGAGCAAAAATAGCCCCAGCGCGATCACCAGAACTGCGGCAATGCTCCACAACCCCAGTTGGTAGGCATCGGACTGGCGTTTGACCCGCGTCCGGTAGATTTCGTACAGATGAGGCCAAACTTTCCAACGGCGCAGGTGCAGGCTGATGGCTCGCAGCAGGCTGTGCCGGCTGCCCGGATACAGCAGCGATACGGCCAGCCACGACACCAGTATGAATAAGAAAAAGCCCCAGATTTTAAGATGTTGGTCCAGCGGCGTTTTGCCGCGGACCAGACCCAGCCCCGTTTCTAGCGGTGGTTGGTAGGCGGCAAAGAAAGGCAGGTACAGCAGGTAGGTGGCGGCCAGTAACACTGCTGCAAAAAGGCCGCCGTGCAGCAAGATCAATCCACCCCGCCGCAGGGTGATGAGGCTTGTTGTTTGACGGTATTGAGTCAATAAGAATGCGGCCACGATCAGCCCCAGGTAGGTGGGCAGGTCCCAGGTGTTGATAACGCCGATGGCGCCCAGGACAAAGGGCAGGGCCAGCCAGCGGAGAAGTGAGGGGATTGTGGGCAACCAATGGTTGCTTGGTGAATGGTGAATGGTGAATGGTGAGGCGGAAGGTGGTTCGTTGTCGGGTTGGCCCAATGGTTGATTCGTTGCCTCGCTGGCTCGCTGAATCGTTGAATCGTTGCTTCGCTGAATCCCATCCTTCAACCAATGATAGACCAGGCTCAGGAACAGGGCTGTAAAGGGCAGGCCGATCATATGAGGATGTAAATCGGCAAAAATGAAGCTGAAGTAGGGGAACTCGTTAATGGTTTGGGGAATGACACGGGTGGGGTCCCAATAATTGTAAGCCGGCAGCCGTTCGCCACCCATCATGTGGCCAAAGCCGTTGATGGCCCGGACCAATCCTTCCAGGCCGGGGATGGCGCTCTGGAAGTCGGTGGTGCTGCGATTGCCTAACTCGGTTAGAAACTGGCCTGCGCCTTCCAGGTTGCCAAGGAAGACCACGAACAGAATGCCCAACAGCCCGGCGACGATGGTCTTGGTTCGGGAACTTGTTGGCCGGCAGGCCAGGTTAGCGGCCAGGCTGAACACATTGATGGCCGTCAGGCCGGCCAGCATCGGCACGGCCAGGTTAAAGGCGATGCCGGGCCGGATGCCGGTCAGTTTTGCCAGCAGTCCCACCAAAAACAGGCCATAGTAGTAATAATTCATAATGCCGTTGGCAAAGAAGGGATCGTAAGGCGGCATGGTGGCGCTTTTGACGATAGCGTTCAGAAAACCGATCTCCAACATTTTTTCGCCGCCCTGCCACGGCTGCCACAAATCGGGGTTCAATATCCTCAGCCGGACAAAAAAGAGGAAGACGAACAAAAAGATGAGTTCAGTGACCAGGATCACCCAGCGTTTTTCTCGCCAAAATTGGTGCAGGGCCTGGCGCTGTCGAAACGCAATCCATAGGCTGAAGCCCAGTAAAATGATCAGCGCGATGAGGGCGGTCGTCCCGGTGTTTTTCAGCCAGCCCAAGCTGCTATTCAGCCAGACAAAATAGCCGACCAATAGCAGGCCCAGGCTTTTGCTCAAGGCATAGCCTCGGTCCGGCAATTTGTAGAACAACATAAACGTAACCGGCAGCGCGATAAAACCGATCAGCATCACCGCCAGCCACCAGAACAGCACCGCGGCGCCGGTGGATTGATTGGCCAGCGTATTCCAATGGAAATCGTCAACCGATGGTAGTTCATCAACCGGTTTGTCAAAGAGGAGGCGCTTTGCTTTTTGCTCCGGCGGGGGCTGGTAGGCCGGCGGTGAGTCTTGGCCGATACTTCTGAGCCGGGTCAAAAGCGTGGGCGGGCCAACATAGCCCCGGGTTGCGCCTTGCCAGGTGCCGCCTAAAAGCGCGTCCCATTCTTCAATAGACAGTTGGCGGTTTTTTTTGAATAAAATGGGTTTGGGATGATCGTAAACAGTAAAGCTCTCGTCGGCCTCCTGATCGGGAAACACAAAGGGGCCGAGCCGGGGCGGGGTTTCCACCGAATAGATCGGCTCAAAACCCAACTCGCCGGAGAAGAGCGCCTTGTAGTAGCGGCTGCTCATGGGGTATCGTTGCGGCAGGCGGGGGATGGTGCGCGAGAGCCGGTTGCTGGCCAGGGCAATGTAGTCGCAATTTTTGAGCGTTTCACGGATCGTTTCATATTTTTGGGCGGTGTCGTCATCATACATGGGGAGTTGGGGTTGGATGTAGCCGCGCGCGCCGGGATTGCCGCCAGGTTCAGGGATGTCGGTGGGCATGCGGTCGTCCCAATGCTCCCAGGCGATGCAGGCGCCATCGGGTACGTTGGCATACACCCAGCGAGCAAACGTAACCCAGGTGTGTTCGGTGCCGTAAACGCCGTTGACAAAGGCCAGCGTCCAGAACATAGCCCCGCCCAGGCCCACCACAGCCAGGATGAGGGCCAGGGTTTTGCTGAATTTTTCTGAGCGCCAAAGTCTGACCACTGACGACTGACTACTGGCGACGGCTTCTTCATCTTCTTCTATCTGATCTCCCGGTTTTTGTTTCCATTTCCACAAGGCAATGACCAGGCCCGCTCCAAATAACGTGAAAAACGGCACCACCGGGATCATATAGCGCATGAATTTGGCCAGAAACAGGCCGGTGGGCACAAAATAGAGAAAAATCCATCCCAGAATGATCCACTCCCCGGCTTGCGCTTTACCGCGCATGGCTTTAATGATGACCCAGATCAACCCGGCCAGCGAGAGCAGGCCCAACGGCCAGCCCATCCCCCAGCGAAGCTGCTGCCAGATAAAATAAACATAGGGCCAGGTGTTGCGGTACTGCCGGGTAAAGGGAAAATCGGCCACGCCGCTGACCATATTGCCCTGTTCGTCCAGCACGGCGATCTTGAAATTCTCAAAATCCAGCAGTACAAAGGGTGAGGTGACAGCAAAGACCAAGAAGGAAATGCCCAGTGAGAGAACGGCCAGCCCGATCATTCGGCTCATTAGCCGGTTCGTTTCGTTTGCGGAGCCGGTGTGGTGACGCGTGGCCAGGTATCCGGCGGCGATGGGCGCAAAGGCGACAGGCAGCGCGCTAAATTTGGAAGCCACTGCAAGACCAATGCCCACGCCCGTCAAAATGGCCGCGCCCGCGGAATGACGGTCGTACATCAAAATGGCCCCGTAGAGGGCCAGCACGGTGAAGGTGGTGGACATCGGATCAACGGCAAAAAAATGGGCCAGTTGCACTTGCAGCACGGTAAAGGTGGACAGGGTGGCAGCCAGCAGCCCGCCCCACACGCCGTACAAGCGCCGTCCCAGCAAAAAAATGAGTAGAACGATGAATACATCGGCCAGCGCCATCAGCCCCCGGCCAATGCGGGCAAAGCCGTGGGTCGTCAGGCTGGTGTTGAAAAATTGGACGATGTCCGGGGGCGCGTCAAAGGGCAGGGCGTCAACATACCCGCCCATATCGTGGAAAACGTGGGCCGTGAACACCAGCAGGTAGAGCGGAAAATGGCCATACGTATAGCTGCGGCGCGATTGGTTGTTGATGTCCCAGAAGGGGTTCAATGTGGAGGCACGGGGGTCAAGCAGCGTAGCGGTATCTTGGGGCCATTGAATAGTGGGCGCGTAAAAAGCCACGGTGGATCGCTCATCAGGATGGGCAAAAATACCGTTGTCCCAATTGAGGTTGTAGAACCGGAGCACGGCGGCGATAACCAGGATAAGTATGAGTAGAACCAGGGTAAGCGTACTGAGCGACTGTTTTTGGCGCATGATGAATATTTTAACCGGGGTCAAACGGATGGGCAAGCCAGACTTGTCGAATTTAAGAATTTTCTAACGGGCATATTTATAATTTGCTTATCCACTCTGAAAATGCTAAAATGTCTCCCAATGTTGGGGAGTCGTCTAATGGTAGGACAGCAGATTCTGGCTCTGCCGGTCGGGGTTCGAATCCCTGCTCCTCAGTATACGGTGATAGGGCAAGAGCTACTCTTGCCCTTATTTTTTACCTTGTTTCACCCGCTGTCCCGCGCTGAGTTTGCCGGGGTGGCAATCCCGGAGCAACAGGGCAAAGCGTAACATGGTAACGCCGGGGAGAATGTATGGTTAAAAGAATTGCGATGCTGAGCGTGCATACCTGCCCCTTGGCAACCCTGGGGGGAAAGGAAACCGGGGGGATGAATGTGTATGTGCGCGATTTAAGCCGGGAGTTGAGCCGGCGGGGGGTGTATGTAGATGTGTACACTCGCTCCCAGGACCCGGCTATCCCCCGGGTGAGCACTTCTCTGGCGGAGCGAGGGCGGGTCATTCACATCAAGGCCGGGCCGGAAAAGCCTTACAACAAAAACCGGGTTTATAATCATTTAGATGAGTTTGTGGCCGGCGTTCGGGCGCAAACCAACGCTGATGATGTTACCTATGATATTGTATATAGTCACTACTGGTTATCGGGCATTGCGGCCAAACATTTGCGCGAACAATGGGATATTCCCTTTTTGCAAATGTTTCATACGCTGGCCGAGATGAAAAATCGTGTAGCCCAAAGCGATGCCGAGCGAGAACCTGTGCATCGTTCCAATTGTGAAGGCGAACTGATGACCTGGGCCGACCGGCTGGTGGCCGCCACCCCCCTGGAGAAAAACCAAATGAGCTGGCTTTACGGCGCGTCGCCCGAAAAGATCAGTGTAGTCCCCCCCGGCGTAGACCTGGAAAGATTTCGACCCCTCGATAAAAAAGAAGCCCGCTTGGAGATCGGTATTCCGGCCCATCACAAACTAATTTTATTTGTGGGCCGCATCCAGCCCCTGAAGGGCATTGACGTGTTGATGAAGGCGCTGGCGCGGATCAAACGACAGGACCCGCATTTACTCGATGATGTTTGTGTCTCTTTGATTGGGGGCGCGCCGCAACCCGATGCTGAAATTGAACAGGCTGAGTTTGATCGCCTAGAGACGCTGCGCAGCGAGTTAGGTATTGGCGATTTGATCACATTTTTAGGCGCAAAAGATCAGGATAAATTGGTATATTACTATGCCGCCGCCGAGATGGTGGTGATGCCCTCCCATTACGAATCATTTGGCATGGTGGCACTGGAAGCCATGGCATGCGCCACGCCCATTATTGCCTCGGATGTGGGCGGGCTATCGTTCAGCATCGAGGATGGTTTCAACGGCTACCTGGTTCCCGGGCGCAACCCCGAAGCGCTGGCCGACAAAATACGCATGCTGCTCAAATATCCGGTTCTGCGGGATCAGTTTGGCGAGCAGGCCCGTACCTGGGTGGCGCGCTACAGTTGGGTGGATGTTGCCGCAGAGATATTGGATGTGTTTGACGATACCTTGAGCCACTACCAGAAGCGTCAATTTAAAGAGGCCAGATCAATTTGCGGGCAGTGTCTCCCTTGAGGATGGCCTTCGAAGGGGGCTAATGCTTACCGCCGGGAGAGCAAAAATCTCCAGTATCCACGCTCTAATCTCTCAACGGCGTGAGTTTTTAAGCAATCGTACGGTCCACCTCAACCACCGCTTGCAAGTTTTCCGCCGGCGATTTGGTGGGGATGACACAGGCCGGCGCTAAAATGAGCCGTTTCCCGCCGGTTTGGCTGATCGCGTCTCTGACCTGGGCTTGAACCTCATCCGGTGTTCCCTTTTCCAGAGTCACTCGGTCCAGGCCCGTCATCAGGGTTTTTTCGGTGAGATCGAGCGCCGCCCGGATTGATGGCGGCGTTTCGTGGTTGTGCCAGCTTATGGCGTGGGCCGGATATTGGTTTGCGGTGTCAAAATAAGGGTTTTCGCCGTGAAGATGCAGGATCAGGGGAACCGGTTCTGATTTCACCTGTTCCAACGCAATCAGATCGTACCGCACCACAAACTCCTGGCATTGATCTTTGCTCAACATCCCTTCTCGGGAAAGTTGGCTGGCAAAAAAGATACCGTCGGCTCCGGCGGTGAGCGCGGCGGCGGCAAAGCGAGATGTTGTCTCGGCAATGGTGGCCAGCCCAATGTGAACATCCGTATCATATTTTTCCAAATGTTCAAACAGAATATCATCGGCCAGTTTGTAGGCAATCGTCATCGGGCTGAACACCGTCATCAAAAGGGGCGCATCCTCTTTATCGAGTTGATTTTTTATCAGGGTGACAGCTTCCAGCACTTCATTATAAACGCCTTCGGTGGGGTTCAGACCGGCTAAATCACGCCAGCTTTCGGGGTTTTTGATAACCGGTTTTTTTAAATGCGGCGGCGTGTCATCATCTTTGGAGGAGGCGATGTTCGCGCCCCAATCTTCAATGGCGTACAGGCCGCTGGGCGTCAATTTGATCAGATCAAAATCATATTGATGGTAAAACGCCAGAGTGGCCGAGGCCAGTCCGGCCGGTGTTTGATCTTGTTTGTGAAAATGACGCCATAAACTGAGCGGCACTTTGTCGACAAGTTGTCCTTCCAGCGCGGCGTAAACGCGTTCTTGCTTATTCATCACGGCTTCCTTCTTGTCTAACCAGATGTACGTGATTGGTAATTTTGAATCCAACTGAAGTTCCCATGCAGTTCAATAATAGCACAAATATTGAATAACTCAACAATCGTTCCTGCTTGAATTTATCCTTGGGAAAAATCTTAATCTAACAACCGTTGGCTGATTTCCTGAACGCAGGTGGTATGGCGGGTCAGGTCGGCCTGGAGTTGCTGGTTGTCTTTGTAGTTAAGGCGGCGCGCCAAAAAAGAGAATTCTTCGCTGTTGGCGGGGGGCACGGTTAGATCTTTGGCGTTGCCGCGCACCATTCGCAGCGCGTTGATCAGCCGGCGCAAAAATCGGTGCGCTTCGCGGAGTGGGTGGTAATCATCGGGCGATAAAATACCTGTCTCTTGCAAGGCGGTCATCGCTTGGGCGATGTTGGGGAGCCGGAGGCGCGGGTCCTGATGGCCGTAAGTGATCTGCAACCCCTGAACCAGATATTCCACATCCACCAACCCGCCGGGGCTGAATTTGGCGTTGATGGTGCCGGCTGTAACCAGATGCCGAATTTGTTTTTCGCGCATAGCGCGCATAGCGGCGGTATCAAAGGGTTGGTCGGTGTAAATGTATTTGTCTCGCAGGTTGACAATTTTCCGGCCAAGCTGTTCATCACCGGCAATCGGGCGCAGTTTGACCAGCCCCTGCCGTTCGTAGGCCCAGGCATCGCCCTCCAGCGAAAAATACTGCTTAAAGGAATCGAGCGATACAGCCATAGTGCCCGCTTTGCCGTAAGGCCGCAGGCGCAGGTCTAACTCAAAGATGCCTTCCCGGCGGGTTTGGATGATTTGGTTAACGCGTTGCACCAGCTTGTTATAAAATTCAGCGGTGGTGATTTTGGCGGGGCCGGTAGTTTTGCCGTTGCCCGCAAAAATAAACATCAGTTCAATATCAGAAGCAAACCCCAGTTCCTTGCCGCCGCATTTACCCAGGGCGCACACGCTCATCGTGGAGGAGCGTCCGTTTTCCAACCGAGGCAGGCCGTAGGTGGCGTGGAGTTCGGACAGGCTCAGGTGGTAGGCGGCTTCAATAATCACCTCGGCCAGATCGGTTAATTCGCCGGAAAATTGGCCGAATTCGTTTATGAGGCCCTTAATGTGCCGCATATCAATCCGAAACATTTCGCGGTCTTTAAAAGCGTTCAGGGCACCTATTTTGTCATCGCCGCTTTTTTTGGTTTGCAAGATGGCTTCTAATTCGCTCTGCAGATCGGCTTTGCTTTTGGCCTCGGCCAGGGCGTTGATATCGGCCACCACCGGAAAGAGGTTGTCGTGCTGCATCCGTAAAAAGTCGTTCCATAAAAAATCGCTCACGCCCAGCAAGCGGGCCAGCGTGTCCAGCACTTCCCGCTTCTCCAGCGAGGTTAATTCGTCGGGCCAGTTAGGTTGGGTGAACAAATGCCCCACAAATTGCCGGAAGTTTAAGAGCGCCTGTTCCGGGTTGGGCGAACTGGGCAGCAGGTGCGTAAAATATTTGATCAACACCGTGGCCGCGCGTAACTCGCGCTGTTTTTCCGGATCGATGATTTTTTGCCGCTGGGCATTGGTTACATACAGCGTGTCCCGCACCCGGTTGCCTACCGAAGAAACCTCCATGCGCCGGATGTTGATGCCGTTGAGGGCCAGCGCGTTGGTGAATTCGTACAAAAAGCCAATCGTATCCGGCGCATCAATTCGCAATACCGTGTGGCGGTCCGATGTGTCGTTGTCTATTTCAATATCTACCGGCGTCAGCGCGGTAGTAGCCACAGGAATATCAACCAACGCCCCGGCCACCTGTTTGGCCAACTCGCCCTGAGCTTTGTGGCGTTCTCCCGCCGCCAGATGGCAGACCAGGCCGGTCAGCCCGTCATCATAACGGGTCCAGGTCTGGTCATCAATTTTTTGAAAAATCGGGTAAACTGTGAAAACATCAACAATTTTCCTGCGGGACTGCTGGCGAGTTCGCCGGGTATTGCGTCGCCCCTTGTGCCGGGAGCGGTAATGTTTGGCCGGGGCGGTATCTTGGGCGGGCGGCCCATAGCTAAAAATATGGCCGTTGATGATGTCAAAGCCGTGGACAAACAATAAGCCGCAAATGAGGGACAACATGCCCAGATAATCATAGCCTACAATCGTTACCTGCCAATAGTCATTTTCCAGTGGAATGGCTTCAACTTTGATGGGGTTATCGGCGGAAAGTTGTTCCATCAACGCTACGTGGTGTTCAATATCAGCATCGCTAAAGGTAGCCACATAAGATGCCGGCATCCGCACCAGATGCGGCAGCACATCGGGGTAAGGAACCGTGGGGCCAGACTGTTGCTGTCGCGCCTCTTGCTCCGGTACGCCCAGATGGCGTTGGTAAACGGCCCGGATCACGGCGCTGTGCTGCTGGTAACGCTCCACCAGATTTTGCCCGGCTTCAGGCCCCTGGAAGCCCAGCCGTTGGGCCAATTGGGTCATCGCCTCGGGGTCGCTGGGCAAAGTGTGGGTTTGGCGGTAATGTTTTAGCTGGAGATGGTGTTCGATGGTACGTAGAAAAATGTAGCCGTCGGTCAGCACCCGGTATTCATCGGGCGGCAGGCGGTTGGCGTTAAAAAGAAGGGTCAGCGCGTCCAGGGTGTTGTTGCTGCGGACTTCGGGTTGTTCGTCGCCGTATAAAAGTTGCAGGTATTGGGTGACAAATTCAATATCGCGGATTGAGCCTTGGCCCAGTTTCACCTCTCCCCAATCACGCCCCTGCCGGCGGAGTTGTTGCTCTATGCGCTGCTTGAGCGCGGTAACTTCGGCGTGAACGGTATCGTCATCGGCTTCAAAAATAAAGGGCTGGGCCTGCTTTAAGAATTCCCGGCCAAGGTCTTGGCTGCCGGCCACCGCCCGAGCTTTTAGCAGGGCCTGTTTTTCCCACAACCGGGCGTTTTTTTCCAAATAACCCAGGTAGCCGTCTACGGTAGCTACCAGGGGGCCGGCGCTGCCCCAGGGGCGCAGCCGCATATCTACCCGGTACAAAAATCCTTCCGGCATCATGCGGGCCAGCGCATCGATAAGATTTTGGGCCAGCCGCCGGTAGTGTTGGGGGTTTGAGCGGCACAAAAAGAGCAGGTCGATGTCTGAACTGTAGTTGAGTTCCTGCCCCCCCAACTTACCCATCGCCAGGATGGCAAAGTCATCGGGGCGAATATTGGCCTGACGCGCGGCCACGGTCAAACAAACACGGATCAGGCCATCGGCCAATTGGGAAAGCTGATCTGTGACGGTGGTCAGGTCAAAGTAGTCGAGCAAATCGCTCACGCCAATACGCAGCAATTCCCAGCGTTGGTAGCGGCGCAGGGCGTTAAGCAGGGCGCTGGGATCGGCGGGGTCTTCGTTAGAGAGCAGCAGCAGCGGGGTAATGGTGCGGCGGGCTTCGGTTTGAAATTGTTGGGCTGTTTTGGGCTGGGTCAGTTCCTGGAGATTGCCAAAATTATCAAAGTAGGCCGGATCGCGCAGCAGGATTTCGGTGAGAAATTGGCTGGCGGCGAACAATTTTATCAAGATTTCAATGAGGCGGGGGTTGTTTCTGAAGTGGTGAAAGAGTTGCAGTTGGTGGGGATAATTGTGGGTGAACCGGCCAAAATTAACCAGTACATTATCGGGATTGGCGGCGTCGGACAGGGCCAGCAGCAGGTAAGAGAGACTACCGGCAAAGATATGGCGATTTTCCCGGTTATGGGCAATTTTTTGCAAACGGCGATAGGCCGCCGCCGGGTTGGCAAAGCCACCGGGCGCTAACAGCCGTTGAATCTCTTCATCGTCAAGTTGATCCTGGAACAAAAGCCTGGGGGAGTCTTCAGAAAATATGGCGGTCATGGTGAAGGTATTATAATCAAAAGTAGACAAGTGTCTAAGCCGGAAAAGAAAAAATGGGGGCAAGCATGCGCCTGCCCCCATCTGGGTGATGCGGCGAACCTTTAGATGTCGAAGTAGAGGGTAAACTCGTGAGGATGCGGGCGCAGCCGGACGGGATCCACTTCGGCTTCCCGCTTGTAGGTGATGTAGGCTTCCAGAATATCCGGAGTGAATACATCGCCTTGCAGCAGGAAGTCGTGGTCTGCTTCCAGTGCGTCGAGAACATCGGCCAGTGAGCCTGGCGTATTCAAAACGTTGACCGCTTCCTCGGGCGGCAGGTCGTAAAGGTCTTTGTCAACAGGTTCGCCGGGATCAATTTGGTTCTGGATCCCATCCAGACCGGCCATCAACAGGGCGGCAAAACATAAATAGGGGTTGGCGCTGGGATCGGGAGCGCGGAATTCAACCCGTTTGGCCTTGGGGCTGCCGGAATACATCGGGATGCGGCAGATGGCCGAGCGGTTTCGCTGCGAGTAAACCAGGTTGATGGGCGCTTCGTAGCCCGGCACCAGCCGTTTGAAAGAGTTGGTGGTGGGCGAGGTCAGGGCCAGCAGCGCCGGGGCGTGCTTGAGCAGGCCGCCAATATAGTAGCGGGCGGCGTCGGACAAACCGGCGTAACCGGATTCATCATACATGATCGTATCGCCGTTTTTCCAGAGGCTCTGGTGAGTGTGCATCCCGCTGCCGTTGTCGCCAAAGAGCGGTTTGGGCATAAAAGTGGCGGTCAAGCCGTTTTGGCGGGCGACGTTTTTGACCAGGTATTTGTATCCCATAATCGCGTCGGCGGTTTTGGTGAGGGTATCAAACTTCAGGTCGATTTCGGCCTGGCCGGCGGTGCCCACCTCGTGATGGTGAACTTCTACGTAAATGCCAATGGATTCCATGGCCAGTACCATGCGGCTCCGCACGTCTTGCAGGGTGTCGGTGGGCGGGGCGGGAAAGTAACCGCGTTTGGGCGGAATTTGCGCGCCCAGTCCCGGTTTGTCGCTGTTCCACCACCCTTCGCGGCTGTCAACCTCATAAAAGGCCGAATTGGTACCGCCGCCGTAGCGAACAGTATCAAAAATAAAGAACTCGGCTTCCGGGCCAATGAAAATGGTATCGGCAATGCCGGTTTTTTTCAGGTAGGCTTCGGCCTTTTTAGCTACGTAGCGCGGATCGCGGCTGTAGGGCTGGCGCGTGACAGGATCGTACACGTCGCAGGTAACTACCAGGGTTGGGGTTTCAAAAATTGGGTCTACAAAGGCGGTGGTGGGGTCCGGGATCAAAATCATGTCTGATTCTTGAATCTCCTGGAAACCACGCACGGAAGACCCATCGAAGCCAAGCCCTTCTTCAAACAATTCTTCATCTACCATTTTGGTGGACATGCTGAAGTGCTGCCAGGTTCCCGGCAGGTCGGTGAACCGGAAGTCCACCATTTTGATGCCCTGTTCACTAATGAGCGCCAATACATCTTTTACTGTTTCTGCCATTTTAAATCTCCTTATTTTGTAATATTTTATAACGCACCGAAAGCAGGTTTGGCAAACCCGTCATCGGCAGACCACAAGTTTATTTAGCGCAGGCCCAAATGGGGAAAGTCCCCGGCCTGATTGCTTACCCATTCATACCACCTTTGGTGATGTCGTGCCATCGTTGGCAGGTGTTGGGGGCTGGAATAGCTCCAGCGTTCGGGATGAGGGTGTTGAACGCTGGAGCTTGTTGACTCCCGTCCGTTTAACGTACTTTCTCAATAAACTGGGTCAGAGTGGGTTGAGCTTGTCGAAACCAACGGTCTTCGACAGGCTCAACCCTCGTTCCCCGAAATATTGAGAAGATACCCTTTAACTTTGAATCGTTACCGCTTCAGGGCTGGTGACTAAACCGCGTCGAACCAGGTCCTGGGCCGCGCGCCAGCGCAGATCGTCCATATTTTCGCCAATGTAAAGGCTGTAACGGTTTTCATTTTTGCGATACTCTACGGCAATAATGCCTTTGCCGTTTTTGTAGGTGTCGAAGCTCGACTTATCAAACACCAGCTTTTCGGGCTGCACTTTGAGCGTGCCTTTGACCCGTTCCCAATAATCGGGCAGCAGGCGGTCGGCGCGCAGCTCATACGAATCTTTGAGGCGTTTGTCGGCAATGAGCGCCTGGGCCACCTGGGTTCGCAGCAGCAGAATTTCGTAGCCGCCGGCCAGGTCAATTTCCCGTTTGCCGCTGGCGGCGTAGGTGTAAACGCTGCCTTTATCATCGGCCAGAAAAACAGGTGCCCAGAATTCATTTTCATCAGAAGATTGTGGGCGTTTTTTCAGGTAGAAGATGGGGCGAACCAGGGCCAGCGAGTCCATGTTGACGCCGCGCACCCGCAGCCGTTCGCTCTTGCCCGGCGTACCAATTTCGCCCACGGCATTGAGATACTCGGTGAGATGCTCGCGTACTTTGGCCAGCTCAACGTGCCGGAAAACCGGGCCGCCGGGCGTGGTGGCAAACACCTCATCGCCAATGGTGTAAACCGGATAAGTTTGTCGCGAGCGCCGGGCAATGAACATGTAGGTGGGCAAGCGCGCCATATTTACCAGGCCGCGAATAAGCCGTTCGGTAACGGGCACAATGTCTCTGGGGGTGGTGGCATTGACCTGAAACCCACAAATTTCAACATTGTAGCCTGTTTTTCCATTGGTTGATTTATAAACCGGAATATGGTATTTTGATTCGAGGTCGATGGTAATGGTGGTAATTTCCACATTTACAAAGTAAGGTACGGCCTCGTTGTTTTTGACGTTTTGTTCTAATTCGATTTTCATAGGGCCTCTCCTCAGGATAATTAGCTGTTGGGTAAAATCTCAGTTATCAGCCTGCCGGCCGGCTATCAAGTTTGATAGTTTTACTTGATAGCCGGCTGTTGAAAGCTAATTAACCTAGCTGGCCTGCTCGACTACGGGCATTACTACCCGTTCGCCGGGCTGGGTATTGACTACCTGGGTGCCGAATTCGGGGTAGGTGATGGTGCCGTGTTCGGTAATGTCCAGACCTTCCAATTCTTCCTGCGGGCTGACGCGAATGCCCAGAACCATATCTGTCACTTTGAAAACGATGAAGATGGTGACAAACGCCCACACGCTCACCGACAGCGCGCCGATGGCCTGGGTGGATAGCTGGGCAAACCCGCCGCCGTAGAACAGGCCGGCTGTAGCGCCCATATCGGTCAGAGTGCCGGCTGCCGGCGCTGCAAACAGCCCCACGGCCAGCGTTCCCCATACCCCGTTGATGCCGTGGACGGCAATCGCGCCCACCGGATCATCAACTTTGAGTACATTCTCCACAAAGTCCAAACCGAAGACCAGCATGGGGCCGGCGATCAAACCAATAATCAAAGCGCCCACCGGAGAAACGCTGGCGCAGCCGGCCGTGATAGCCACCAGACCGGCCAGCGCGCCGTTGAGCGCCATTTCCGTAGAAGGATGGCCGGTTTTGATCCAATTAATCAACATTGCCGAAACCGCGCCAGCGGCGGCAGCCATATTGGTGGTAACCGCAATGTAGCCGATGCCAGGGTTCATCCCGCTGAGCGTGCTGCCGGGATTAAAGCCAAACCAGCCAAACCAGAGGATGAACACGCCCAGAGCCGCCAACGTTAAACTGTGGCCGGGGATCACATTGCTGCTGCCGTCTTTATTGAATTTACCGATGCGAGGGCCAAGCACAATGGCCCCGGCCAGCGCGGCCCAACCGCCCACGCTGTGGACAATGGTGGAACCGGCAAAATCAATGAAGCCCATCTCGGCTAACCAACCGCCGCCCCACAACCAGTGGCCGGAAATCGGGTAGATCAGGCCAACCAGGATGACGCTATAAACCAGGTAGGCTGAGAATTTCAATCGTTCAGCCACTGCCCCGGAAACGATGGTCGCGGCGGTGGCGGCAAACACTAATTGGAACAGGAACCCGGCCCAGTCGTAGGCGCTCTCAGCGCCAAAACTGAGATCGCTGAGGAAAAAGTTGCTGGTTCCCAGAAATCCCCCGGCGGAAGCGCCGTACATCAGGCCAAAGCCAAGGATAAAGTACAATAATGTACCAACGGAGAAATCCATCAGGTTTTTCATCAACAGATTGGCAGCGTTTTTGCCCCGGCTGAAACCACTTTCAACCATAGCAAAGCCGGCCTGCATAAAAAACACCAGAAAGGCGGCCAACAGCAACCAGATGACGTCGAGTTGGCTTTCGGTGGTCACTGCGCCTTCTTCCTGCGCGTAAGCCACGCTGCCAAATACCAACATCAGAATTAAGGCGGTGGGCAAGGCCCGTACAAACAATTTACTTTTCACAATATTTCTCCTTTTTTGATCGTTTAATGTGAATTAAAAGTTTTGTAACAGGCTTCGTTGCCCAAATACAAAAAGCCCCTAGCAATAAAAATCTGCTAAGGGCTTCGCGGCCGCAAAGATTTAAGTAAAAGTGTTTATTTAATTGAGCGCAACAATATCATACTTTTTTGAGCTTGTCAAGCCGTTTTTGGCTGCTTTTAAGTTTTTTAAGGTCGGGTAAGAGTGCTGTTTCTTAAAAACTTTTAGAAAAATTTCACTTTTGTATACATTTTTGAACCGGAAAGGGAAAATGGTAAAAAAATTGTGTCTTTTTACCTGAAAAACGAAAATAATTGGATCGTTGAATTGCCTTGAATTTATTTGGAATCAAACAGACGTGCGATAAGTGCCTGCACGTCTGTTTGATTATTTTATTTGGGTTACGCCGTTTTTTGACCAACGGTAATTACAGCCTCGGCCACCTGCCGCATAGGACGGCGTTTTTCTCTCGCGGTCATTTGCAGGCGTTTGTACGCTTCTGCTTCGGTCAAACCGGCGGCTACCAAAATCCGTTTGGCTGCATCAATCAATTCCCTCGATTCCAGTTGGTCGCGTAGCTGGTAAGCCTCCTGGGCCACAGAGCGCATATCTTTAAAACGCATCAGGGCCACTTCGATCATGGGCCGCAGTTTGCTCTCGCTGATGGGTTTGACCAGATAGCCCATCACGGCGGCGTTGGCGGCCCGTTCGATGAGCGCCTGGTCGGTATAGGCCGTCAGCATGATGATGGGCATGGGCATTTCTGCGGCCAGGATTTCGGCCACGGTCAGCCCATCTTTGCCCGGCATCTTTATGTCCAGCAGTACCAGATCGGGCTGGAGGGCGCGCGCTTTGGCCAGGGCATCTTCACCGTTGGCGGCGGTGGCAATCACATCGTATCCCATACTGGTCACCATGGCTTTTAACCCCATGCGGATGACGGCTTCGTCATCGGCAATGAGAATGCGGAGGCTGTTGCTGCTACCAAAATCTTGCTTATTTATCATCCAGCGCGGCGACTCCCGGTAAAGTTTTTCCTTCCAGAAATTCCAGGCTGGCCCCGCCGCCGGTGGAAATATGGCTGATCTTATCGGCCAGGCCGGATCGTTCTACCGCCGAGGCGCTGTCGCCGCCGCCCACAATGGTGGTGGCATCCGATAGTTGGGACAGCGCCTTGGCCACGGCAAAGGTGCCTTCGGCAAATTTGGGGAATTCAAAGACGCCCATGGGGCCGTTCCAGACCACGGTTTTGGCGGCGGCCAGCCGGTTGGAAAAGTGGGCAATGGTGGCCGGGCCAATGTCTAAAATCATCCAGTCGGTGGGCACTTCGTCTACCGGTACCACTTTTGATTCGGTCTCGGCCTTGAACTCCGCAGCCACCACGCAGTCAACCGGCAGAATGAGTTTGTCGGCGTGGCTGGACAGCAGTTTTTTGGCGGTTTCCAGGGCTTCGTCTTCTACCAGCGAGTTGCCCACCTCGTACCCCTGCGCCACAAAAAAGGTGTTGGCCATGCCGCCGCCAATGAGCAGCGAATCGACCTTGCCCAATAAATTTTCAATGACGGCGATCTTATCTGAAATTTTTGCCCCGCCCATAATGGCCAAAAAAGGCTGGGCCGGGTTGGCCAATGCGCCGCCCAGATATTGCAGCTCTTTTTCCAACAGAAAACCGGCGGCTGCCGGGCGCAGCGTATCGGTGACGCCGGCGGTTGAGGCGTGAGCGCGGTGGGCGCTGCCAAAGGCATCGTTGACATAAACTTCGCCGAGGGCGGCCAATTGGGCCGAAAAATCAGCGTCGTTTTTCTTTTCTTCCTTGTGAAAACGGGTGTTTTCCAGCAGGGTGACATCGCCGGGCTGCATGGCCTTCACTTCGTTTTCCACTTCGGGGCCAACACAGTCATCCAGCATTTTGACCGGCTTTCCTAACAACTCGCTCAACTTCTCCGCCGCCGGTTTTAGCGAAAATTTGGGGTCCGGGCCGTCTTTGGGGCGTCCCAGGTGGCTCATCAGCACCACGCCGGCGCCGTTGTCTAACAAATAATTGATGGTGGGCAGGGCCGCTCGAATGCGGCGGTCATCACTCACCCGGCCCTCTTGCAGCGGCACATTAAAATCTACGCGAACCAGAACACGCTTACCATTTACATCAATATCTTTAATTGTTTTTTTATTCATCAGTTTCCCTCTTTAAAAAGATTTTGATTGCTCATTTATAGATTATTCTACAGGCACAGGCATAAAAAGCGGGTTGCCCGGCCCGGCCAGAATCACTTCAACGTGGTCTAAATTTTCCAGATCGGCATTAAAAAAGTAGCTGATTTGCAGGGTTTGGCTGTCTGGATAGGGGGTGTTAAATTCAAAACCGGAACTGGTTATAATTAAATTTTGTTCGGGAATGCTTAAGGTTAATTTTTCCTTGAGTTGGGCCAAGAATGATTCTGCATTTTTTTCTACAAACAGGCTGTCCGGCAGGCCGCGCAGTAAAAATTCCACCTTTGCCTGTCGTGGTGCGGTGTTGGACAGGTGAGTGACTCGAACAGGCATCAGCTCAAAGTGGATAACCTCGCCCCGATAATTTATTTTGGCCGGAAAGATGACGAGCGCCTGGGCGGTTGCTTCGGCTCCCGTGGCTGCGGTTGGGTCAATAACCGGCATTGGCGCGCGGATCGGTTCAGTTGCGCCGATTTGGCTGATCGTCAAAGTAAATTCCCGGTCTGGTAAAGAGCCGGAATTTCTGTAGAAAAATGTTTCCGCTTTGATAAGCGCGTCGGTTTCATCATCAATCCAGAAAGTTCCTCGGAGTTCAACCGGCCTGTTGTTCATCTGGATGGTGCCCGCCACTGTGTAGCGCGTTGATGGGCGGTCCAGAATGATTCCCGCATTTTCTTTAATTGGCGCGGCTTTTGTTTGCGTTGTTAATTGGATTAATTCCTGGATAGCCGGCAACTCTGTAAAATGGCTTCCGCCGGCCCATTCGTTGCGCGGTGTGGTCATCCAGCCCTGGAACTCTGGCTCAAACACGTAAACATACGGTTCGATGATATAAATTTCTTGTTGACGCCCTTCAAAATCCCGGTTAAAAAAATGCAGGTTTCCCTGGGCGTCTACCTCACCGGATACAATTTGCTCCGTTTGATGTCCCCGGCTATCTCGAACTACTTGCCGATTTTCAAAGAAATAGCCCGGCAGCGTTTGCATTTTGGCGTAAGCCTGGGCAATGTTAAGCGCGTTGCGTTTAGGTAATGTTTGGGTGGGTTGGGTCTGGCTTTGTCGATTAAACGTTTGCAGACGATCTAGCGACCCGCAGGCCAGTATCATCAGCAACACCAGTGTAGCGATGATAATTTTTTTTTTGTTTTGAGGGCGCGGACTTACGACCATACACGCGTTATCAGACACCTTACCTCAATCGTCCGCAGTAAAAATTTGCTTTGAAGGCTTCATTTTACTCCTACCGGCGCTAAAGCACAAACATAAGCGGTTTGCTACTCAACTTCTCCGAAGGCTGTATTGTTCCAGAGTGAGGCGTGAATCGCTCGTCACTCATCACTTTTTCTGACCGAAATGAGACGTATCTATTTGAGATTATGTAAAAAACCCGCTATACTTGAGATATATGTATTTGGCGGAGGTGACTTATGGACGGCGGTATCAGCCTGCAAATCAATGAGTTGGAAACCAAACTAATTCTGCCCCGTTTTTTGGTGGAGGGCTTGATTAAGGCTGTGGGAAATATTGAAAATACCTTTAACGACGAGCGCTATAACTTTGTGAATTTGCATCATCCGGTGGTAACGCCGTGGCATCAAACCAATCCGCTCAAACCGCTCAGTATGGGCGAAACAACGGTAAAAGTTGAGGAGGTTTTGTTGGCCTATCCAACCGATCCCGCAGATCAGGCCGAAATCCCCAAAATGCCTACGTCACAACGGGGCATTCTTTATCTGGGAGATTTTGTGGTGCATGGCGATGTTTCTATGGGCAATGATATGGATTTATCAACCGCCATTGATGGGATCAACAAACGTTTTATTGTTTTGACCGACGCGACCATTTTCCCGCTGTTCCCTGCCGCCGCCTCGATCCAGGAAGTGATGCCCATTGTCCTGGTCAACAGAAGCAAAGTGTACCAGAGCCACGCCGAAAAATAGCGTTAGCGGCTCCGTTCCACCCCCACCCGCTCGCAAAATTGGCTCACCGGGCATTGGCTGCACCAGGGCGAAATCGGCGTGCAGAGATTCTGCCCCATACTTACCAGCAGGCCGTTGTATTCGATCCAATATTCCGGCGGCAGCTTTTCCCGCAACGCAAATTCGGTTTTTTCCGGCGTTTGGGTTTCTATGTAGCCCCAGCGGTTGGAAATCCGGTGAACGTGGGTATCCACACAGATGCCCGGCTTGTTGAAACCGGCGGTTATCACCAGATTGGCCGTCTTGCGCCCCACCCCCGGCAGTTCAAGCAGTTGATCCAGCTCGTCCGGTACGCGGCCCTGGTACTGTTCAATGAGCTGCTGCGATACCTCCAGAATACTTTTGGCTTTGTTCCGGTAAAAGCCCACCGGATAAATGATCTCGACAATTTCTTTAGCCGAGAGTTTGACCATCTCGTAGGGATTGCCGGCAACATCAAATAATTTGGGCGCAATTTTCGCCGTCAACGTATCTTTGGTGCGCAGGCTGAGAATGGTGGCGATGAGGATTTGGTAGGGCGTACGCTCCTCGTGCCGCCCCATACTATCGACCATGGGCAGTTCCCATTCTTTGGCTTTTTCCCGCAGAATGGGGATTATCTGGTGAATGTCTTGATCTTTCACTGAGAGTTAACCCGCTTTCTGTGACTCGTACCGGTTATTGGGCACTTTGCCATCGGCCCGGATGAGAAATCGTTCGTAGGCCAGGCCGTCGCCGCTAAATTCCACAAAAGCGCCGCCTTTATGCACCTCTAATCGAACCAATTCCTTGCTGCGCAGCGATTGCATAATCACCTGCACTTGCTGCTCCGAAAGTTCGCCCCCCGCTTCGCGATACCCGGCCAATTTTCCCAAAAAACTGCTGAGTTTTTGTAAGTCGTCCGGCGGCAGATCATCAAAATTCTGCGCCAATTCGGTCATTTTCCTGGCCCACCGAACGGTGGAAAAATCTATTTGCAGCATCGAGCAAAACCTCCTAACGTGGACAAAGCCGCAATCAAAAAGAAATGTGCAACTGGACGTTCTTGCTTGTTGTACAAGCATTTCACTGGTTAGGCCCTAACGTTTCTTTCTGCCAAAAAATCCCCGCGCGGTTTTGACTTGGCGCGGATTGTTGGCGCGTTGGTAATTGGCCGGCAGGCGCGCGTTTTCTAATTTAGCGCCGTTTACATTTTCGGCCCGGGATAGATCGGTATCGCGCAGGTCGGCCTGGGTGAGATTGGCATTGAGCAGGATGGCGCGAGTTAAACGCGCGCCGGTAAACACCGCCCCGGCAGCCTGCACCAGCGAGAGGTCAGCCTGGGTCAAATCGGCGCGGCTGAAATCGGCCCGGCTGATGTCTGCGCCGTACAGGTCAATGGCGCGCAGGTTGGCGCTTGTCAAAATGGCGTTGGCGAAAATAGTGCCCGCCGCGATAGCGCCATGTAAATCAGCGTGGCTGAGATCGGCCCGGCTGAAATTTGTACCTGGCATCGACGCTCCCACAAAACAACTGCCTGCCAAATTGGCCTCACTCAAATCCGTATCTCGCAGCCAGGCGTGGGAAAAATCCAGCCCATTCAAATCCGCGCCGGATAAATCCAGCCTCTCCAGCCGCATATTTCGTTCCCCGGCAGCGTACCGCCGGGCCAAATCAAGATGTTGCGCATCAGCCATACCGGGCGAAAGTATAGCGGAAAGTTAAGCGCAAGGCAATCCCCAACCTGGCAGCCGGTGAAAATTTGCCGGAACGTAAAAATCAAGTACAGTGCATCCATTCGGATTTACCTGGGGATACGCTTTATGAGCCAAACCGAAACACCCGCATCACCCCCCACCCATCTAAGCCGGGTGGCCCGCGCCGCAACTATGGTGATGGCCTTGTTTGTGGTGAGCCGGGCGCTGGGCCTGGCCCGGGAAATGGTCATTGCCCGCCAGTTTGGCACCAGCCCGGAGATGGACGCCTATCTGGCCGCCTTTCGCCTGCCTGATTTTCTGTTCTACGTGGTCGCCGGCGGCGCGTTGGGATCGGCCTTTATCCCGGTCTTCACCGGTTATTTGACTCGCCAGGATACTGGCGGCGCGTGGCGTCTCGCTTCGGCGGTTATCAATTGGATTCTTCTGATTCTGTGCGCGCTGGGCGGGCTGACCGCCATCTTTGCCCCCTGGCTGGTGCAATGGCTGTTCACCGATTTTACCCCGTCCCAGCAGGCGCTGACCACCGAATTGATGCGCTGGATGCTGATTTCCACCGTGATTTTTGGCGTCAGCGGGGTGGTGATGGGTATTTTGAACGCGCATCAGCATTTTTTTCTGCCGGCGCTGGCCCCGGTTATTTATAACATTGCCATCATTTTGGGGGCCTGGTTTTTAGGCCCCACCTGGGGCGTGCGGGGATTAACCGCCGGGGTTGTAGCCGGGGCCGCCGGGCATTTGCTGGTGCAGTTGCCCGGCCTGGTGCAAAAACGGATGCGGTATCGCCCGCTATTGCTCTGGCAGGATGCCAGGCTGCGCGAGGTGGGCCGCTTGATGGCTCCCCGGGTGTTGGGGCTGGCCGCCGTGCAGATAAATTTTATGGTGATCGCGGTGTTGGCTTCCAGCTTGAGCGCCGGCAGTATCACCGCCTTGAACTATAGCTGGATCATTATGCTGCTGCCCCAGGGAATTATCGCCCAATCGGTGGCTACCGCCCTTTTCCCCACCCTGGCCGTGCTGGTGGCGCAAAATCAGCGTAATGAAATGCGGCGTGTTTTTGGCGTAACGTTACGCAACCTGTTGTTTTTGACGCTGCCGGCCTCGGTGGGGTTGATGCTGCTGCGCGAACCTATTGTGCGGTTGTTGCTAGAGTGGGGTGAATTTGATGCGGAATCAACCGCGATAACGGCCTGGGCCTTGGGGTTTTTCGCGCTGGGGCTGGTGGGCCACGCCGTGGTAGAAATTGCCACGCGCGCCTTTTACGCCTTCAAAAATACCAAAACACCCGTGATCATTGCCGTGGTCACGATGGTTATCAATATTCTGTTGAGTTTGCTCCTGATGCGTATTTTCGCCTGGCTGGGGTGGCCGCCGCACGGCGGATTGGCGCTGGCTAATTCCATTGCTGTGATATTGGAGATGGCGGTGCTGCTCATTTTGCTTCGCCCGTTGATGGGGGGGCTGGCCGGTGCCGGTTTCCGCTCGTCGTTGCTTAAAATGTGTCTGGCTGCCGGCGGCATGGCGATAGTGTTAGCGTTGGTGATGCCGTGGGTTCCGTTGGGCAACAAATGGTTGGGAGGTATGGTTGGCATCGGGTTGGGCGGGCTGGTTTATGTTGGCCTGGCCTATCTGTTGGGAGCCGATGAGTTAGCCTTTGTGCGCCGCCGGCTGTTTCGGCGGTAGTTTACTTGCAGGTAAAAAAAGGCCGCTGCAATTTGGCAGCGGCCTTTGTGTTTATCCCCGGAGATTATTCCTCTTCAGGGGCATCGGAGGGAGTTTCAGGCTCGGTGGGTTCTTCAGGTGTTTCTTCGTCGCTCGATTTCTTTTTGGGTGCGTGTTTCTTTTTGGGTTTGGCTTCAACCGCATCGGCGTCGTTCAGCGCTTCCCTGATTTTGGCTTTCAATTCATCCTCAGAGGCGCTGTTGACATCCAGATCGGAGAAATCTTGGTCATCGTCAAAGTCGGTGTCTCTCCAGGTGCCGGGTCGGGGTCGAGGTTCTGGTGCCGGCCCGCGCGGCGCCGGGTAGTAAGGCCGGGTGCCAAAGCGGGTCATAATAACCGCGCCTAAGGCGGTGATGGAAACGATCATTCCGGCCACCCAGCCCACAAAGGCCAACAACCAGCCGATGCACGGGATCCAGCCGATGACCGGCATATTGGCCACCACCGTGAGAACTACCACGCCGGCCATGGTTGAGAGAATGAAGTTAGGGGCCGGTTGTCCCGAGGCTACCAGCAAGCGTTCGCCCAGCAGTTGCCCGGCCACAATCCAGCCAAAGAGAACGGCGATGCCCATCAACATAACGGCCAGCATAGGGATAAAGGCCAGGCAGATGGTGAGCACCAGCAAGAAACTGGCTACAACAATGGCGGCAGTTAAAAAGCCGACGCCAAAGCTCACGACCGGCGTTTCGATAATGGTGTCGCCCACGGTTTTCATTTGCTGGGGCATAAAGGTTGCCACCAGCCAGCCGATGACGGCCAGCACAACCAACAAGGCCAGGTTCCACACGGTATCTTCGACAAACCGGATGGTGCCGTCTATCCAACTGTTACCGAAGCCTCGCTCAAATTCTCTTTCAAACTCTCTTTCAAAATCAAAGTCGGGTGGAGCGGGTGGTTCTGGAGGTTCGGGCGGTTCAGGGGGGGGAGGCGGTTCGGCAATAGGCGGAATCGGGATCGAAAAACCGCCAGCCTCGCCGTGGTAGTCACCTACTTGTTTGATTTTGCCGTCTACCTTGGCGCCTTCGGCTACCGAGGCTCTGCCGCCCACCAGGCCGATGTCGCCGTTCACTTCAGCGGCTTCGCCCAGGTCGATGTCGCCGCCTACCATGGCAATGTCGCCGTCTACCTGGCCGTTAATATCGGCATTACCGCCAAAGACCACCATGTCGCCGTTAACTTCGCTGCCAGCCCGCATGGTGACGTTGCCGCCAAAGACCACTAAATCGCCATCAACTTCCTGGCCTTCGTTCAGGGTAATGCTGCTGCCAAAAAGCACGCCGCCGTTTTCGGGAACTTGAGCCAGGGCCGGCGGGGCCAGCATTAACAATAAGATTAAAATCAAGGGTACAACTAAAATTTTCTTTTTCATGATTCACTCCTTAGATGTAGTAAATTGTTGTGGCCTTACCGGTTCAGAGTAAAGCCGTTGTCTGGAGTGGGGTGCTGGGTGTATTTAATTACTCTCATTACGTGCCGGGTCCGGCAAAGTTGCAGAATAATCTCAAACTATTGGGCGAGATCAGGCAAACATAGCCGTAGCCATTGGTGTCCGGCGGTAGATCATCTGGACGATGCGGATCCAGAGCGCGACCAGGGCCAGCGTTACCGCCACAAAGCCCCAAAAGACCGGCTCCTGCATCATCATCAGGGATACTTTGAAAAACAGCGCGCTCAAATTTACAACCGCCCGCGTTTCGTTGACCAGCGCGCCGAGACGGCCCAGGTAGGTGTAGAAGGTGGGCAGAATCCAATCGGTGCCCCAACCGCTCAACACCAGCCAGCCAAAAATACCGCCGGCAATGAGCATAACGAAGGTGCTCAGGGCTAAAATAGTCATACCCAGCCACATCCGGCCTTGTTTCACTTGGTGATGGGTCAGCCGGGCTTCGAAACGTTGGATAAAACCCGGCGCGGGCGCAGCCATAGGCGCGTTACTTAGAACGTGGTCAACCTGTTTCATGGCCTCGTAAAATTGCGTGCAGGCGTCACATTGGGCCAGATGGTGCTGCAAACCTTTAATTTCAGAGGGGCTGAGTTCGTTATCCAGCCACAGCGAGATTTGTTCGGCGTGTTTATGGTGGATCATTGGCTCACTCCTGTGTGATTCCAACTTGTTTTTCCTTGGGCCGGAAATTAAAAACATTTATAACAACCATTCGTTTTTTCCTTACATTACATTGCCACGGCTGTTTCCGAAGTTTTTACCATCATTTGTTTGGCCCGGAACAACCGGCTTTTGATGGCGCTCACCGTGGTATCGAGTGTTTCGGCAATTTCATCATAAGGCATCTCGTGCCAGTAGCGCAGCACGATCGCGGCCCGGTAATCGGGCGGCAGGGCGTTGATGAGTTCCCGCAGCGAGTGATGGGTTTCATCGGTGGTGACCGCCTCTTCCGGCTGCGGCTCGTTGGTGGGCAGCCAGCGCCAGGGCGGCAGGTCGTCCCACGATACCATCTGGTAGCGCTGCCGCCGCAACTGGTCGATGCAGTAGTGGGAGGCAATGGAAAATAGCCACGATGAGAACTTGCGGGTTTCTTTGTAAGTTTCTATTTTCGTGTAGACACGTAAAAATGTTTCCTGGGCCGCGTCTTCAGCCTGAGCGGAATCGCCCAACATCCGGTAGCACAGGTTATAAACCGGCCGCTGGTAGGCATCAACAATGTTCATAAATGCCGCCTGATCGCCTTCCTGCGCAGCCAAGGCCCAGGCTTTTTCCTGCGCCTGGGTCTCGGACGTTGCCTCTGTAGCGGATGATGTTTGATTGGCAGATTCCGCGCCAGGACTGGCTGTGCCGGCGGGTCGTGTCATTTGAACGCTCTGATCTAATGTTGCAGATTGCATAGGCAGGGTCGATGTCCTTTTATCTGTCTGCACCATGCTATACGGTTGGTTATGGCAAAAGTTGCAGCCGATTTGATGAACCGAAACCTTAAAGTTTGATGGCCATAAACGTCACATCAAAGAGCACAATAAAATCAGGCTTTGAATTACATTCAAAGCCTGATTGCGCAAATAGCAGATTTTTTGTCGATGGTTTACCCTTGCTTTACGCGGCCAGCGGAATCGTCATCGGCGCGGTCACATCAATAGGTTCCTGGCCCGGCAGTACGCCGCGCAGGCTCCACGGGCCGGTCCAGGTGATTTCCAGATCAACCAGTTTGCCCTGCCAATCCTGGCCGGTTTCATCCTCAAAAAAGACCAGTTTGTTGGTGCGGGTGCGGCCCCGCCAGCGGCCCCGGCTCTTTTCTTCGACCAGCACTTCCACGGTCTGGCCCAGCAGTTCGGCATTGATGTCGGCCACAATCTGTTCTTGCAATTCATTCACCGCATCCAGCCGGCGTTTCTTTTCTTCCTCCGGCACGTCATCGGGCAATAGTTTGGTTGACACGGTGCCGGGCCGCGGCGAGTACATGGCCACGTGACACACATCCAGCTTGAGTTCGGCCAATGTATCCAGCGTACGCTGAAATTGGGCCTCGGTTTCGCCGGGGAAACCGACAATGATGTCGGTGGCAATAGAAACTTCCGGCATCCGCTGCCGAATCTTGTGAATGAGGTGGCTGTATTCAGCCATGGTGTATTCCCGTTTCATAGCTTTGAGCACGTCATCATCGCCGGCCTGGTTGGGGATTTCAATGTGCTCGCATACTTTGGGGAGATGAGCCACCGTATCCAGCAGGTCATCCGTCATATAGTTGGGATGGCTGGTCAAAAATCTAATTCGCTCCAGTCCCTCAATCTCATTGAGCACGCGCAACAGGTCGGGCAGGCGCGGGCCGTCGGCTACATCAAACCCGTACCGGTCGACAATTTGGCCCAGCAGCGTGACCTCGCGCACGCCCTGCGCCACCAGGCTGCGGACCTCGGCGGCAATTTCGCCCACCGGGCGGCTGCGCTCGCGCCCGCGCCGGGAGGGGATGATGCAAAAGGTGCAAACATGGTTGCAGCCGTAGACAATGGGCACGTAGGCGGTAACCAGATTGTTTTTTTTATGCTGCGGCAGAACCAGGCTGAGTTCTTCATCCTGCAATTTGTGGCGGTAGGCCAGCGTTTCCTGCTCCTGCTCCCGGGCCAGCAAAAAATCAACCAGCGGGCCGGGTTCGCTGGGCGGCATAAACACGTCAACGTGCGGAAAAGCTTTTGCCAGTTTCCCGCCGCCCTTTACGCCCACCATACACCCCATCAGGCCGATGACTTTAATCGGTTTGGCCTCTTTGAGGGGTTTGAGGCTCCACAAAAAGCCGGTGGCTTTATCTTCGGCGCTCTGGCGCACCACGCAGGTGTTGAGCACCACCACATCGGCCTGGCGATAATTATCGGTATGCTGATAGCCGAGTTTCTCCAACGCCGAGCCAACCCGCTGGGAATCAGCCACGTTCATTTGGCATCCGATGGTCCAGATATGATACTTCATTTAAATAATCCCCCGCTTGGCCTGGAAAACAATCATGCGATTCCAGGGTAGCAATTTACTACTTTTTGACATCAGGTAACAAAGCTTCCTTCCGGGTCTTATTGCAATTGACATACATTGTAATAATACCTGGCCCGGTTTCAAAATCCTTGGTTCCAATTTCTCCATAAAATAAGGCATGCTCAATAATATTGAATAACAATTTGACTTTATCTGTCTGTGGTTTTGTAGCAAATTCGTACGCATTAAAGCTTATTTATTGTATACTAATAGTTGACTTTTTGTATTCTATATGTTATCCTTACAGAAGGTTTGGTTGTTGAAGTTGTGTCTCTTCTCAATATTTCGGGGGAACGAGGTCTGAGCCTGTCGAAGGCCGTTAGTTTCGATAAGCTCAACCCACTCAGCCCCAGATTATTGAGAAGGTACAAGTTGTGGTGATGCCGGAAGTAGTTAGAAATCCTTGAGTAGATTCCACCTGTAAGTTGTCGATATTTCTAAGGCAGTTATTTCAATAAACCAATTACAAACAGATATGTAATATCGCAAAGGAGTGATATGGCAGATGAGCGCGTTAAATAGTTCTGTCGCTGTCTCAGAGGTGAGCTTCTGGGAACGTTTCAGAGAACGTTGGGCAAAATTGTGGGAAAATGAAGCCTCGCTGGGCTACTTGCTATTGGTGCCGCTGCTGGTGGTGGTGCTGGGATTGATCGGCTATCCCTTTCTGTTGTCGGTCTACTTCAGCGTAACCAGCAAGGTGCTGGGCCAAAGTGAATTCATCTTTGTGGGGCTGGCCAATTACACCGATCTGGTGGGCGACTCCATCTTCCGCCGCACCATCTGGAATACCTTCAACTACTCGGTGACGGCGGTTTTCTTTAAGATGATCTTTGGCCTGGCGATGGCCCTGGCGCTTAACGAAGTGATGCGCGGGCGGCGTTTCTTCCGGGCGATGTTCCTGTTGCCCTGGGTAGCGCCCTCGGCGTTGAGCGTGCTGGCCTGGGTCTGGATGTTCGACTCCCAGTTCAGCATCATCACCTGGGCCTTGAACGGGCTGGGGCTGCACGAAGGCAAGATCGCCTGGCTGGGCTTTCCGTCTTTGGCGATGGCGGCGGTGCAGACGGTGAACATCTGGCGGGGGATGCCGTTTTTTGGGATGATGTTTCTGGCGGCAATTGTGACGGTGCCCAAAGATTTGTACGAGGCGGCCACGGTAGACGGGGCCAATGCGGTGCAGCGCTTCTGGTCGATCACGATTCCACACATTATGCCGGTGATTGTGGTGGCGACGTTGTTCTCGTTTGTGCGGACGTTGGGCGATTTCCAGATTGTGTGGATTTTAACCAAGGGCGGGCCGATCAACAGTACCCACCTGGTGGCCACACTGGCCTACCGTTCGGCCATTCAAGGCGGCGATATTGGCCAGGGCGCGGCAATCGCCACGTTTTTGTTCCCATTTTTAGTGTTGATTATAGCCTTGCAAATCAGATACTTGCGACGGGAGGATTAAGATGACAGCTCAAACTCAAGCAGCGAAACACGCACCGCAAACGTTTCAAGAACGGTGGTACCGGCTGCAAGTCGGCAAACGTTTGGCCGTCGGCAGCGTAATGGTCTTTTTTACCTTTTTCCTGATGTTCCCCTTCTTTTGGATGGCGCTCACCTCTCTCAGGCCCAACACCGACTTTATCAAAATGGGAGACAATCCCTTTGCCGTGAGCGGCGTGACCATCGAACATTACATTTTTCTGCTCACCGAAACCCGCTTCGTTCAATGGATGGGCAACAGCCTCTTTGTCGCGGCGATGACATCGGTGATCGCGCTTTTCATCGGTATTATTGCCGCCTATAGTTTGGGGCGGCTGCGGTACAAAGGGGGCGGCACCGCCGCCTTGGTGGTGTTTGTAACCTATCTTATTCCGCCGGTCCTGCTGTTTATCCCCCTCAACCAGGTGGTCAACTTTTTGAGGTTATCCAATAACCTGTGGGCCTTGATCCTCACCTATCTGACCTTTGTAGTGCCCTTCATCGCCTGGATGTTGTCCAGCTACTTCAAGGGCATTCCCACCGAGCTGGCCGATGCCGCCCGCATCGATGGGGCCAGCCGCTTGCAATCGATGTTTATCATCGATCTGCCCCTGATCCTGCCGGGCGTGGTGTCGGTTTTTTTCTTTGCTTTCACTCTCTCCTGGAACGAGTATTTGTACGCGCTTACCTTTTTACGCACCCAATCCAAGTTCCCGGTCTCGCTCGGTGTGGTCACTACCCTGCAAGTGGGCGATTTGTTCTTATGGGGCGCGCTGATGGCCGGCGCGGTGCTGGGATCGGTGCCGGTGGTTATCATTTACTCTTTCTTTATGGATTATTACCTCTCCGGTTTGACTGCCGGGGCGGTTAAAGGCTAACGGCTCGACACTGTCTGCCCGCAGTTAGTAAAAAGACCCTGAAGGGAAGGTAAACTTCAGGGTCTTTTTCATTAGCATCCTGAGCAGCGCGGAACAACGTGGAGCAAGTATCGAAGGATGCTTCCCCAGCTAACCTGTTACTTGTTTGTTTGATGATCGTTTCGCCAGCTTACGCCGAAACGTATGGAATTGTCTGGGGACCTTCCGGCAAAATGCAGATGGTGGCCGAATCACCATATTTTTTCCGCAAGTGGGCCACCGTTGTTTCGATGCGCTGGCAGGGGTGCAGGTGAGCGTTTGAAATCTGTTCGTCACTCAAATTATCGCTGTACACGTAAACATCCGCCTGTTGGGCGATCAACGCCTGAATTTGAGCCTGCCACATATCCTGCCGTTGGTAGCCCGGCGCGCGGATGGTTTCCAACAGCGCATCCAGGTTTTCCGCCTCACGCAGCAAGCGCCCGTATTCGCCGTGATCGGGAATGCCATCCCAGCAATCGGCGGCAATGATGATGCTGCCCCCTTCTTTGACCACCTGCGCTGCCGCGCTCATCCCTTTGACCGACTGGTACAGATTCAGATCGAGCGGGTAGCCGGAGTTACTGCCGATGACCACATCAAACGGCTGCGGCACGGGCCGCATGGCGGTTTCTTTGACAAACGCGCAACCCTGGGCGTGGGCTTGTTCAAAATCGCCGGCAAATACGCCGGTAATTTCTTTGTCGCGGTTGAGGGTGACGTTCAGCAAAAAGGTCGGCTCCACCATCTGCGCCGCTTCTCGAACGTCTTCCCACAACGGATTCCCTTCAGTAATTCCCCACCGCGCCAACGGGCTGTCCATATTTTGGGCGTTGTGGTTGCGCATGATAGTGTCCAGCAGCGCCATACCGGGCATAATGGCTTTGCCCCCGCCGGAAAACCCGGCGAAAAAGTGCGGCTCGATGAAGCCGGTGGGAACCCGCACATCACAGGCCACAAACTCGCGGTGTATCCAGATATCGTTGCCGGTGCCGGTGGTCCCTACCTGTACGTGCGAGTCCTCATCTTGCGCGTCGTTTTGCACGATCCGGTACCGGTCCACCAGGGCGTCGCCCAACATATTTCGGAGTTCGGCCTCGGTGTTGGGCCGGTGGGTGCCGGTAGAGTTGAACAAGATGATTTGTTCATCCGGCACGTGGTCCAGTTCAGCCAGCATCACCGGCAGCATCAAGGCGTTGGGTGTAGGCCGGGTGATGTCGCTAAAGATGATGCCCACCGTATCCGAGGATTTTACCGTTTCTTTGAACGGGGGTGATCCAATCGGCTCCCGCAGTGCGGTCTGGATCGCCTTCACCGGGTCGGCCAACCCCTCAACATAGGCCGGTTCAATGACCGTGATATTGGCCTCATCCGGCAGGTCGATCTCCAATCCTGTTTTGCCGTACGCAAGTTGTATCTTCAAGCTATTACCTCCACGACTCTATCGCACATTTTTGATAAGATTCAAATCCCCGCCTTTGGCCGATTCCAGCACCGGCCCCATGTAATCGTCAATCATCTCCGCGGTGAGCGGAACCGGCATGTTTTCCAGTTTCATCTTCAACTGTGGATTTTTGGCCGCGGTCAACGCCCGGTCGATGTGGGACTGGCTGAAGCCATCCACCTGATCCAGATGGGTGGGGAAGCCGATTTTATCGGCAAAGGCAAACATCGCTTCGGCCACGGCCTCGCCCAGGGCGCGGCCGCTCAGCGCATCGATATTTTTGCCGGTCAGACCGGCCTTTTGGAAGATTTTGCCCACCAGTTTAAGCGGCGCTTCAATGGCCGGGGCAAAAAAGACGGTGTAATAGGGGTTCATCATCGCGCAGGCGCGGCCATGGCTCAACACATCAACCAGCGAGAAACTGGTCAGGTGCCCGCCGTTGGTGCCGCCCAGCATAATGGCGTAGCCGCCCAGGTCGGTGGCCAGGCACAGCGCGTCGCGGGCTTCCTGATCTTGCGGATTTTCAATGGCGCGCGGCAGGTAATCAACCACCAACCCGATGCCGGTTTCGGCCACATCTTCCATTTGGGTGTAGTAATCTTTGCCCACCGCGCCGTACAGCACTTCCAGTGAGTGAGCAATGCCGTCGAGCGCGCCGTCCATGGTGAGGGACGGGGGGGCGCCGTAGGTGGCGGCGTAATCAAACACGGGATAGGCCGGCACAATGGCCTCGTCTACAATGAGTTTCTTTTGCCCGGTAGCCACGTTGGTGATGTTGGAGTATTTGGTTAAGTGCGCCGCCGAGCTGGAGGCGGTTTGGATGGCTATATGCGGGGTTAACGATTTGCCGCTGTCGGCCAGGGCCTGAGTCACCAGACCGGTGCCAAAATAGTCGTCGATGTCGCCGCCCAGGGTACGCAATACTTCGGCGGCTTTGGCGGCATCGATGGTGCTGCCGCCGCCAAAACTGATGATGACGTCGGGATCGAGCACCGTCAATTCCCCGGTAATGCGGGCCAGGTCTTCCAGCGGCGCGTTGGGGCCGGCGCCGTTGATTTCGCCGGCCAGCGCTACGCCCGCCTCAGCCAGCGAATCCCGGATGGTCTGCACAAAGGACTCGCTGCCGGGAAATGTATCCCGCACCAGCGCCGCCCGTTTCCCCGCCGATGCTGCTACCGCGCCTACCTGGTTCAGCACGCCCGCCCCAAATACATAGGCGTCTCCTTTAAATTCTTTCAACAAAGCTTTTGCTTTAGAAAAATCAGACATGATTTTGGCTCCTTGGTAAATATTGGTTTAAATGACTACGTGGCTACACAGAGATTCGCAGAGATTAATTTTTATGAACTTGGCGCGCGCTGCGGTAAATTTCCTTGCCAACACGCAAGGGGTCACGCCATCACTTTTTCAACTGCCCCATAATATCGGCCCCGTGGGTAACAACGCCAATCCGGGCCTGCTCCCCGACGCGGGCCAGGGTGGCAGCCAGGGCGCTGTCAAAATCTGTGGTAGCGGTCACGCCGATTTGAGCGCCGGCTTCTTTGGAAATGCCGTCGCTGACCAGGGTGATGTTGATGCGGCGGCGCGTCTGGTCAAACGCCAGATAGGTGGCGGCGGCCACTTCATCGGCAATTTCGCCCCGGTCCAGGCAGGCCAACACCTCAGAGGCCGGCGTGGTGCCCAGGTCGATCAACTGTTGGTGGTCCGGAGCGATGCCTTCCGGCGCGGGGATCAGCAAAATGAGCGTACCCCCCTCTTTTACCAGCATGCCGCAATTGTTCACCGCTTTGAACCCCTGCCACAGGTCTCGATCCGCCGGGTGAGAGCTGGCCACCACAATATCAATAGGGTCGCGCACATCAACGGTGTAAATGGGCCGGGCAATGTCTACGCCGGCCCGGTGCGCTTTGATCACATCGCCGGCCACCACCGCCACCACTTCGCTGTTTCGGTTTAGTACCACATTGACAATGAATTTTAACCCCGATTTTACGGCAATCTTTTCCATCTCTTGCCGCACCGGGTTGTTTACATTGCCCAGAATTTCATACACGCGCGGCCCGGCCATCAGATGCGTTTGGGCCGTGGTCAGCGGGCTGGTAACGCCGGGCTGGACCATCTTGGCCCCGCCGGCCCACCCCGCGTACATATGGGGAATAATGTTGCCCACCGCGATGCTTACATCGCTTTCCAGATAGCGGCGGCTGACAAAAATGGGCACACCCAGCGGAGTGACTCCCAGGTCAACAAAGTCTGCCGGGTCCGCCGACAGATTTTCTACCCGGACCCGGTTCATCGCTGTATTGCCAAAACGGGCGCGGCACTCGGCCTCATTCATCCGGCGGTGCGTACCCAGGGCCACCAGCACGGTAATATCGCTATCCGGCACGCCGGCCTGATTTAGTTCGTCGAGCAGAATTGGTAAGATTTCGGCCTGGGGCGTGGCCCGCGTGCTGTCGTCTACCAGAATAACGGTTTGGGCGCCGTGCCGGGCCACCAGTTCTTCCAAGCTGGGCGCACTCAAAGGGGATTGAATGGCCGCCCGGATGGCGGCGGCCAAATTCGGAACCGGCGGCACATCCTGCGGCCCTACCACCCAATCCAGCCTGTCGGCGGGCAGGTGGAGCGTTTTTTGTTGGTGCCCGTAAGGCACAGTTATTTTTTTGATCATACACACCTCATTTTCTCAATGCTTACTCAGGCCGCCGCCTGACTTTGTGGCAAGGAGGCAGCCATTGGTTGGGCCGGTACCCCTTTGCGTTCGATGGCGCGTTTGGCAGCGGCTATGATATCATCCACGGCCATGCCGTATTTGTCAAGCAGGTCGGCATAAGGGCCGGTTTCGGCAAAGGTATCGGCCAAGCCGATGCGTTCCAACGGAACCGGCTGCCCGGAAACCAGCGCTTCGGCCACTGCGCCGCCTAAGCCGCCAATGATGCTGTGCTCTTCGACCGTAACGATGGCGCCGGTTTCGACGGCGCATTGGGCTACGAGCGCTTCATCCAGCGGTTTGATGGTGTGCATTTCAACCACGCGGGCCTGAATGCCCTCGCGGTGCAGGGTATCGGCGGCTTGCAAACAGCGGGCCATCATCACACCGCAGCCTATCAGAGTAACATCGGTGCCCTGGCACAGCACAATTCCCCGGCTCAGTTGGGGGTTATAATCATCGCCAAAGATCACCGGCACTTCGTTGCGGCACAGCCGGAAAAAGACCGGGCCATCCCAGGCGGCAATCTGCGGCAGCAATTTGCTTACGCCCACCGGATCAGAGGGAACCACAACGGTCATCCGGGGCAGACTGCGCATAATGGCCAGATCGGTGATGGAGTGGTGCGTAGGGCCGTCAAACGAGTCTGACAGCCCGGCGTAGGCCCCGGCCAGTTTCACATTGGCCTCGCCGTAACAGAGATGAGTGCGCACCATTTCCACGGCGCGGGTGGCAAACAGAAAAGCAAAGGTGTTGGCAATGGCCACCCGCCCGCTGTTGGCTAACCCTACCGCTACATCAACCAGCGATTGCTCGGCGATGCCCACGTTGAAGAAGCGGTCGGGAAAGGCTTCTTCAAACATAAAACTGTGATCCGAGTTGGAGACATCGGCGCTGAGTACCACCACATCATCCCGTTGATGGCCCAATTCAATCAGGGCCTGTCCATAAGCAATCCGCATTGAGACCGGATCGCCAAACGGTTCTTTTATGATTGCCATTGAGCTACCTCCGCTTCGAGTTCGGCAACGGCGGCGGCCAGTTGCTGCTCGTTGGGCGCGCTGCCGTGCCAATAGTGATTGTATTCCATAAAACTGACGCCTTTGCCTTTGGTGGTGCGGGCAATGATGATGACCGGCTTACCGTGAATTTCATCGGCTTTATCCAGCGCGTTCAGCACCTCGGCCATATTGTGGCCGTGAATTTCGATGACGTGCCAGCCGAAATCCCGCCATTTTGCGGCGATGGGTTCGGTGGGCAGCACCGAAGTGGTGGAGCCGGTTTGCTGGATGCCGTTGTAATCGAGCACGGCGACCAGGTTGTCCAGTTGGTATTTGGCCGCGGCCAGCGCGCCTTCCCACACCACCCCGGCGTTGATTTCGCCGTCACCCAAAATTACATAGGTACGCCGTTTGGAGCCGTCCATCTTGGCGGCCAGGGCCATGCCGGTGCCAATGGCTACGCCGTGGCCCAGCGGCCCGGCGGGTACTTCGATGCCGGGGAGTTTCTGGCGTTCCGGGTGGCCTTGCAAACGGCTGTTCAGGCAGCGGAAGGTCATTAGTTCTTCCACCGGAAAGAAGCCGCGATGCGCCAGCGCGGTGTAGAGCATAGCGCAGGCGTGGCCCTTGGAAAAGATCAGCCGGTCCCGGTCGGGCCAGGTGGGATTTTGGGGATCGAGCCGGAGATGGTGGAAGTAGAGGGCGGTCAGCACTTCGGCAATGGAAAACGCGCCGCCAATGTGGCCGGTTTTGTTCTGGTAAACCATATGCAATACTTGAATACGAAATTCCAGCGCCCGCCGCGATAAGTCGGCGATCATTTCCGGCGGGTGTTGGGGGCCGTAGGGATAAATTAGGGGAGGATCAGACATGGTTTTACTCCTGTGAAATATTATGTGTAGCTACTTGATGACAACATCATAGAGGTAGCGCATCGTTTTGGATGGATTCCGTTCTTCCATCAGGCGAGCCATTTGGGCGCGGTCAATCCGCTCGGTGAGGGTTTCCAGCCGGCGGGTCAGGTAGGTGACGGAATTGAAGGTTTCAATCGTGTCAATCTCTTTTGACATCACGTCGTAGGCGTACCAGTCATCATCATAGCCAATTTCTTTGAGGTAGTAGAAAAATTCTATAAATTCCCAGAAATTGAACGCGCCGGGCAGCATATCCCAATCCCACATCCGGTCGTTGTCGTTGAGATGAACGTAGAAGAGCCGGCCCGCCCGGTGCAGCAAAGCGGCGGATTGGGCAGCTCGTTCTTTGGAAAGAATGGCGTGGCCAATATCCAGGGTCGCGCCTAAATTCTCCGCGTCCACCGACTCGCAGAACATGGCCGTTTCGCCCGCCGAACCCAGCAGGCAGCGCACGCGAGGGTCGTTCCATTTGTATTCGATGCAGACTTTGACTTCACGGTTATGCTCGCAAATGGCGCTAAAAGTTTCTTCGGCGTAGCGGTAGGCGTCCAGATAATTCATTTCAAACACGTAATCGTGGCCCTCGTTAAGCGGGCAGGTGGAGATGCGGTAGATGCCCAAATCGACGGCGGTGTCGATGGCGCGTTTGAAATCGTCCACCACCTCGGCCCGTTCTTCGGCGTTGGCCGAGGTAAAGGAGCCACGCCACCACTTGCCGGTTCGGCGCGAGCGCACATTGATGGCCGATGCGCCCAGCCCGTGGTCATCCAACAGTGTTTTGAGCAGTTTCACATCGTCAAAATCGGCGGGATAGCACAACTCCAGCCCGTCGAGATTTTCAATTTGAGCCGCTACCTTAAATTTTTCTTCGAGCGTGCGGTCGTCCTGATATTTCATATACCGGTTTTTGACGCCGCCTAAAAATGCAGAAATGATCGCCAGCTTGTTCATAAAATCCTCCTGAAATATTAAATTATGCTGCTTTTAATAATTGGCGTAGATAGCTAATACCGTTGCGCGTCCAGGCTTCCTCTTGGGCCAGGGTGTCATCTACAGTCTCTAACTGATCCATCCAGCCTTCAACCAGCAAATTGGGCGAATGTCCCGAGGCATGAACCTGCTTGAGCATGGCCGGGATGTCAATCTGGCCTTTGTCCAGGGGGCAGCCGCCAATGTAAAACCCGGTTTGGGGCCGCGTAATGCGGGCGTTTTTGATATGCACGGATACGGCCAGGGGGGCCAGCGTACGGATCGCCTCTTCCGGGCTGACAAACAGGGTAATAGAATTGATGGGGTCCAGGCACACGCCCACCGAAGGATCGTCAATCAATTCAATCAATCGCGCCAACTCTGCCGGACGCAAGTGAAAGTGGTTTTCAATGGCTATGGTGATGCCTTGGGCGTGTAATTCGGGCAAGAAAGATTTGAAAATAGTGACAAATTCATTGAAGGGTGGTTCCCAGGTGGGGTCGGTGAGGACGACACGCAGGAGGTTGGCATCTAATTGATGAGTGATGTGCATGTAGCGCTGCAAATGTTCGGGGCGGCTGCCTTTGATGCCCACTTCCAACGTAAGATTGAGTTCGGCGGCGTGATGGGCTAAAGCCCCCAACTCCTCGTCCGACAGGTTGTCAAGGGGCAGGTTATCGCAGATTTGCACCACCTCGGCGCCCAGTTCAACCGATTTGTCCAAAAAAGTGAAGGGGGTGAGCGGGGTGGGTGGCGCAAAATCCGGCGCGCCTATGGCCCAGCGAAGCGCGTAACTGCCAATGCCAATCTTCATTGATGACCCTTTCTGTTGGAAACAAAGAAAACCTGTTTTTCCGGTGGATGTGATAAACCATATTTGTTCATTCGAGTCTTTTCTTATCATACTATATTGCATACAAAAAGTCAATATTTTGAATACAATTAATATTTGATTTATACCCAATTATATGATAAAATTGAACACAAATAATAATTTTTTTTGGTATATATGGAGATATTTACTTAATGGCGCAAGCAAGCGGAACTTACCAACAACAAGCCTACGAGTTTTTAAAGGATAAAATAATCAATCTGGGTTTTAAGCCGGGTGAATATATTACGGATGCCCAGGTTGCCGGAACGTTGAATATCAGTCGCACGCCGGTTCGAGAGGCTTTCCACCGGCTGGAAAATGAAGGATTGCTCAATTACGAAATGCGGCGCGGTTGGAAGGTCCACACCCTTTCCTTAAAAGACGTGCAAGATATTTTTGATATCAAGATAGTATTAGAGGGTTTGATTGCCCGAAAAGCGGCAGAATGTAAAGATACGACCTTGCGAAAGGCTTTAAAAAAGCGTATGCAGCAAATGAGCCATGCGGCTGCAACAGAAGATATTGATGCCTGGGTAGAAGCTGATGTTCAGCTTCACGAAATTATTTTTGAGATGGCCAATAATCCTCGCGCCCGACGGGTGGTCAAAAACCTGAATGATCAATGGTATCGCATCCGCATTGGGTTTACCGCTTTGCAGGGCCGCATGAGCCGCTCTACGGAAGAACATCAAGCTTTGATCGAAAGTATTTTGGTCGGTAACGATGAAGAAGCCGAACAACAAATGCGCCGCCATCTTCATAATTTGCAGGAAGAACTGACCCAGGTTTTGGTCAATATGGTATTGCCGTTTGTGGAAAATGGTGTCTAATCATTGTCCTCCACTTTGATTAGAGTCCGGCAGGTGATGCGCATCACCTGCCGGACTTTTTGGTTACCTGATTGGCGTCCTGAACATTGAGAGACTGTAAGGTTAATTCCGGGTTGTCTGAAAGCAAAGCATCAACGCCCAACCACCGGTAGTAGGGCAGGCGGGATTCGGGCGTGGGGTCCAGAGGACAGCAAATCTGGCCCCGCCGATGGCTGAGGGCCACGTAGCTTGGATTCACGTACAATAAAGGCCACCACGGCCCAACCATGGGGTATTTGGCCGAGGGCCACGGATTGGTCAGCGTGATGTGGGCCAGCGGGATCGCGCCATCAAGCGCTTCAATAAATCTAAGTGCCTGCAAGCTGAAGGAGATGAGCAAAATTTTGTTCAGCGCGTTATAGTCGGTTAAAACACGGAGTAGCAGCTCGGCATCGGCGGGGCGGGTAAATGCAGCGCTTTTGAGTTCCAGGGCAAAAAAGGTTCGGTGGGCAAAGGTGTCTAACAACTCTGTCAGGGTGGGCACGTTGGCGTCTGGATAAGCTGAATCATTTCTGCCGCGAACTCGCAACTGTTTGATCTCTGCCAGCGTCATCTGGTCAACGGGGCCGCTGCCGTCGGTGGTACGATCCACGGTAGAATCGTGGATGCAGACGAGTTCCCGGTCTTTGGTGATCTGTAAATCGGTTTCGAGTACATCGGCTCCTTGGGCCAGGGCCAGTTCAAAGGCCGGCAGGCTGTTTTCGGGGGCCTGGGCGCGGCAGCCTCGATGGGCCAAGATAACGGGCCTATCCCCCCGATTTTTCAATTCTGGCGGTACGGAGATCTGAAAACTCATTGTCTTCTTTCTTTAATTTGGCCGGTAGCGAGCCACCATCACAACTTCACGCAGCGAAAAATACAGCGTATCCTCCTCCCACCGGGGCTGAAACAGCGGTTCCAGCGGTGAGGGGATGTTGCGCATCATTTCCAACAAGATTTTTTTATTCGCTGCCGATACGCGCATCCGGTCGGCCCAATCGTGAAATTCCAATTCTTTGCTGAGTTGGCGGCCAGCTTCGATGTCAAACCCGGCGGTTTCAAACATAGTTTGTAAGTCTCCCAGTGAGCCAACCCAATGATGCGAGGGATCGCGCAACTTCTCATAGTCATTATAAAATTGGGCGGCTGTTTTATCGGCCACGGTAATATTGTCGGTGAAGCCTAATACGCCGCCGGGTTTGAGCACGCGGGCAAACTCGCCGACCGCCTGCCGGGGATGGGGGAAGTGGTGGAACGCAATGCGGCAGGTCACTAGATCAAACGAATCATCATCAAAGGGCAGGGCTTCGGCATCAGCGGGGCGGGTTTCAACATTGGTCAAGCCGCGTTGGGCCACCATTTCGGCGGCTTTGTTGACCATTTCTTCAGTCAAATCCGTGGCAATAACTTTGGCCACGCGGGGGGCAAAGGCCAGCGCGGTATGGCCTGCTGCTGTGGCTACATCCAGCATCACCCACGCCGGTTGGGGGTGGATCAGCTCGGTGAGAAGTTTCAGGCTTTCACCTTTGGCGTGAACGGCGCTGGCAGCGTAGGCCTCGCTGGCCGCGCCGAATTGGGCCTGGACTTTGGCTTTGATGTTGTTGGGCATGAAGTGGCCTCATTGATGTCTGGTTATGAAAACTCATTATACCGAAAAGGTATAAAGAAGAAAAATCCCCCAATTCCCAAATCCTCATCCTCACTTCTCGCTTTGCCCCACCCCCTCGCTTCATGGTACAATCTTATCTTGTATCCTTCCCCTTGGAGAAAATAGTGTATGGATGATCTAGTAACCAGCTTGAACCCGGCCCAGCAGGAGGCCGTGACCACCGTTGAAGGGCCGATTTTGGCCCTGGCCGGCCCCGGTTCCGGCAAAACCCGGGCGTTGACCCACCGCATTGCTTACCTGATCCGGGCCTGCCACATTCCGCCCTGGCAGCTCGTGGCCGTCACCTTCACCAATAAGGCGGCGCGTGAGATGCGTTTCCGCTTGGAGACCATGTTGTCTGAAGCACAGGTCAACCGGTTGGCGGTGGGTACGTTCCACGCCCTGTGCGCCCGCTGGCTGCGGCAGGATGTGGAGATCATGGGCAAGTACGACCGCAACTTTGTAATTTTCGACAGCAATGACCAGACCGCCGTGGTCAAACGTGCCCTGCGTGATCTGAATTTGGATGACAAACGCTGGAAGCCCAACCCCATTCATTACATGATCTCCAAGGCCAAAAACGATCTGATTTTACCCGATAAATTTGTGACCCGCACTTACGAAGAAGAGATTGCCGGGCGGGTGTACGAGCGCTACCAGGAAATATTAATAGAAAACAACGCCCTTGATTTTGATGATCTGCTGCTGGTGACACACCAATTATTCCGCCGCCATGAGTCGGTGCTGGAAAAATATCAGCAAAAATACCAGCACGTGCTGGTGGATGAGTTTCAAGATACGAATATGGTGCAGTACGAACTGACCAAAATGCTGGCCGCCGGGCACCGCAACCTTTTTGTGGTGGGCGACCTGGACCAGAGTATCTACTCCTGGCGCGGGGCCGATTATCGCAATGTGCTGCGTTTCCGCGAAGATTACCCGGATCACAAATTGATCCGCCTCTCCCGCAACTACCGCTCCACCGAAACAATTTTGCAGGCGGCGCAGCACGTGATCCGCCAGAACCAGCATCGTATTGAAAACGATCTGTTCACCGAGCGG
The DNA here is from genome assembly GCA_964612485.1 of uncultured Caldilineaceae bacterium. Taxonomy (GTDB): domain Bacteria; phylum Chloroflexota; class Anaerolineae; order 4572-78; family J111; genus JAFGNV01. The sequence continues at coordinate 171,886 of CAZTFF010000005.1, forward strand.
GGGGTTGGAGCCAAGGTCTGTGTGGTGGAAGCCTACAACGGGTACGATGAAGCCAAATTTGTGGTCGATGAAATTGAGCGGCTTAATGTAACCGACGGTATTTCTCCCGGCCAGGTGGCGGTGATGTATCGCACCAATGCCCAGAGCCGCGTCATTGAAGAAACTTTTATTTCGCGCGGCATTCCCTATGTGCTGGTGCGCGGCACCCGTTTTTACGACCGCAAAGAGATCAAAGATATGCTGGCCTATTTGCGGCTCATCCACAACCCGGAAGACAGCATCAGCCTGGGGCGCATCATCAACGTGCCGGCCCGGGGCATTGGCAAAAAGACCATCGCCGATCTGGAACGGTGGGCGTTTCAAATTGGGGGCACTCCCTGGCAGGCTATCCAACAATTGGTAGCCGATGAAGAGGTGAGCCAGACCGATTCAGAGTCGGGCCTGAACGCGCCGTTCAAAGCGCGCGCCCACAAAGCGCTGGTGGCTTTTGGCCGGATGATGAATATGCTCATCAGCGCCAAATCCAAAATGCCGCTGACCGATTTGTTTGATCTGGCGGTTGCCCGGACCGGCTACAAAACCGATATTAATGACGGAATGCCCGAAGGCGACGAGCGGTGGGAAAACCTGCAAGAATTGCGCCGCGTGGCCGATGAATTTGCCGGCGTTGACGACGAAGAGGCCCTGGCGCTCTTTTTAGAACGGGTCGCGCTGGTGTCGGATGTTGATGCGCTGGTTGAAGAAGGTACGGCTACGGCTTTGTTAACGCTGCACGCGGCCAAAGGTCTGGAATTTCCGGTGGTGTTCATGGTGGGCATGGAAGAAGGCCTTTTTCCCCACAGCCGCAGCTTTAACGATGTCGAACAGATGGAAGAAGAGCGCCGCCTGGCCTATGTGGGTATCACCCGCGCCAAAGACCGGCTCTACCTCACCCGCGCTTTCCGTCGGGCGATGTACGGGCTGGAAGAGCTAACAATTCCCTCTCAATTTTTGTCGGATATTCCGCCGGCGTTGTTAGACGAGGGCGATTCGCAAGCGCAGCCCGCCGCCTCCCGGAGCGGAATCGGGACCGCAGCCGCCCAGCCGGTCAGCTCGCGCTGGAACCAACCGGCGGCTACCCCTCCGTCGGCCAAAACGGCCAGCTATCAGGTGGGGCAGCACGTCTATCATCAAAAATTTGGCGATGGCACGGTGATCGGCGTAGAAATGGAAGGCAGCGAAGAGTACGTGCAGGTGGCTTTCCCCCAACAGGGCATCAAAAAATTGGCCGCCAGTTATGCGCCGCTGGAAAAACGATAACGTTTATCAGCCGCTTTTGCCGCTTTTGCCGCATTTTGGGGCCTATGCTATAATTTCTGTCGCTCTGAACAATTGTGATTGACCACGTGAGCCTGCCTGGGGAGGTGCCAGAGCGGTCGATTGGGGCGGTCTCGAAAACCGTTGTGGGCTTCGGTCCACCGTGGGTTCGAATCCCACCCTCCCCGCTGTATGATGTTGATCATTGATCCTGGAGAGGTCGCATAGTCCGGTCTAGTGCGCACGATTGGAAATCGTGTAGGTGTAACAGCCTCGAGGGTTCGAATCCCTCCCTCTCCGCTCTTTTTAAAAATTTGTTCTTTATTTGGTGTGAGGGCAACCGGGTAGCGTCGAAGGTTGGGTCTTGCGCGGCAGGAGCCTGCGAACCAGGTCAGGTCCGGAAGGAAGCAGCCTTAAGTAGACCCTCCTGGGTGCCGTAAGGTTGCCTGGCCGGAGCTACTCGGTTGCCGTCATACCAAAGTTTCTTCCAAAAAGGAAACCCTTTCTGAAAGGGTGCGCTTCATTTAAGCGCCGCCTTCAAAAGAAGGCCTTCAGAAGAAGGTTGGAGGAGCGACAGGGAAGTAGGGAGGTTAGCGCGCCACCAAACACTGGCCTCCCTGTTTCCCGGACACCGGCTTTGACATCCGGTTCAAGCAAAAAATTATGTTGAAATATTTCTCAGCCGTTTCAAATCAGGGCGGGTCTTTAAGGCCCGCTCTTTTGCTATGACCCTAACCCGGACAAGGCCGGAACCAAAAAGAAATGTGCTACTGGAAATTCTTGCTTGTTGTACAAGAATTTCGCTGGTTAGGCCCTATGATTGCAACCCTTAAGCGTTATGCCCGTCGGTGGAGCTATTTTTTGCGCCAGATACATCCCGGCCCTATATTTTGGCAAGCCCTGGGCGTGGTAGGTCTGATCGCCTTGCTCTGGGCCGGCTACGTATGGCTGGGTCGCCCGGTGACGCTGGACATCAATGACCAATCGTATCCCCTTCGCGTGCATCGATCCACCGTTGAAGGCGTACTGCAAGAAATGGGAGTTACGTTGGCTCCCGAAGATCGCGTTCAGCCCCCGCCTGACAGCCGGCTGTCGAGTGGAGATACCATCACCATTCAATTGGCGCGTCCGGTGACGGTTGAAGCGGATGGCCGCGTGTTACAATGGTTAACCCACCATCAAACCGTCTCTGAAGTGCTGGGCGAACTCGCTGTCTCGCTCAACCCCCGGGACGAAGTGCTGGTGAACGGCCTGCCCGCCACGCTCGACGATACCGAGGTTCCGCTGCCTCCGCCGGTTCCGGCCTCTTTGAAATCAACCGGTGTAGCAGCCCATCTTTTTGCGGCCCACAGCCCCCGGGGCGCTGTCAGCGTTGCCCGGCCCGAACCCGTGCAGTTGGTTGTGCATCGGGCGATTCCGGTTACGCTGAATGATGGGCGTGTCCGCAGCACATTCTATACCACCCAACCTAACGTGGGCGAGGCGCTGCTGGAGCAGGGTATCCTTCTTTTCCTGGGCGATAAAGTGACGCCGGGGTTGGGAACACGTCTCTCGCCGGGGATGCGTATTTTTATCGAACGATCTATGCCGGTCAATATTGCCGTAGATGGCCGGATGGTCAAAACCCGCACCCGCCGGGAGTCGGTGGGAGAATTGTTGGCTCAGGAAGGCGTGGCACTGATGGGGCAGGATTTTGCCCGCCCCTCGCCGGATCAAAAAATCAGCCCCAACCAGTTTGTGGAAGTGGTTCGGGTGCGAGAAGCCATCGAAATTGAACAAGAGTTGATCCCCTTTGAGTCGAAATGGATTCCAGACTCCGAAATGGCGCTGGATACGCAGGAACTGCGCCAAACCGGCACCACCGGCTCCATCAAAAAACGAACCCGGGTGCGTTACGAAAACGGGCAGGAAGTGGCGCGGGTGCTGGAGGATGAATGGTTGGATGCCGAACCGGCGGACCGGATCATTGCCTACGGCACCGACATCACCATCCGCATTCTGGAAACCGAGGAGGGAGTCATTGAATATTGGCGCAAAATTCCGATGCTGGCCACCGGTTACAGTGCAGCCACCTCGGGCAAAGAGAAAAGCCACCCGCTGTACGGCATTACGCGGAGCGGCTTGCCTGCCGGTTATGGGATTGTGGCGGTTGATCCCAAGGTGATCCCTCTGATGACGGATCTGTACGTGCCCGGATACGGCCCGGCGCTGGCGGCTGATACCGGCGGCAAAGTTTTGGGCAAACACATCGATTTGGGGTTTGATGAAGACCAGCCCATTCCCGCTCTTTACGAGTGGCGCGATGTGTATGTACTCACACCCGTACCGCCTGCCGACGAAATCCGGTACGTGCTGCCTAATTGGCCTCAACGATAATCACTCTCGCTGTTGAAACTCATAGGAGCGTCTGTTGCCGCCCACGGATTCGCCATCCATTATCTCTCTACTAAAAAAATATAATTTGCATCCCCGCAAGGGCCTGGGACAAAATTTTCTGGTTGATTCCTTTCACCTGGAAAAAATCATCGAGGCGGCGGATCTTTCGCCGGAGGATACGGTGGTGGAAATTGGCCCCGGCCCCGGTACATTGACCCGACGGCTCATCGAGACGGCGGGCCGGATAATTGCCGTGGAACTTGATGCGGAAATGGTTAGCTTGTTGCAGGCGGAATATGGCGATGCCCCCCATTTAACCATTGTTGAGGCCGATATTTTGCAAACCCCGCTGGAGACGTTGATTGATCCCTTTGAAAATTTTAAGGTTGTGGCCAATCTGCCCTATTACATCACTTCGGCGGTGATGCGCCACCTGCTCGTATCCAGTCCGCGCCCCCAGCGCCTGGTAGTGACCGTGCAAAAAGAGGTAGCCCACCGGATGGTGGCCGAACCGGGCAATATGAGTATTCTGGCGGTTAGCGTTCAATTTTATGGCAGGCCCAAAATAGTGCATCACATCCCGGCGGGCGCGTTTTACCCATCGCCCAAGGTTGATTCGGCGGTGGTGTGTATCGATACGTTTTCTGAACTTCCCATTGCCTCGGATGCTGTTGACCATTTTTTCCGGGTTGTCAAAGCCGGGTACAGCCAAAAGCGTAAACAGCTCAAAAATTCGCTGGCCGCGGGGCTGCGTCAATCCGGGGATGAGGTGGTGCGGGCTATGGAATCGGTGGAGATCGACCCCACTCGCCGCGCCGAAACGCTGGCCCTGGATGAGTGGCAACGGCTGGCCCAGGCCCTGTCTGAACAGGGAGGAGAATGATGTCGGGATTACTGGTGGTGATGCTCAATCCGGCCATTGATCGCACCCTGCACGTGCCGCGCTTGCAGGGTGGCCAGGTCAATCGAGCCACGCAGGCGGAACATCGAGCCGGCGGCAAGGGTTTGAATGTGGTACGGGCCGCGGCGACTATGGGCTATGCGGCCACGATCACCGGGCCGTTAGGCGGCCATAGCGGCCGGCTGCTGGCCGAGTTAACGGCCAACGAAAATTTGGCCGCGGATTGGTATTGGTTGGAAAGTGGTGAAACTCGCCACTGTATACTCATTTCTCATGATGATACGGATACGACCGTGGTCAATGAACCCGGCCCGGAGGTGTCAGCCCAGGGGTGGCTGGAAATGGCCGCTCATATCCGCCGGCTGGCAGGCCGGCACGCGGCAGTGGCTTTTTCCGGCAGTTTGGCTCCCGGCATCGATCCCCAGGCATTTGGCGCGCTGGCCCGCTCTTTGGCGCTGACGGAGCGGCCGGTTTACCTGGATACCAGCGGAGAGGTCCTGGCTCTGGCCCTGCCCAATCCGGCCGGCTTGAGTATCAAAGTCAACCGGGCCGAACTGGCCGCCGGCTTGCGGCAGCCGTTGAATAATATTGATGAGGTAAGCCGAGCCGGAAAGTCCCTGTTGGCTCGAGGGGCCACCATGGTGGTGGTAACGCTGGGTAGCGAAGGCGCACTGGTGATAAGCGCCCAGGGCTGTTGGCGGGCGCATTCGCCCCGGGTTGAGGTGGTGAGTACGGTGGGCAGTGGCGATTCGCTGCTGGCGGGTTTTGCCGGCGCCCTGCTGCAAGGCGGCGAAATTACCGAGGCGTTGAAAATTGGCGTTGCCTGTGGCGCGGCCAATGCACTCGATCATCTACCGGGACGGTTTACGCCGGAGCAGTTGAAAGCATTGCTGGCTCAAATCGAGATCAGCAAATTGGGAATTAAGAATGAAGAATTAAGAATGAAGAATTAAGAATAGACAATTGTGTCAACTCCTCACTCCTCACCCGCCCCGGATTCTTTTTTGGCCAGCGCTTTCAGGTTTTCCAGCGATCCGGCGATCATTTCTTCAAAGGAGCCGTTGCCGGAAAAGCGCATCAGCAGTTTGGTGAAGGAGAAGCCGCCGGTCAATTCCCAATCTACGGTCCAGGTGATCCGGGTCTGGCCGTCTATTGGTTCCAATTCAAAGGTGTTGGTCTGGGTCATTTCCAGCGGGGCGTTTTCTGTTTCCTGCAATTCATTGACCAGTTTGTGGGGCGGCTCCCAAACGGTTATCTTTTGGGTGGCCGTCTGCCCATCGGAAGACACACCCACCCAGAGCGTGCCTTCGCCTTCCGTTTGATCGCTGCCGTATTTTCCTTCGACCGGGTAAGGAAAACGGCCTTCGGTGTAGGTCCAGTCGGGCATGCGGGTCACATCGGCTAAGATGGCCCAGATTTCCTGGGGAGTGGCGTTAATGATTTCAGAATAGCTGACTTGGCTCATAGTTTCACCTCGGAGAATTGTAACGTCAAATTAGCATCAAAATAATGATAACGTGATTAGCGAGAATGGTCAACCTGACCATCATCCCACAGCAGGTTGGAAAAGGAAATAATCATGCGAGCAATTTTACAGCGAGTTCGGCGCGGGCAGGTAACTGTCGCCAATGAAACTATCGGCCGGATTGGCCCGGGTTATGTGATCCTGTTGGGCATAACCCACGGCGATGGCCCGGCAGAGGTCAAAAAACTGGCCGAAAAAACAGTTTACCTGCGGGTGTTTGAAGATGATCGAGGCAAAATGAACCTGTCGGCGCTGGATACCGGCGCGGAGATGCTGGTGGTGTCCCAATTTACCCTGTTTGCGGACGCAAAAAAAGGGCGCCGGCCCGGTTTTACCCAGGCCGCGCCCCCTGAAATTGCGGAGCCGCTGCTGGCTCAGTTTGTGAATTTATTGCAGCAGGCGGGTGTCAAGAAAGTAGAAACCGGCCAATTTGGTGCGGAGATGCTGGTTGAGATCGAGAATGATGGACCGGTCACGATCATTTTGGATACGGACGAGCTGTAAACGGTCGCTCAATCCTCCATACTTGGCACGTATAATTCGTTGGTGTAATCTTTGATCATCCGCGTCATGCTGAATTGCGGGGCAACCGTGCGGATGGTTTCTTTGACTATTTTGATCCATTTGTAGGGCACACCTTTCACATTGCGCTCATAAAACAGGGGCACGATCTCGTTTTCCATTATTTCATAGAGCGCGGTTGCGTCCACGTGGTTTTGCTCCTGCTCACTTTCGTATTCAGCCTCCGGATCGCCAATGCTCCAGCCGTTTTTGCCGTTATAGCCTTCGGCCCACCAGCCGTCCAGCACCGACAGATTGGGGCAGCCGTTGAGGCCGGCTTTTTGGCCGCTGGTTCCACTGGCCTCCATGGGGCGGCGCGGTGTGTTGAGCCAGACATCCACTCCGGCCACCATATGGCGAGCCACGTTCATATCATAATCCTCGATAAAGAGGAGATGGCCGGCCAGCCCGGCTTCGTGGGAGCGGTGGTAAACTTCACGGATAAATTCTCTGCCCGGCTCGTCGCGGGGGTGGGCTTTACCGGCAAAGACATATTGGACCGGGCGGGTGCCGTCGCCATAGACAATGCGTTTGAGGCGTTCGACATTGTGAAAAAGCAGGGTGGCGCGTTTATAGGTGGCAAAACGGCGGGCAAAGCCAATGGTCAGCGCTTTGGGATTTAACAAGCCTTCTGTGGCCTGAAGTTCATCCTCCGAATGGCCCAGGCGCTGCAATCTATTGCGGGTGCGCATCCGGGCAAAATCAACCAGCTTGATCCGCAACTGATTCATCACATCCCATAACTCCTCATCGGGAACTTGGGTGATGCCGTCCCACATCGCCTGGTCATTGATCCGGTGGGTCCAGTTTTTACCCAGATATTCGTCGAACAGGGTTTTGAGATCCGGTGCCAGCCACGTTTCGGTGTGAATGCCGTTGGTGACGTGGCAGATCGGCACCTCTTCCACTTTTTTGTTGGGCCACAACCAACTCCACATCTTGCGCGATACTTTGCCGTGCAGTTTGCTGACGCCGTTGTAGCGTCCGGCCATGGTCAACGCCAACACAGTCATGCTGAAAGTAGGCCCCCAACTTTGGTCTTGTCGAGCCAGGTCGAGAAATTCTTCACGGTTGACCTTTAGCAAATTATGCCAGCGGGGGAAGTATTTATCGATCATGTGGAAAGGAAAGGCATCGTGCCCGGCGGGCACCGGGGTGTGGGTGGTAAAGACCGAGGTCTTTCGGATGATTTCTTTGGCTTCTGCAAAGTTCAATCCGGTTTCTACCAATTCTCTGGCCCGTTCCAACACCAAAAAGGCCGAGTGCCCTTCGTTCATATGGTAGACGGCGGGTTCAATACCCAGCGCGCGCAGGGCACGCACGCCGCCAATACCCAGCACCATTTCCTGGGCAATTCGCATTTCCTGGTCTCCCCCGTAGAGCCGGGCCGATAGTTCCCGGTCTTCCTCGGCATTGGGGTGAATGTCGGTATCCATCAGGTAGAGGGGCACATTGCCTACCTGGATTTGGTATACCTTGGCGTGAACCCGGCGGTCCGGCAGGCCGTTGCGGGCGGGGAGTGCCACCGAAACCACCACTTCTTTGCCGTTTGAGTCAAATGCAGGCCGTGCCGGCGCTTCGGCAAAACGAACCTTGATGTAGATGGCTTCCTGGTCGCCGTTGGCGGTGATAACCTGTTTGAAGTAACCCTGCGGATACAGGAAGCCCATACCAATAAAGGGCAGGCCCAGATCGCTGGCTTCTTTGGTATGGTCGCCGGACAGCACGCCTAAACCGCCGGAGTAAATGGGCAGACATTCGTGCAGCCCAAACTCCGCCGAAAAGTAGGCAATGGGTTTGTCCAATTTATCCTCATATTTTTGTTTGAACCAGGTTTGGTCAAATACGTGATATTCGTCAAAGAGGGTGAGAATATCATGATAGGCCCGGATAAACCCCGGCTCATTGGCTGCTGTGTCCAGAGAAGATTGGCGAACTTCTCTCAGGAACAAAACCGGGTTGTGGTAGATGTCTTCCCACAGGCGCCCGTCGATGCGTTTGAAAAGTTCCTGCGCTTCGGGATGCCAGGTCCACCACAGATTATAGGCTATTTCGGTCAAACGATTGATCCGTTCCGGAATGGGTGTAAAACCAACTGTTCTGTTCATTGGGTATTCTCCTCCCGTTTGAAGGTGTTGGTTAAAGTTACTTGAATTGTAGCTAAAGTTGGGAAAAAGTTCAAATATGGTAACTACTATATATTGTGTAGCGAAAGTTCAAACCCACGACATCTTGAGGAAGTTTTATTCGGTCGTTTGAACCAATTGGAATAAAGCAGCAATTTCGTCGCGATGACCCCGTTCGTGCCGGTAGGGAACGCGCAAAACACTATCGAGCGTAACCGGCGTGCCCCAGATGGGATGGGAGCCGGTGCGGTTCAACATTTCTTCCGGTGTGCGGTCCAACAGGGTTAGCAACTGTTGGCGGGTACTGTGCAGCGCTGCCAGTGCCTTCGGCCAGGTGCAGTTGGCGCGTTTACTTACTTCCCGTTTGTTCCAGGTATCCTGGTCAAAGGCCCGGTCGTAACATAGGGGCGAAATGGGACAATCTTCTTCCATAATGCGATGAGCAAAATGCACCACCGAATCTTCTACGGCAATCAGGTGGAGTACATGGTCTTTGATACTCCAGGCATCGGGCCGAACACGATAGTTGACCAGCGCTTCATCGATGGCGTGGATGAGTTGCAGTGTGTTGCCTCGGCTTTGCTGCAACTTCTGGCGGATGTCGGTGAGACGTGATGAGGTCATCAGCCTGCCGGAAGAGGAGGAATGGCCAGCTCGGAGGCCGGGAGGTAGCCGGCCGATTCCGATAAAATGGCGCAGCCGGTCAGGCCAAACATGCCGCCAAACAAAAGCAGCACAAATACCAGCGACAGGCACATCAACACCAAGTTGAGGTAGCCCAGCACTAGGCCGGCCACAGCCAGCCCATCGCCGCTTTGCGCGCCCATGCTACTGCTGATTTCTTTGCGCGCCATATGGCCGGTGATAATGGCTACAACCGCGCCAATGAGGGGAAACATCACCCAACTTAAAATGCCCGAAATCAAACTGACAACGGCCATGGTATTGGTGGGCGGACTGGATGCGTATTGGGGTTGTTGTTCCATCAGATGGAGCCTCCTGAAATTTTTTATGATGCCGCGGCTTTGCGACGTTTGCGCCCGCGCCACCAGACAAACAAGAGCAGCAAAAAACCAATGACCAGCGCAATGATAATGGGGATGAGGATGGAAAGTACCGCGGCGATGAGCGCCAG
>CAZTFF010000006.1:0-54923 GCA_964612485.1 uncultured Caldilineaceae bacterium
GCTTACCGTCTCTCCGGCGGCGGGGCTTAACAAGGCCGGCGGCTGATAACGCGGCGTGGCGGTGGGGGTGGCGGTTGGCGCCGGGGTAGGGGTGGGCGTGGCGGTGGGCATAGCCAGGGGGATAATGATCTCCTGCCCTTCGTAAATGAGGTCCATATTCACGTCAGGGTTAGCGGCAATAATGACGTCGATGGGCGTATCGTATTCAAACGCCAGGCCGCTCAAGGTCTCGCCCGGCTGGATCACGTGGACAATTTGGGGCGGGCGCTGCTCATCCGCCACATCCCAATTGATCGAGCTGTCGGGCACGAGCAGCTCCTGGCCGATCCGCAGGACCCGGCTGTCGGGGATATTGTTCAGTTCGATAATTTCTTCGATGGAAACCTGGTACTGCCGGGCAATGTAGTACAAGGTTTGGCCCGCCTCAACAACGTGGATTCGGGGGGTGGGCGTGGGCGGAACGAGGGCTTCGGTGGCGGGCGGCAAGGTTGGGGGCGGCGTGGACGTCCGGGTGGCGGGGGCAGCCGTGGCGGTGACCGTGGGAACGGGCGTATGCTGCGCCGCCTGCACCGGTTCTTCAACCAGCGGCTGCACCCGGTTGACCCAAACCACCAGCCCTACAATAATCAGTACCCCGACGATGACGCCCGGCCAGGTGCCGCCAAAGGAAGCGCGCAGCGGCAGGCTGTCCACCGGTTTGCCGCACGCCATGCAAGTTTCCGCTTTTTCCGCTGCCGGAGTGCCGCAGTGCAAACAACGGCGCTGGCGATGGTAAAAAACCGTTGGTTTGCCGCAAAACGGGCAGCGCGTTTCGTGATTTTTCAGTTCCGTACCACAGATCGAACATTCAGTCATAGCGTTGAATTATCAGTTATGGCGGGGGATTTGTCAATTTCCACGCCACCGCTTAACAGCCGTCCGGCCCAGAACCCAGCCGATAAAACCCAAGGCCAGCACGGTGATGACGGCGCCCGCCGCGCGCGCGGGCGTGATGCCCATCCGCAGCAACACGGTATGCGCGCCCGCCGGCACATCCACCGTGATGAGGCCATAGGGCGGCTCGTAGCGATGGTCGAGCGGCTGGCCGTTCAGATAGACCTGCCAGCCGGGGTAATCGTAAGTGTTGAATTGCAGCGTTACCGGCCCGGCAGCATCCACCCGCACCCGGTCGGAGCCGCCGCCGTGATGAAGCGTTTCCACGGCCCCCTCGCCGGCGATGATGGCGGCCACGTTGGTGAGGGGGCCGCCCCGGCGGTATTGGCCCTCCATGGGGCTGGTTTGTGGCTGCTCATCCGTCACCGACACCATGCCCACCCGGTCAACTATCGAACCGCTGTCCCAATTGACCACGGCCAGCGGGGTTTCGGCCCAGGCGGGGATATCGGTGTATTGGGGGCGGGTGTAAGGGTAGGCGGCTAAAATAATCACCAGGCAGAGCAAATAGAGAGAAGGCGCGGGCGTTTCGAAGCCCTGATCTCCCCCGGCAAACAACGCGCCCGCCACCACCGACATGGTAAAAGCCGACATGCCCAGCAGCCGCCAGGGAAACTGCACCAGCGAGGCAATGGGCAAGACCCGCCACACCGGCTCGGCCAGGGGCGACATCAGCCAGATGACAACGAGGGTAGAACAGAGAAAAAAGAGCGCGGTAGCGTGATGCGGAAAGCGGCGGCGGATGATGGTCGCCAGGGCAAAAGCAGCCAACGCCACGGCCACAATGCCTAGCTGGTAAGAAAAGTCATCCTGCAAGCCCACGCCGGCATAACCGTAACCCCAATCCGGCGAGAAAAATTGGGAGAAATAAACGAAATGCTGGAGATAATTGTAACTGCCGCTGGTCCACTGCTCCAGCTTCACATACCGCATTTCAACGATCATCGGCAGCAGGTAAATGGCCGATACCGCCAGGCCCAACAGCCCGGCTTCCAGGGCGTAAAAGGTATGGCTCAGTAACGGTTTGAGGCGGAACCAGGTCTTAGCCAACAAAAGATAGAGAATATAAATGACCAAAAAGGGCGTAAAGGTAAAGAACGTGGTGTGATGCGTTAAGGCCAGCACGCCGTAAGCCAGGCCGGCCAGCGCCAGGCGAACCAAACCGGGGGCGGCCACCAGTTCGGTAAAGGCCCAAAACACCAGGGGTATCAAAGCCAGGGCCACAAACTCGGCGTAGGCGCTGCGCACGTAAATCTCAACCAGGTGAAAAGGGATATACATATACAATACCGCCGCGGCCAGCCCCGCCGCCGGGCCAAAGAGCCGCTTTACAAAACCATACATCCCCCACCCGGCCCCAATCGTAGCCAGCCCATAGACCACTTTCACCGAGGTTGTGAAGCCCAGGCCCGTTAAATGCACCAGTTCGGCCAGGTAAAAGGCCAGCGGCGCGTAGAGATTGAACAGGGGATAGCCATAGCCAAAGGAAAAATCGGGCGCCCAGCGCGGCCAGAAAAAGCCGTCTCGAAAAGCCTGGTCAAACTCTACCAGGAAAAAAACACTGTGTTTGGCATCGTGGGCTTCAAAAAAGTAGGCCGGGGTCAACAGCGGCGCCCAGGCAAACACGGAAAAGGCCAGGATGATCCAGAGGTTGGTATCAAATTTAGAAAAGAAACGCTTCATACCCACCCGCCTACACCGCAACTATCAAAGTAATGATGACGGTGACAACCACCACCAGCGTAATAAACCCGATCAACAACAGTACCCCGGCGGCGGACGGTTTATCAACTTCACCCATGGTTTGGGCGGCCAGCGCGCGCTGCTGGGCCACGCGGCGTAATTTTCCGCGCGCGGTAGCCAGCAAATCGGCCGTATCGATGGGTTTGAGCAGGTAATCGTCGATGCCCAATTCTTTGCCCCGGCGGATATCGTCTTCGCCTTGCATGGCGGTCAGAAAAACAAAGGGGATGTGGTTCAGATAGGGATTGGCCCGCGCTGCCTCGTAAAAGGCATAGCCGTCCATCACCGGCATCAACACATCCGATACAATCAGATCGGGCAGGTACTTTTTGGTGGGGTCACCTCCTTTCCGCTTGCGGCGGATAGCGGCTTCCAGCCTTTCCAGAGCGTGTTGGCCGTTGGTGGCCGTCATGACCCGGTAGCCCCCCTCATCTTCCAGCATCATGCGTAAAACGTCCAGCACATCCGGCTGGTCGTCAACCACCATGATCAAGGCCTGTGATGATCCCACTTTTTACCCCCTTGTTCAAAGTTCACGCCGCCGCGTCCCCAAAAACAAAGCGCCCGCCAGCAGCAACGATGCCACGGACACCCACCGCCCCACAATTCTGACCGGCGTATCTTCAAAACGAATTTCCAGAAAATGGGAGCCGGGCGGAATGGGAATTTCCATCCAGCCTTCGCGGTAGGTGGTTTTGATGGCCGGGCGCTCCCCCACCGGCCCAATACGGGTGACCGGGCCGCGTTCCTTATCCAGGTTGCCGTCGTGCGGCCCTAAATCTTCGTAAATGTAAGCCTGCCAGCCGGGATAGTAAGGAACCATGAACGTAACCGACTGCCCCTCTTTGTCCGTGCCCACCCACACCAGCTCGTGCTGGCTGTCCATCTCCATGGAGTAAACGCCCACGCTATTGTCATCGGGCAGGGAGGTGTAGCTGATCTTGGTGGTGATCTCGCTGCCCGCCGCCACCTGTTCGGCCAGGGTAGACCAGTTAGGAATGCGCCGCACCCAGGCCGATTGGCCCGTCATTTCATCCGACGATTGCTGGAAGCGGAACAGGGCCGCCACGCTGACCGGGCCTTCGGTGGGTTTGGGATCGCGCACTTCGGCCCGCACGTAAGGGTAGCTGGACAGCAGAATAAGACAAGATAAAATAATCACGCTGACCGGTACGGTCTTGGCCTCAGTGGTCAGTGGCCGGCGGTCAGTGGTCAGTGGTCGGTCGTCGGTCGTCGTATTCGCCAGAATGGCTCCGGCCACGATGGAAATGAACGGCGCTATCGTCACCAGCAGCCGCCATGGGAATTGCACCAGTTGGGCCAGCGGCAGGAGCTGCCAGACCACAAACGAGAGCGGCACGGTTAAAAACGCCATCCACAGGGTGATGCCCTGGAAAAAGTAAAAAGTGCGGCGGACGCGGGCCTCGGCCAGGCGGGGAACGATCAAAAAAGAGAGAACAAACAGGATGATCGCGGCCAGGCCAATTTGAAAACCGGTGTCATCATCCGGGCCGGGGATACTGGCCCCAAAACCCCACTGCGGCGAAAAGAGCTGGAACACATCGACAAAATCATCGCCAAAGGCAAAACGCCCGCCAAACCATTGATCGGTGCGCACGTAACCGGCCTCGGTGATGGCGGGAAACAGGTAAATGGCGCTTAACCCGATCCCCAGCAGCAGCACAAACAGCGGCGGAAAACCGGACAGGATCGCCGCGCCCCAAGAGCTTTGTTTGATCCGCGAAAGGTAAGACGCGCCTTTTTGTGTCTCGCTTTCTCGCTGATTCGCTGATTCGCTGATTCGCTTTCTCGCTGAATCGCTAAATCCCTGCCAAACCATCATATAAACCACGTACAGCCCCATCATAGCCGTGAGGATAAAGGCCGAGAGCGAATGGGTGAACATCAACGCGGCAAAGGCCAGCGCGCCGCCCAGAAGGGCCGGCAATCGAGGCCGGTTGACCGACTCGTAAAAACCCCACAGCACCAACGGCACAAACACAAAAGCCACGGATTCGGCCAGATCGGCCCGAACGTACAGGTCGAACAGGTGGTAGGGAATATAAACGTAAACCAGCGCGGAAATCAAAGCGGCAGGCCGGCCCAACAGGCGGCGGACAAACAGATACATTGCCAGGCCGGAAAGAAGGGCCGACAGGCCAAAAACAATTTTGACCGCCGTGACCATATCAACGCCCAGTTGCAGAAAAATCTCGCCGGTGTAGGAAGCCAGCGGGCCGTAAACGTTAAAAAACGGGTAGCCGTAGCCAAAGGCCATATCCGGTATCCAGCGCGGGTACCAGACCCCGTCTCGAAAAACCGTGTCGAACTGGTGCAAAAAATACACCGAATGGCGCGCGTCGTGCCCGCCCCAGTAGTAGCCCGGCTGGAGCAGCGGGCCGATCACCGGCAAAGAGAGCAGCAGCGTGAACCAGAAATAGACATCACGATACCACGTAACGGATGAAAGATGAAGATTGTTGGAGGAAGATTGTTGAATGAGGCCAGGTTGCTTAGTTGACATCTAAAATCACCCTTCCTTCGGCATCGTTGGGAACGGGCAGTCGCTCCAGAGTGGTTTCATTGTAGAAGCCAAGATAAAGCTGATAGGGGCCGGGCGGCGCATCGGCAGGTAAAAGAACAGGATAGGAATCTTCAATCAACTCGCCCGGAACCCAGCCGGGGGTAGGATGATCGCCGGATTGGGGGTAGCCGTCGTACTGGGCCACCACCACGCCCGCCGGATCAACCAGGTGAACAAACATCTTGAAATTTTGCGATAGGGGTTGCAGCGGCTGCCAGACCACCTTAACCACCAGCACATCGCCCGGTTGCAGCGGTCCGTACACCGCCAGCGGAACCGTGGTCTGGCCGCGTTCTAACCCGGCGGTGGCGCCGGCGGTCAACACCGCAAAATCGTGATCCAAGAGCGCCATCTGCCGGTGGCCCAGAATGGCCTGGGGAGATGATCGCAAATAGGGATCGGGTTGAATAAATTGGGGCTGTAGATAGCTATAACTGCTCAAAACAATCAACAAAATGATGGCGCTGAATATAGGCAGTTGCGCCAACCGCTCCTCAATCCATAATGCCGCGCCGGAGAGAACGGCCACGCACAATCCGATGAAACCCAACAACTGCCAGGGGTAGGTCAACGTGCCGGCCAGGGTCAGGCCGGGCCAGAGCGGCAGATTCCATACAATGGGGGCCACGCCCAGCACCAACAGGATAAAACCTATGGCCGCGCCGCTGAAAAATAGCAGCCGGCGGTCGGTGCGGCTGATGGTGGTAGAACGCTGCCATAGGATCACGCTCACCAATGCCAGGCCCAGGCCGGCCAGCCCCACCTGCAAAGAAAGGCCGTCGTCCCAGCCGGGCCGGCTGGCGCCACCCCCCCAAAAGGAGGAAAAAAGCTGGAAGGGATAGAGAAAATGGTCAGAAAAATTGATGGTGGAGGGGGACGGGAAATCAATCAAAAAGGCGTAAACCGACATCGCCCCGGCAACGCCTACCCCGGCAGACAAAATGGGCCACAGCGATTGCTGAAAATGAACCAGGAGCAGCAGCAAGATCAAAAACAGCAGCGCCCAAAAGGCCAGCCCCGGTTGGCTCAACCCCAACAGCAGCCAGAATATCACCGCCACCACAGCCATAAACAGTCTAAAAAGGATTAACCGCCGAGGACGCGAAGCGCGCAGAGATTTTTCTTTTTCTCTCTCAGCGTTCTCTGTGTTCTCTGCGGTTAAATTCTTTGGGAGCAAACTAACTAAAAAGGTAGCCGTCAGAATGGCCCAGGGCAATAATCCCCAAAATAAAACTTCCCCCCACGCGCCGCGTACGTAAACGGTCATAATTGGATACGGCAGGTACACATACACCAGGGCCGCCGCCAACGCGCCGGGGTTGCCCAGCCAGCTTCGCAGCCACATAAACATGCCCGCGCTGCCCAGCAGCCAGCTACCGATCACCAGCAATTTGATCGACACCACCGGGGAGAACGGCAGGAGACCGGCCAAATAATAAAAGAGCAGCCCGTTATTTACCAACGGTTCCGCCGAAACCACCGCCAGAGCCTCAGACAAACGGCCCGACGCCGCTTGCAGGTGGATCATATTCCACAAAGGCACAAAACCGGTATGGGTTTGGATAAAACCGGGATAAAAGAGAGGGGCCACCGCAAAAACGGGAAAAACCAGCGCCAATATCAACGCTGCCGGGGTTGATAGGTTCAGTTTTCGCAACGATCCTGGCAAATTATTCTCCCTCGCGGATCATCTCGCTCAGTTGTTTGATCTGTTCAGCCGCGTCTCGAGCCGTCTGAATAATCCGCTTGAAATCATTTTCGGTTTTGGGCGACAACTCCTCGGTGATGAGACTGAATTGGGCAATGCTGATGATGGTTGAGAGCTGGTCAATCGTCTCATGGAGTAATTTGGAAGGGGTTGTCGAGGTATGTTCGGCATCCGTAGTCATAAAAAATTCCTTCAGATTAGTTGGCTTCCGACCCATCTAAACCGAGGTCGGCGGCTGCGGCCTGCATCGATTCCAGCACCAGGCGCAGGTGCTCGTTCAATTCAATACCCAGGGCTGCCGCGCCGGCCTCAACGTCTTCCCGATTAACGCCGGGCGCAAAAGCTTTGGCCTTCCATTTTTTGCGGATCGACTTGACCTTGACATCTCGAATATCTTTTGAGGGGCGAACCAGGGCCACGGCGGTAATCAAGCCGGTTAGTTCATCTACGGCGTAGAGCGCGTGTTCCAACCGCGATTCTCGTTCGACGCCGGTCACTTCGGTAGCGTGAGACAAAATCGCGCGGATCATCTCCTCGTCAACGCCGCGCTCGCGCAAAATTGGCGCGCCGGTATTTGGATGGCCGTTTTCCGATACATTGGGCCAGCGTTCATAATCAAAATCGTGCAGCAAGCCCACCAGCCCCCACTTTTCTTCATCTTCGCCAAAATGGCGGGCGTAGCCCCGCATGGCGGCCTCCACCGCCAGCATATGGCGGCGGAGATGAGGACTCTCGGTGTATTCACAAACCAATTCCCAGGCTTCTTGTCGATCCATAATTCCATCCTTGTTCGTCGTAATTCAACAGGCTGGTATTGTACGCCAAGTTGAGCCGCAACACAAAATAAAAGCCAATGCTTGAGTATCGGGCCTGCATGTGTTAGAATGACCGGCATCGCAACGCCGGGCTTGTGAAATCAACTACCTGGTACAAGGTTGCGCAAATTCATTCCGGATTCCTGATTATCGAAGTAGACGAGAGTCCGCGAAGGGCGCGAAGGAACGCAAAGGAAAAATTTTTTAGCGTATCTTCGCGTAACTTCGCGGACTCTAAAAAGTCGAAACGTATTTATGCAATTGTGCATTTAGGAAAGTTATGACGGACGAACAAAATCCGCAAGAAACATCATCCGGTGTAAGCAACTCTCGCTTTCGCTGGAAAAAGAATGACATCAAAACCGCAGACACCGGCTTCCATCTTCCCGGATACGCAAAATATTTGCTGATTGTGGCCGGCGCAGCGCTGATTTTTTTCATTGGTTACGCTTTTATCAATTACGGCCCCTACAATTACACCTGCATGGTCGATAATCGCGGCCTCACCACCTGCCTGATGTTCCACAAACCAACATTGCCGGAGGGATGCCCGCCGAACTGTGAAGGCGCTGACCTCAACCGGACCAATCTTGCCGGACTCGATTGGAGTTGGGCCAACCTGGCGCGAGCCAACCTGTCCCGGGCCGAATTACGTGGCGCGCATTTCTACGCGGCCAATCTTGAAGCCGCTGATTTGCGTTGGGTCGATGCCCGGCGGGTATTTTTGCTGTCGGCCCAATTAACCGGGGCCGATTTACGGTATGCCCATTTTAGCCACGCCGACCTGCGCGATACGAATTTGGAAGAGGCCAGGCTTACCGGCGCGGATCTTTACCACGCTCAATTAACCGTCTCCAGCTTGCGGCGGGCCGATGCGAGCCATGCTGATCTGACCGGAGCCAGCCTGCATAAATGCAATATGCGCGAGGCCGATTTTCAGGACGCATTCATCAAAAATGCCGATCTTTCGGAGGCCATTGTCATTGCGGCCAATTTTCAAAATGCCGATCTGTCCGGGTCGGACCTGCGATGGCTTGATTTTAGCCAAACTAATCTCGATGGGGCCAGCCTGGCCGGCGCCGACCTGCGCTGGGCCGATCTACAAAACGCCAGCCTGAACAACACCGATTTCACCAACGCCCGCGCCAACGAGCAAACCCTCTGGCCCGCCGGCTTTGACCCCGCCACGCATGGCATTGAGATAAGTTATTGATCAGGGAAACAGCCCGTGTCTCCTCGACCGTTCTTTAGATTGAGTGCATCCATCATTATCGTGCTCCTGCTGGCTGCCGGTATTTTTGGCCTGCCGGCCAGCCGGCTCTTCGCGCAGGAACCCGTCATCTCGGTGGCCGGCTCGGCCACCTATGCCGAACCGGGTACGGAAACCCACTACTACCTGGAACTTCTCAATCACACCGATGAAATTGTGTATGACGGCGTGCTGACGATGACCCTGCCGCCGGGATTCACCTACGTTCCCGGCTCCACCCTGGTGAGAGGCGAAGGCTGGCCCCTGGAAAACGCCGAACCGGTGGTCAACGGGCAAACGCTGACCTGGGGGCCTTACAACCTGCCCGCCGCCGGGATCACGGCGCACAATCCTTATGGCATCCACACCCTCATGCACGATTGCCAGCCGGGCCTGCATCTGGACGGGGCCAAAACGCTGGTGGGCAACGGCGGCTACGTCAAACAAATGTTTTACGGCCTGGACACCGCCACCACCGGCCCCAGCGACTGCGCGGTAAATTTTGTCAACGAAGCCTACGCCCGCAATTTGATCCCCATTCTCCGGCTGCAAGGTCATTTTGTCAACGGCGTGTGGCAAAAACCCAGCGCCGGGCCGGATGGCGATTATTCGGAAATTGCCCAGGCGTATGCCCGCTACGTGGCCGGCCTGCCGCGCCGTAACACCAACCCTCTCTACATCGAAATCTGGAACGAGCCGGACCTGTGGATCGAATGGAACGGCAGGCCCAATGCCACCCAATACGCCCGCTTTTTTGTGGCCGTTTCCCGCGCCATCAAACAATTGGGCGATGCCCGCATCCGGGTGCTGAACGGCGCGCTGACCCCGGGGAATATGACTTTTCTGCGGCAAATGCTCAACGTGCCCGGCTTCAAAAATGCGTTTGATGCCTGGTCGGTACACTGCTACCCCTATAACCATCCCGCCTCGTACAACATCCACAACGGCACGGCCCGGTACAGCACCTATGCCATTGATTGTTATATTCACGAGCTGAATGTCATCAAAAGCTATGGCCGCCGCGGGGTAAAAGTCATCATCAGTGAAACCGGCTACGAGTTGGGCAGCAATACGTTTGGTTTTGAGGGATACAGCCGCATCAACGAAAGCAATCGCGCCGGCTACATCGCCAGCGCTTTTGCCGACTATTGGCAAAAATGGCCGGAAGTGATCGCGGTGACGCCTTTTCAAATGGCCGATACCGACGGCCAATGGGCCAACTTCGATTGGATCTACCCGACCCCGCCCTTTGAACCTCACCTGCAATATACCCGGGTTTCCAACCTGACCAAACCGGTGGGACGCTGGCAGCCGTATGGCTATCAGGTGACGTTCCGGGCGGTGGTCAGCCCCACGGTGGTTCCCGGCGATTACCCCGGCATCCTCAGCGGCAGCGAGCGCAGCGGCCACACCGCGCTGGATAGCCAGGCCGCGCCGGTAAAAGTGATGGCCCCCGGCAGCCTGCGTAAAATCTATTTGCCCATCATTGCCGCCCGGCCCCGCACCACCGGCCCCTGGTACCTGTCTGTGCCGGAAACCGCCTCGCCGGGCGCGATTGTGCCCACGCATTTTGCCCAACCGCTCACGCCAACCCTGGCGGCCAACCTGGCCGTTCAACAACTTATCTCTCTGGCGCTGCCCGGCGCGCCGCAGCAGGTTATATTGGATGAACCAGCCGGCTGGGGCGCGGTCAGCCTGACCGACCCGCCCCGCTTGCAATCCTTTCATCTGAACACCCATCAGCTTAACTCGAAAATTCCGCTGGACAGCGCGCCCCAGTGGATGACTACCAACACTCCCCGCCCCGGTCAAATATACGTTTCACTGAAAGATGGGCTGGTCCTGATCGACCTGGCATGCGGCACGATGGTTCGCCGGCAGGCCGGGCTGGGCCGACTGCGGGGCATCGCGCGAGATGAGCGCACCGAACGCCTGTTTGTAGCCGATGCGGAACACGACCGGCTGCTGGTTCTGAGTGAAGATTTGTCAACGCTGCTGGCCGCGCTTCCCCTGCCCGACCAACCCGACCGGGTTTTCTTTGATCCAACCCCTCGCCGGATTTACATTGCCTTTCCGGGCAGCGCGCGCCTGGCCGCCATCGATGCAGACACGCTGGAAATCGAACGCCAAATCCAACTCACCGGCGGGCCTGTTTTGGATGTGCTGCTGGATAGCGATCAACGGCGGTTATACGTGCTGAACGCCCTGGCTCCCACCCGCCGGGGCATCACCGTTCTCGAAACGCCCTCGTTACGGCAAGTCGCTCTGATTGCCGGAACGGAACAGTTTCCCTTGCAGCGGGCGTCTGCCATTGCCCTGATCCCCGGCGGCGAGTTGCTCATCTCCGAAATCGACGGGCTGTGGCAGCTCGCCCCACTGCCTGCTGCGGTGTCTCGCCGCTACCCCGGCAGCGAGGTGTCGCCGCCGGGCGGTCTCGCCGTGGCAAAAGACGGCACAATTTACGCCCTGGACGCGCAAACGCTCAAAATCTATCGTTGAACGGCGCAATGACAAATTTTCTAAATCGAACGGGTTGTTGTATCTTACGCCTGCACAAAAACAGTTCAATCAGGTGAAAATGATGCTCAAAACGGAGGTGACTTCCTCTATGATTGGTACGTTTTTATTGGCTTTGATCTCTATCATGCTGCTTTCCGCCGGGCAGACCTCAATCAAGTACGGCCTCAATGTGATCGGCGGGGTCGCATTATCAGACGGAATAATGGGGATACTCAAACTACTGCAAACACCCTGGGTTATTTTGGGGTTTCTTTTTTACGGCGTCAGCGCCATTCTTTGGCTGGATGTGTTATCCAAGTTAGATTTCAGCCTGGCCTTTCCGCTGGTGGCCCTGACCTACGTTTTCACCCTGCTGATCGGCCGCTTCTTCTTTGGCGAAACCGTCGGCTGGGAGCGGATTATGGGGGTGATTTTGATTATCGGCGGCGTGATTTTTCTGGTACGCAGTGGCAATCCGGGGTAAATTGCCCCCTCACTGCCACGACCATACGGCCAACCGTCCCTCCCCAATCTGGCGGGGTTCTTCCTGGCCGGTAGTGTCCATCACCCAAACCGCCCCATCCTGGCTACCATCCTCATTCCGTTTGGTGACCACAAAATAGCGGCTGTCCGGCGACCAGAAGGTGAGCGACAGGTGGTATTGATCGAAAAAGGGAATGGTCTGGAAAAAATCGGCGGTGGGGCTGAAGGCAATCAGCGGTTCAAAGTCTTTGCTTTCCACATGGTAGATCCACCAACGAAAAACAACCTGCTGTCGCAGCGGCGCGGCCAGCCCATCAATTTTGGCCGTTGGCCCGGATTTACCGTCAATGTCGGCGGTAAGCACCGCCAGTTTGCTGCCGTCGGGCGACCAGTACATCGAGCCGATAAAGCGGTCGGTCAGCAAGCGCCGCTCCGAACCATCGGCCTTCATAATATAGGCGGAGCCAAAGGGAATGCCATCATTCCGCTCGATTTCCAGATAGGCCAATCGCTGGTCGTCGGGAGAAAGGGTGATGAACGTCACCCCGGACAGGCCGGCGAGCGCCTGCTGTTCCAAGGTGTCGGCGTTGGTTTTGTAGATAGAGTCGACACCGTCTTCATTCACGGCCACATAAAAAAAGTGGCTGCCATCGGACGACCACAGCGGAGCCTGAAATCGACCGGGGTCAAGCCCCAGTTCAATCCGCTCCACTTCTTCACGATTTTTCAACACAGAAATATGGGCCTGCTCCGATGTCCGGCGATTTCCGCCCACATGCAGCAACAAACGATCCGCCTGGGGCGACCACACCCAATAAAAAGGCGCGCCCCGGCCCAATAACCGCTCCGTGCCATCAACACCGGTTTGACGCATGGCCATCGTTCTGGCTTCCTGGGCTAAAAACGTAACGCTCCGGCTGTCGGGCGACCAGTAGAGGTAAAAGGGAGAGGAAGCAGGGTCCTCGTACAAAATGGAAGGGTTCAACCGGCTGGCCGGCGTGAGGTAGAGCGCCGGATTTTGGTCCGAGTCCGGCCCCACAAAAGCCAGATACCGGCCATCGGGCGACCAGGTGGGGAAAACATACCCCCGGCCATCGTCCGTTACCTGGCGCAAATCAGCGCCGTCCGGGGAGGTCAGCCACAAATTGTCATCATTGCCCACAAAAATGATCTGGTTATAAACGGGCCGGGCCGTCACCTGAGAAACAACCTGCTCAATTGATTCAGCTTGATGCCAGATCAGGCCGGCAGCGGCCAGATACACCACCCCGGCCACGCAGGCCAGGGTCAACACGCTCAAAAGCAGCCCGCCGGCCACAATGATGAACAGCCGCCGGTTGCCTGATGTTTTTGGGGACTTTTTGTTATCCGGCGTTGTGCCGGCCTTATCCAGAGATTTTTCTTCCATCATCAGCCTCCTGCAAAAAGTCCCTCCCTCGTCCTACTCGATCAACGCTTCCTCCGCCCATTCGTAAAAACAGAGCAGCGTACTGCCGTATTTGCGTTCATCGTACAATACCAGATTCTGCAATTGCAAGTTGTGGTATTCCCTGGGATGAATTTG
Source organism: uncultured Caldilineaceae bacterium (assembly GCA_964612485.1). Classification (GTDB taxonomy): domain Bacteria; phylum Chloroflexota; class Anaerolineae; order 4572-78; family J111; genus JAFGNV01. Next base: position 13,579 of record CAZTFF010000006.1, read on the forward strand.
GGCGATGATCGCGCCATCAGGCAGCAGCCACGGCGACAACTGCGCCTCCAACATCTGAATGGCTTTTGACCACATCTCCTGGTATTGCGGCGGGGCAATGTAGATCAAATCAAAGGGGGCCTCCGGCGGCTGGGCCAGGAACTTAAAGGCGTCGTCTCGCCGCACGTGGGCGTGGTCCGCGAGCCGGGTGGCGCGTAAATTCTCGCCGATGATCTGCGTGGCGCGATGGCTTTTTTCGATGAAGGTGACGTGGGCCGCGCCTCTACTCAACGCCTCGATGCCGACCGCGCCGGTTCCGCCAAACAGATCCAAAACGCGCGCGTCGATGATCCAGTTGCCCAGGATGCTGAACAGGGCCTCTTTGGTCCGGTCCGTAATGGGGCGGGTTGAGTCGCCGGGAACGGTTTTGAGTTTTCGGCCCTTGGCCGTGCCTGCAATGACCCGCATAAAAATTTCCAACTTTCTATCAGGGTATTGGATGATGATTAAGTGGGCGTTAAGCCAACCCTACGGCTGCACTACGATTATACTACAGCCAAAGGCCGGTGTCAGGTACAACACCGGCCTCAAGTTTGATTTATGTTTGATTACAACGCGCTTTACCGCCAGCTCAACACCCGCTCATCGACAAAATTGTACTGGATGTTAAGCTGATCGTTCACGGCCTCTGAGAACAGCGGCTGCGGGTTGGAGCCATCCACATTCATCACCCAGATTTCCCAGCGCCCGGTGCGGTCGGTGAGAAACGCAATTTGCGAAGCATCGGGCGACCAGGCCGGGGCCACATTGTTCCAGCCGCTTTCCTCGCCCGGCCCGCTGGTTTCCCACAGCGGGGTCTGGGTCAGGCACGCGCGCCCGCTGCCGTCGGCGTTCAGGCGGTAAATATCGTACCCGCCCTGATTTTTGGACGTGACCGCCATATAACGGCCATCCGGCGAAAACACGGGCGAGCTGTCGTTGACATTATCCGTTAACGTCCGTTGGTATTCCGGGCGATTGACGTCAACGCCCACCAGCCCGCGCCCCCCATCCGACACCACGCGCCAATCCGTGACCGGGTCCCAGGTGGGACGAAAGGCGTAGGTACCGCCATCCACATCTTTAAATGAGCCGTCGGCCACATTGACCACGCGCAATCCCCAATGCGGGTCGGGCGGCAGGGTCACTTTCAGGATTGGCTCCATGCCAACCACATTTCCGGCGCTATCGGTGACGGGTTCCAGCACCACCTCCACGTCCTTGGCGTTCCACGGAATCTTGGGGTCAGGGTTCTCGCTCAGATCAAAGCTGATGGTTTCATCCTCTAACCGACCGCCGTGCTGGTAGTTGAGCACAATCTGAGTCCCATCGGGCGACCAGGCCGGGCCTTTGGCTTTACGCATCTGGCCCAGCAGGGCACGTTCGCTGCTGCCGTCTATGTTGATGGTCCACAGCGAACCGACCTCGCCCTGCCAGCGGGTAAAGGCCACCGCCTGCCCATCCGGGGAAAGCACGGGATCGATACCGTTGGTCAGGCGGCGCAGATTGCTGCCATCCGCATTGATAAGCATAATATTGCCGCCGCTCGACTCCTGGAAGGCGATCAGGTTTTGGGCCGGGCGCAGCGGCACCGCCGGCGCGGGTTCGGCCTGAGTTTGGACCGGTTCCGGGAAGGAGAGGGTGGAAACCAGCGGAATTTCGGCCAGCGGCGCCATCATCGTTAAAAATTTGGGCGAAATCCAGCCGCGGCCACCGGGCAGCGGTTCAACTAACACCCAGTTACCGCCCTCGTTGCGAGCCACAACCGCCACCAGATTATCGATGGCAACCACGCCCACATCGTCGTGGTAAATGCCGGGGCCGCTCTTGAGCTTTAGCTCGTTACTTTCCACCCAGGCGGTGATGACCGGAGGGGCGTTATCCAGGGAACCTTCCGTAAGAACAAAGCCATCCACCGGCAGCCACCCCACCCGCGATTTTGTGGTTTGCACCACCGCCCAATCGCGGGCCTGATTAACGGCCAGCACGGTGACCGGCTCATCAACCAGGGAGGCGATGGGCAGGGCGGTTGCATCCGGTTCGCGACGTAAATCCACCACCCGGCTGACCTTGCCCTCGGCCACCGGGGCCAACAGCCGCGCGGGCAGGGTTGCTTGGTTCGACACATTGACCGCGGCGGTAGAGGCGGCGGCACTACCGCCATCCGACGCGGAAGCCACAGTCACCGGCTGCCCCGAGACAGACGTGATCGGTGCAATTTGATCCGCCGGATAATCATCATCCGGCAAGGCCGACAAAACCTGGGGCGCAGCGGCCAGATCACCCTCGACCGCCAGAAATTCAATCGAGACCCAGCCTTTTTGGCCGGCGGCGGTTTCCACCAGCGCCCACAACTCATCTTTATTCAACGCCAGGATGGATACTTCGTCCCCTTCGGCCAGCGTATCGAGCAGCTTAAAGTTGGCCCCCGGCCCCTGGCGAACATTCAGGGCAAAATTATCAACCTGAGCGGTGGCGATCACATCCAGTTCTTCAACAGCAACCGGCTGCGCTTCACGAGTCTGGCTCGAAGCAGCGCCGGTGTTCGACGCGCCTGCCGCCTGCTCGATCAGCGCGGCAATCGGATCGGGCGGAAGCACGGGCGCGCCTTCGATAGAACCGGTGGGCCGCAGATCGCCGGTGGGCATCCAGCCGGTATTGAGGTCCATGTCGATGACGTACAGCCAGTCGCCGCCGGGATTCTGGCCCAGCACGCCCACCAGGCTGCTGCGTTCCAGGTTGGCGGCAGCGCCGTAACCGGCGCCCGGCCCTTGCCGGACCACGCCGGTATCGGGCACCACCAGAGCCACGGATACGGGGGACAGCTCATCGCGCAGCATCTGGGTTATCTGGGAAACCAGGACCTCGGGAACAGCATCTGAGCCGGTTTCGGGTTCAAGAGAGACCACAGATTCAACCGGAACCTCGGTGGGCGTTGGCTCCTCAACCGGTGCCGGCGTGGGAGTTGGGGCTTTATCGGTAAATTCAAACTCCGGGAACGGCGTGGCGGTGGCAGGCGCTTCGGTGGGAACGGGCGTGGGCCATTCATCACGATTGAGTGGTTCGGCCACGTTATGGGCTTCTTCTACGCCACACGCTGCCACGAAAATCGCCGGAATTAGAATTAAAGGCACGATCCAAAGTTGTTTTTTTATCATTGTTTTATTCCTTCTTTTTCCTAATCCAGACAAATCGGAACCAAGGAAGTGATAGAATCCGCAAAGAACGCGAAGGAACGCTAATTTTTTTATTTTTCTTTGCGTAACTTCGCGCTCTTAGCGGACTAAAAAATTCTTGCTTGAAAGGACCCAACTTCTGAGCCTCTACGCCGTATCCGGTTCCGGGCCAGGCGAAGACGGATTCACTGAAATGGCCGAGCCGGGCTGCGGGTGCGGTGACGAGCTGGGACGTGGTTTGGGCGGCACCGCATCGGGCACGCCATCCACCACCAGCGGCGGTTGGTCGCTGGGGTCCGGCAGGCCAAACAGGTTGCGGAAAGCGAGGCTGGTCATTCCGCCGCCCCAATCAAAGAAGTTGTAGATAACGGGAACCAGGATCAGGGTCAACAAGGTAGACGAGGTTACACCGCCAATCACCACCGCGGCCAGCGGCGCTCTAAATTCCGAACCGGCCCCGGCCCCGATCAACAGCGGCATCAGGGCAAAAACCAGGGTCAGCGTGGTCATTAACACCGCCCGCAAGCGCATGCGTCCGGCCTGCACCAGGGCTTCTTTGCGCGGCATGCCCTGCTCCGTGCGCAACAAATTGGTGAAGTCAACCACCAGAATGGCGTTTTTGGTGACCACCCCGGTGAGCAGCACAATGCCCAGCAGCGACAGAATGTTCAGTGTATTGCCGGTCAGCCACAAGCCGCCAATGGCGCCTACCAGCGTCACCGGCAGGGAGAACATAATGGCCAGCGGCTGTAACCAACTCTGGTAAAGGGCCACCAGCAGCATATAAACCAGCACAATGGCCAGGGCAATGGCCGAGATCAATTCGGAGAAGGACTCGCGCTGAATTTCCGAAGTGCCGACAAATTTGAAACCGTAGCCCACCGGAAACTCCACCTGTTCATTGATGGCGGCTTCAACCGCGTCGGTCACATCACCCGCGGCCTGGCCGCCGCCCACACCGCTGCCTACGGTTAATACCCGCTGCCGGTCCGCGCGGGTAATGCGGGCCGGAGCCAGGCTGTTTTCCACCTCAACCACCCGGTTCAAGACAATCGGCTGGCCGTTCACGTAGGTGAGCGGCATTTGCAAAAGCTGGTTGAGGTCATTCCGGGCGGCTTCGTTCAACCGCATGGTGATGTCGATCTCGGTATCGCCGGCCGGTTTGTATTTCCCGGCCTGGCTGCCGCTCAGGGCGGTACGCAGTGTCCCCGCCACCTGGAAGGGGGAAAGCCCCAGGGCCTGGGCCTGATCGCGGTTCACCATCAGGCGCGTTTCCGGCGTCCGGGCGGCATCGGTGTTGATAACATCCACCGCGCCGGGCACGCTTTTCATGGCAACTTCCACCTGGTTAGCCAGATCAACCAACTGATCGGGATCATCGCCAAACACCTGCACCTGAATGGCGCTGCCCATATCGCCGCCGCCCATCGCCGAGGTCAAGGACACGGAAATGATCGCTTCCGGTATCCGGCTCAACAGCGGACGGAGCTGCTCCACCACATCGGTGGTGCTGCGGTCGCGCAGTTCCAGATCAACCAACCGCACGCTGACGGAGGCCTCGTTGGAGGCGCGGGAACCGCCGGTAAAATCGCCGCCGCTGCTCCCGCCCACACGGGTCAGGATGGAGGAGACTTCCGGTACTTCGCTCAACAAAATGCCTTCCACGCTGCGGGCTACCTGATCGGTGGCGTCCAGGTTGGTGCCGGGGGGCATTTCTACATCAATTCGCAACTGGCCGTCGTCCTGTTGGGGAAAGAACTCGGCCCCCACAAAACCCTCGGCCACCAGAAATACGCCGCCCACCAGCGCCGCAATGGCAAGGGCCACGGCCAGTAATTGGGTGATGGGATTCCACAAGAAGAAACGCAGGGTCAGGCCGTAAAAATCGGCCAGCAGGCCAAAACCTTTTTCCCACAGGTTGATAAACCCGTGCCAGATCCAGGCCACCGGCTTGAAGATAAGGCTAAAGAATTTGCGAATGCCGGTTGGCGGCGGGCCGGGCCGGCTTTCGTCTTTCAAGAGGAACGCGGCCAGCATGGGCGTCAACGTAAAGGCGATGAAGAGGGAGAAGAGGGCGGCCACAGCAATGGTCACGCCGTAGGAGTAGAAAAACTGGCCAACGATACCGGTCATAAAAGCCACCGGCAGGTAAACTACCACATCAACCAGGGTGATGGTGATGGCGGCAAGGCCAATCTCGCGCCGGCCATCGAGCGCCGCCTGCTTGGGCGGTTTTTTGAGTTCGCTCAGGTGGCGGTCGATGTTTTCGATGACCACAATGGAGTCGTCAACCAAAATACCGATCACCAACGTCAGGGCCAACAGCGTAAGCTGGTTCAGGCTGAAGCCCAAGGCCCACATCACCAAAAAGGTGCTAATGATGGAGGTGGGAATGGCCAACAGCACCACAAACGTGCTGCGAATGGTGTGCAGGAAAACCAGCATCACCAGGCCGGTGATCAGAACCGCCAAAATCAGATCTTCGATCACCGCGTTCACCGACTCGCGGATAAACTCGGAGTTATCGCTGATGACCACCAGGTCCGCGCCGGCGGGCAGGTCCTGGTTGATCTCGTCCACCACGCCGAGCAAATTGTCAACCACTTCTACGGTGTTGGCATCGCTGGATTTGATGGCGCTCACGCTTACGGCCTCGCGGCCATTGTAGCGCAGGTAGTTATCCTGATCTTTCAAGCCGGATTGCACGGTGGCAATATCGCGCAGGTACACTTTACCCACGCTTGAAGAATTACCGCCGCCGGGACCGCCGCCCTGCCCGGACGACCGGCTTTGATCCACAATGACGATATTTTCAATCTGAGCCAGGCTGGTAAACTCGCCCACGGAGCGCACGGTTGTTTTGGTGCGGCCCGATTCCAGCGATCCGGCGGGAAAGGTGATGTTGTTGGCCGACAGGGCCTGCTCAACCACGCTCATCGGCAGGTTGTAGGCCGCCAGCTTGGCCGGGTCCACGTAAACCTGTACTTCCCGCTCGCGGCCACCGGCAATACTGACGGAAGCCACGCCGGAGACCGATTGCAAGCGCGGCTTCAACGAATCTTCGGCCAGTTGAAACAAAGCATCCTGGCTCTGCGGCCCATTCAATGACATGATCAAAATGGGGAAGGCGTTGAAATCGGCCTTGATTACGCTGGGGTCCTGCGCCTCTTCGGGCAATTGGACTGTGGCGACCTGGCGTTCCACATCAATGGCGGCCTGGTCGCCGTTAACATCTTCGGTAAATTGGATGATGATGTTGCCCACGCCCTCGTTGGATTGCGAGGTCAGGGTATCGATGCCGGAGATGGTGGCCACGGCATCTTCGATGGGTTTCACCACCAATTCTTCAATATCTTCGGGCGACGCGCCGGGGAAGACGGTGACCACCGTCACAATCGGGAAGTCAACTTCCGGCATCAGATCGAGTTTGAGGAAGGTGTAGGCGCGATACCCCATCACCACCAAGGCCAGAATGATCATCAACATGGTCAGGGGGCGGCGCAGGGATAATCTTGTCAGTCCCATAATCTATCCTTTCGCGTTAAAGGTAATAACGCTGATGTTATAAACGGTTGACAGTTTCTACTTTGGCGCCGTCGGTCAGGTTATCCTGGCCGGCAATCACCACGGTTTCGCCGGCTTCCACGCCCGATAGAATTTCTACCTGGCCATCGTTGGCAAGGCCGACGGTTACCGCACGAAGTTCGGCGATATTGTCTTTGACCACATACACCGAATCCTGACCATTTACGTTGGTCACGGCATCCACAGGCACCAGGAGGGTGTTTTGCTTCCGGTCAACCAGAATGCCCAAGGTAGCAAACATGCCGCTGCGAAGCTGGGAGTCTTGATCTTCAGGCGTAATGGTCACTTCAAAGGTGTGGGAGTTTTTATCGGCAACGGGGGCAATCTTGCTGACGACCGCCGGAAAATTCTGGCCGAGATACGCTTCTACCTGCAACGAAGCCGGCTGGCCTGTTTCAATCTGGCCGATACGGGCCTCTTCGATGCCCACCGGCATTTCGACCGCATCCGATACTTCCATGGCGACCGGCGCCTGCGGCCCCACCGAACTGCCCTCGGTGATGTGGAGTTCGGCAATGATGCCGTCAAAGGGCGCTTCGATGGTGGCTTCATCTAGCTGAAGATTGGCCAGTTCCACGGCGGTTTCGGCCTGTTCAATGGCCACCCGCGCCATTTCATAATCAATCTCGCGGAAAGGCTGTTTGGCCATGGTCAGGGCTAATTCGGCCTGAACCAGTTGAACCATAAGCGGGGCCAGTTGGGCATCGCCGGGGTTGGTTTGCAAATTGTAAGCGGCCAGGGCTGTTTCGTAGGCATTGGTGGCCTGCTCCAGGGCCAGGGCTTGCGGCATCTGGCCCACATTGCCGGCCCAGGCAATTTTATCATACTCGGCTTGCGCCTGGCGCAGCGCGGCCTGGGCATTGGCCAAGTTGACGGCGGCGGTGGTGCGTTCGTCGTCGCTGATGGTGGCCACATCATCCAGGGCGGCCCGGGCCAACTGCACGGCGGCTTCGGCCACGGCAATTTCTTCGGGGCGGGAGCCTTGTTCCATTTTGGCTAATTGCAGTTTGGCGTTATTCAAACCGGCCTGGGCCTGACGCAGTTGGAGAACATAACGGTCGCGCTCCAGCGTGGCAATTGGATCGCCCATATTCACGTGGTCGCCCACTTCAACCAAAACCGCTTCCACCCGGCCCGACGCCCCGGGTAAAATATCAACCTGATCTTTGGCCACGAGATTGCCGGTATAATTAAAGACCTGGGCAATATCGCCGGTTTCTACATCTGCCACTTCAACCGGGGTGATGGGTTCGGGCGTGGGTTCGGTTTCGGCGCTCTGGGCAGCGGTATCGGCGGTGGTTCCACAACCGCCGAGCAGCACAGCGGCACTCAGAAGCAAAATAAAGGCTAAAATTGAGAATTTTTTGATGGGGAGTTGTTTCATCGATGGCCTCCATAATTTGTTCAAGCAAACCTCCTACACAGGTTTGGATTTTTCTGTTTTGGCGTATTGAATCGGATCATTAAAAAACCTGCGTAGTTTTTTTATTTCATCCTGTAAATCAGCATCGCTTACCGATTTATATTGGCCGACACGCATGCGTAATTTATATTGAAATAACTGTTCAACCGTTTCCAGTTCCTCATCAGACAGGTGGGCATAGCCTTGCAGGGCGTCCTGCATAATCGTGTCGTTGGCCTGTTCGTATACGTCGATGCCTTTGGGTGTGGCCTCCACCAGCACCACCCGCCGGTCGGTTTCGCTGCGGCTGCGGCACACCAGTTTCATTTTAACCAGACGGTCGACGATCCCGGTCATGGTTGGCGGGTCTTCAAAGGTGGCGTAGGTCAGATCACGCATAGTTGAAGGCTGTTGGTGCGCGGCCAACGCCGCCAAGACAATGAATTGGGGAAAGGTCAGGCCAAAAGGCTGTAAGGATTGGGTGAGATGCCGCATTGCAACCCACATGAGGTAATGGAAGGTGTCTCGGATAGAACGGATACGTTCTTCACGGGAGAGGGATGTAGACATAAAATGATTCTATTTCATCGCCAAAAATTATTTTGCAACACAAACTATTGTTAGTTTAAACTATTTATATGAAAAACAAAAAGACCTGGGAAATATACTTAATCTAAAGTATTTGTCAAATTTAGAAACATCTATGCCCCCGTAGGGGGGAATGGCCCTTCGCCCCACCTGACCGGTACCAGAACCCGATAGGATATTGAGAAAATTTAGGGTATAATAAAACTATAACTCTACCGGAGGTCAATATTGTGATGAACCCCCAAACTGTTGCCCAAGCGATAAAAAATCAACGCGATGATCTGGCGGAAATAATTACGGAACGAATTTACGCGGATGAGCCGGGCCTGATGGACCGGTTTGGCGAAATCGGGCGGGAGAAATCGCTGCGGGATGTGAAATATAATCTCACCTATCTGGCCGAAGCGATCCACGCGTCCTCGCCCTCCCTGTTTGCCGATTATTTGTCGTGGTTAAAGGTTGTGCTGGCCGATTATCCGGGGCTGTCCGAAGGACTGGCCAATCACATCCTCCATACTCAAACGGTGCTGCTTGAATCGCTGCCCCAGGAAATGGAAACCACGATCAAGGCGTATGTTGACGTTGGGCTGGCAGCGCTGGCCAAAACTCACACCGCGCCGCCTTCTTTTGTGGCCGGAGAAACGCCGCTCACCAACCTGGCGCGGCAATATTTGGACGCGCTTTTGCAAGGCGAGCGCCACACCGCCACCCAATTAATTTTGGAGGCGGTCAACAACGGCACCAGCGTCAAAGACATTTATTTGGGCATCTTTCAACCCGTCCTGCACGAGATCGGCCGTTTGTGGCAAACCAATCAGGTATCGGTGGCGCAAGAGCATTATTGTACCGCCGCAACCCAGTTGATTATGTCGCAATTATACGGCCATATTTTTTCCAGCGAGAAAATTGGACGCCGGCTAGTGGCCACCAGCGTAGGCAACGAACTCCACGAAATTGGGGTGCGGATGGTGGCCGATTTTTTTGAAATGGACGGCTGGGATACCTATTACCTGGGCGCAAATACCCCCACCGAGAGCATTTTACAGACCACCGAACGATATAACGCCCATGTGTTAGGCATCTCCGCTACCATGACCTATCACGTGAGCACGGTGGCCGACCTCATCCAGACCATTCGGGCTTCAAGCGCCGGTACCGGCAAAACCATAAAAATCATCGTGGGTGGCTATCCCTTTAACGTAGACCCCACGTTATGGGGAAAAATTGAAGCCGACGGTTACGCCCCCGACGCCCAGGTCGCTATCGAAGTGGCCAATCAGCTTACCAACGGAGATCAATGATGACCGGCCCTTCCCCAACCATTGGCCTTGCCCTGATCTGCAACCCTGATGGGACGATTGAAAAAGTCATCCGCGATGAGTTAGGGCTGGTCCAATCCGTGCAGCCCGGCCAACTGCTCACGCTGCTGGTTGATCGGGGAAGTCTGGCCAAAACCCTGAGCTTTTTGGCCGAACTCCAGAAAAAAGGCGCGGTTTTTGATTGGGAACTGAACGTTCTGGTGAACGGCGAGGCCACCACCCTTCATTTTGCCGGCGGCGTTGTTGAAGAAAAATTGATCATTGTGGGAGCCAAAACCAGCAGCGATGTTTTCAGACTTTATCAAGAACTGATGAAGATAAACAATGAGCAGATCAACGCCCTGCGAATGGAAACCAAAGAGCGAACCGAATTATCCACGACCCACCTCGAACGAGACAGCGATTTGTACGATCAGATCAGCCGCTTAAATAATGAGTTGATTAATTTGCAGCGCGAACTGGCCAAGAAAAATTCGGAACTGGAACGTTTGAACGAAATGAAAAATCAATTTTTGGGCATGGCGGCCCACGACCTGCGCTCGCCGCTCAGCGTTATTCTCTCTTACAGCGAGTTTGTGCTAGACGAGGCTGCGGATGTATTGGATGAGGAGCAGGTTGAATTTCTGCATATTATGCAAACTTCCAGCCGGTTTATGCTGCAACTGGTAAACGATTTGCTCGATGTCTCTACCATTGAGTCAGGGCGGCTGACGCTCAATGAAGAAATTGCCGATTTAAACAGCATTATTCATCGAAATACGGCCCTGAACCGGATTCTGGCCCAGAAAAAGGAGATTGAGTTATCTTATCACGGCGCGCCCCAACTTCCGCCTGTATTTGTGGATGTGGCCAAGATAGAACAGGTTTTGAATAACCTCATATCCAATGCCATTAAATATTCGCCGCCGGGCACAACTATCCACGTCAACGCGATGAGAGAAAAAAATATGGCCATTATTTCGGTGAAGGATCAAGGCCCCGGCATTCCGTCCCACGAACTGGACAAACTCTTTCAATTTTTTGGGACCACCAGTGTCAAATCAACCGGCGGTGAAAAAAGCACCGGTTTGGGGCTGGCCATTGCCCGCAGAATTATTACCGGACACGGCGGCGAAATTTGGGTCGAAAGCGAACAAGGAGTCGGAACCACATTTTATGTATCGCTGCCCCTGGAAACAGGCATTTGAACCGTGGAGGGTTAGTTGAATGTCGCCGTTGTTTTGGCTCGACATTACTTTTTTGAGTATATCAACCATTATCGCTGCGACCCTGGCGTTGATTGCCCTGGGGTCCGGCATAAAATTCGGTCTGAATCGGGCTTTTGCCCTGTTTATACTGATAGAAGCAAGCTGGGCCATCCTGTCGATGCTGCTGCGGCTATCCTTATGGCTTGATCGCGGCAACCCGCAATTACTGAGCGAACTGACCTCGCTGGCATTTGCCCTCATCGGCCCATCGCTGTTGTTGTTTACGGCTTACTACCTGCCGCAACGCTTCCGATACACCGTTCCGGCAGTCGTTCTGGGAGTGGGAGCGATTGCCCTTTTGGCAATTCCTTTATTTCAACATAACCTTGTATCGAACCCTCAGTTAGATGCCAACGGCGGGACAACATTGTATTTGAGCAGCTGGGGGATAATAGCCGCAACCATTCCCCTGATCTCTGCTTTTTGGTCTTTAGTATTGTTCTGGCGCGCGCGCCGCCAACTGTCGGAACCCTATCTGGCCGCCGGCATTGCTATTTTACTGGCCGGCCTGGTGCTGGGCGGTATTCTCAATGTCAGTATCCCCATCTTATCGATTACCAACACCGTCAGCATTGTTATTTTGGGGTACGGCGTTATCAGCCAGCAGCTTTTTAACCCGCTCAAAGAACAAACCAGGGCGCTTCAGCGCGAAATAGAAGAGCGTGCCCGCATCGAAAAAGCCTTGCGCAGCAGCGAAGAACGTTTTCGCTTATTTGTGGAGCGCGCCCGCGATGCCCTGTATGTACACGATAACCAGGGGCGCATCCTTGATGTCAACGCCGAAGCCTGCGCTACGTTGGGCTATTCAAAAGAAGAATTGCTGCAGTTGACCGTAACGGATATTGATGCCAACTACACCCTGGATGAAGTAAAGAGAATTTGGGAGACAATGGATGAAGGAACGTCGACCATTATGGAAACGACCCACCGGCGAAAAGACGGCACCACCCTGCCGGTAGAAGTCAATGTGACGCAATTTTCGCTTGACAACAAAACAGCATTTCTGGTATTAGGCCGCGATATCACCGGCCGGAAACGAGACCAGGACCAACTACGAAAATTATGGCGCGCCATCAAACAGAGCCACAACACCGTGGTCATTACCGATACCCAGGGCCGGATGGAATATACCAACCCCAAATTCAGCCAGTTAACCGGCTACACGCCGGAAGAAGCGCTGGGACAAACATCAAAATTATTAAATTCGGGAAAACACCCGCCGGAATTTTACGAAGCGTTGTGGCTAACTATCCAATCCGGCAAGGTATGGCAGGGCGAATTTCAAAACAGGAAAAAGAACGGCGAACTTTACTGGGAATTTGCTTCGATTTCACCGGTTCGGGATTCAAAAGGAAACATCACCAATTTTGTTAAAGTGGCTGAAGATATTACCGGGCGCAAGCAATCAGCAGACGCCTTGATCAAAGCTTCGCGGATGGAAACCGCCGCCACCCTGGCCGGCGGTATTGCCCACAAAGTGAACAATTTGATGACGGCGGTGCTGGGATATGCCGAACTTCTAAAATCGAAATTGAATGATAATCCAGACGCCGTGCATATTTTAGCTACGATCTCAAAATCGGCCCGGCAAACCGGCGATCTGGCCCAACAAATGCTGGATTTTGCTCGCGGTGGTAAATACCAACCCCGGTTACTGAATCTGAACGATATTATCGAAGAAATCATCCAGTTACAGCAGCGCAATATGCCGGCGCAGGTTACAATCAAACAAAATGTGCCGCCGGATCTCTGGACCATAGAGGGTGATCCTACTCAAATGAGCCAGGTAATCCTCAATCTTTTAACCAATGCCATTGAGGCCATAGAACAGGAAGGCCGGGTTACGATTTCAACAGCCAATATCGACCCGGCCAAAACATCGAATGCAAAACACCCTCGCCTGGAGCAAGGCCGCTATATTTGTCTAACGGTGGAAGACACCGGCTGCGGCATGGACGAAGATACCCTGGCCAGGGTTTTCGAGCCGTTTTTCACCACCAAATTCCAGGGGCGGGGGATGGGGCTGGCGGCTGTGTATGGCATTGTCGATAACCACAACGGGCAGATCACCATCAACAGCCAGCCGGGCCGGGGAACCACCTGCCAGGTATACTTGCCGGCTGCCGGCACAGAACAACCCTCGGCCCCGGCTGCGCCGGCTTCCCAGGAATCAACTCCTCCAGACATAGATCGGGAAAAACGGACCATTCTTATTGCCGAAGATGACCCGGTGATTGTAGAAATTGTCAGCCGGATGGTCAAAATGATGGGGCATCGGCCTCTGGTGGCGAATAATGGAAAGGAAGCCATCAACATTGCCCGGTCATTTGATGAAGAAATCCATCTCACTTTGTTAGATTTGGGGCTGCCCGTCTTGAATGGCGCGGACGCATTTCCACATTTGATAAAAGCGCGCCCTCAAATGGCCGTTATCCTCTTCAGCGGTTACAAAATTGATGACACGGCCCAGGCTATTTTGGATGCAGGCGCCAAAGCCTTTATTCAGAAACCCTTCCAATTGGAGACATTAAAATCAGCCATAGGGAAGGCGTTGGGCTAAAAACATCACGCCGACGATTCCCGACGCGGCATAAAACGGAAGATCCGGTAAATATCTTCCAGACCAACCAACCCTCTAAAATTCAGGCCATCATACACCGCAGCCACACGATATGAAGTTCGAGCCAATTTTTCCTGAACTTCATCCAACCCGGCATTGAACGCAACAACGGGCATATTGCCCACCCGCTGCATCACCTCGGCCACCCGACGATACCAGCGCCCTTCGGCCATCGCCTGGGAAATATGGTGAGTGGTGATAAACCCCAACAACTGCCCGTTAACCGGGTCCAGCACGGCAAAATTACTCTGGCTATTTTCAGATACAACCGCCGCTACCTGACCCACCGTGTCGTACGGCGAAAGAATGATTGGATTGTGGCCCACGATCTGGCCCACTTGCACGTTTCGTAATTTGCTGCGGGCCGCCACCGCCATGCCTTCCTGCCCGCCGGCAAAAAAGATGAACAGCGCAATCAATGCCAACCAGAACTGCGCGCCAACAATGGCAAAAATCCCTAATCCAATGGCAAAAAACCGCCCCACGATCACCGCGATCTGGGTTGAACGCTCAAAGCTGGTAAAGAAACCAATGAGCGCCCGGAAAATCCGCCCTCCATCCAGCGGAAATGCAGGAATTAGATTAAATACCAGGAGCGATAAATTCACGATCAGCATGAAAAACGAAATTCCCAATAACCCCGGTTCGGTCAATAGCCGGGGTGACAACGACGCCTGCTGGGCATACATCAGCGCCATCACCACCGGCAGCAACAAAACCATCAAGATCAGGTTAACCAATGGCCCGGCCACCGCAACCACCAACTCTTGCAAAGGTTTTTCGGGCATGCGTTCCAGGCGAGCCACGCCGCCAATCGGTAACAGGGTAATATCTTTGACCGGAATCCTGTAAGCCATAGCCGCGACACTGTGGCCTAATTCATGCAGCAAAACAATGGTAAATATAAGCAGCGTTACCAGAACGCCATACCACGGCCCGGCCGTGCCGCCATAATTAAAAGCGCCCCACACCAGGATCAACAAAAAGGTGATATGGACTTTAATATCAATCCCTAATATTTTTCCTAATTTGAAAGACCAGCCCATAAGATTTCCTCCATTGTTGCTAACAGGCAACACATTGGTTTTGTGGGTTGAAGCCGCAGGCATCGCCCCACTCACCTCACACCGACTATAAAATTGCTTTGTCCACTAACAGTATAACCGATTTATGTTAGAAATTCCATAGAATTTGATTAAAAGCAGATGAAAACGCGCCTGTTTTCCATCAAAAGCATTGAAATGTTGGCTAAATTGCTCAACTTGTGCCAAAGCGTCACGTAAGGTAAAATCAGGCCCAATCGACACATCACCCAATGCAAGAAAAATACTATGTTCAAACGACATCAATCCTCAAACATTACCACCGGCTTGCTCATCAACCGGCGCTACCGGTTGGAAGAACAGTTGGGCGAAGGCGGCGCCGGCGTGATTTACAAAGCCAGAGATGAGCAATTAGGGCGGCCGGTGGCCATTAAACTGCTCATCGATAAGAACAAAAATCTGGCCGGCGATAAACTCAAACGATTCCGCACCGAAGCCCAATCGGTGGCCCGGCTCAACCACCCCAATATTGTGACCCTGTTTGATTACGCCGAAGCCGAAGAAGGCTGGCCCTATCTGGTGATGGAATTTGTGCCCGGCCAGGATTTATGGGAATTTGATAACAGTTACAGCCCCGATTTAATTCCCTTTGCCGAATCGCTGCCCATTATCGACGGTATTTTGGCCGCGTTGGAATATTCGCACGCCCAGGGCGTGACCCACCGGGACCTCAAGCCTGAAAATGTGATGATCACGCTCCACAACCAGATCAAAGTGATGGATTTTGGCCTGGCCCGTATTCAAGGCCAATCAAGGTTAACGGAGCAGGGGCTGGTTGCCGGCACCGCCTCTTACCTGGCTCCCGAACTGGCCCTGGGCGAAGAAAGCGATCACCGGGTAGATTTGTACGCGATGGGCGTGATGATGTACGAACTGCTGACCGGCCGCCGCCCCTTTTCCGGCGACGACCCGCTGGCCGTCATCTCGCAGCATATTCACGCGCCGGTGGTGCCTCCCCAGCATTACAATCCCAATATCCCCGACAAATTGCAGCAGGTTATCCTTAAATTGCTGGCCAAAAACCCCAACGAACGATACCACAACGCCGCAGAGGTGCGTCAGGACCTTTCGCTTGTTCTCAACCAGATCAAACAAGGGCTGGTGAATGCCGGCGGTCCCACCTATTCACCCAAGCAACTGGCCATGGAGAGCACCGCCTCGCAGCAGATTTTGCTCGACCGGATCGCCCGGGGAAAGATGGTAGGCCGGGATAACGAGTTGGCCGAATTGAAACGCCGCTGGGATTTGGCCCGCCGGGGCGAGTTGGAACTCGAATCCCTGGTATTGGTCTCCGGCGAAGCCGGCATCGGCAAAAATCGCTTGCTGCGGGAACTACAGGTGTATGTGGGCCTGCGAGACGGTTATATTTTGCAGGCCACCGCGCGAGAGCAGGATGCCGGCGCGCCGTACGCCCTGGTTGCCAAGGCTCTCAGAGATTATGTATCGGCCCAATCCGCCACGGTACTCCGCCGCCAAACCTCCAACTTTATCGCCGCAGAAGTGGTGAAACTGGCCCCACAGCTCAGCGACAAAATCGGCCATATCCGTCCCAACCCACCCCTGGAGCCGGAAGCGGAACGGGTTCGCCTGATGGAGCAGATCAGCAAATTCATTATGAATATTGCCAACGAGCAGCCCACGCTGCTGATGCTGGGCGAGCTTCATTTTGCCGATCCCGGCAGCCTGGACTTGCTGGAAACCCTGATCTGCCACGCCGGGCCGGTTCCCCTGCTGGTGATGGGCAGTTATCAGGATGTGGCCTTGAGCTACGCCCACCCCCTCAACCGGATGATGAGTACTCTGGAGTCTGACCAGCTTCTGCACCGGATTCCCCTCAAGCGGCTATCGCCGGATATGGTCAAACAAATGCTGGAAGCCCTGCTGGGCGATACGGTGAGCCAAAATTTTACCCACGCCATCTACCAGGCCACAGAAGGCAACCCGCTCTTTATCGAAGAAGTTGTTAAAAGCTTGGCCACCGACGGCCAGTTGGTGCTGCGCGAAGGCCGTTGGACCCAACGAGACACCACCGGGCCGTTACACGTGCCGGGCAGCATCAAATCTGTGCTGGGAGGACGGCTGGAACGGATCAAAAAACCTACCCTGGAACTGCTGCAACTGGCGGCAGTTATTGGCCGCAGTTTCAGCCTGGATATGCTCTCTGAAACCAGCAACCATGACGACGAGACAATTCAGTGGGCTATTGAAGAAGCGCTTAAATACCAGCTTATTGAGGTCAGCCACATCGAAGACCCGCCCCACGCCACGCCCCACGCCACGCCCGATCTACCCGTCAACATTCACTACCAGTTCCAGCACGCGCTGATCCGCGAAACATTGTACGAAGAATTGCGCCCGCTGCGGCGGCGGCAGCTTCATCGCCGGGTAGCCCAGGCCATAGAAAAATTGGCCGCCCGGCAAAAAAAAGCGCCCGAACCGGCTGTCGTGGCCCGACATTTGATTGCCGGGGCGCAAGATGAACGCGCTGTCCCATTTCTACGCGAAGCGGGCGAGGCCGCCTACCAGATTTACGCCAACGCGGAAGCCGTTGACCATTTGAACCAGGCCCAAGAAATTCTGGAAGACATTGCCCACGATTTGCAAGGGGATGACCGCCGGGCCAACTTAAGCGAGCAATTTGCCCTGCTCATCCGAATCCGAAAAATCCTCAACCTCACCGGCGACCGGGATCATGAACTCCGCGCTCTGGAAACACTGCTGGCGGTGGCCGAAGAATTGGCGGATAAGCAGCGATGGGTAGAAGCAAAATCGCGCCTGGCCACTTTCCACTGGGAAATAGGAAAATTAAACCAGGCCGAAGAAATCGCTCGCCAGGCGCTGGATGTGGCGCGAGAAAATAACGACCGCCAGGGTGAGCAATACAGCCTGGAACAAATTGCCCGCGTTTTGTGGACGCGGCGCAATGCAGACAGCATGTCGTACGCGGCGGAAGCGCTGATGATTGCCCAGGATTTACGAGACCGCCATCGGGAAGGCCGGCTGACCGAACTCATCGGCCATATTTACACCGATACGCTCCACGATCCGGGCCGCGCCGAAATCTACTTCAACCAGGCGCTCACCATCTGCCGGGAAACCGGCAACCGCATCGACGAAACCTGGACCTTGTGGGGCATGGGCGGCCTGGCCCAGTTGGTTGACGATTACCCGCGCGCGCTGCAATATTACAAGCAGGCTAAAAAAATCTCAGAGAGCATGGGCGCTACCTTGCAAGTAGGCTGGGATCAATACGGCATGGGCGACGCCTGGTACAATTTGGGCAATTACGATTACGCCCTGGACAATTACCAGCAGGCGCGGGCCATCTTCACCGCCTCTCACCACCAGCGGGGCCGTATTTACGCGCTGATTTCGTTAGGGCTGGTGTCCATTGTTTCCGAACAGTATAACGAGGCCGAAGATTATCTGGACCAGGCCACCCGGCAGGCCGAAAGCCGTGACGACCTTATTTTGATGCTCCGCTGCTACGAGGCGATGATTGCCTACTGCCATTTGCTGGGCGGCGAAGAGAATCTCACCAACGCCATCCGCCTGAGCAACCGCATCATCAAACTCACCGCCGAAGGCGGGCATCACGAACACGAGTTGTTGGGGCACTATCTGCGCGCCGCCAGTTTTTACGACATCAGAGACCTGAACGAGGCCCGTAAAAGCTCCAACCAGGCCATCGACCGATTGGAGCAGCTCACCTACCTGCACTCACCGCAAATCTCGGCGGCAGAAATTTATTACAGGCACAGCCGTATTTTGAATACGTTGGGGCAAATTGAAACCGCTCGCACCTACCTGCAAAAAGCCACCGACGAGACCATCCGTAAAGCGGACCTCATTGCCGATTCCCAACAACGGCGTGACTTTCTTCATAATGTACCGATAAATCGCACCATTTTGGCCGAGACGGGTTACGGGCCATGATCTCCCGCAATGATCTCCTGGCCCGGCTCCAGGCAGACCGCCAACAGCTCATCAACGCCATCGAGGGTGTTCCCGAAGAAGCGTTGGCCCAGCCCGGCGCGGCAGACACCTGGAGCGCGCTGGATGTGCTGGCCTACCTCACCGCGCGGGATGGCGAAACCTTACGGCGCATTGCCTTTGCCGCCGGCGAGCAAACCCAGCCGCCCCACGATGTTGACGACACCGCCTACTGGACGACCTGGTATGAAAAACAGGTGGATACAAAACGGGTGCTTGGCCCGCGTGGGATCAAAGTGGATATGGCCGGCACCTGGGCGCACCTCATCGTCAAAATAGAATCTCTCTCGTCCATGGATTACGCCCGCTGGATCGAAATAGACCCCAACTTTTTTCAAGAACGGGTCAATCTGGACTACGCCCGCCGGCTGGAAGCGTGGCGGGCGCAGTGGGAACGCTCGCTGCCCTGGTGGACACGGCTCCACCGCAAATTAATTCAATTCCGCGCGTTAGGACATCAAAAAAAGGGCGAAAAATGAGCAAGCGTTGGGACATGTTAGGCATGGGGGCTGTGGCCGTGGACGACCTGATCTATGTTGACCGCTACCCCCCCGTTGACAGCAAGATCAGAGCGCAATCCAGAAAGCGGCAGGGGGGCGGGCTGGTGGGCACGGCCTTGGTTGCCGCTGCGCGGTTAGGCGTGAAAGCGGCCTATTACGGCATCCTGGGAAACAACGAACTGTCCGACTACACCCTTCGGGAACTGGAACGGGAAGGCGTCGATTGCTCAGCCGTTCAGATGCAAAAAACGGCAGAGCCGTTTTATTCGACCATCATTGTGGTCGAACCAACCGCCCAGCGCACGGTTTTATCTTGCGCCGCCGGCGTGGTTCCGCTGCAAGCCCAAGATGTTTCTGTCGATCTGATCACCCAGGCCCGGGTACTGCTCATCGATCACTCGGTGGTTGAAGCCGGGCTGCGGGCCGTTGAAATTGCCCGCGAGCATCACATCCCGGTTGTGGCCGATATTGAGGCCGACCGCCATCCCAAAGTATACGACCTGATTCCGAAGATCGATCATCTCATCATCGGCATCAAATTTGCCCGGCAGCTTACCGAAAAAACAACCTCGGAAAAAATGGTTGAGGCCCTGGCCCAATCGGGCCGCGCCTGCTCCGTGGTTACGGCAGGCAAACAAGGCTGTTGGTACGCCGAGAAAAAGGGCGCGGTTCACCATTTCCCCGCTTTTTCTGTGGAGGCCATGGATACCACCGGCTGCGGCGATGTATTTCATGGGGCGTACACCGCCGCCCTGGCCAAAGGAGAACCGGTCCGGCGCTGCATTCAGATTGCTTCGGCGGCGGCGGCGCTCAAAGCCACCCAACCGGGCGGGCGCAGCGGCATTCCCAATTGGGAATCGGTGGAGGAGCTGATCCAATCAACCTAAAAATGTATCGAAAAGTTATTTCTATGAGCCAGTGGATTGTTGCTATTCTTGTTGTCCTTCTTTTTTGCGGTGGTTTGGTCGTTTTGTTATATCTCTTTCAGGGCCGGCTGCTTTATTTTCCCCTGCGCTATCTCAGCGCAACCCCGGCGGATATTGGCTTATCGTACCAAACCGTCCAACTAAAAACAGCGGACAACATCACGCTATCCGGCTGGTTTGTTCCGGCAGAGGAGGCCAAAGGCGTGGTGCTGTTTTTCCACGGCAATGCTGGCAACATTTCCCACCGGCTTGATTCGATTCAGATTTTTCATAAACTGGGATTAAGCGTGTTTATCATCGATTATCGCGGCTACGGCCAGAGCGAAGGCCGGCCTTCGGAACAGGGCCTCTATCTCGATGCCGAAGCAGCGTGGGCGTATCTGGTTGAGGAACAGGAGGTGCCGCCCCATCATATTGTCCTGTTTGGTCGATCATT
The DNA here is from genome assembly GCA_964612485.1 of uncultured Caldilineaceae bacterium. Taxonomy (GTDB): domain Bacteria; phylum Chloroflexota; class Anaerolineae; order 4572-78; family J111; genus JAFGNV01. Next base: position 34,492 of record CAZTFF010000006.1, read on the forward strand.
GGGGGGCGCGGTAGCGGCCCGGTTGGCCCAACAGCATTCGCCCGGCGCGCTGATTCTAGAATCAACCTTTACTTCGGTGCCGGACATGGCGGCGGAACTTTATCCTTTTTTGCCGGCCCGGCAGCTCGTGCGGAATAAATACAATACGCTGGAACGACTGGCGGACATTGATTGCCCTATCCTGGTCATCCACAGCCCGGATGATGATATCATCCCCTACCACCACGGCCAAACATTGTTTGAGGCCGCTAACGAACCCAAAGACTTCCTGGCCTTGCAAGGCGGCCACAACGAGGGGTTCCTGGCAGCCGGACAAACCTACACCGGCGGCCTGGAAACCTTCATCAACCGGCACATAGCGCAATAAAAAAACCAGGCTTAACGCCTGGTTCTCTCAATGCGGGTTCGTTTATCCTCAAGCCGCTTTCCCCATATCATCCACATTTACGCCGACCGGGCGGCCAAACTCATCGTACACTTCCGGCCTGGTTTTGCCTTCAATTACGTCGGCGGAAATGATACATTTTTTGATCTCTTTGCGGGAAGGGATCTCGTACATCACATCCAGCAAGGATTCTTCGATAATCGAACGCAGCCCGCGCGCGCCGGTTCGACGCCGGAGCGCCTGCGATGCGGCCATCGCCAGCGCCTCCTGGGTAAACACCAGTTCCACATCATCCACGGCAAAAAGATGCTGAAACTGCTTGACAATGGCATTGCGCGGATTGGTTAAAATCTCCATAAACGAGGCGTGGTTGAGCGGTTCTACCGTGACCAGCACCGGCAGCCGCCCGGCAAATTCGGGGATCAGCCCGTAATCCAAAAGGTCGTCCGGGTTGAGTTGGCTGAGCAATTGGGCTGAATACTCGATCTCTTCCAACTCTTTGATCCGCTGCTGATCTACTTTCGGTATGGCGGTCACTTCCTGCAAATGCCCGACGCGGCCTTTATTCGATTCTTCAGGTGTGGCAAATTGTTTGGCCTGTTTTTTGGAAAAGCCCAGCCGGCCTTTCACGCCTAAGCGTTGTTCTACAATTTTGTCCAGATTATCAAACGCGCCCCCGCAAATAAAGAGAATATTGGAGGTGTTGATCTGGATAAAATCCTGGTGCGGATGTTTGCGCCCGCCCTGCGGCGGTACGTTGGCCTGCACGCCCTCAATGATTTTGAGCAGCGCCTGCTGCACCCCTTCGCCCGATACATCCCGCGTGATCGAGGGGCTGTCGCCCGATTTACGGGCCACTTTGTCTATTTCATCAATATAGATGATGCCCTGCTCGGCTTTTTGCACATCATAATCCGCCGTCTGGATGAGCCGCAGCAAAATGTTCTCCACATCTTCGCCCACGTAGCCGGCTTCGGTCAGAGCGGTGGCGTCGGTAATGCAAAACGGCACATCCAGAATGCGGGCTAAAGTTTGGGCCAACAGGGTTTTACCGCATCCTGTTGGCCCAATCAGTAAAATATTGCTTTTTTGTAACTCAACGTCGTCTTTTTGTTCCTGCGACTTTTGGTTGATTCGTTTGTAGTGATTATAAACAGCAACCGACAATACCTTTTTGGCTCGATCCTGCCCCACCACCCACTCGTTCAACTGTTCGTAAATTTCTTTGGGGGAGGGGATGCGTTTGGCATGAAATTCAGTAGCTGCCGGCACTGGGGCATCTTCTTCCAGGATGTCGCGGCAAAGGTCAACACATTCATCACAAATAAAGACCTGATCCGGTCCGGCAATAAGTCGATTGACCTCTTCTTGCGTGCGCTTGCAGAACGAACAGACTTGCAGGTCAGAGCCAAATCTGGTTGCCATTTTTTTTACTCGTCTTTTTTAGATTTAGATTTATCGGATTTATCTTCCATCGGATCGATGGCCGATTCACCCAAAATTTCATCAACCAGGCCATAATCTTTCGCGCCATGCGCGTCCATAAAACGATCGCGCTCAAAATCTTCGGCTATTTGCTCGACAGTTTGGCCGGTGTGGCGGCCTAAAATGCCGTGCAGCAAATCCTGCATCCGTTTCAACTCTTTATATTGAATTTCCACATCGGGCGCGTACCCTTGCGCTCCCCCGCCGGCCGGGTGCATATGCACGGTAGCGTGGGGCAGCGCGTAACGCCGCCCGGTTGAGCCGGCGGCCAGCAGCACCGTACCCATACTGGCCGTCCAGCCCACGGCAAAGGTACTGACCGGGGCCGGAATGGATTGCATGGTATCGTAAATGGCCAAGCCCGGATAAATAGCGCCCCCCGGCGAGTTAATATACATCTGGATTTCCCGGTCCGGGTCTTCGCGGCTCAAAAAAAGCAGTTGGGCCACAATCAAGTTTGATACCTGATCGTTGATGGGTGTTCCTAAAAAAATAATGCGTTCTTTTAACAGTAATGAGTATATATCGTAAGCCCGTTCGCTGCGCCCGGTGCTTTCAATCACCATCGGCACAACAGACTGCGGTAGTTGCCCTGACATCGTTTGTTTATCTCCTTTCACTACAATAATTACGTCGTTTCTTCGGCTTCAGTCACATCTTCTTCAACAGTCGCGGTTTCAGCCTCCGATTCCTGCGCTTCATTTTCAACCGATTCTTCCCCTTCAACGTCAGTTGAAGCGTCAACGTCAGTTGAAGCGTCAACGTCAGTTGAAGCGTCAACGTCAGTTGAAGCGTCAATATCGGCTAAAGCGTCCGCATCGGCGGAAATCACCGCCTCTTCAGCCGCTGCTGAAGCATCTGCCGATGTTAAAGCAACGGCATTCACTTCGGCTTCCGGTTCTTCACCCGGATCGGGCGCTTCACCTTTGGCAATGGCCGCCAACCGTTCGAAGACTTTGTTGGTTAAAATCTCACTAGCAATTCTAGCTTGCGACTGCTGAGAAGACAAGATACTTTGCCAAAACTGGTCGCCGGCGCCCGAATAATCGGCCATGGCCCGCGCGCGTTCCAAAATATCAACCTGGCTTACGTCTAACTGTTCCAATTCAACCAGCTCGTTCAGAACAAGGCCCGCTTTTAAATTTTTAACCACCGGCTCCCGGCGTTCTTCTCGAAATTCGGTGGGAGTTTTATTTTGCATTTGCAGGTAGCTGTCAAGGGTCAGGTTAGATTGTTTTAACTGCGCTTCAACGCTTTCAATCTCCTGATCAAGCCGGTATTCTTCAAAAGACGACGCCCATTCGATGGTGGCGTCTTCCACAATCTTATCTAAAACTTCCCGCCCCAACTTGTTATCCGCTTCATACTGGCGGCGCTGCCGGATATTGGTGCGAATCCGCTCTTTTAGATCATCAAGCGTTTCAAAATCGCCCACGGATTGGGCAAAATCATCATCCAGCGGGTCCAGTTCTTTTTCTTTGACGCTGCTGACCTCGACCTCAAAGGTGATTTCTTTGCCCGCGTAGCGTTCGGCCTGCCAGTCGTCTGGGTAATTGATGACAAACGTTTTGCTTTCGCCGGCACTCAATCCCAGCAAAGGAGTGGTAAAGTCGAGCCGCTCAATGCCTGCCTCTTCGTCATCTTCCGCTGCTTCAGGATCAACCAACTCATACTCCACCGACTCATTCTCGACCAGTATTTCGTCGCCATCTTTCTCTACTACCGACATCGTGATCAAATCGCCCAGTTCCGCCGGGCGTTCTACCGGCGACCAGGCGGCATTTTGCTCTTGCAACGCGGTCAAAGACTCGGCCACATCTTCATCGGATACTTCCACGGGGTCTGGCTCAAGCCGGACCTCCCGGTAGTCGCCTAAATCTACCACCGGTTCGCCGGCCACTTTCATCTTGATGGTCAGCGGGTCCCAACTGACTTCATCAAACGAAAGCGGGGCCTGCGGTTCCAATTCCGCTTCCTTGAGAGCATCAAGCACTATCTTTTCAGAAGATTGGTTGAGCGCTTCCTGCTGGACGGCTTCCAGGCCGTAGCGTCTAACAACGGTATTGTAAGGTGCTTTACCAGGCCGAAAACCGGGAATTTGTATCTTTTTGGCAATGCTGCGGGCCGCCTTTTTGAGAATATTTTGCTCCTCAACCGGTTCGGCTTCAATCGTCAACAAAACTTCACATTGCCCAAGTTCTTCAGTTGTAACCTTCACAGGGGTACCTCTCTATATGATATTAAGATTAAAAAGTGTGAACAGCAATCATAGCATAAAAGAAAGAGAGTGCAAGTTACAACAATTTTGCACCGGTTACAACCGCGAGGATGATGACTCCATCATACCTTATGTTAAGTTTTTTTGCAAGCATTCGTTACCATTTTCGGCCGGCCAATGGTATACTCCCGTGTAGCTTGATCCAGAATCCCCGCCGCGCCCAGGCGGAGCAAAACCCACAGGTAGCTCATGCAGCCTTTTCAAGATGAAATGACCACGCTCCTCACCATCCAGCAGGCCATTACCCGCCGGCTGGACCCCGATGCCGTACTGCAAATGATTGCCGACGGCGCCCGGCGGCTCACCGGCACCGGGCTGAGTGTGGTCTATTTGTTAGAGGGCGACAGGCTGCGCATTGAGGTGCTTTCCGGCCAACACAGCCCCGACATCTACGCCGGCTACACCATGCCGGTGAGCCAATCTGTAGCCGGGTTATCTATCCGCAGCAGCAAGCCGGTCACAGTTGATGATGTCAACAACGATCCCCGCGCCTATGCCGACGCCGTGCAGCGCTTGAGTATCCGCTGCTACATGACCGTGCCCCTCATTTCCGACTCCCAGCCCGTCGGTGTGATTGCGGTAGCGGATAAAGAAGCCAATACGTTGGGCCCCACCCATCAGCATATTTTAGAGCTGCTGGCTTCGGGCGCGGTCATCAGCCTGCAAAATGCCCGGCTCTACAAAGCGGAACAAGAGCGCCGCCAGGAAGCCGAACGCCGCCACCACGTGGCCGAAAGTTTGCGGGATATTCTGACCGTGCTCAACTCCAACCGCCCGCTGGATGAAATATTGGATCACATCGTGGCCCAGGCCGGCCACCTGTTGAACAGCCAGGCCGTGGCCATTTACCGGCTCGATCCCCACACCGGCGTGTTGAGCATCGAGGCTACCCAGGGACTGCCCCAGGCTTATATTGCCGAAGCTGACACCTCGATTGATCAGGATGCCATTAAATCCCACATTATGACTCACCTGCCGGTGGTTGTTTCTAACGTAAGCGCCGCTCTGCTGTCCCGAAATCTGGACCCCCAACGCGAAGCGCTGGTCAAACGGGTGGCCGATTATTATCAGGCGCTGCTTATTGTGCCGTTGGTGGTGAAAGATGATTTTTACGGCGATCTGATCCTCTATTATCCCGATCCCCGCCATTTTACCGATGATGAAATTGCCCTGGCCGCCACTTTTGGCGACCAGGCCGCGCTGGCCATAGAAAATGCCCGGCTCCGCACCCAGGCCGAAGCCGCCGCCGTAACCGCCGAACGGTACCGGCTGGCCCGTGATCTGCACGATGCCGTGACCCAAACACTCTTTTCCGCCAGCCTCATTGCCGAAGTGATGCCCAAAGTATGGGAACAGCACCCCGAACAGGGCAAACGCAGCCTGGAAGAATTACGACTCCTCACGCGCGGCGCGCTGGCCGAAATGCGCACCCTGCTGCTGGAACTTCGCCCCACGGCCCTCATCGAAACTAAATTTGGCACGCTGCTTCGCCATCTCAGCGACGCGATGGCCAGCCGCACCCGCGTTCCCATCAACCTGACCATTATCGAAGATTGCGTTCTGCCGCCCGATATTCAGATCTCGCTTTACCGGATAGCGCAAGAATCGCTCAACAATATGGCTAAACATGCCAATGCAAGCCAGGCCACGGTCAACCTCAACTGTAATTCCCGGCAGGTCGTGTTGCGAATTGCCGATAACGGTTCCGGCTTCAATCCGGCCAAAATAAAACCCGGCCACCTGGGCTTGAATATTATGCGCGAACGCGCTAAAACTATAGGAGCAGACCTCATTATAAAAAGTAAGCCCGATGAAGGCACCGAAATTACCGTAAACTGGAGCAGACCATGACTCCCACCCAACTTATCCGCGTGCTGGTGGTTGATGACCACGCCGTGGTACGCGGCGGTTTAAAATATTTTCTGCTGGCCTTTGACGATATGGAATTGGCCGGCGAAGCAGAAAACGGCGAGAAAGCCGTCCAACTTTGCGATACCCTGCAGCCGGATGTCGTGCTTATGGATATGATGATGCCCGGCATCGACGGCGCGGAAGCCACACAGCGCATCCGGCAAAAAAATCCCCACATCCAGGTGGTTGCGCTGACCAGTTTCCAGGAGGACGATCTGGTCCAACGCGCCCTGGAAGCCGGTGCTATTGGTTACCTGCTCAAAGATGTGCCCGCCGATGAATTGGCCGGCGCTATTCGCGCGGCCCACGCGGGGCACACGGCGCTGGCCCCCCAGGTAGCCGAAAGCCTGGCCCAGGCAGCCACCAAACCGCCCAAACTGGGGCACGATCTGACCGACCGGGAGCGGGAAGTTTTAAATCTGATGGCCAAAGGTTTGAACAATGTGGAAATTGCCGAAAAGCTAATCATCAGCCGCTCTACGGCCCGCTTCCACGTGAGCAACATTTTAACCAAATTAGACGCCGGCAACCGCGCCGAAGCGGTGGGGCTGGCCGTGCAACACAAATTGGTGAAGTGCGGCTAAAAACTGGTCACCTGTCCAGGTAACAAACTCGCCACCTGTCCAGTACATCTGGGCAGGTTTTGGTTTAAAATAAACATGGTCTTACTCATCAAAAGTAAGCAACCGCTACAGCCAATGGGCACAGATCTCACAAGTTTTGCACGGAACTCCCGTGTTTCCCCTCTCCTCGCGCCCACAAGCGCAAGCCTTGTGAGATCTTGTGTCCCTTTTTAAATGAATCAATGAAACCAGAACCATGCGTGTTTTGTTAGCGGATAATCAATCGCAAGTGCGCTCGGCGCTTCAAATCCTGTTCAAACAGGAACCGGATATTTGGGTTGTTGGAGAAGCCAGTGAAGCGCACACCTTGCTGGCTCAACTTACTACTATTAAGCCTGATGTTCTGTTGCTGGATTGGAGCCTGGCCCATCTGGCAGCACTTGGGCCGCTCACCACCCTCCGCCAAAGTTGTCCTCACCTCAAAATAATTGCCATGAGCAGCCGACCCGAAGCCTGCCGGGAAGCGTTGCAAGCGGGTGTTGATGCCTTCATCAGCAAATCAGACCCCCCGGAACATTTGTTACAAACATTGCATAATATAAACGGATTTACGAAATGAAATTTCCAAAGACTCAAGTGAACTTTTGCCCAACACATCACTCAGTGATATTATATTGCGGTTTGCTTTTTGACCTGTACAATTTAGGAGGTTGTTCATGCTACATGTCCTGCTAGTGCTCTGCATGTTGGTTTGCGCTGTTCAAGCGGTGCGAGCCAAACAGCTTCTCACCTCGGCTTTGTGGTTGGCCGGCGTGAGCGCCCTCATCGCGCTAACCCTCTACACCCTCGGCGCGGCCCAGATCGCCGTGATCGAATTAAGTGTAGGCGCCGGGTTGGTCACCGTACTCTTTGTTTTCGCCATCAATATTGCCAGCGACGAAGACGCAACTCAAAAACAGGTGGTTCCCGCCTGGCTCACCTGGTTGTTGGCCGGGGTGAGCGTGCTGCTGCTCGGCTGGCTGGCGCTCCCCACAGAAACCGCCGGCGCGATCCCGGAACTCCCGTTCACCACCATTCTCTGGGAACAGCGCGGCATGGACGTGATGGTTCAGATCATTTTGATCTTTGCCGCCGTGCTGGGGCTGCTGGGCCTGCTGGGTGAATCCAAATCTATGGCCCAAACCAAAAAAGAGCAAAAAGACCCGGAAGCTGCCGTCGTAACGGTTGACATCACCGAATAAGCAAAAGCCACAGTTAGACGTGGCTTTTTTGAATTTTTATAAGAAAGAGGTAGATCAATGGCATTTACTCCCCTCAACATCATTTTGATGGGTGTGCTGGGGCTGCTGGGCATCGGGCTGTACGCGCTGCTGGCCACCCGCAACCTGATAAAAGTTGTTGTCGCGCTGCAAATTCTGGTTAAAGCCGCTGTGCTGGCCCTGGTGATGGCCGGGACCGCCAGCGGGCAAACCAACCTGGGCCAGAGCCTGGCCACCACCGTCATTGTGGCCGATACCATGGTGGCTGTGGTAGGGCTGGCCCTGGCCGTGCAAATCAAACGACGGCTGGGCACCCTTGATATCAAAGACCTGGCCACCCTGCGGAGGTAAATGATGACAACAACAGCCTGGTTAATTATTCTGACAATGTGTTTGCCGTGGGTGGGCGCTATTCTTGTCTGGCTGGCCGGCAACCGGCGGCCTAACCGCCAGCATGCCCTGGCCGTGCTTTTCTCTGTTGCAGCCGGCCTTGCGGGGCTGGCGCTGCTCCCCTTTGCTAAAGAAACGGTGGCCCTGAGCATCCCTATGGGCGGCGTATTTGGCAATTTCACCTTTGTGGCCGATGGCATGGGCATCTTCCTGGCCGTCGTCGCCACCGTGATCGGCTGTCTGGCCGTGGTTTTTTCGGTTGACTATATGCGCGGCGATCCCCAACTGGGCCGCTACTACGTGATGGTGCTGCTCTTCATTGGCGGTATGGTGGGGCTGGTGCTGACCGGCAGTTTGATGCTGCTCTTCTTCTTCTGGGAAATGGTCGCGCTAACCTCTTACGCTCTGATTTCGTTTTATAATGATGATCCCAAAGCGGTGGCCGGAGGCATCAAAGCCCTGGTCATCACCCAACTCGGCGGCATCGGTCTGCTGGTGGGCGTGCTGGTGGCCCAGGCCAACGGCATCTACCAGATCAACCAACTGTTGGAAAATGCCGACGCCCTGCCCTCTACCGCCCTGGCGGTCATCGGCTTTGCCTTTATCATTGCCGCCGCCGCCAAATCAGCCCAATTCCCCTTCCAAACCTGGCTGCCGGATGCAATGGAAGCGCCGACGCCCGTCAGCGCCCTCATCCACGCCGCCACCATGGTCAATGCCGGTGTCTACCTGCTGGCCCGTTTCTACCCGGTCTTCCACCAAGTGCCCGGCTGGGCCACCACCGTGGTCGCTGTAGGGATGTTGTCGGCGCTGCTGGCCGGGCTGATGGCCATTGTCAGCAATGATCTCAAACGGGTGCTGGCCTTTTCTACCGTGAGCCAGTTAGGGTATATGGTCTACGCTGTGGGCGTGGGCGCGGTCTTTGCCGGGATGTTCCACCTGTTGAGCCACGCCGTGTTTAAAGCGCTGCTCTTTTTGGCCGCCGGCGCGGTCATCCACGGCGTGGGCACGCGCGATATGCAGAAAATGGGCGCGCTGGGCAAAGAAATGCCTTTTGCGCGCAACGTCTTCATCATCGGCGCGCTGGCCCTGGCCGGGCTGCCCATTTTCAACGGCTTCTGGAGCAAAGAGCTGATTTTAGAAGCAGGGCTGATCGAAGGGCCGCTGTGGGGCTACCTGGCCATGCTGCTGGTGGCCGGCCTCACCGCCTTTTACACCTTCCGCATGGTGTGGCTGGCCTTTTTTGGCCGTTCTCACCACAGCGAACACGCCCACGATGCCGGGCCGGCCATGAAAGTCTCGCTGGGCCTGCTGGCCGTGGGCACGGTCACCACCTGGCTGGCGGTTGGCCCCTTTGGCCAAATGATGACCGACACCCTGCGCTTCCACCACCTGCACGCGCTGAACCTGTCTGAAATGAGCCTGGAAATCTTTACCGCCATCGCCACGATATTTGCCCTGGCCGTGGTAATTGTCGGCCTGGCCGCCTGGTGGTGGCGCGATAACCTGACGGGAATAGCCAAGGCCCTGCAACCTGTGGCCCAGGCCGCCCGCCACGACTTTGGCTTTGAATGGCTCAACACCCAAATCGTCAACCTCACCCAATCCCTGGCCGAAGCCAGCCGCGCCACCCAAACCGGCCAACTGAACTGGAATGTGGCCGGCATCGTGGGCGGGCTGGTGATTGTCCTCAGTATCATCGTATGGAGGATGTAAGATGAATTCAACAACTTTAATGTGGTTGATTGCCCTGCCCCTGCTGCTGGCCCCGCTGGTGTACCTGGCGGGACGGCTGCAATTGGCGACCGCTACCCGTAGCGGCGTGAACGGTAACGCCGATGTTAAACGGCAGGATTCGCTGGTGTACTGGCTGGGGCTGGCCGTGCTGGCCGCCACCTGGGTACCGATGGTGCGGGCTACGCAGGAATTTTTAGTGCAGGGGCCGCTCAGTTTTACCTACGGCTCCGTCACCCTGTACCTGGACGGCCTGAGCCTGCTGCTGGCCGTGCTGGCCCTGGGTCTGGGTACGTTGGCCCTGCTCTATTCCGGCCCCTACCTGGCCGGAGAAGCCGGCACCGAAAAATTTTACACCATGCTGGTGATGCTCATCGGCACCATGATCGGCCTGACCGCGTCGGGCGACCTGTTCAATATGTGGGTCTGGCTCGAAGCGATGTCGGTGCTGGCCTACTTGCTGGTAGCGTTTTACCGGGATATTCCCAGCTCGCTGGAAGCGGGGATGAAGTACCTGGTGCAAAGCGCCGCCGGCTCGGTGTTGATCTTGTTTGGCATTGCCATGGTGCTGGCCCAAACCGGCACCCTGAACCTGGTCGAGATCAGCGCCGCCGGGCAGCCTTCCCCGGTGCTGCTGGCCGCGGGCGCGTTATTTGTGATCGGCTTTGGCGTGAAGATCGCCATGGTTCCGATGCACACCTGGCTGGCCGATGCTCACTCGCAAGCGCCCAGCAGTATCAGCGCTATGCTGTCGGGCGTAGTGATCGAAGCGGGCTTGATCGCCCTGCTGCGCCTGGTGACTGCCCTGTCCGGCATCGAGCTTTCCTGGGGCGTGCTGCTGATGGGTTTTGGCGCGCTCAACATTGCCGCCGGCAACCTGCTGGCCCTGCGCCAGACGCAGATCAAACGGATGCTGGCCTTTTCCAGCCTGAGCCACGTGGGCTATATGCTGCTGGGCCTGGGCATTGCCCTGTACGCGGGCCAAACCGCCGGCGCGCAGGGCGGGCTGTTCCACCTGTTGACCCACGGCCTGATGAAAGGGCTGGCCTTTTTGGCGGCGGGCGTGCTACTGTACGCGCTGCACACCGCCAAAGGCAGCCACAACCCGCTCACCATTGCCGATCTGGGCGGCGCCTCGAAACGGTATCCGCTTACCGCCCTCACCCTGAGCATTGCCCTGCTGTCGCTGGGCGGGCTGCCGCCGCTGGCCGGTTTTATGTCGAAATGGCAAATTTTGGCCGCCGGCTTTGAAACTCAAAACGGCTGGATTGGCGCGCTTATTGTATTTGCCGCGCTCAATAGCGTATTATCCCTGGCCTACTACGCGCCGGTGGTCAACGCGCTCTACCGCGAGCAGCCATCGGATTTGGTTGAAACCGGAGAACCGGTTTCCTGGCCGATGAAGTTCACACTGATTGTGCTGGCCGTGCCCGTGGTTGTGCTGGGTGTCTGGCCCAGCCTGGTTTACTGGTTGACCGAACCCGCAGCCGCCGCCGTGATGACGGCGTTTGGCGGTTAGAACGGTTAGAAAAGGAAGCAAACAATGGACATTTTATTATCACCGCCCGTGGCATTTTTGATCTACCTGGTCCTGGCGGGCCTGCTGGTGGGTTTTGGCCGGCTGCTGGCCGGAAAAGGGCAAGACTCGCCTACTAAATCCAGCACCTACGCCAGCGGCGAAGCGCCGCCCAAATACAACGCCGCGCCGGGCTATGCCCCCTTCTTTGTGATCGCCCTCTTCTTTGCGGTACTGCACCTGGGTATTTTGATTGTCGCCACCAGCGGGTTGACCATGATCACCGGCGCTTATCTGGTTGGCCTGGCGCTGGCGCTGGTCGCCCTGATCTTAGGTTAGAGGAGTAACTCATGAGTAACAACGGAAACTTACTGGAACAACTCAAATTATGGGCGCGACTCAACTCGCCGTGGGCCATTCACTATAACAGCGGCAGTTGCAACGGCTGCGATATCGAAATCCTGGCCACGCTGACGCCCCGCTACGATGTAGAACGCTTTGGCATCACCCTGCAAGGCAGCCCGCGCCACGCCGATGTATTGATCTGCACCGGCCCCGTCACCCGCCAATCGCGCGACCGGCTGGTACGCATTTACGAGCAAATGCCTGATCCCAAATTTGTGGTAGCAATTGGCCCTTGCGCTATTTCCGGCGGCGTCTTCAAAGGCAGCTACAATTGTATGGACGGCGTGGACAAGGTGATCCCGGTTGACGCCTACATCCCCGGCTGCCCGCCCCGCCCGGAAGCCATCATCGATGGGATTGTCAAACTGTTGAGCAGTCTCAAGGAAGGGACACCGGTTGCAGATAACGGTCAGGAAGCCAAAACCGAAGTCGCGGTTGAAGAGCCGGTTGTTTAAGCCAAATGGAGATAACTATGGACACAGAAAAAGCATTGGAAAGCGCCGGCCAACTGGTTGAAACCTGGGCCGCCGGCACCGAACGCCCCGAACCCAACCGGCTGGACGTCATCATCGAACCGAAAAACCTGCCCGCCGCCGCCGAAGCCTTGCACCAGGCGCGCTGGGGCTACCTGATAACCATCACCGGTCTGGATAAAGGGCCGGAAGAAACCGACCTGGAAGCGTTGTACCACTTCTGCCACAACGAGGCCGTACTCACCTTGCGCGTGCAGGTTCCCAAAACCGACGCTTCGGTGCCGAGCCTGTGCGACATCATTCCCTCGGCCAGTTTGATCGAGCGGGAAGTGAGCGAAATGTTCGGCATCACCGTGGTGGGTACGCCCGATCCCTCCCACCTGTTCCTGCCCGATGAGTGGCCCGACGACCAGTACCCGCTGCGAAAGGATTTTATCGCCGACGCGCTTGAGTTCAAAGCGGCCCAGGAAGCCGAGGCATAGAGAGGATAGAAATGACAAGCAACGGAAAAAACGGCAACAGCAAATTCATCGTCCCCGTCGGGCCGCAGCACCCGGCCTTGAAAGAACCGGGCCATTTTGAATTTACCATCGAGGGCGAAATTGTGACCGCCGCCAGCATGCGGCTGGGGTACGCCCACCGGGGCATCGAAAAAATGGCCGAATCGCGCAGTTGGATACAAAACATCTACATGTTCGAACGCGTTTGCGGCATTTGCTCCCACATTCACGCCATGGCCTACTGCCTGGGCGTGGAACGACTGGCCGGCGTAACCGCCTCGCCCCGCGCGCAGGCCATCCGCGAGTTGGTGGCCGAGTTGGAACGCATCCACAGCCACCTGCTGTGGCTGGGCGTGGCCGCGCACGAGGCCGGTTTTGAAACCCTGTTCATGTACTCCTGGCGCGACCGCGAAACGGTGATGAACCTGCTGGAAGAAATTACCGGCAACCGGGTCAACTACTCCACCAATGTGCTGGGCGGCGTAAAATTCGATCTGACCCAGGAACACATAGACGCCGTGCGCAAAGGCATGGACTTCTTAGAAGAACGCACCAAATACTACCTGGACATCGTCACCACCGAAGAATCGTTCATTGGCCGGACGCGCCACATCGGCGTGATGCCCAAAGACAAGGCCGAAGAACTGGGCGCGGTCGGCCCTACCGCCCGCGCGTCGGGCGTGGAACGCGACGTGCGGGTCGAGTGGCCCTACGCCGCCTATCCCGATTATCCAGTCAATATTGTGCTGGCAACAGCGGGCGATCTGGAAGCGCGCACCGTGGTGCGGGTCAAAGAACTGTTTGAAAGCTACCGCATCATCCACGCCATTGTCGATAACCTGCCCGAAGGTGAACTGACCGTGCGCATTCCGCGCCGCATCCCCGCCGGCGAAACCGTCAGCCGGGTGGAAGCCCCGCGCGGCGAACTGTTCTACTTTATCAAAAGCGATGGTGGTACCAACCCCGCGCGGGTTAAGATCTACACGCCCACCCTGGCCAACTGGGGCGCGGTGGTCAGCCTGGTGGTGGGCCACCAACTGGCCGATGTGCCGATGATCCTGGCCGGCATCGATCCCTGCTTCTCTTGCAACGATCGCTCGGTGCGCATCAGCCCCAGGCGCGGCGATGAGAAAATTTGGAGTTGGGAACAACTCCGGCAACACGGCATTGAACACTACAAAGCGTAGGCATACGCAATACGAAATACGATATAACGTGAGGATACTCTATGGAAGCTGTTAGAAACCTGGCAACCTTAATCATCTTCCCCGGCGGGCTGTTTTTGTTGTTCAACGGCCTGTTTTACGAATGGATTGACCGCAAATTGATCGCCCAACTGCAAAACCGGATCGGGCCGCGCTGGTTTCAGCCCATGGCCGACACGCTGAAACTGCTGGCCAAAGAAGAAATCGTGCCCCAGGGCGTTGACAAACGGCTGTTCCATGCGCTGCCGATTGTGGCCCTGGCCGGGGCGCTCACCGCCGCGCTGTACGTGCCGCTGGCCGGGCTGCCGCCCGCGTTCAGCTTCTCCGGCGATTTAATTGTAACCATTTACCTGCTCAGCCTGCTGACCATCTGCCTGGGCGTGGCCGGAACGCTCTCGCCCAACCGTTTCTCGTTGGTGGGCGCCACCCGCACCCTGACCCAGCTTTTCTCCTACGAAGCGCCGTTTCTGCTGGCCCTGCTTGGCCCGGCCATTGCCGCCGGCACGTGGCAGATCAGCGAGATCAACGCTTACGCGCAAGGCACGTGGCTGGTTTTACCCCAGATCATCGGCTTTGCGGTGGCGGTGATCGGCCTGATGGGCAAGCTGGAACTGCCGCCGTTTGACGCGCCCAAAGCCAAAACCGAGATCGTGGCCGGCGCGCTCACCGAGTACAGCGGTCGGGGTTACGCCCTGTTCCACCTGGGCAAAGCGGTCGAACTGGTGATCGGCCTGACCCTGGTAGCCGCCTTTTTCTTGAACGGCCTGTCTAACCCCCTGGATTACATCATCAAAACCCTGCTGTTGCTGTTGGGCATTGCCGGTTTGCAAGCCCTGCTCACCCGGCTGCGCATCGATCAAACCGTGGGCTTGTGGTGGCGCTACGGCGCGCTGCTGGTGCTGGCCCAATTGATCGTAATGGCGGTATGGAAAGGAATGATTGGATGAAACTGGCAACCATGATCGGCGAGGTCTCAAGATCATTATTCAAGCGACCCGTCACCCAGAAATATCCCTTTGAAAAACACCCCACCCCGGAACGCCTGCGCGGGCTGGTAGTTTGGGAACCGGGCGATTGCACCGGCTGTGGCCTGTGCGCCAAAGATTGCCCGTCGGACGCGCTGGAAGTGATTACCATTGATAAAAAAGCCAAGCGGTTTGTCTTCCGTTATGATGTGGGGCAGTGCCTTTTCTGCCAGCAGTGCGTGGAAAGCTGCCGCTTTGGCTCGCTGCGCATGGCCAACGACCAGTGGGAACTGGCGGCGCTGACCACCGACTCCTACACCTACTACTATGGGGATGAAGCGGATGTGCAAAGCGTCCTGGCCCAACCAACTGAAGCAGACGCTGAAACGGTACCGGCCTGACGGTTCACCCCGCGTAGCCATTGTGGGCATCGGCAATGAATTTGCTGGAGACGATGTGGCCGGGCTGGCTGTGGTCCGTGCCCTGCCGCCGGCATTAACTACCGAACAAGAGCATTTATTGGTGGTTGACGCCGGCCCCGCGCCGGAAAATTGCACCGGGGCGCTGCGTCGCTTTGCACCCGATTTGGTGCTGCTGGTAGACGCCGCCCGGATGGACGAGCCGCCCGGCACGATTCGCTGGCTGGCCTGGCAGGAGACCACCGGCCTGAGCGCCTCGACCCACACGCTGCCGCCTTACGTGCTGGCCCAATACCTGCTGGAATCGCTTAAATGCGAGGTAGTGCTGATCGGCATTCAGCCGGAACACCTGGATATGGCTCAATCTTGTTCGCCGGCGGTGCAGCAGGCCATTGATGAAGCGGTGGCTGTCTTGACAGAAACGTTTGGTTAAAAAAAGCTCCAGACATAGTTTGTCTGGAGCTTTTTAAGGGTTCCTTATTTTGTAACCACTTCTAACGCCGCTCATCGGCCTGAATCGGCGGGGTCTGTAGTAGCCGATCCCGGCGATTCAACCACTGTTGAAAACGGCGATACTCCCAATACTGTAACATCCCCCGCATAAATGGCAGGAACCGCTCAAAAAAGCTAAATAATCGAAACAAACCTGAGGGATACACCGCGATACGATCCCGCCGGATACCCGTCATCACTGCCCGCGCCACAACCTCGGCAGATTGGTTGGGCCACATCACCGGGACCTGTTGGCCGGCGGCAGTAAAAAAGTTGGTGCGAGTAGCAATCGGATACACCAGCATCAACGATCTTGGATCGGCCAGTTCAAAGCGATAAGCTTCGGCAAAACGATGCAGCGCGGCTTTGGTGGCGGCATAAACCGCGTAGCCGGGCAGCGGAACGTGTCCAATGGACGAGGCCGTGATCACCACCTTGTAGGGCTGCCCGGCCATGAGTTCCTGCATTTTTTCCGCCGCGTAAAGGGTCGAAAAAACATTCAGTTGGAAAATCCGGGCAATGTGTTCCCAATCAGGTTTTTCGATCTTTTCGTAATAGGCATAGCCGGCATTGGCGATAAAAAGGTCGATGCCGCCCATTATCTGCACGGCATGCTCAAATAAGGCATCAACAGATTTTTGCTCCGACAAATCGGCAGCGTAGGGCGTGATGACGGCATTCTTTGAGGGAACCGCCTCGATTGTGGCCTGAAGCGCCGTTTGATCGATGTCGGCCGCAATGATTTGGGCGAAAAAGAGGGATAGTTCATCCAATAAGGCGCGTCCAATCCCCGACGCTGCCCCGGTGAGAACAATACGCTTGTTGTTAATCTTCATTGTTCAACCTACAGTAATTCAGTAGCAACAGGAAAGATCATCTCAAACTGACTGACATTGAAGGCGGCCAACAATTGGCCTGAGGCAAGATCGGGAAAATATGCTCCATCAACCGCCGCATGCCGGCACCGCGCTAACTTTACTTTACCGGAACTTTGCAATTTCGTAAATAGGAGATGAGTATTGACCGGCTGCATCAGCGTGCGCCACCCCGCCGGGATCAGCGCCGTTGATACCGGCAGCGCCGGCCCAACCGGTTTGAACGTGAAATCGGCCAAGCAATGCTCCCCCTGCGAAACACAAACCCGCTCCCGCCCGTTTGCAGCCCTGTGCCAGTCAAACGCCGCCATCTCTTTAGGAATGGCCCAGTTTTTTCGCCCATTTACCACACTGGCCTGGGTAGAGACAAAAATTCGCGTGATAGAAGTGAATTGCTGCTGCTGGTGGCGAAACTTGCCGGGGATAAAAAGCAACTCGTCATACGGCCCCACATTGGACTGGTGATAAGATACCAGCATCACTACGCTGGGACCGCCGCAAAATGCAGCCGCCATCTCCGGGGGAATAAAACCGTTTTCCCGCAGAAACCCCGCAGAGAACCACACCACCAGCACAAAACCTCGGCCTGTAAGCTGCCAGGGCGCCGGCTGGAGAAGCGTTGGCCGATCAACCATTTTTACGGAACCCATACGGGGCGGCTTCCCGAACCAACCACCTCCCGCACCTGGCCGGTTTCCACCGCCAGCCGAAAAATTCGGGTTTGCAGCGATTCGGCCAGGGCGTAGTTGTGGAACAGCACGTGACGCCCATCCGGCGACCAGGCCGGCGTACCGTAAATCACGTTTGATTCTTCGGTGAGGGGACGGGCCTCGCTGCCGTCGGGCCGGATGAGCCACAGGCGGCTGCCGGATGTGGCTCCACTCTCGGTCAGCCGACGCCGTACCACCAGCACCCATTCACCATCCGGCGACCACACCCCGGCGCTGTCCATTACCGGACGCTCACCCGGTTGGGACCGTTCGCTCAGATCGGTGAGCGATTCCGTGGCCAGGTCAAAACGGAACAGGTGGATCAATGAACGCTGGCCGGTTTGCCACACGTTGGTCACCAACACAGCATCGCCCCGGGGACTCCATTCTACCGGCGCGCCGGTCTGGGTATCAATCGAACGACGGCGGCCATCGGAGAGGTGGTACAATTCCATCTTGCCGCTGCCGGGATACACATAACTCAACCACTGGCCGTCGGGCGACCAGCGGGGATTGAAGCCGGGCCATTGGCTATCCTGAAAAACCGGACCCGTTTCACCCGACGCCACATCAACCCACCACAACGACGGTAAGCCCGCCGCCACGCCCGCCGCCGCCGGGTTGATGCGCTCATACACCAGCCTCGTGCCGTTTGGAGACCAGACCGCGCCGCTGCACGACTCTGCCGGGCAGGCCAACAACATGTGAGAATTGCGGCCATCCACCCCCACCCGCCACAAATCGCTGCCGCCATCCTCGCGCATCGCCGTAAACATCACTGTCTCGCCATTGGGCGCAAGGGCAAAATCCTGCACGCCAAAGGGCTGTTCGGTCAGGTTGACCGGTGCACCGCCCGCCGGTTCCAGGCGAAAAACCTGGCTCTGGCCCTGCGCGTCGCCGTCCATAAAAAGAATGGCGGCCTGAGCCGCATCAAAAGAAGATGGCGTTTCTGGGGGCGTTACCACGCCCGCAGCCGGCGCGCCCAGGCCGGCGGACTGGAAAGATTCCCCGCCGGTGCCCAGTGGTTCCAAATTTCTAAAAGCGCCAAGGGTGAGCGCCAGCCCCAGGGCCAGCACAATGATCGCGCTGACCACCGGCAACACCGGCGACCAGCGGTTAAAGGCATCCATTTTATCGAACAAGCGACGGCTGTGAACCATCGCCATACCAATGAAGATAAGCACCACGGCCAGCCCTAAACTAAAGGCAACGATCAAGGATAAGCCCAGGGCAATGCGGTTGATGGCCACCGCCACCAGCAAAATGGCAATGGCGTCGGGGCAGGGAACCAGCCCGCCGCTGACGCCCAACGCCACCAGCGAACGCCATGAAACGCCGTTCAAATCGGGCGGCAAATGATGGTGGTGATGATGATGATGATGATGATGATGATGATCGTGGTGATGATCGTGATGATGGTGGTGGTGATCCTCATCCATCCCCTTCCACACGCGCCAGCGCCGGTATAGTAACGAAGCGCCCAGCCCCACGATCAACAAACCCGAAGCAATTTCCAGCACGGGAAACAGGCTGGTGGGCAAAATATATTGCGAAGCGGCCAGCGTGACCAACCCCAGCGCAAACACCGAGCCGGTGTGGGTCAGGGTCACAATCGTGCCCAGGCTGATGGCGTGGCGGGTAGTTCCACGCGACCCGACCAGATAGGCGGCCACCACCGTTTTGCCATGGCCCGGCGTGAGCGAGTGGAGCGCGCCCAGCACTACGGCAATGCCCAAAGCCAGCCCGTAAAACGGCAGCGACATCTCCGGCGAACTGACCAAATCGGTCAGTACAGCGATGGGCCGGTTGGCCTCGGCAGGCGCGGAAGTTGTTTCTCCCCGCGCCGTATCCAGCATCACCCGGCTGGCCAGGGCCGGTAAGGAGGGCGTGCCGCTGTCCCAATAGGTGAGCCACTCGCTGCCTGTCTCCCCACCCACTGTCGCATCTACCTCCAGCCGCCCTTTATCCTGAGCCGGTTTGCGGAACAATACGCTCTCATCGCCGTGCAGGTAAAACCAATTCACGCTGATGTCGGGCTGGTAGCGGTTATCCAGCGTGAGGCGGTGGCCGCCGCGCAGCGTATCGGGCCAGGGCGCGGCCAGCTCGATCAAAATGGTCTCGCGGGCCGTCTGAAAATCCTTGAAAGACTCCGGCCACACCACCGACTCGACCCGCCACGAAACCGGCGCGTCATCGACCATCACCATAAATTGCGGCGCAATGGCCTCAGCCCAGGCGCGGGCTTCGGCCTGGCTCACCTGCTGGTCGCCGTTGCCATCAACCTCGGTATACATCAGCGGCACCAGCAGCGGCCCCAGGTAGATAGACCAGGTGGCTTGCAGGCCCGACGGCGTCAGGCGGAGCGTGTGGGTTTGAAAATACATATCCGCCGGATGCGCCCGGGCCGGTGGGGCAACCCCAAAAAATAAAGCGGCTACGATGAAAATGTAGAAGAAATGTTTTAGTTTTGGCATGATGGCAAGTATAGCAAAGCCCCACGTCAATACAAAATACGCAGTACCGCAAAAGTCACCAGGATGGCCCCCCTCTACCTCCCCCCAAAGGGGGGAGAACTTAATCATCTCCCTCCCTTTGGGGGGGATTAAGGGGGGGCAGTGTGCGACTTTTGCCTTTTTGCCACTGCCCCCCTTTTCACTACGTTGAAGGAGATTCTTCACTCGCTACGCTCGTTCAGAATGACATGTAAGTGTGATTTATGCAGTGTAAAGTTCAGAATGAAATGAGATGAGGGAAGTTATTCTTTTACGAACCCCAAGTTTCACTCGCCTATCACTGATAAAAAAGTTCTCTATCAGCGATAGATAGATTTATTATCAGTGATAAATACACTTCCTATCACTGATAAA